>ASZN01000011.1 GCA_000406005.1 Candidatus Poribacteria bacterium WGA-3G
ACCTGCCGAGTCAGCATTAGCGCAAGCGGAATTGGCATCAGCACGCGCAGAGAACGCCGAAACACGCGCAGAGAACGCCGAAACACGCGCAGAGAACGCCGAAACACGCGCAGAGAACGCCGAAACACGCGCAGAGAACGCCGAAGCAGAAGCCGCACGACTCCGATCGGAACTCGAGCGTTTGCAAGCACGGAGTAATTAACAGATGAGTGCCAATGAAAAACAGATAGTTCCATTATCGCCTGAACAGATGCACCAGTGGGAAAATGACGGATACTTACTCCTAAAAGGTGTTATCCCGGAATCTGCCATCAACGGTGTGCGGAACAGTTTCGCCCACGTCGTAGATAGCATAATTCGCGAGTTGAAAAAAGACGGAATCATTGAAGATGAAGGGGTGGAACTCCCATTTGAAACGCGGTTCGCGCAAGTCGCTGGTGAACATGCCAACCGCTTCGGTCGTTCTTGGCGGAACCAAGTGGCGACACCTGAAGTTTTCGATATCCACCACGCACCCCGCCTCGTAGACGCAATCGGTCAACTCACAGGCACAGATGTCATCGGACACCCCGTCTTCAATGCCCGTCCGAAACTCCCCGGTCAGCAGTTGACCGTCGTCCCGTGGCACCAAGACAGCGGCTATTTCGGCACAGTCAGTGAAACTTCGCTCATCCCGACCGCATGGATACCCCTGGTCCCGGTAGATGAAACCAACGGTTGTTTACAAGTGGTTGCAGGCTCACATCGGTTAGGTGTGGTTGACCATCGGACAGAGGAAAGGGAAGGCAAGTTTCTTGAGGTGATGGACGAACTTATTGAGGATGACCGTATCGTGACATGCCCAATGGCGTTAGGGGATGCCTTAGTGTTCCACAACCTCACATTCCATCGGTCGCTACAGCACACCACAAGTGAGATCGTCCGTTGGGCGATTGACATCCGATACCTCCGTGATGGTGATCACCCAGGCACAATTTACTGGAAGGACCCGGATTTCAAATGGGTCATCCGTAGCGAAACGCAACCTGTGACAACTTTCTCACAATGGGTCGAAATGTGGTAGTGAATGTATGAAACGTATACCTTTTCAAACTTTAAAGGACGAATTTTATCGTGTGCTCGCTTCAGTAGGTTTTACCGACGAGCGAGCGGTGTTATGTGCACGCTTGTTTGCTGAAAATCAATGCGATGGTGTTTACTCACACGGACTCAATCGTTTCCCTGGGTTTGTCGCGGGATTGGAAAGTAAGCAGATTGATTTCCGAGCGCGACCGGAAAAAACCGAGGGTTTCGGAGCATTAGAGCGGTGGGACGGTAAGATGGGTGTCGGACTCGTCAACGCGCATCTCTGTATGCAGCGGGCAACGGAACTCGCCGAAATACACGGTATCGGGTGCGTCGGACTTTCAAATACAAACCACTGGATGCGCGGCGGTGCTTACGCACTACAGGCAGCGGAAGTCGGATATATCGGCATCTGCTGGACGAACACAACACGACTGATGCCGCCGTGGGGTTCGGCCGAAAAAATTATCGGAAACAACCCGATGGCGATCGCTGTGCCACGCGAGGACGGACACATCTTACTCGATATGGCGATGAGCCAGTATTCAAACGGAAAATTGGAAGTCCTGAAACTACAAGGGAAAGAATTACCGCTACCCGGTGGGTACGACACCGAAGGCGAGCTAACCGTTGATCCGGGTGAGATCCTGGATTCCAAAAGGGCACTCCCCATCGGCTATTGGAAAGGTTCAGGTCTGGCACTTGTACTCGACACAATGGCATCTGTTATCTCAGGTGGACAGGCGACACACGAAATCGGAAAGCAGGGATCCGAATACGCCGTTTCGCAGGTCTATATCGCTATCAATGTCACAGGATTGATGGGGCAAGCGGTGCTGAATGAGACAGTCGCAGCGATTGTCAACGATTTCCATACAGCCACCCCATTAGACGAAAATGAAAAGGTCCGGTATCCGGGAGAAGGTATGCTACGGACACGGCAGGAGAGTCTTGAAAAGGGTGTCCTTGTGGATGAGACCCAATGGCAGGCACTGTTAGAGATGAACCCGTAACGATACCTTTCAAAATTGGATTTGGGAGACGTTTATGGCTTTACGAGCAGGGATCGTCGGTTGCGGTGGGATTAGTCGGAGCCATGCCGCCGCGCACGCGAATCTTGAAGGCATCGACCTCGTCGCCATGTGCGACATCAATCTGGATGCGCTCAACAACCGCGCAGACGAATACAACGTCTCGAAGCGGTATACGGATTACGCCGAGATGTTCGCCAGCGAGTCGTTGGATCTCGTAAGTGTGTGTACACATGCGCCGTTACATGCGCCAATTACGATTTCCGCCGCAAAAGCCGGTATCCATGTCCTGTGTGAAAAGCCGTTGGCTGTCGATTTAGAGACCGCAGATCAGATGCTCTCGGCATGTCAAGCATCAGGAGTCCACTTGGCGGTGAGTCATCAATTCCGATTCACGCCGCTCTTTCGACACGCGAAAGCCTTGATTGCTGCTGGCAGAATCGGTGAACTCCGCTCTATACGCGAAATCGGCAAAGGGCGCGAAGCGGGTTTTGAGTTGATGGAGATGGGGGTACACTATTTTGACGAGATGGACTTCTTTTTGGACGGTATCTCTTGGATTCAAGCGCATATTACGTATCAAGGGCACGATGTGACGGAAGCAGACATTATGCACAGCAGTGAGCTGTGCAAAACCGACCGGCGCGATAACGGTATCGTTGCTGGCGATACAATGCTCGTACATGTCGGCGGCGCGCAAGGTGCTTACGGTATTATGGAACTTTACTGCCGCGAACCGAGACACGGTTGGATGATGGGGCCCCATCTGCTCGGTTCAGAGGGACAACTCATGATCAAACCGAACCCAGACACAGGCGTAGATGAAATGTGGTACTGTCCGTTTGATGTTTCGTTTGCAGCGCATACCCCTGAATGGGAACGGATAGCACTTGACACATCGGCATTTCTTATCTCAGGAAAAGCGTGGCAGTCTCGCCACACGATATGGAGTGCGAAAAATATACGAGACGCAATTCTTAACGGTAATCAACCAGAACTCGGTGGACGCAACGCACTCACATCGCTTGAGTGTGTAAGCGCAACCTACGTTTCCCATTTTAGTGGGCAAAAGGTACAACTGCCATTGGCAGAGCGGAACCACCCACTCGCGGAACGTCTTAATAGAGGAGCAAAGCCTTAGATGAAACTTGCATTCTTTGATGATTACGAACTTGGTGTAATAACAGGAGACGGCATCATTAGCATTCGCGACGCACTCAGCGGCATTCCACATCGGACCCCCCAAGAACTCATACAAAGGGTGATTGAGGACTTTGACAACCTACGTCCGGTGATAACGGATGCAGCTGAAAACGGGACTGCTAATCCTTTGGACAGTGTCAACCTCAAAGCACCGCTACCGCGTCCGGGTCAACTCGTATGCCTTGCAGGGAATTACATTGAACCGGACAGCCCATCCCGTGGTGAGTTCAACGCCTTTCTGAAGTCGCCAACCGGTATTATCTCTACGAAAGAGACAGTCCAACTCCCGGAAGCAGATGTGACTGTGTTCCATTTTGAACCCGAATTAGCGATCGTTATTGGTAAAACAGCGAAGCATCTCTCTGAAGAGAATGCGTTAGACTGCGTATTCGGTTACACGCAATTTATTGACGTATCGGCGCGGGGTCTACCCGGTGGCTTCTTCTTAGGAAAAAGTTGGCACACATTCGCACCGATGGGACCGGTACTCGTTACCGCTGACGAAGTGGCTGACGGGAACGCGCTCGGGGTACAACTCTGGATTAACGACGGTCTGCAGCACGATTTCTCGACCAATTCCATGGCACGTTTCATTCCGGAACTCCTCATCGAGGTAACGAACGTTCTGACGCTGGAACCGGGAGACGTTGTGTCTACAGGAACACATCACGAAGCACTCACTGCAGTTGGCGACGGTGATACAGTCCGATTGTCAATAGAAGGCTTCGGTCCCGAATTGTCCGTTTCTGTTGAAGACCCATTAAAGCGGACGAGTTGGCGGGGTTAACCATTTGTGGAATGCGGGTCAAAGAAAAAAGTGTTGACAACTCCGCGTAATTATGTGTATAATAATTGGAGGTCTAATTTAGAGGCTTCCTTCTAATCCACAAGATCCTATGTAGTAGTACGTTTTGGAAACCAGTAAGCTGCGCCACTGCCTTATAGTATAGCACGTTTTAGGAACCAGCAAGCTGCGCCAAAACCGCGGTACGGAATGAGACTTTTTGACGATAAGGAGACTGAATTAATGCAAAAACCCAGAAACATAGCGGTGCTGGCTGTCCTCACGATTGTCTGCGCGTGGGTGGCGGGCTGTGCGGGCTGTAACCCAGAACCGGTCCCAACCGGAATGAGTCCCATACAAGGACCCGAAACCGGCGGAACAACCGTTCAAATTAGCGGCGAAAAATTTGATATGAAAAACGGTGTAACCGTGACGTTCGGTGGAAAAAACGCACAAAGTGTAGCAGTTCCGAGTGAGACCCAAATTACAGCAGTAACGCCAGGCGGTATGGCAGGACAATCTGTCAGTGTCGTTGTTACCAATAACGGAAAACCTGAAATCCCCGTCACGCTTTCGCAACAGTTTACCTACACCGATGCAACGCCGCCAACTGTAACGATGAACGAACCGACTGACGGTACAGTCATCTCTGAATACGAAGATTCCCTCAATGTCATGAACAGCGTGTCTGTTTCGTTTAGTGAAGCAATCAATAGCGATAGCGTCTCTATCAGTGTCGCAGTTGCGAAAACGGAAGATTCGATGAGCGAACCGATGGAAGCAGCGCTGACAGGTACAGTGGCCGGAAGCGGCGATTCTGTGACCTTCACATCCGATATGCCGATGCGTGCAGGACGTATGTATACCGTCACTGTCTCCGGTGCCGCGGACATGGCTGGCAATGTGCTTGTGAACCCGCACAGCTTCAGTTTCAGCATAACCAGTCCTGAGAGGCTCGACAGATACCGCGTCCAGGAAGAAGACATTCAGGAAGAAAATGGCGAAGCCGCACTCAAACGCATCTCCGCACGTCCTGAGATTTTTGACAATCCTGAGATGTGGGAACGATTGGTCGCAGCGAATCAGGACGACTACATCTTTGATCGGACGAAACTGAGTGTCGGACAATTTTTATGGATACCACGTGGAGCTGCCTGGGGCGATAAATAGCCCGGATCCATAATAGAAAACAGAAAAGCCGTGTGCGCGTGACACGGCTTTTTTTATTCTCAGATTATTGTCAGAACTTACGCTAACCTCTTGCAGGCGGGGTTTGTAACCCCGCTAACAGCGTATATTGTTAGGACTTCATGAAAAATGCGTGAGCCCTAATTGTCTGAAGGCACACGACAAAATGGTAGAGGAATACTATGTTTGGCACACAAAGAGATTTTGAGAATAGCCTCGTTGAATACCGCGGCAGTCTAACAGGTATTAAGCACCTGCATCGATTGAAAACACCGTCTGCTGATGTATCGCGCCCTCAACCGAATGTACCGATCACGCTTTGTGTGACGACCTCTGGCGGTATCGCTTACGATTCGGTTCGTTGTTGGATGAACATAGACGGGAAAGAAACCGCGTTTGAACTTACGCCAACAGAATCCGTATGGAATGTGCTTGAATGGCGATATGTTCGCCACTGGTCCGGACAAATTCCACCGCAAGCCAACGGCACAATCGCGCGCTACAAGATAGGTGGACGCGTTATGGGGTCGGACGGATGGATCTTCGCAGATAACCAAGCACGCGTGTTATCGGAAGCAACCGAATTCGCTATCTCGGTTGACGATTACGACCTACCAACTTGGGCACGCGATGCTGTTATCTACCACATTTTCTTGGATCGGTTCTATCCGGGAGACGGTGTGTCGTGGAAAAGACCGACAAGCCTCTCCGGTTTTTTCGGCGGCACCCTGCGCGGTGTGATTCAGAAACTCGACTATATTCAATCGCTCGGATGCAACGCCATCTATCTCTCACCACTTTTCGCAAGTCCATCGCATCACGGCTACGATGCAACAGACTACTACACCGTTGAACCGCGGTTCGGCACCAACGAGGAACTGAAAGAATTGATTGAAAAAGCGCGTGCGTCTGGGATACGGGTTATCTTGGATTTCGTCGCGAACCACTGGTCGAACAAGCACCCGACCTTTCAAGCGGCGCAACGGGATGAGGATAGCGAATATCGGGCATGGTACACATGGCAGCGGTGGCCCGACATGTACACAAGTTTCTTCGGTGTGAAAGGGATGCCGCAACTGAACCTCAAACACAAACCGGCGAGTGATCATCTCTTAGCGTGTGCTCGGTATTGGTTAGAAAACGGCGTTGACGGTTACCGACTCGACTATGCACCGGGTCCACCAGAGACGTTCTGGGCAGATTTCCGCCAAACATGTAAAGCAGTGAAACCCGATGTCTTTCTATTCGGGGAGGTGGTCGGTCACGCCGAAGCAGTTGCGTCCTATATTCCGCACTTTGATGGGTGTCTCGATTTTCTGCTGGTGGATTCACTACGGCGAACTTTCGTTCTCGAAACTTCAACGCTCCTGGAATTTGAGGCGTTTTTAGCAGCACACGAGGCTTACTTTTCGTCGGATTTTTCACTGCCAGCGTTCTTGGACAACCACGATATGACGCGTATCCTCTACTTGGCAAGTGAAGATAAGGCGAAGGTCAAATTAGCGGCACTGGTCCTATTCACACTCGCGGGACCCCCTGTAATTTACAACGGCACTGAAGTCGGGGTTTCACAACGGAATCCACTTGGACGCTTTGAGGAAGCACGTCTGCCGATGTTATGGGGAGATGAACAGGATGAGGATTTATTGACCTATTTTCGACGGTTGGGAACATTAAGAAAGCGGTTTCCGATGCTCACTTCAGGCAGGCGGGAGGTCGTTCATCTAAACGTCCAAAACGGAACTTATGCCTATATACGCACTTTAGGAGATAATCCTGTCTTGATCGTCCTGAACACAAGTCGACGTACGCAAACAATCAACATACCGATTTCATCGTTTCAAACTTCTGCGGAAGACCTGCTCAACGGAAACAGCGTAACGGTATCAAGAGACTCGGTAAAGGTTTCACTTCCAGCACAAAGTAGTGCTTTCATCGGCTAAGACTTTGACAGAAAAAAGAAGGGACTGGCTACTACAGAATGTAGTGACCAATCCCTTCTTTTATTACGTATTATGGGCTGAGACTATTGGTTTCCACCATTACCGTTGCCGTTACCATTACCGTTATCACCTGCAGGGGGTGTTGTCTCATCTGCAGGGGGTGTTGTCTCATCTGCAGGAGGTGTTGTCTCATCTGCAGGAGGTGTTGTCTCATCTGCAGGAGGTGTTGTCTCATCTGCAGGAGGTGTTGTCTCATCTGCAGGGGGTGTTGTCTCATCTACAGGGGGTGTTGTCTCATCTGCAGGGGGTGTTGTCTCATCTGCAGGGGGTGTTGTCTCATCTGCAGGGGGTGTTGTCTCATCTGCAGGAGGTGTTGTCTCATCTGTCGTTACGTCGTCAAGTATCACATCTTGTACCCGCTCGCAGGACACAAAGGCGACACAAGCGATCAAAATAGCAATAAGAGCTATCTGAAATTTAGCCATTATGAGTTGTTCCTTCCTCTATATTTGAAGTGAAGCTGACAAAGAGTTGTCAATCTATTTCGGGGGGTTGTCTGCGTAGTGAAGCGATATTATACAGAAGCCGCGACAACCCTTCAACCGCGTGCTACCGCAATCTTGTTATTAAAATGATAAAACATTTACGGAAAAAAGTCAAAGTTATTTTTCTTCAGGACGAAATTGAGCAAGTTAACGGTTCTGATGCTTCAAGTAGAGTCGTTTACTTTTTCAAGATGCGAAAGACGATATGTGTTAAAAAAAGAAAGGATTGGCTACCACAAAATGCGGTAACCATATTATAAACGTTATGTAGGTTGATGAGGTGAAGCTACTGGCCTCCACCATTGCCGTTAACCTTAACCTTCAGGTGTTGTCCCGCCTTCAGGTGTTGTCCCGCTTTCAGGTGTCGTAGCCGGCTGGAGTGGCACGAATACACTGTCATTAGCGGCTTTTGCGTGGCAACCGTGGCAGCCATTCCCTGCATCTTCAAGGTTAGACCCTCGGACCTGCATATACTCGGCATCTTCACTGGCACGGGCGTATTTGGCATACATCCACCCATTGTGACCGGCATACATCGGGTCATCGGATTTCATCATCATGGCGACTTTATCGACAAACATGTTTGTCTCATCCATAATTTCCTTGACAATCATGGTCCCAGCGGGGTACATTGTCCCTTCTTTGTTTGCTATGACACCGATATCGTTGATATAGACGGTGCGTGGTGTAAAAACATCGCTCCCTGGATTGTGGGCTGCCCCTGTGTCAGCGGGGCTCGTAGCATCAGCCACGGAGACGGTGGGTGCGGGTAGCGCGACGTGCATCCACGACATATACATTGTCGCGTCCATCATCGGCATCATGTCCATCGGCATCTCGTCAGGGGTATCCACCATTTCCAACATTTCTTGTCCGCGCTCACAGGATACAAAGGCGACACAACAGACGGCTAAAATAGCGGCCAAAGTTATCTGAAATCTAAGCATTGCAATGCTCCTTCTTCTTCATTAAAATAAAAAATTTAATTAGCAAAGGGTTGTAGGTTATGGAGCGACAACCGATTCGTTCATTACTCTTCCGGTTTATGTATACACAACCTATCTAAATGATACGATATTTTCTAATAATTTACAACAAAAAAAATTAAAAGTGATTAGAACTTACGCGTTCCGCTTTGTAGGCGGGGTTTGTAACCCCGTCTACAAAGCCTTTTCTGGTAAGATCGAGTTTTGCTCTCGATCTCATAAAATCTTCTGGTAGGATCGAGTTTTGCTCGCGACTCCTAACTATTTATCGGTTTTCAAGATTTGTGAACGAATTTTTAGGATGTAAGGGTGCTTCGGTGCTTCGGCGAAAGCGGTTTCAATCTCACGTTGTGCATCGGAGATGCGATTGAGACGATAGTAGACGAAGGCGAGCGTCGCACGGTGCACCGGACGTTTATCGCTCGCAACAGCAGCTTCAGCAAGGGACTGTGCCTCGGCAAGTTGTCTGTTTTCTGTTGCAAGTAGGGATGCTAACGCCTCTTTTGGGAATGGCACATTCGGCGCGAGTCGGATCGCCTGCCGGAAATCGGTCTCTGCCATATCAGACGCGCCCTGTTTCTGGTAGATTTTTCCACGCCATAAATATCCGGGTGCCCATCTCGGCTGGTGTTGTAGCCCGATTGTAAACGCCTGCTCAGCAGCTGCCAAGTCGCCTGATGTCTCGTGCAAGTTCGCAAGTTGCACGTATGCATCCATATAATCCGGTTCGTGTTTGATGAGTGTCAAATAGTGTGTTGCTGCGGTTTGTCGGTTACCGAGTTTGGTTTCTATCATGCCCAGATGCAAAAGTGCCTGACGTGAAGTCGGATCTATCGTTAGCACACGCTGATACATCTGTTTAGCGGATACCAATTCGCCGAGTTGCATCTGAACATAGGCGTAGTCTTTCAACGCGGGCGCAAATGTTCCATCCGTTTCGAGTGCCTTTTTGAGAGGTTCCAAGGCGCGCTGCAGCTGCTGTTGCTCAATGTGCCAATGCGCTTGACGGAGGTAACGTTCGGCAAGCGTTCGGCGGTAACGCGCTTCGGCTGCTTCGGCTTTTTCAACGTTGCCTATATCGCGTAGGACATCCGCGAGTGATTTGTGGAATATCGGTTCGTGTGGTGTTTGTTGGACAGCATGTTCGTAAAAACGTCGGGCGGTATCGAGTTGCCCGCGCTGGATTGCTACCTCACCGCGTCCGAACGTCGCACTCGCAAGCGTCTCATCCTGCACAAGTGCCTCCCGAAATACGGCATCGGCTTCGTCGATACGGTTGAGTTTGAGCAGGACATGTCCGAGGTTGTTATAAGCAGCGGTTGTGTCTGGGTGTAGCTGCACGGCGACGATATAATACCTGCGTGCCTGTTCCAAGTTCTCGCGTTCAGTTTCGATCTGTCCTAAAGCGACATACCACGCCGCCGGTGTCTCCTCACCAGCACCTTTGACGGCTTTTTGGAACCACATATCGGCTTCATCAAGCTGCTTGTTACGGTGATACGCGGTCGCGAGTTTGGCTTGCACAACGGATTGCAGGCGAGCAATAGTAATATTGGTTTGTTGTTCGGTTGTGAGGCGTTCTAAGGCGCGTTGGAAGGCGGTAATCGCGGCGGGATAGTCTTTCAACTTTGCGGCGGCATCGCCTTCACCGATGTAAACAATCGGTAATTCAGGAGCCGCTTTGGCCAGTTCGCGATACAAACGGAGGGCTTCTCTCCACTGTTCGGTTTGAAACGCACGCTGCGCGTCTTTCAATCGCTTCTGAAACGTTTCTGGATAGCCCGTCATATCCGCTGAAAAAACGTTCACTGACACCGATACAACGAACAAAAATAGAGATACGCCAACGACAAGGAAGCGAAATCCCGTGCTTCGCGAGTGTCGATTTCCGCGCCAGTTCAAGTCTTGATACCCCAGCATGTGTTACCTTGCCTCGTTCCCCGCTTGCGTGAGTTCATCGTCCAAGATATGCCACGTCCCTTCTTCTTTCTGTCTATTTAACCACACATCAAATTCCTTTTCCGCTTGCGCTTGTCGAATCTGTTCTGTAATCTCCTCTCGGACTTCCGCATATTCTTTCTGCTGCGCCGGTTCAGTCCGAATGCGTTCAACAATTCGGTATCCCTCCGCAACAACGATTGGCTCACTTCGCTCAGAATCTTTTAGTGCGGTTACAAGTGTCCCTAAAGGTGTATCTGTTTCAATTGTCAGCACCTCGAACGCAAGGGACAGCTGCGTCTTGTATGCATTACGCGCTGCTTCAAATGTTTCGCCTTTCTGTAAACCGGAGCTGAGTTTCTGGACCCGGTTCGCCACGTCCTGCTTTTCGATTTCTGATATATCCTCTGGAACAACTATAAGCAGCGCGTTGAAGGTGACTGTCGATGGCACCACGAATTTTGACTTATTCGTATTATAGTATGATTTGGCTAACCTTTCGACCTCCGCACTGCTGATAGCGTTGAAAAAGTTACGCCGGAAGTATTCGTCATAAATGAGCTGCTCATAGACCCACACACGCAAGGTTTCAATTTCTAACGGGTACTGCTGTAAAGCATTTTGAAAATCTGTGTTGGAAGCGAATCGTGTGCGGATCTCTGTGATCTTTCCTGCAATCCGATCGTCGCGCTCAGCGATAACAACGCCAATTCGTTCCGATTCCTGCAAGACAAATTTACGGTTGATAATGGTTTCAAGGACGGCACGTTTCTCAGTAAGGGGCAAAGGTTCAGCAGCAGCAGGTTTACCTACGATAGCGGTGATTCGGAACTCATTTTCGAGTTCGCTGTGTGTGATAGCCTCCGTGTTGACAACCGCGACGATAGAATCAATAAGTACCTGCGCGGAGGCGTTAGCACCGATATAGAGTAAGAACAAAAAGAGTATAGCGCAGCGCATATTATCTCGGATTTCTCGGTGTCAGCCATTCCTCTTCAATATGTAGGCCGAGTCCGGGGCCGTCGTTTGGGGAAATATAACTCTCTTTCGGAAGCGATTCGCCTTCAAACAATTTCGTCTCCGCGAGTGGTACACCGGGTGCGGTGCCGAGGTAGTATTCTACCCAAGGCGTATTCGGCATAGCGGCAGACAGATGGAGTCCAGATTGACGGAGACCACCGCCGTGGAAGATAACCGTAAGTCCTGCAGCATCTGCGAGATGGCAAATCTTGACGCATTCGGTGATACCACCGACCCAGAAAGTGTCCGGCTGTAAGATGTCCAAGCAGCGTCTCTCAATGATCTGCTGAAACGGGAAGCGGGTGTAGTGGTGCTCGCCGCTCGCGAGACTCACCCAATCGACAGCCTCTCTGACTTTCACCAAACCGTCAATATCTTCTGGAATAAGGAACTCCTCAATCCATTTGAGGCGATACGGACGAAGCCGCTGCGCCAAGCGGATGGTGTAATCGACATCGAAAGCCATGTAGCAGTCGAGCATAATTTCAACGTCATCGCCGACCCTCTCTCTGGTTTTCGCCACCAGTTTTTCGTTCTCTTTCAATCCCGATTCGCCGTCCACGGGTCCATAAGGACACGCCAACTTCACCGCCTTGAACCCGAGTTCTAATTGCCAATCGGTATCGTTACCGGTGGCATAAGCAAAGAGTTTATCGCGCACGGGACCACCGAGCAGTTCATAGACGGGTTGATCCTTAATCTTGCCGTTGAGGTCCCACAGGGCGATGTCGATTCCGCTCATCGCGCAACTCGTCAAACCTTGCGAACCGTAAGGTTTAGACATACGGAACATCATATCCGAAATCTTCTCAACGGCGAAACAGTTTTCACCGATGAGCATCGGCGCGAAGTGTTCATCAATGATTGCAGCGACTGGCGTACCGAACGATGTCTCACCGATCCCCCATGTCCCATCTTCAGCGGTGACTTTGACATAAACCTGATCCCATTTCGGCATCCAGCTCGAACGGTGGCGTTTGTATTCTGGGTAGCGCGACATCGGATTTGCAACTTCAGCATGAACGTTCCACGGTTCGCGGCGCGGTTCCGTGCGTTTGATGTCCCGCGGCGGCACGTTGATTCGGACTGTCTGTATATCTTTAATTCTCATGCACTCACTCCGTTTAGGGTTTATGGCATAATATCATAATGCTGTCTTTAATTCAAGGAATTTGAACTATTTATTCCATTAACGCAATCGCACCGCAACCGATGCGGGCACCGCCACCCGCTTTAACCTGCACCTCTTTAAGCACCGCGATGATCCATTCACCGAACACTGTATGGTCACCTTAGAAATAGCCTAATCCCATCTTTTTCAGAGATAACGGCAACAGCGATTTTTTCGTCAAGTACTTCCGTGGCAACAGTCTGCGTCGGTATTCTTTCACAACCGCTCGTGAGGCATGCAGTGATAATGAAGGTTATTAATGCTATGTACGTGTTGTACCTAACAAACATAAATAGATACATTTGCTCCTTTCAGTTTCGGACTGTGATTCTCGTTTACCATAATCCAAAAGCATACTGCCAACCGGCAACGATTGTCCATCCTAATGCCATCTGCGGTCCGTCAAGATTCTGATAGACCGGCATCTGAAATTCGACAGCGAGCCGTTGCCCTGCCAGAATCCCGGCGGCTCTATCCGGTACGATGAAATTCAGACCCGCGGCTAAGTTCGCGCGTGTTCCGGCTTGAAGATTTGGATCCATCATCGGAGACATGTAGACGGTCTGTGTTGGTGCAGCCGGTGCAGCGTGGCTATCGTGATCGTCTGCGGCATGGTCGTGTTCATCTTCCGTGTGTTCGGCAGACGTGGTGATGTTCCCCCAATTTTGAATCGAACCGCGAACAGAGATGCTGAGCCAGTCGTTGAGTTTACGCGCACTCCAAAGCGTCGAACCGACAGTGGGTGCCAATCTGTAATATCGACTATTTTCATTCAGCGGGATTGCGGCGCGTGCTTGTGCGCCATAGGACCAAGACCCATTCGTTCCCGCAAAGGTTACTGCCGGTCTCAACGCAAACGAGCCAGAACCCAATTGCATCGGATACGGTAGAACGATTAGTTCATCACTGCCGTGTGTGCCTTCAACATCAATTGCACCTGTCGGTATAGAGACACCGGCATTAAGGATGAGATCAACATTTGACGCGTTGAGCAGTCGAATAAGCGCGGAAAGTCTGAGATCGCCGAGTCCGGCACTCTCCATTTCTTGATGTCCTACGGGATGGTCATGGTCCCCAGTGGCGTGTGTATGCGCGCCTTCCATCTCCACGAAGTTGCTTCGATAACTTGTCATCGCCATAAGCGTAACGCTGTCATGCGGTGCGAACATTGCACCGAACATGTGCATCTGCATCTGCATAGTTGTCGGCACCATCTGATAATGGAGGAGTGCATCTTCGGTTGAGACAGTGTCGGTCCCGTCCAAGAGTCCGTCCATCGCCATTCCCATGAATCGGTACGAGAACATCAGTTCCCCTGCACCGTGTGCATGGTCCCCCATAACACCGAGTGGTGCATGGCTATCGGGTCGAGTCGATGTTGTTTGGTCAGTGGATTTTTCTTCTGAAGATGTGTGGTTTCCATTCGCAAATACGCCTACGGTGCTCCCACAGAAAAAGAGAACGAGAAAAGCAAGCCCCGCCTTCTTTCCTATTTTCATAAATTTCCCCTTCTTGTTTTTTGAAACGCTCAATCATAGTGTCCAATTTATAGTAAATCCAGTAATTACTTATACACTCATATTGTTGTGTGAACGTGAAGTTCGTTCTCACGGAGGCACAGGCTAACGGTCTCCTATGCTACAAGTGTAAATATATTTTCGGATTCTACTATAATAAATATGTAGAATATTATATCACATCTTGAAGCAAAAAACACACAGACAGTGCATAGCGTCCATTGTCAGAATCAAAATTTGGGAGGACTGGATAGCGATTGATTCGTACTTGACATCTCGACGTATATTGATACAATTAAAGCATCATTACGAAAAAGATGGAGGAAATAGATGGGATACAAGTTTGACCCGAAGGCAATGTACCGAATGCCGACACACTTTGGACCGAGAACAGGACCGAGATACGGACCCGATGGCAGAAAATTTGCGTGTAAAGATAATCCGAAATCGACATCAATTACAGTAAGTTTCCTGACAAATAGCGAGCAATTGGAGGCTTTTCTACCGCCAGGTTTCTCGCTTAACGGTGAACCGGTCGTATCCGTGTCGGGAGGCTATATGAAAGAAATTGAATGGTTGGCAGGACGCGGCTATAATACGCTTGGGGTGAGTTTCCCGGCGGTTTTCAACGGTGAAGTAGACCGCGCGACAGGATCGTTCTTGACGGTACTCTGGGAAAATTTGACGGATCCGATTCTGACAGGACGCGAGGAATTGGGGTTCTCCAAAATCTATTGCGAATTGCCGGAACCGTTAACTTTCAACGGTGAAACACACTGCACCGCCAGCTGGCTCGGCTTTAAGTTTATGGACATGCACGTGAAAGCGACGGAGCAGGTATCGGTACAACCACCGTCCGCTCCGCAAAAACAACCGAATGGTGAGCAACGGCTTACCGGCACACTCCACTATAAATATATGCCGAGAACCGGTGAATGGGGTGTCGCCGATGTCGCTTATGCTGTGCTAACGCCTGCCAGTTCGCCGAATCGAGTCGTGAAAGAGCACTGGCGCGGTGAAGGCACGGTGCAATTTCACAAAGCCCGTTGGGAAGACCTACCGACACAGTACAATATCGTCAACGCATTCCATGAACTGGAAATCAAGGAGTGGCGTGGCGCATCTATCGTGAAAACCGTCGGTGGGAAAGATTTAAGCGATCAGCGGATTCTACGTTAGTACATCATCGAACCGCCTGAGACGGTGATAGAGAGTCCTGTTAAATATACGGCTTCGTCTGAAGCGAGAAATGCCGCCATTTTTGCTACGTCTGTCCCTTCAGCAAGCCGTCCTAATGGTACTGCTGCCACGTTGCGGCGTGCGAATTCTGCGCGTCGTTCGTCAGCAGGAAGATCCTCTGGCATCAAGGCAGATGCGAGATGCCCGACGCGTTCTGTATCGACAAGGCTCGGACAGATAGCGTTCACATTAACGTGATAAGGTGCAAGTTCGTGTGCAAGCGACTGCGTGAGACCGATGACAGCGAATTTCGAGGCACTGTACGCCGCGTAGCGCGCGGATCCCTGTTTACCTGTTACAGAAGACATATTGATGATTTTGCCCCCGGTTCCCTGCGCGATTAAATGACGCGCCACCGCTTGTGAACAGAGGAACACGCCTTTCACATTGACGCGTTGTACTCTGTCCCAATCTTCTTCAGCCAGATTTACGACAGGCACGCGATCTTTACCGGCGATGGTTCCGGCATTGTTGACGAGAATGTCAATTTTCCCGAAATGCGCGACGGTCTTGTCAACCATCTCGCCGACCTGTTTAGCATCCGAAACATCAGCAACGACGCTGATGGCGCGTCGTCCCATCGCTTTGATTTCACGGACGACATCGGGTAAGCCTTGCCACTCTGTCTGATCCGCAGCGTACGGATGCTCCGTAATATCATTAACAGCAACATCGGCACCTTCCTTCGCCAAGCGTGTCGCAATCGCACGCCCGATGCCGTTTTTTCCGCCTGCCCCTGTCACTAAAGCGACTTTTCCAGTTAAGTTGTACATGGATGTATGACTCCTATGGATTGAATGGTGCAGAGTATAGCAGATTTTGGGGAAAATGTCAAATTGGCGAGTCAGGAACCTGAGACAGCCAAAAACCTTTGATTTTTCGCGGAATCTATGATATACTTTGTAATATACTTCCCGCCTTGTACACTAACAACACTAATCGGAGAGAACAATGAGAAAAGAAATTTCAACAACGGAGTTACACCAGAAACTTAGTGAATTGCTCGACGGGGTCTACCGAAACGGGGATCGGCTGATAGTCAAACGCGCCGACACACCGCTCGCCGCGATTGTTCCAATTGACGCATATCAAGAGATGCTTCAACAGCGAGAGCAAGCTTTCTCGGTATTGGACAGAATATGGGAAAAAGTGCCAGGCGTGAGTGAAGAAGAAGCACAAGACGATATTGAACAGGCAATCGCCGAAGCACGCGCCGAGAAAATACGTAAAAGGAGTAAGTTGCCTTCCTAATGCGTGTCGTCTTGGATACCAACTCCTCAAAGCTGCTATTATACCTCCATGCCAAAGTTGAACCTAAAACCTACCCACAAACCGATCCGAAACTACTATGCTACGCTCCAGCAATACGACCGGCACAATGCTACACACGAGGGCGCGGTTAGCAATCCTTTTGCCTTTTTACTCGATACCTGCGCAAAACAACTCAACGCCACGCTCATCCCGCAATATGGGATGCACACGCCAAAGGGAAACCGGATCGTCATTGATGGCGTGGTCCTCGACGAATACGGACTCCCGTTCGCGTATTGGGAAGCGAAGGATATTGATGACGATCTCCTCAAAGCAGTAGCGGAGAAGCGTGATGCAGGCTACCCACTTGACAATATCCTCTTCCAAACACCGCAGCGCGCTATCCTGTACCAGAATGGACAGGTAGCATTAGACGTGGACATCACCGAACCGGCGCGCTTGATTGCTGCACTTCAATATCTGTTCGCTTATGTGCCGCCCGCGCTCGACAATTGGCAAACAGCAGTCTCCGATTTCAGAGCGTATGTCCCCGATCTCGCAAGTGCTTTGAAGGCACTCATCGATCAACGCCACGAAACGGATCCGGCGTTCAAGGAGGCGTTCACCGATTTTTATGACATCTGCCGAACCGCCATTAACCCGGAACTCTCACAAGATGCTGTCGAAGAGATGCTCATTCAACACATCCTCACTGAACGCATTTTCCGTACCGTTTTCAATCGCTCAGACTTTACCCACCGGAACATTATCGCCCGCGAGATTGAAAACGTCAGCTACGTGCTTATGCGGCATGAGGTGAGTCGAGACGTGTTTCTTGAGCCGTTAGACCGGTTTTATGTTGCTATCGAGCAGGCAGCAACACTCTGTAAAGACTTCTCCCAAAAACAGCATTTCCTCAACACCTTTTATGAGAAATTTTTTCAGGGATTCTCCGAAGATGTTGCAGATACACACGGCATCGTCTACACGCCGCAACCGATCGTGGATTTCATGGTGAATAGCGTTGAACGCATCTTGAAAACCGAGTTCGACCGATCGCTCTCGGATACTGGCGTGCATATCATCGATCCATTCGTCGGCACTGGCAACTTCATCGTCCGGCTCATGCAGGACATCCAAGGCACTGCATTAGAGACGAAATACCGCAATGAGTTGTACTGTAATGAGGTGATGCTCCTGCCCTACTATATCGCGAGTTTGAACATTGAGCAGGCGTATTTTCAACGTACAGGAACATATCTACCCTTTGAGGGCATTGTGCTTGCGGATACGTTTGAGATGCTTGAGCCGGAGCAGGGGGAACTCTTCACGCGTGAAAACACAGAGCGGGTGCAGAGACAGAAGGCAGCGGATATGTTTGTTGTCATCGGTAACCCACCCTATAACATGGGGCAGATTAATGAAAACGACAACAATAAAAATCGGAAATATGAGACGATGGATGAACGGGTTGCAGAGACGTACGTAAAAGACTCCAAAGCGACCCTAAGAAATAAACTCTACGACCCTTATGTTAAGGCGATTCGATGGGCATCTGACCGGATTGGTAAAGAGGGAGTTGTTGCTTTCCTAACGAACAACAGTTTTGTTGATAGTGTCGCTTTTGATGGCATGCGAAAATGCCTCGCCGAAGATTTCGACGCGATTTATGTTCTTGATTTGGGTGGAAACGCGCGGAAAGGATTAAAGGTTTCTGATGCCAATGTATTCGGCATTCGGGTGGGTGTGAGTATCAATTTGTTTCTTAAGACAAAACAGAAATCATCAGAAAAGCCTTGTATTTTTTATCATCGCACTGATGAACTGTGGAACAGACAACAGAAATTGGACTTTCTGAATGCCTGTCAACACATAGGTGGTCTTGCGTGGAAATCCATTCAACCGGATAGCCGGCATACGTGGTTGACCGAAGGACTTGATCCCGAATTTGAAACTTTTATTCCGATGGGAAACAAGGAAGCGAAAAACGCGAAGGATGGAGACGCGGAAACGATTTTTAGCCTTTACTCTTATGGCGTTGTTACCAGCAGAGATAATTTAGCATACGCCTTTGATCCGACGCTGCTACAAGAACGAGTCCACACATTTATTGAAATATACAACACCGCGGTTGATCGAAAGCGCAGGCATGATCCTAAGGTGCCAGTTGAAAACTTCATTGATACAACTGACCCCCGTATCAAGTGGAGTCGTCAAGTTAAGGCATCACTGAGAAAACTGGAGTTAAGCACATATCAAAATAGCCACTTCCGCACGGCATTGTATCGTCCCTTCTGTCAAAAACATCTCTACTTCGATAATTTTTGGAATGAGGAACGTTATCAACAACATCGATTTTTTCCTACACCAGAGACTAAAACAGAAAATCGGGTAATAATTGTCAGTGATCACGGTTTCCGGGCAGGCTTCAATACCCTAATGACGAACCTGATTCCCGACCTTCACACACTTGCAGCAAGCGATAGCTTTCAATGCTTCCCTTTCTATACCTACGACGAAGACGGCACAAACCGACGAGAGAACATCACCGATTGGGCATTGGCAGAATTCCGTACGTACTATAGCGATGATACTATTACCAAGTGGGACATCTTCCACTATACCTACGCCCTCTTGCACCATCCCGACTACCGTGAAAAATACGAGATGAATCTCAAGCGCGATCTCCCGCATATCCCATTTGCTGAAGATTTCTGGGGTTTTTCCGAAGCGGGTGCGGCGTTAGCAGATCTCCACGTCAACTATGAATCCGTTCCGAAATACGATAAACTCCGAAACATTGAAACCCTTGGCATGCAGGTCAATTGGAATGTCGAGAAGATGAAGCTCTCTAAAGACAAGACGCAGCTGAAATATAACGACTTCCTGACGTTGGATGGTATTCCTGCGGAGGTTTATGACTATCGGTTAGGCACACGTTCTGCGTTGGAGTGGATTGTCGACCAGTATCGTGTCAAGACAGACAAACGGAGCGGCATCGTCAACAATCCGAACCGCGCCGAGGAGCCACGATATATTGTGGATTTGATTGGGCGTGCTATCAATGTGAGTCTAAAGACGGTAAAGATTGTTAAAAGTTTGCCTGAATTGTAGGTGTTAGTTTCTGCTAAGACCTTCGCGGCTTCAATTTAATTTGATTTGATTCAACTTTTAGAGTATAATTGGAAAAAAGGCTGTTTCAGCGTTAAATAATTTCTATAGCGGATGGAAAACAAACGGTTATCTATGTTCAGAACACAAGACTACGTGTTTAGATATGAGTTCACCTATGAATCAAAACGAGAATGACTATGTATCGTTAGTAAGAATCCCGCGTAAGTGGTTTAATGTATTTGTCTGGACTTTTTCAAGTTTAGTGATTGCCAATGTTTTAATTGAACTTTGCACCAGTTGGGCTTGGAAACATTTAGGTGAAACGGTATTAACACGAACTGCGGTTCTCATGACGCTAATAGTCGGCTGGTTCTTCATATTAGCACACATACTGGAGGTTATCATGTTAGGATATGCAAAACTATTCAAGGACAAAATCCTTGCGCAAGGCAGAGCAGAAGGTAAAGCAGAAGGTAAAGCAGAAGTGTATCGTGAGTTGCTGCGAGCGCAAAGAGAGGGTATAACGCTTGAAGAGTTGCTGAAAGCACACGATGCCGAAAACGGTAAAAACGAAGGCGACGAACCCTCTTCTTCAAAGAACGGGTAACTCTTTAATCCTTTAGAATAGAACTCCTGTTAACACGAACTCGGTATTAAGATATGGCTATTGTAGGTCAGTGCTAAGGCGACCAGAGGACGTACGTCGGGAGATCAAACAGCGTTCCGACCAATGCCCAGAACCCTACAAACACGTAATCGCCCATCACCAACCCCAAGAAGAATGGGATTGCACGTTGATGCGCACGTAGACCGAAAACTGAGACGATAATGAACTTTATCATCCAACCGATATAGACAGAGAACCAGAAATCCGCGAGGCCGCCCCATGTTGCCGCTGTCATCACGTACCCGATCGGATGAAAGGGCCACCACATAAATTTATGCCGTAGGAAGTAGAGAATCCACGTCATTGCTGCGCCGATGCCCATAGATTGTGTGCCGTCCCAATTCGGACCCGTAGGGTTATTAATCCAGCGTTCCAAACGTCTCCCGAAAACCTCTTCACCGATACCGATGATGTAGCCGTGAACAGCGAGTGCGCCGGTCTCATAAAGGAGGTAGAGGAACGCCCAAAACGATGCAAGGGTACCGATAACAATTGCGAACATCATCACCCAGACGAGTCTTCGGCTGTTTATGCCTGCCCGTTCAGCGAGCTTGAACCCCTCCAACTGGTTCGGCATCGGATGCGAAACATTGAGCCGATTAAGCCAGTAATAGAAAGAGATAATCGTGAGATTGCCGGTACCGACGAACCGCGGTCCGAAAGTGACAGCCATCAGTCGTGCTGGGTCGAGCGCAAGAATTTCATGCGATGGTGGCCCGAATTCAGCACGTACCCGCGTTACGCCGAGTGCCATCACGATGAAAATGACGATAAAACCGAACACACCACCTAATGACATCCCCGCTTTCACCGAGAACAGCGTGAGTCCGACAGTCCCGAAGATTATCCCGACAATGGCAACACGGTAAGGCATGGGTTCATTTGAATCGTCGAACGCCTTTTTAGTTGTTAAGCAGTTTTGGATGACATCACGGAGATGCCTCCGAGTTCCCCACAATGCGAGGACACCGACAGCGAGCCATGCGCCGCCTGCTCGTTCAGCAAAGTAGAGTTCACCTTCACCTAACATCCCCATACGCACCACTCTTTCTGCCTTACCAAACAGATAGAAGAACCACGCCGACATCGAAATATCTAACGGCACGAAGAATGTGAGTCCTATGATAAAGGGGTAGATAGACAAAGGCACCCACCCGACGGCATCCCACGGTTTGTCCGTAAATAGATGTGTGATGGAGTAGGAGCTGAGTTGGATAGCGGGTACCTGCGGGAATAGATGGCTCAATCCAGCGAGGATTTCAATGAACGCGGCGACCGAAAAGCCTATCCACATCGTACTGTTTCTGTAAAAACTTTTCCGTCCCTGTGCCATCTGAAGCGGTAATTGGATGATCGGATACGCCAACTTTTCACGTTCTGTCCACTGCACGCGAATGATGGTAATGAAACATATCAGCGTAAACCAGAGCAGCGTGACAAACCCTGTCCAGACAAGGATCGGGACTAACCAGCCGCGTAGATGTTTCGGCAGATGGAAGGTCGAACCCCCTTTAAAGTAGGCATCCAATGCGTAATCTTCAGGCACGAACCATGTCGGGATGTAACGCCAGAAGAGAGAAGACCATTCGTTTTCAGGTGTCGCAAATCGGAACGGGTGTGCGAGTGTTCCGATGAGGAAAGTCATCATTGAGTGTCCACCGATCGTGGATACCATGACGACCATAATGTAGATAACGAGGAGTTCCTGTGTGGTGAGCGCGTTGCGAGGCGATATTTTTTTCCACGCCAGGTTGAAGCCGATGACAACAAAAAGGGTGAAAATAGCGTTGAAGAAGAGGGAAACGAAGTTCAGGAGAAACTGCGGTTGAATCATCTCCGCAGCGTAGGCAAGCCAATAGGCGTTCCCGATAACGAGGAGTGTACCGATCAGGAGCGCACGAAACGTGATTCCAGAGTTAAAAGAGGCGCGAGATTTTGGCATCTTAAAGAGCGTTCAGCCGGCGAAGATGGCTGTCGGCTATCGGAAACCTTAGCGATAGAGGTGAAAGAGTGGAAGGGCGGCTTCTTCTATCCTTCCGACCTTCCAATCCTCCGTTCCTGCTTCCGACGCTTTTCACCTATTGCCGATAACTGACAGTTGACAATATTTTATTTTTTCAGAGCACCCCACGTTAATGCGAGTTTCCCTGAAGGCTCAACGGCTAATATCTCGTCGTCAAAAGTGAGGTCTCCATAGGAGAGACCATCCCATGCGCCGCCGGGTATCCATCCGATCTGGTGTTCGCGTTTGCCGTTCTCACAATCGTTCATGTGGAAACTGAGTCCGATTGTCAACCCGTGCTTCGCTTTGAATTTGTCGCCGACCCCGGGATTTGCGAACTGCGGGTTCCCGCGCGGCTTCGTCGGGTCAATAGCGACTTCGTAGATGTAATTGTCCCCATCCTTGATAAGCACCCATTCAGTATTTTCCTTTGACGCCGCAGCGGATAGGTCCTTACCGTTGGCACCGAGCGTCCACTGAACGAGGCTGTCGCGGACCATGCCGTTATCGAAATCAAACATAAATTCGACACTGTCATCTTCCCACCATTTGGCATCAGGTGGATGGATGTCTTGGAGTTCGTCGTCAGTGATTTCAACAGCGAAGTAGATACGGGTCGGGTCTTGCGAATTCCAGGCGACTCTACCTTGACCGGTAAAATCACTATCTTTCGGGATACCACCACCGACATCTTTTAATTCGTCAAAGGCGACGATTTCAGCGCGTTCCCACTCGTTGAGATTACCGTCTACTTTGAGATTTTTCAGTTGTTTTGCAACATATTCCTTATCACGCTTGGCATCGACTGGTAAGTTCATCGTACAGAACAACAGCGCAGCTGCTGTTATGATCGCTACCGCGAATTTAAACTTCGTAGATTTTGACATTTGAGAATTCCTTCGTTTTTTTGCTTTTGAATCAGTTGTTATGTAGTGCGTCCGATTTCTCTGCACGTACTACACAACAATTGAAGGTTATCAGCGGCATCGGTGCCGCCTTTCGATTTCGCGACAACACAATCGACTCTCATACTACGAAACGAAAAGAGTGTTCGACAGCCGTTGCATTTACGGGCATTCGGGCGTAAAGCCGAATCCTTCCTGAATGCCGAACAGTGTGTGTTTATAGGTTTTTGTAAGGTTTAGGCGTGTCCTTCCGGTGGATGACCGGTTCAATAGTCCCGCTCTGTTGGAGACGCGACTGCGCCAGTTTATAAGACTTGGGACTTAAATCTATACCTATCCATTGGCGTTGTAGCCGCTCAGCAGCCACACACGTTGTAGCACACCCGCAAAACGGATCGAGTACCATATCGCCAGGATTGCTGCTCACCCCAACAATGCGTTCTAACAAAGCGATCGGTTTCTGTGTAGGATACCCAATTCGCTCTTTACTTCTGGCGGTCAAATTTGGAATATCCACCCAAATATTGTTCAGCCGTTTGCCCTTCTGTTCATCGAGATACCGTTTATAGCGGGGCACATTTCCCGGACGCGTCTGAACTATGTGTCCCTCTTCTATCTCTTTACGCATACGCGCTTCCGCCCAACGCCACGTTCTGACAACTCCCATCACATCATAAGTCAGATGAGAATCGGGATCGTGGGTCTGCGCGGTGACGGAAGTGAGTGAGAAACGGCGTCCGGTTTCCGGTTCAACACAATAATACTGGCGTTTGGTTTTCGCGTCCAAATTCGCCATATCGTAAGGTATCGTGACCGCCTCAACGTTCCAGGTGTATGTATCACTTTTCGAGTAGCGGAAGATACTATCGGAATCCCGCGCCAACCCTTTTTTGAGATTGCCTTTAGTGGTCGCCGCCCGTTGCCAGATAATCTCGTTTCTGAAGTTGTCTTTCCCGAAGACGGTATCCATCACAGTTTTGAGGTAGTGGCTGGCGTTATCATCACAATGAAGGTAAAGCGTACCCGTCGGTTTGAGGATTCGGAACATCTCCAACATCCGGATGCTCATCATGATGAGGTAGGCTTTCATGGATTTCCCATGACTAAACTCGGCAGCACTGATGACCTGATAGAGTTCTGGTTCCCTGTCTGCGAGTTCACCGTGAGACGCATTATTGAGATCCCCCAATGTCCAAAAATCTTTGAATGCGGCTCCTGCGGCTTCGCTGCCTATTGATGCCTGAAAGGTTCGATTGGAATTGAAAGGCGGATCAAGATAAATCAGGTCGATAGAATTCGTGTCAAGCCCGCGGAGTACATGAAGGTTATCGTTTTCAAAGATGGTTCGGTTCTCAACCTTCATCCTATCTCCTATAGTCGGGTGTGTAGGCGCGCTTCAGAAGCGCGCCTACACAGAATCTTGCTGTTTCTATCGTTGTGCTTTGATAGCACCCCATGTCGCAGCGAGTTTCCCGTTCGGATCGACCGCCAGACCCGTTTCAGCGTTGAAATTCTGATTGACTTCGGCTTCCTCAAGTGCCCGGTTGTAGACGCTGAATTCATCGATGATACCTGTGTACACCCCGAATTCACCATCCGCTCTGCCATCCAAACCGATAAAGACGTGGTTTTCCCATTCGTCTTCTGGGAATTGGGCGAGATTAAGTACGCCTTTACCTGTCGCTTTACCGTCAACATAGTATTGGACTGCACTATCTTCCGGAATACCGACGACAGAGATGTGGTGCCACTTATTATCAGCAATGTTTTCTGTGTCTTCAACGTTGCCGACCCAACCGGTATCCAGGTTAAGGACACCATTGCGAACCCATAAGGTTTTGGGACCCTTATCATCCGTGCCAGGACCGCCGGTTTTTGCGAAGATTACGCCCGGCCCCCCACTGTTCGTCTTAATCCATGCCGACCATGTAAAATCAACATTGAAATCAAATTCTTCAGGCTTATCGATTTCGACGAAGTTCGTCGCGTCTCCATCAAACTCTAACGCATCACCGATTTTACCAGTGACCTTTTTGAGGTTACCGCTAATAGTTCCGTTATAATTACCGGTTCCATCTGTGACCTTTTTTCCACTGATTTTGTTTGCATCGAAACTCCAATAACTGACCAATCCGTCTTCAACGATTTGGGCAGAGAGGTTCGTTGCGATGAGAGTGATACCGAAAATTAATAGCACAAGATTAAATTTTCTTAACACAATTAAGTCTCCTTTGATCGGTTGAAGATAACTGTAATCCACGTGTGGCAGTGTAGCGCGTTTCATGGATGCGCTACACCGATATTGTTGAAACTAACCCATCATTTCGCTGCGGAACGGATGGGTTAGTAGCTCGCTTTAAGTGCGCCCCAAACTGTTGGAAGTTTTCCAGATGCTTGTACTTTTAGCACTGCCCATATTGAAAAGTCTCCTTTATTTTTTCAGGTTTCCCCATGTGGTTGTCAATTTCCCTTTTGCGTCTACAGCGAGCGTGGTTTCAAAACCGTCGTTCATGACGGCTTGGACATCATCTTCGCTGAGAGCGGTGTTGAAGATGATGAATTCATCTATCTGTCCCTCCCATTGTCTCGATTGACCCCAGTCGCCGATTCGGGCAGGATCGAGGACACCCGGGTTGCCGCCCCACTCATTTTCTATATCGAGTTCGCCGTTAACGTAAAAGCCGATTTTCTGTTCTTTTGCACTATAGGCGGTTGCGATATGTACCCACTTATCCATCTGATCGCCTGCCAACATATAATTTGCGAAGGTGTCGTTGCCACCCGGGTTACTGTGAATAGAAAACTCGACTTTATTATTCGGATGCATCTGATAGTGGATGTCGCCTGCTTTCCAACCGTTGACGTTGAAGAAAACACGCCAAGCTGATTCGCGTCCAGTAGACTTAACCCAATGTGCGAAGGTAATTTCTTCAAATTCACCGATCCGTTTCGGAATTTCGACCCACTCGGTTGTACCGTTGAGTTCAAGTGCCTCCCCGATTTTACCAGCGACGAATTTGCCACCTTTTAATTCGCCATCAAATCCGTTTCCAGAAACGTCTTCAGCATCACCGTCAAACAGCCATGCTGCTGCAATCATATCTTCGGTAATCTCAGCGGAACCAGTTAGGTTAATACCCAAGGTAAACATCACGCCGAGAATAATAGTAAATATCCGTGTTAACATAGTAATCTCCTGTGTGTCACGAAAAAAATAAGTAAGCTATTACACGCCCCATTCTTGCCTTGTTGTAAAATTTAAGTGAAAATTATAACACAAAAAACATATAAATACAACACTTTTTTTTACATTTTCGGTGTCAAAACCCCCTTGCTTTAGCTGGGGGATGTAGACACCGCCTATAGTTGTGTAAAAAAAAGATTTGACTTTTGACTAAGAATACTGTATCATATAGGCATCTGCTGGTAGAGATTTGCGACCCCGCGCTTGCGGGTGTTCTCTACCAACCTTCGCAAAGGGTTGAGCAGATGCAGAAAACTACAGAAACTGCCAAAACGAACACAAAGTAGCCTTCACTATGCGACATTGCGATCGTATATCGTCTACGAATACTGTTCAGTTCTGAAGTAGGAGATACCTACCAGAAGTATCGGTCGCTTCCGAGAAGTTTCAGGAAGTTTCCGTAGTGTGATAAAAGGTCAGGCTTCCATTCAAGAGTGTTGACCGCATGACCCGCACCTTGCATCCGTATGCATGTTGGTTGGGATTAGACCCGAACAACCTATCCACGAGGTAGGGAGATGGCCCCATACCGTTAGACCTCATGTGGAAGTGACGGTAAAGGTTAAGAAACTCGCTTGGGAGTTCTTTCAAAGAATCCCCCAAGCTTTAGCTGGGGGAGCGGTCAAAGTTTGGCTCTCAGTTGATCCATCAGTCCGTCCGGAGGGTCGAACGGAAGATCGACCACCTCGTTGGTGATACCGCTGTAGTAGATTCCGAGAAGCAGATTGAACTCAGCGAGCGATTGTTCAAGATGTGTCGGATGTACCTTGTTCTCATCGTCGAGCCAATCGAAGACCGCTTCTGTGAGGTTGCCTTGTGCGGCGACATCTTGTTCGCCGTAGTTCAGGGGTCCGCCTTCATAGCCGCTCTCGTGGGTTGAACGTTCCCAACTGCTGAAACGCCAATGTACGAAACCTGTCGTGCCAACGACAAACACGCGTTTGTGGAAAAAGACGACCGGATCATCGGATGCTGTCGGTGCGATGGCTGTACCGAATGCGACGGAGACGTGCAGTCCATTCTCATATTGGACGCGTGCGCTGGCATATTGTGGA
The DNA here is from genome assembly GCA_000406005.1 of Candidatus Poribacteria bacterium WGA-3G. Taxonomy (GTDB): domain Bacteria; phylum Poribacteria; class WGA-4E; order WGA-4E; family WGA-3G; genus WGA-3G. The sequence goes on from ASZN01000011.1 coordinate 27,869, forward strand.
GACGGTTGTGCTGAATCCAAGTGTTCGCCACCAGAAATCTGACCGAGCACGCGGACAGGACGCGAGTTGTCAATATAAGACGACACCAACTGCAACACGTGCGGACCTTGGTCAACGGGTGTGCTACGTGCACTGGCATCGATGAACTTAATCTCACCAATACGTCCTGCCGCTACATCCGCTTTTAATTCAAGGTTTTGCGGATGGAAGTTGAGCTGCGTATTGACGACAAATTTTGTTTTCGTCTCTTTAGAAAGTCCAGAGATCTGTTTCCAGTCCTCACTTTCAACGGCAATCGGTTTTTCGACAATTGCTGCTGGCACACCTGCATCGGATGCCTGTTTCATCAACGGGTACCGGATACGCTCGTTGCTACCTCGGAGCACGGGTGCGGTGACGATGTGGAGAACGTCCGGTTTCTCTTTCTCAAGCATCTCGTCTAAGTCGGTGTATCGGGAAGAGATACCGAAGTCGTCTCCAAATTTGTTGAGTAACTCTTCGTTCATATCGCAGACTGCAGCGAGTTTTCCGCCTTTGACGAAACGGTATGCATCTGCGTGTGCGCGAGCGCGGCCACCACACCCTAACATTGCGGTTTTATACACAGAAATGTCTCCTTTAATATTTTACGATTTAGTTGTCGGTTTACAACTTTTCTCGGAGTGAATCCATCAACCCATCGGGTGGTTCAAATGGAAGGTCAATAATCTCGTTCGTTATGCCACTATAATACAGCCCTAAGAGAAGATTGAACTCCGCGAGCGATTGCTTGAGATGCGTCGGATGCACTTTGTTCTCATCGTCGAGCCAGTCAAAGACGGCTTCTGTGAGGTTACCTTGTGCAGCGATATCTTGTTCGCCATAACTCAGCGGGCCACCTTCGTAACCGCCTTCAGGTGTTGCGCGTTCCCAACTGCTGAAACGCCAGTGGACGAAACCCTTCGTACCTACGACAAAGACACGTTTATGCGCAACGGTGCTTTCACTGTCCGATGCCAACGTACCCATGCCGGTACCGAACGCAAGAGAGACATGCAGCCCGTTATCATATATGGCTTGTCCAGCAGCATGCATCGGAGATGGCTGTGCAGAGTCTAATTGCTCTCTGCCAGCGATTTGACCCAACACGCGGACCGGACGAGAGTTGTCAATATAGGAGGACACTAACTGTAGTACATGTGGTGCCTGATCAACCGGCGTGCTGCGTGCGCTGGCATCAATGAATTTAATCTCGCCGATTCTGCCTTCTGCGACATCTCGTTTTAATTCCAGGTTTTGGGGATGGAAGTTAAGCTGTGTGTTAACAACGAACTTCGTTTGTGTTTCTTCCGCTAACCCCGCAATCTGTTTCCAATCTTCGCTCTCAACAGCGATCGGTTTTTCGACAATCGCCGCTGGCACGCCGGCATCAGATGCCTGCTTCATCAGTGGATACCGTATCCGTTCACTGGTGCCGCGTAGTACCGGTGCCGTGACGATATGAAGAACGTCAGGCTTCTCTTTTTCAAGCATTTCGTCTAAATCGGTGTAACGCGAAGAGACATCAAATTGGTCCCCGAAACTGTTGAGCAGCTCTTCGTTCATATCACAGATTGCGGCGATTTTGCCGCGTTTGACAAAACGGTAGGCACTTGCATGGGCGCGGGCACGACCGCCACACCCTAAGAACGCAGTTTTATACATAAAAATATCTCCTTGAATATTATTAGGATTCACGCGTTTTTTTATTAAATCCCGCCTGCAACGAGGACTGCGTAAGTCCTAACTATTTCCAATATCAAGCCAAATGGTTGGATGTTGAAAAAAGAAAATACAGGTTAACTTTTTATAGATTTTCTCGGAGTAGATCGATCAAGCCATCGGGCGGTTCAAACGGAAGATCAACAATCTGGTTGGTTACGCCGCTGTAGTAAATTCCTAAAAGTAGATTGAATTCCGCGAGCGACTGCTTGAGATGTGTCGGATGCTGCTTGCTTTCATCATCGAGCCAATCGAAAACAGCTTCGGTAAGGTTACCCTGTGCGACGACATCCTGCTCTCCGTAGTCAAGCGGACCGCTTTCGTAACCACCCGCTGGCGTTGCGCGTTCCCAACTGCTAAACCGCCAGTGGACAAACCCTTTCGTGCCGACAACAAAGACACGTTTGTGCGTGTGATTCCCGGCATCCGGTTCTTTAGGCACTTTTTGTCCTAAACCTGTCCCGAATGCGAGAGAGACGTGAAGACCGTTTGCATATAGCGCCTGAGCGGCGGCATGCATAGGGGACGGCTGCGTGGAATCCAAATCCTGAGCCCCAGAAACCTGCCCGAGTACCCGTACTGGACGTGAGTTGTCAATGTAGGAAGAGACGAGTTGCAACACGTGGGGTGCTTGGTCTACAGGCGTACTCCGTGCACTGGCATCAATAAATTTGATTTCACCGATTCTGCCTTCTGCGACATCTCGCTTCAGTTCCAAGTTTTTCGGGTGGAAATTGAGTTGTGTGTTAACAACAAACTTCGTTTGCGTCTCTTCTGCTAATCCGGCAAGCTGCTTCCAGTCTTCGCTTTCAACGGCAATCGGTTTTTCGACAATCGCCGCTGGCACACCCGCATCGGATGCCTGTTTCATCAGTGGATACCGTATCCGTTGGTTGGTGCCGCGTAACACTGGGGCAGTGACAATGTGAAGGACATCCGGTTTCTCTTTTTCCAGCATCTCATCAAGATCGGTGTAGCGTGATGAAACGTCAAAGTCGTCTCCGAAACTGTTGAGTAGTTCTTCGTTCATATCGCAGATTGCGGCGATTTTGCCGCGTTTAACGAAACGGTAGGCATCAGCGTGCGCACGAGCGCGACCGCCACACCCTAAGAACGCAGTTTTATACATAAAAATGTCTCCTTCAATATCAAATTTACAGTCTTGATCCTCAGAGCAGTTGGAAGATTGGAGGGATGGAAGTTCAAAAGACAGCGAAAACGATATTTCTCGCAACCTTCCTTCTCTTCCTCACTTCCTCAAAACCTAAAATTGCTTAACAGGAAAAATACAAATTAACTTTTTAGAGTCTCTCTCGGAGCGAGTCCATCAACCCATCGGGCGGTTCAAACGGAAGTTCGATAATCTCGTTTGTTAACCCACTATGGTACATCCCAAGAATGATGTTAAATTCTACAAGCGACTGCTTGAGGTGTGTCGGATGTACCTTGTTCTCATCGTCTAACCAATCAAAAATGGCTTCGGTGAAGTTACCCTGTGCGATGACATCTTGCTCGCCATAATCGAGCGGACCGCTTTCATAACCCTTGTCCAATGTTGAACGTTCCCAGCTGCTGAAACGCCAATGCACGAACCCCTTCGTCCCCGCAACAAAGACGCGTTTGTGCCCATAGACACCGGGATTATCCGATGCCATCTGTGCCATCTCTGTTCCGAATGCGACAGAGACATGGACACCGTTCTCATGTAGGACATGTCCGACTGCATGCGGTGGACCGGGATGCCCAGGAGCAGAATTTAAATTCTGCCTTCCAGAGATTTGTCCAAGAACCCGTACCGGAGGTGAGTTGTCAATGTAAGACGACACGAGTTGTAGCACATGTCCTCCTTGTTCGACGGGTCTACTACGCGCACTGGCATCAATAAACCGAATCTCACCGATCCGTCCTTCGGCGACATCTTTTTTTAGTTCTAAGTTCTTCGGATGGAAGTCGAGTTGTGTATTGACGACGAATTTTGTTTTTGTTTCTTCTGCTAACCCTGCAATCTGTTTCCAATCTTCGCCTTCAACAGCGACCGGTTTTTCAATAATCGCCGCAGGGACACCGTGGTCGGATGCCTGTTTCATCAATGGATAGCGGAGACGTTCCTCACTACTCGGAACCACAGGGGTTGTGACGATATGGAGGACATCCGGTTTCTCTTTTTCAAGCATTTTATCAAGGTCGGTGTAGCGTGATGGGATACCGAATTCGTCTCCGAATGTGTTGAGCCGTTCTTCGTTCATATCGCAGATGGCGGCGAGTGTACCATGCTTGACGAAGCGATACGCATCTGCATGCCCACGGGCGCGACCCCCGCACCCCAACATCGCAGTTTTATACATTAGACGGCCTCCTTAATATCTTTGATGTAACAAATCAACCGCATCAGAAAAAAATGACGGATTGTATAGATTAACAACAGAGACTGATTTTGTCAAGCGTTACTTCGGAATCATTTCTACGAGGAGATATAGACCTTCTCGCCGCTCTTCGCGCTGTCGTAAAGTGCATCTAAGATTTGCATGAAAACATAAGCATCCGGTGCAGCGACATCGGGTGCCACTTCGCTTGCTATTGCCATCGCAAAATGGTTGAGTTCGTAGTAGAAGAAAGGCACTTCTGCGGGAAGTTCGCCGTGGTCAATCTCAAGCGGTTCATCAATCGCTGCTCGGATGAACTCGCCATCTTTGAATCGCGCGATACCACCGTTTGTGATTGAACCGGTTGTGCCGTAAAGCTCCACGACGCTCGCGGAATCCGAGTGGCTCATCCGAGAGCAGTCAATCTGTATGGTTTTCCCACCTTCGCATCCGAGGAGACCGGTGAAATAGTCCTCCGCTGCACCTTCGGGTCCGTCATATTGCGGATAAAGCACGTGCTTCGCCGCGAATGCCCATTCCGGTTTCGGACATCCCATCCACCACCACGTGAGGTTGAGTTCGTGGGAGTAGTGCTGCCCTAACGAACCGCCTTTCTGTCCGTAGACATGCAGCCAGCGAGTGTTAGCATCAAGATCTGGGATGAAGTTGTATTTCCCGAAGACGCGGGCGTGATATAGGTCCCCAATTGCACCGTTTAGAACGGCGCGCCGAATCTTTCGGTTATTGGGGAAATGCCGCATAAAATAGCAGAATTGAAGGGTCTTGCCAGATTGCTGCGCCGCCGCCTCCATCTCTAAAATTTCAGGCGCGCGGATGGCGTGCGGTTTCTGCACCAAGACATGCTTATCGGCACTGAGCGCGTCCAAGACTTGCTGCAACCTACCATCCGGAGAAGTCGCGAGGTAAACGGCTTCAACAGCCGGATCGCCAAGGAGTTCGTGATAGTCGGCGTATCGGTGTGGCACTGCGTTGTCATCGCCTGCCTGTTCGCGACGGGTTGGATCACGTTCCGCGATTGCGATAACATTCAGTCGAGAGGTCGCATTCGCAGCTTCGATGGCACGGCAGCCTGCCCATCCACACCCCACGACTCCAAGTTGGATAAGTTGATTTGGCATAAGAAAGTACCTCTACTTCTTCTGTGGAAACGATTTCTAATAGGATATATCTATTGTATCAGACATGTGGAAATCAATATTAAAGGGGAGTGAGATGTCCGATTCTTTGTTGGCAAAGTGCCGCGAAAAATCAATGAGCGTGAATCCGACTAACTCCTTTGTTTCTGGATGGAAACGTAGTATAATATCCTCCGCGTATTCAACATAGTCTGTATATTCAGGGTCGCCACGTGTTACATAGAGGACATCAACCTCCCGGTCATAGAAGATTTTAATTCTACTTTGGTGGTTACTCATCTTATCTCCTTTTTCTTATAGGATATGCTGTAATTATGAAATTGTTCCGTATCAATTTAACAATAACAACGATACGGGTGTAATTGTGAGGAAGGCCCTCAAAATCTTTATAGTATGTATATTTGTGTGGATCCATCAACGACTGTTTTCTTCTTCCAGTTTGGACAGTTGAAAGAACCTTATCAAGAGAGTGTCTTAATTCCCAGTGATGTTCAATGATGTGCTGCCATCTTTCATCAGTTAACTCAATTCGGTTACCCCATTTGTCGGTAACATCCCACATGAAAGCCCTCACCGATATCTTGTAGTTCCAAACACTTTGGTTAAAAAAGTTGCGTTAACTCCGAAACACTCTCAAGCACCCATGTCGGTTTCGCGACAGGATTTTCCAATTGATTGGGTTTGAACTTCCCGGTCCTGACAAGAATACTCCGCATCTCCATTCTTTCCGCACCAACGATGTCGGAAGTGATGTCGTCGCCCACCACAACCGCTTCACTTGAAGAGCGTTGAAGACTTTCAAGCGCGATTTTGAAGAACGTTTCACTCGGTTTGCCCATGACTTTAGCGGTTGTGCCTGCGGCTGCTTCCAGAAGTGTCACGAATGCACCACAATCCAAGAACATGCCTTCTGAAGAGAACCAATAGAGATTTTTCTGCAACGCTATTAGTTCAGCACCGTTCATCAACAGACGAAACGCATGGTTCAAAGCGTTAAAATCAAATCCTTCGCCGTAGTCTCCAACAACGACAAAATCAGGTGCATTGTCATCTATCGGTATCTCCTTGAAAAATGCTTTGACGGCATCATCAACCATGAAGTGGCAACTTGCCCCAGGCTGCGAGTGTAGGTATTGGCGGCAGGCGTAAGTTGCATTGAAAATTTCGTCTTCGTAGATGTCAAAACCCAATGCTTGCATCTGCGCGTGAAGCATCTTTGGCGTTTTAGCAGTCGTATTCGTCAAGAACCGGAGTTGATACTTCGCCTGCCGTAGGTAGTTGACGGTTTCAATTGCGCCCGGATAAGGTTCACCTTTAAAGTAGAGCGTTCCATCCATGTCAATCAAAAAAGCCTTAGGGGGTGTCGGTGCCATTTTCTGCTATTGCCCTCGGTGCGTTAGGGTTCTACAACTTTGTAGTGTTCAACCTGTCCGTCTCGGATTACTTGGATTGCGAGGCTTTTGACGGGGTGTCGGTTCGCATCGTAATGCGAAATGGTTGTCGCACCTTTATAATCACTGACCGCAGCGAATGCATCGCGAACTGCAACCGGATCCAACGAACCCGCCGTCTCTATTGCGCGTGCCAAGAGTCGCATCGCATCGTAGCCCGAGGCGGCGATCCCGTCCGGTGGACTTCCGAAGAGTGCGGTGTAACCACTCACGAATTCCTGTACATCTGCGTCCTGTGTCGCAACCGAGAAATTAGTCGGATAATAACTGCCATCCAACACACTGTTATCGTCTAAGATACTAAAAAATCGTTCCCTATCATCCCATGCGCTGCCGCCGAGAAAAGTCCCTGTGATACCGATTTGCCGTGCTGCATTTATCAATGATGGCACTTCCGGCTGGAAACCGGGACAGAAAATAACATCAGGCGTTGCCTCATGAATTTCTGTGAGCAGTGCGGTGAAGTTGGTATCGCCTACGGTATAGGCACCACTATAAACGATTTCTCCACCATTTGCCTGAAAAGTCGCCTCGAACGCCGCTACAAGATCGATGGTATAGGCATCGCCTTCCTCGATAATCGTTGCTGCCGTTTTCGCGCCAAGCTCATTCGGGTTCATAGCAAAATTTGCCATCACTTTCCCTTGAAATGGGTTCGGCACCGTAATGAGAAAGACGTAATCCCCGACTGCTGGCACGTTTGAACCGCTGGAACCCGGAAGCATAAGTCGTTGTGCCTGCTGCGCGATCGGACCGACTTTGACGGAATTGGAGGAGTAAACGGGCCCCAGGAGTGCGGAGACATCTTCCATCTCAATGAGTTCTTTTGCGGCAGTGACGCTGGCTTCCGGTGTTGGCGGTTCACTCGCCACGGGTTGATTGTCTCGACGGATAAACGCTATTTCCATACCGAGTACGCCGCCTTTTTCATTCATTTGGACGCGAGCCGTTTCAGCACCTTGGCTAAAGGTTGTAAAGGTGTTTGATGGTTGAATCACACCAATTTTTAATGTCGTTTCGGTCGGGGTAGTGGTGCTATCGGGTTGAACCATCTCACTTATTCGTTCACATCCAGTCAAGGCGGTAAGCAGAATAACTAAAATTAAGATAAAAATTCGCATAGACATAACGCAGATTTTCTCCTTTTAACAAAATACTTGAAAAATATTCGGGTTTGTGGTAATTTTTACCTAATACCCAAAGCTTCGTAAAACAGTAACACATCTAACCGATTTTGTCAAGTTTCTAAAACATATTCTCAGACCGCCTTTCCTTAACAATATATCGTGTGCTACAGACTTAGCCCATCCTATAATGGTAAAAAACGGAGCAGAACCCAATCGTTAAAAAATTTGGAATACACGAAGGAGCTTTTCATGGAACTCGGATTTTTCACAATGCCTTTGCATCCGCCCGGTAGCGACACAACGAAGACATTAGACGACGATCTTGAGCAGATGATAGTCCTTGATGAACTGGGCTACAAAGAAGCTTATGTCGGTGAGCATTTCACGTTTACATGGGAGAATATTCCGTCTCCCGATCTTTTTATTGCAAAAGCGGCTGCGATGACAGAGAACATTATTTTCGGTACAGGGATTACGTGTATGCCGATCCACAATCCTGCCGTTGTCGCGCATCGGATCGCGCAACTCGACCATCAAACGCACGGACGTTTCCACTGGGGAGTCGGTTCGAGTTCCACACCGAGCGATGCGGAGATGTTCATGGCTGGCGAAGACAGGCGTAGAGCAACACGAGAGGGGATTGATGCCGTCCTGAAAATCTGGACGGACCCGGAACCCGGACATTACAAGACCGATTTCTGGGAATTTAAGATCCCTGAGTACCGTCCGAACATTGTGAGTGTCCACATGAAGCCTTATCAGAAACCGCATCCGCCAATTGCGTTGGCGGGGTCTTCTGCAAGGTCGGACACGCTAATTTTCGCGGGTGAGCGCGGTTGGATTCCGATGAGTATTAATCTCGCGCATGTGCCTACCATTAAAACACATTGGGATGCGGTGGAAGAAGGCGCCGAAAAGACCGGCTTATCGCCATCTCGCTCAATATGGCGCATTGCCCGTGAGGTCTACGTTGCGGATACCACTAAACAGGCGCGTAAAGAAGCACTTGAAGGCACCCTCGGACGCGATTTTAGGGACTATTGGTTCAAGTTATTTAGCCCGGCGCACTTCAAACCGAATCAAGATATAGCAGACGCAGACATGAGCCTCGAACATCTGTTAGATACCTTATGGATCGTTGGAAGTCCGGATCACGTCGCGAACCGTTTGCGTGAACTTTATGATGAGGTCGGCGGCTTTGGTGTCTTACTCGCCATGGGACACGAATGGGATCCCAAAGAGCAGTGGTTGAACTCAATGACACTCCTAAAGAATGAGGTCATGCCACAACTCACAGATTTAACTTAAAAGTAGTAGGCACGTCGGAGCGTGCCGTACACTACCTTTCCCAATGAGTGGATTTGCAATCGGCGACGCGCTCTGCTTCTTGTCTGTATCGCACGAACTCTTTTCGGAGTATCAACTTTTTGTGGACGAAACGTCTCCGTTCTTGCACACCTTCGTCTTTGGATATACGAACGGTAGCGAGGTTTACATTGCTACTAAGAATGCTTACGAATTAGGGTTGCGGGCAGGTTATGAAGCAGGACCGCGGAACCATGCGCTCAGTGGTCCCTACCGGTTGGCGTTATTGCCATCAGTTGAGGCACAGATCCAAACGGAAATAACGGATCTATTGGGAAATTTGAAAGATTCATAAACTATATTTCTACCGACGTTTTCTATCATCTCGATGCCTGTGGTGTGAGAAGTAACGTCATCCGGCGATTTTCAGTGAGGTATCGGTTGACAACATCGGCGACATCAGCCGCAGAGACATCGGCGAATGCACTCGCAAGCTGCGGTAAGTTATTACCATACTGGTATTCTATCATCCCCCAACTCACACCAACTTGGAAAAACATCAGGTTCTCTGGTATATTCTCGGGTTTATATTGCATAAGTGTTGTTATGTCTGGTGGTGCACTGAGTTCCATAGAAACAGATTGGGCAATCATAGGTACCTGCGTGTTGTTCTCTGGTTGTTTTAACGGATTCATCAGCTGTCCAATCCGCTGTTTAACCTTTTCTATATCTGCCCCCGGCTTGAGCGAAGCACTGGCATATAAGTATACCTGTTCAGGCGTGACGAGATCAACCCCACAATGAATGTAACCTATCAATTCCTTCAATTGAGCGTCCTGCGTGCAAGCTAACCGCCAAAGCAGACTTGCCACAAAGAGCGCAGGGTAATCTTCATTTTCAGGGCGAGGAATTGGATAGGTTTCCATGTAATGCGTTACATTGACATCCCAAGTGGCGTTTTGATCTTTCGCCATCTTTGGAGGGACTATTGATCGCGGAAGCGTTTTCTCGGTTAAGCTGATAGTTCCGAGTTGTTTCTCCATCGTCTCTTTCAGCGTTTCTGGGTCAACACCCCCAATGACACACAAAAGGACGCGATCTGCTTGGACCAGATGCTGATCGCGATATTCTTGGAGTTCATTGAGTTGCGCCGATTGAATGCCCTTGCGCATCGCTATATCGGTTTCACCGTGCCGAAAGACTTGGTTCCATGCAACGTGTGCCAACTTATGCGTTACCAAGTTCGCTTCAATATAGTCAAATTGGGATAACACTCTCGGTAGTTCCTCAGTGAGACTTTCTGCTGAAAACGGAAGTCCTGAAAGCCATTTAGCGTGTCGTTCCAAACCTCGCGTCCATGTATTCGTATTACCCATGAAATCCAAGCGCATATTGTCAGCCATTGTCTCTGCGCCACTTGTTTTGTAGTCAATGGGACCTGCGGTTCGGACTGTCAGATGATTAACGAGATGGCTCCAATACGCCCTTGCTTTCCCATCAGTAACGAGTCCAAGGGGTAAGTAACTGAAGATACCGACATCCGTCGAATTTTCGACATAGAGATTGACAACCCGGATACCGTTGTTTAAAGTGAAGCGTGTCACCTTAGGAGCGGTATTAGAAGCAAGAAGATTTGGGAAATCCTCTGATGCAGTAGGTACGAAGACCTTCTCAGAGACCTGTGAACCGACACTACTGTTTTTACCGGGGACGGCAGCCTGCCCGATTTGGTTGCGCATATCCGGTTTTGCCTCGGTTTCAAGAACGATAACTGCCTCAATAATTTCAATAGTGGGTTCGGACTGTGCCTCAAAGCTATACGGACGCTGGAATCTGGTAAGATATTGATGACTTGCACCGAGCAGCAATATAACCAAAACTGTCGCTGCACCAAAAGACACCCATGGCACCAACGGTTTTCCAGTTGATGGTGATACGGGTTTTATGTCAGCAACTTGTCGCATGATGTTTTCAAGTAGGTTGTTAGATAATTGCCAACCGCCAAGCGTCTCGTTAATCAAGCGTTCATCTGACGCTTGTAAACGCTCTCGCGCTCGTTGCAGCCGACTCGTAATTGTGTTCACCGATACACCGAGAAACTTGCCAATTTCTTTTGTTGTCATTTCGCCGAGATAGTAAAGCGTTACCACTGTGCGTTCGCTCTCTGGCAATTTTTCCAGAAGTTGCTTGACAATTTCATGACGACGTTCACCTGCTTCTCTCTCGCGCTGTTCCAAGATATAATGCTCATAGGTTAACTTATCTATTGCTCTCACAGATGCGTCCCCCAGCGATTGCATCGCGGGTCTTTTCTTTCGGAGCCAATCGGTGCATAGATTATTTGTGATGACATACAACCACCCCGCAAATTGATGCGGATTCTTGAGGGTCGGGAGTTTTTCATAAGCTTGAAGGAAGGTGTCTTGCGTAATTTCCTCAGCATAGTGAAAATCACCGATCTTCCGCCACGCCAAGGCGTGAACACTCTTTTGGTATCTTTGAACCAAGGTGCTAAACGCCTCATCGTCGCCAGATAAGATGCTGTGAATCAACTGAATGTCATCTTTATCCATCAGAACTCTCCGTAATCCGTCATATCACTCCGCGGCGCGCGGCGTGAGAACTAACGTCATCCGCGCATCTTCGGTTAGATGCCGATTGACAACATCGGCGACATCAGCCGCGGAGACATTGGCAAGCGCGCTTGCAAACTGAGGTAGGGCATCACCATATTGATATTCAAGCAAACCCCACTGTAAACCGATGTTCCCGAGCATCATAGTTTCTGTCATACCTGCGGGTTTGTGCTGCTGCCTTACCATCTCTATATCCATGGGTGAACTGAATTGCATCGAGAGGGCCGGGGCAATCATAGCGACCTGCGCGTTGTTCTCCGATTGCTTCAACTGGTTTATCAACTGTCCAATCCGCTGCTTAACTTTTTCTATTTCTATATCTGGCTTAAGTGCTGCGGTGACATAGAGATAGGTCTGTTCAGGCGTAACAAGATCTGCACCACAAAAAATGCTACCTGTTAACTGTTTCAGTTCTGTATCCATCATGAGTGATTGATTCAAAAGCAGATGCGCCACGAAAAACGCAGGGGAGTTTTCATGTGTTGCGTTAGGAATAGCATAAGTTTCTATATAGTGAGTGACGTTCACGTCCCAGGTAGCACGCCGATTTTTTTCGTGCACCGGTGTCGCTGTGGCTTTAGGCAGCGCGTTAGCAGTTAAATTGATGGGTCCGAGTTGTTCTTCCATTGCTGCTTGCAATGCTTCAGGTTCAATTCCACCGATAACACACAAGAGTACACGATCTGCGTGGACCAAGTAGCGGTTTCTATACGCCTGTAGTTCACTCAACTCGGCGGATTCAATCGCACCGCGCATCGCTATATCGGTTTCACCATGCCGAAAAACTTGGTTCCACGCTGCCATAGCGAAGAGCCCAGTCTGCAGATTAGCAGTAACAAAGTCGAGTTCACTCAAGGCTCTGGGTAATTCTTCAACTAAATCGGTCTCTGAAAATGGAGAATTGGACAGCCATTTGGCTTGCAATTCTAAACCCTGCTGCCAATTGTCCGTTGTGCCTATAAAGTCCAGATGCATTCCATGGTACGTTGTTTGACCATTACGTTCTACGTAGTTGTTAATCGGTCCCGTGGTTCGTAATACCAAATGCTCAATCAGGTGGCTCCACTGTGTCTTTGCTTTTCCATCAGCAACAAGTCCGAGGGGCAGATAACTGAAAATACATACATCTGCGGAATCTTCAACGTAGAGATTGACAACTCGGATGCCGTTACTTAATGTAAAACGTGTCACCTCGGGCGGTGCAGCGAAAGTCAGAGAAAAATTGCCAAGTAGAAATAGTACCACGATGGCGTGTTGAATTCTGCTGATCATCTTTAGATATCTCCAAATATTAAGTCTTCAGACATTGAATGAAAATCGTTAAAACGAAACGATTTTTTGCCGCTTGATTTTTAAAGACGTAATTTGGGTGCAGAAAACGTGCATAATCTGAAAAAACCTGAAATTTTGTTTTTTAATATTGCTTAAAACGACAAAATTTAGTATACTTTTTGCATATTACTAAACTTTGGACAATTCATCCTGGGTGCGTTGGTCTAAAAACATAGGAGTAGTTTATGAATCCGAAAATTTTTAGGTTAACACTATGCATACTACTCGTCCTCTCAGTTGCTTACCTTTCTGCACAGGAGAGAACGGGAGATGTCGGAATAACTGAAGAACCGATGCCTACACTTAAAGTGGGTTTGATGCATCCGTTGCTCAATTACGCCACTTTTGGTGACGGTGCAAGACTCGCCGTAGCCGAAATCAACAAGGCAGGCGGTGTTCTTGGGAGACAGGTAGAGCTTATCTATAAAGTAGAAATAGGAAGCATTACTGATTCTACAAGAGAATTAGCTGAAGAGGAAAATGTTGTCGCTATATTAGGTCCGATGTTTTCAAGTAATGCTGTTAAAGTTGGACCGATCATCAATATCCCTGTCATTGTGGGGGCAACAGGTGCCGACGTAACGAGTACTGGGAATGATCCGCGAGATTTTCTGTTTCTGGTGGCGAATTCAAATGCCTTGCAAGCAAAAGTGATGGCAGGTTTTGTGGTGAACGACCTCGGCAAGAAAACTGCAGCGATGGTTTGGCAGAACGGGGATGTCTACTCCAAAGGTTTCGTTAACACATTTGATGCGAATTTCAAGGAACTTGGCGGTCGCATTGTTGCCAGTCAAACGTATGAACAAGCGGATATGATGTTTGATGCGCAACTTGCGATAATCAAAGAGGCAAGCCCTGATGTTCTGCTGCTGGCAAGTTTTCCGCCAGAGAGCCCGATGATAATGGAACAGGCACGGGAGATGGGAATTAAGTCCACCTTTATCGGCAGCGATGGTTGGGATGATTCGTTGATGTTAGAGATTTTAGAGAATAACGCCGCTCTCGAAAATTCCTACTATTGTAGTATCTCGGATGAGCTTACTGCAGATTTTGCTGATGCTTATGAAGCAATGTTCAAAAATCAGCCTATTGGTATTGCGCCGTTAGGTTACGATGCAATGAGGTTATTGGCAATAGCGATTGAAAGCGTGCAATCAACAGACCCAGTTATGATTCGGGATGCGGTTGCTGCTATCACTGATTACCAAGGGGCGACAGCTATTTCCGGCTTTGATGGGAACCGTCATCCTATCAAACCTGCTGCGGGTATCCGCGTGTTGAAAATTGTTGATGGTCAACCGCAGCAGCACACTGTTGTGAAAGCAGGTCAGTGAGTATTTATGTAATTTTAAGGTGGGTTCGATTAGAAGTAGGTTTCTAACTTCACTCGTGCGTTTGCGATGCCCTCAATAATTGGTTGTGGTGTCTCCGCGTTCAGTCCTAAATAGATAAGCATGATTTCTTCGGTATAGCCGACATGCTCTATCTCCTGACAGATGGCACGGAAATCCATCTCTGGTCCCCAGAACGGTTCGCTGCCTGTTTGCGAATCGACACCGCAGTTGAAGTAGACATTGCGCAACCGATCCGACAATGTTCGCAAGGCAACAACGGGATCGTCTCCGGCGCGATGGAAATGATAGGGACTGTAGTAAAAGCCGAAATTTTCGGAGGGGATCGCGTTGAGAATCTGCTGTGTGCGTTCAAGGTTGTAAGCGAGACTCCCTTCGTGCGCGTAGAGCGTGAGCGTCAGATTCCGAGCTTGTGCTTCTTCAGTGACTGTCTTGAGATGCCCAATAATCGTGTCAATCTCGCGAGCGGTAGCGGTTTCATTGCCACCACTCGCGATGCTGACGATTGGAACGGAAAGCCTTTGGGCAGTGTCGAGAATTGAGATTAACGCTTCGATGCCATCTGGTGCATCAACCCGTACTGTGCTCAGCAGGGATTTGAAATTGAGTCCAGTCTCTTCTCGAAGTGTGTCAATAGTTTCGGCTTCCACATCCGAAAAATGGGTTTGGGCGAGTTCAATGGCAGACACACTGCCTTCGGATAACTCGCTTACAAACTCCGTCAAATCAAAAGCGGAAAACGGAAGTGTGCTTGCACAATAGGTTCTCATAATTTTCCCCCCAACTATAGTAAAATATGCAATTACTTGAACACTGCGGGGAGGCGAGGATACTAGGGGAAACACCCTATCAAAAACTCCCTCGCCAGCGGCGGTATGGGTGTTTTTGCTGTTGATGGCTATTTACCCATCGCTTTTAGTGCGCTCAAACAGCGTTCGACAGCCTCAAGCGGCGGGTAGGCATCGCTCTCATATTCAACGATGTACCACTCCGTGCCACCGGTTGTTTCGCAGATACGGAAGATCTCATCCCAGGGTACACTGTCCTCACCGATAATCGGACGGAAACCGGCGTGTCTGTCCGTCTCACCTATTGATTCAGTGTAAGGTTTGAGATGTACTGTGCCAGCGCGTCCCGGGTATTTCTCCAGAATACCGACGAGATCGGCACCCCCAGACAACGCATTGCCCATATCCAGCTGCATCACAACGCCTTCATTCGTGTTTCCGAAAAAGGTGTCCCACTGAATTTCGCCATCCATAGGTGAAAATTCGGCGTGGTGATTATGGTAACCGGTCACCATATCGTGTTCGGCGAGTTTATCAGCGATCCCATTGAAGACATCCGCCAACTTCAACCAATCCGCACGCGATTGACGCAGTTCGCCCGGTATACCGGGGACGATGACATAACGGTTCTCCAAGACCTTGTTGAACGCAATCGTTTCGGCGAGGGTGTCTTCTTGGACGAGGTTGAACGGCGTGTGCCAACCGCAGCAGACGAGATTGAACTCGTCAAGATAGCCTTTCAATTCTTCGGCAGGATGTTGCGGGGGACCGGCAAATTCAACGCCTTCATATCCCATTTCTGCGACCGCTTTTATCGTGCCGCGGGCATCCTCCGCTAACTCATTTCGGACAGAAAACAGTTCTAAACCAATTGGTACTCTTGACATAATGTTCCTTTCTTTTTTATCGAATCTGTATATAGTAAAGTCTACAATTATATTGATGGAGGCTATAATGCCAACGGGCGATGAATCGCCCTACTACAAACGTTCTATCAATCTTTCTATCGTGCGGTATAATTGGGTGTGAGGGGACAGGTTCGGTGAATCGCTAACAGCGCAACTCGTGCTAAGCCGTGAATCAAGAAAGCGGGTCCCATCTGTGATTCATACCAATCTATCCCGGATGCGCCGTACGGAAGCGTTTCTGGGAAGTAAACTTCCAACACCGTCTCCGCAAGTTCAATGCCGCCTTCCAACCACACTGATTCACCGGTGATGTCGTAGAGATCCGCAAACAACGCAAGCGTAAGACCGGCATCCGATGCTGGAATCTTAAACCCTTCCGTCTGAACGCGATCCACTGGAAATTTCTCATCAAGATAGGTCTCACCAATCGCGCGTGCCAACGCCATTAACCTCTCATTCTGTGTCAACCGCCATCCACCGAGGCATAGTACACCTGTACCGCACGAAGTCCCGGCACCGTAGACGCTCCCCCAAGCGGACATCCGTTCAACAATCCGATCCGTCTCACATTCACATAAACTGATAAACTCGCGAGTCTCAAGGTTGTGCGGGGCAGCGAGGAACCCATCAATGTAAACCGAGCCGTATCGCCGCATCTGGTCCGCCAACTCGGGTAGAAGCGATGCTATCAACGCTGCGGATTCAAGCAGGCTAATTCCCAATGAGAACGTTTGGGTGGGGGCGTTCATCTCAAAAAACCGTTCTGCCGCTTTCGGTGAACGGCTTTCGATCCGCAAAAGTCCACGAGTGTCTCGTTTTTCCCACCAGTAATCGGTATAGTTTTGGATCTGCTGACGCGTTTTTTGACGTTGGTCTTGCGTCCACGCGAACGCTAAATCCAAGATGTAAAAACCTGAATGGCGCGGAAAATCGCATGCGCGTCCCCCGCGAACGAGATGTGCTTTCGTGTCGATATTCGCGTGGCGGATGTATTCGAGTCCGTCACCTTCTGTCCAGTGGTAATCTAACCCATCAGCGAAGCTTTGTACGCACGCAGGGTTAAACATATTCAATTTTTGCCAGAGCCATATCGGAACCTGACGCAGGTGATCGTGAATTGCGGCACCCCCCGCCGGATTCCGCGAACACCCGACCCGCTCCTCAATCAAGTGCCAGAAAGAGTGTTCACCCCAAGGAAACAATCCAGTTGTCGTATCCGTACAATTCTGAGCAAAGTGTTCCAAATAGCGATCCACTGCTTCTATGTATTCCGGTTTTGACTCGGTTTCAGCAAACGCGTTCATCGTGGCGAGCAGCGGTTCGTCGTGAATCAGGTTACAGCCGAGGTGTGCGCGATCACCATCTCTTTGCCCCGGAATCTTAGGCGGTTTCTCTGTTAGCATCTCACCCGTTTTCGGGTGTAGAATTGATGGAAATAACCCCTTATATGGCATGCTGCTTTCGATCATTAGATCAATAGCGTTGCATATTTTAGTGATAATTACTTCCGGATTTACCACAAACAATACCTCCGTTCTGCTGAATAAGCATATAATATCATGAATAGACTAAAAAGGTCAAGTGCAGGACCTTTCGATTTAGAGCATTCAGTTTCGTAATTTACTCTTTGTAGGCGTTTGCGTGCTTATCAAAGCTGTGTAGCAAAGTTTCGTAGTATCTTAGCAATATCGTGTTAAGCAATCGACAATTTTTGAAGGAAACCGCAGGGATTTACAACAGATTAAAAAGATGCTCAACTTCAATCTCATAACAAAAGTGGAAGGCGTTGAAACGAATGCGTCTGTTTTTCTCATTTTTTTTCAGTGTTGTATTGTTAGTACTTCTAATCAGTATCGTTGGCTGTTCACGCGATGAACTTACGCTTGATGAAGCTGGTATTGAGGGGTTTATTGTTAGAGAACTGCTCATCAACGACATTGGTATAAATATCTCAAAAAACACACATGTCACCACGGTGTGGGTTTATGGATCCATCCTTGACGGTTGTCAATCGCTCCACGAGACACAGCACTGGATCGACTGGGCCGAAGGAAGTACTATCAACATCAGGATAACAACGAAAGAATCGGTAACCCCTCACGAATGTGCATCTGAAGCAGTAAATCTTCTCATCCCAGTTCACATCCGCGCTTTTTTTTACACCGATACTGGTCGGTATAAAGTAATTGTCAACGGTGTCGAAAAGGAATTCCGTACGGATTCATAGATATTGGAATCAACATTCGCGTTTACACTCGGGCGCGTCTCTCGCCTTTACAACATTTTTATCCAGTTTTCAGGAAGAGGTTGAAAATCATGCGACTGTTTTTCTCCAGTATTGTGTTGATAATGGTTCTGATTGGTAGCATGGGTTGTTCACGCTATGTTACCAGAGATTTGGCTATTGGCCACATCGATATCTTTATTTCAGAAAACAAACCTGACTACCTCATCGTTATGGTTTATGGTGACCCCGACGGTTGTGAATCCGTCCGCGAGACACAATATTGGGTCGAAGGAAATACTATCAACATCAGGATAACAGTAACAGAAGAGATAGCGTATGGAACACACTGTGATCTGGCTTTAGACAACTTCCGAGTTCCAGTTTATATTGGGCAATGGGACGCTATCGGTGAGTATGATACGTATAAAGTAAATGTTAATGGTGTCACAGAGGTATTTCGTATTGAGAATGATGAGATTTGGATTATTAGAGAGTTGGATGTTCGCAGCGTTGATATAGATATCTCAGAAAGCAGACCTGCGCAAGTTAGGGTTCAGGTCAACGGATACTTTTGGAAGAAATGTATAGAATTCATCGAGACACATTACAAGCGATCCGGAAGAAATACCATCAATATCGAAATTGAGGCTAAAATTCCGAATGATGTTAACTGTTCGATTTCCACCCGGGATGGATTAACAGAATATCAAGCAGTTGTTGATATAGGGACATTCACCACCGGTGCATATAAAGTGTTTGTCAACGGCGATGAACAAGTGTTTCGTGTTAATTAGGAGTTGAAAACCGTGCGCTCGCTTTTTGTGCTTTTTTCAAGTGTCGTGTTATTGGCATGCCTAATTGGTTTTGCCAGTTGTTCGCGCGATGAAGATACTACCATGGATGTGTCCATCAAAGACGATAAGGATGAATATGTTGGTATGGATTTGACCATCGACGACATTGAAATCTTTATCTCAAAAGATTACTACCAAATTGCCCCTTATATCATCATCGTTTTAGTTCACGGTTCTGTTCCGAACAGTTGTGAATATCCCAATGAGACAAGACATTATTGGCAAGATAACAATACGGTTATTATTGAGATAAAAACTAAACGGATGATAGACGATTCTTTTGATTGTTCAACTGACGTAGCAGCGTTCCAAATTCCTATTTATCTCGGCGAATTTCCGCGTTCCCCTCTCTTTGACTTTGAATATGGGAAGTATAAAGGGGGTAAGTATGAGGTGATTGTCAACGGTGTTAAAAAGGGGTTCCATCTTGATTAGTGTTTCCTACGATTTTTCTTGCTACATAGTTTTTTCTCTTGTATAATCGCGATATAAAATTCTCTTATCCGTGCCAACACTCATCTGTGGAAATTCGAGATTTATGGGAGAAACTTATGCACGTTGGACTCATGGAAGGAACAATTCGTCGAAAGACACTCACCGAAAACCTTGATGCCGTTGTGGAACACGGTGTCCGCCATCTACAATATCATGTACCCGCATCGGGACCGTCGATTGCCGAGATTCGCGAAGAGATGGACGCTCGACAGATTACAATTTCGGCACTTTCGGGGACCTATAATATGATTGACCCGGATGTTGAGAAACGGCACACTGGGTTACGGATGTTGCGTTCCGTCGCAGAGAAATGCGCGCCGCTCGGTACATCGGTAATTACACTCTGCACCGGTTCTCGTGACCCGCAGAG
Organism: Candidatus Poribacteria bacterium WGA-3G; assembly: GCA_000406005.1. Classification (GTDB taxonomy): domain Bacteria; phylum Poribacteria; class WGA-4E; order WGA-4E; family WGA-3G; genus WGA-3G. Next base: position 47,974 of record ASZN01000011.1, read on the forward strand.
CATGTGGCGTGCACATCCCGATAACAATACAGCACCGGCTTGGCGAGACCTCGTCGAATCTATGGAACAGGCGTTAGCAGTGGCTGAGGAATACGACGTTACACTCGCACTTGAACCGGAAGTCGCGAACGTGATTGATTCTGCCGAGAAAGCGCGCCGCCTGCTCGACGAGATGCAGTCCCCTTACCTGAAGGTCTGTATGGACGGCGCGAATGTCTTTCATAAGGGTGAACTGCCAAAGATGCGTGAAATCCTTGATGAGGCGTTCGCACTTCTCGGCGACGACATCGCACTCGCGCACGCGAAAGACTTGGACAGAGACGGTCAAGCCGGACACCTCGCCGCAGGCACAGGACTGCTCGACTACGACCAATATCTCGGTTTACTGAAAGAAAATGGCTACGATGGGGCGGTAATATTACACGGACTGTCGGAGGCACAAGTGCCTTTTTGTACGGACTTCTTACGTGAGAAAATCGCTGCGTTGTAGAAAAGAAATGTGTACGGCACGTCGGAGCGTACCTACTACTATTAATTTCAAACTGTGCCGGACATCCGTTCTGCCAACCGAGCCAGTGCTGGTGATGTGTCGAGTTTGTCGAGTTCCACTTCAATGAGTGTAAAATGTTGCGTCTCGGCGAGTGCTGTTTTAATGGCTTCATCAAATTCGCCTTCGGTTCGGACATGAAACCCGCGTCCTGCACCAAAGAGTGCTGGTATACGACTATAGTTCCAACATCCTATATCATTGAATGTTCCTTCAAGGAGATGCCGCTCAGTACCGTAGCCGTGGTTGTTTAGAACGACGACAATCGGATTAAATCCGTGACGGACGGTTGTTGAGAGTTCAGTGCCTGTCATTTGGAAGGCACCGTCTCCGACGATAACGAGGCATCGCGTGTCCGGCATACTGAATTGCGCGCCAACAGAGGCAGGCACAGCGAAACCCATTGAAGTGTAGTAGGCAGGACTGATAAAGTTGGTGTATTGATGTGTATCGAGTTCTACAGCACCGAAGAGACTGTCCCCGACATCGGCAATAACTGTCAGTTCATCGCTAATAAATTCGTTGAGATGTTGGAAGAGGCGGTGCACTCTTAAAGGTGCATCCGGTTTCACCTCGAACGGTTCAGTCCCTTTAAGTGCCCACTCTAAGTTCGGTTTTCGTCGTCTTCGGAGTTTCGGTGAATTGAGACCGTCGAGGAAATCATCGAACATCACCTCATCATAAGCGCGGTAGCGCACGGAGACTTTTTCGGTGGTCGCATAGACAGATCGCGTACGATCGAGGTTAGCGGTGTAAATCCCAAGGTTTACATCGGTCATGAAGGCACCGAGGATGATGACACAATCCGAATCTTCTACAAATTGCCTGACATCTTCCTGTCCCATAGCACCTTCATAAATGCCTAAATAGAGCGGATGCGACTCTGGGATTACCGATTTTCCCAAGAGTGTCGCTACAACCGGAATCCGTTTTTCTTCCACAAGGTGAATCAATTTATTTTGATAGCCGAATCTCTGGAGTTCCACGCCCGCGAGAATGATAGGTCTTTTGCTCTGATTGATAAAGTTACAGGCATCCTCAACGGCGGCATCCAATATGTCGGGATCACTGAGGTGTCCACCGGTTGACGGACGTTGGTAGAGCGTGCCGCGGGCATCGACCATATCGCGCGGAAGTTCGATATATCCGGGACGTTTGTAGCGATACACAGCATCAAGCACTCGATCGATTTCGTTGAAGGCGGTAAACGGTTCATCGAGCAGCGCAGTTGCGACGGTTATCTCGTCGTAGATACGTTGTTGTGTATGGAAATCCCTGACTTTATGATGGAGGAGCGCGTCTTTCCCGCGTTCTTTGATACCGGGTGCGCCGCTAATCACGACAACGGGTGATTTTTCGGCGTAGGCACCCGCGAGAGCATTCACCATTGATAACCCACCGACACAATAGGTGACACAGGCAGCCCCCATCCCTCTGGTACGTGCATAAGCATCTGCGGCGTAGCCTGCTGCGTCCTCGCGGGTCATACCGATATGTTGAATGGAACTCTGTTCGATAAGGTTATAGAAACGGAGTACATAATCTCCGGGGATACCAAAGATGTGTTCGATGTCGTAACTTTGTAATTTTCTAAGTAAGTATTCGCCGATTGTTGGAGGTCTGTGGTACATCGGATTACCTCCTTGTATGTATTTATTTCATTTTTTATGTTTTGCCCGAACGACTGTTTTGATGCCGCCGCGAATGTTGAAATCGCCGACAACTTCCGCTTGTCGTGGCTGACACGCTTTTACGAAGTCCTCTAACACTTTATTCACGACATGCTCATGAAAGATGCCGACGTCTCGGTAGAACAGGAAGTACTCCTTCAACGATTTGAGTTCGACGCAGTGTCGGTCCGGGACGTAAGTGATACAGAGGGTCGCGAAATCTGGCAACCCCGTTTTAGGACATACGGCGGTAAATTCCAGATTTGTGATTTCAATCTTATAATCTCGGTTGCTATACTGATTTTCCCATGTCTCGATAGCCGGTGTCTCTAATTCCGGGATATGGGTTTGTAGATCGTCATAACCAGTATTTTGCGTCATTTAGTGTCTCCGTTTTGATAGGTTTGACTGTAGGGGCGAGGTCACCTCGCCCCTACTTCAGGATCACCATTCGGCGGGTGTTTTCAAAAGTGCCAGCGGTAAATGTATAGAAATAGATACCGCTTGCGACCGTAGCACCAGATTCGTCTCTACCGTCCCAGTACGCAGCTTTCTCTCGGTTCTGGTAATTGCCCGGTTCTTGTAACCCGATATTCAATTGTCGGACAAGCCTACCCCTGACATCGTAGATTTTAACGGTGACCTCGGTTCGCTCGGCGAGATTGTAAGGAAACCATGTTTCAGGATTAAACGGGTTCGGATAATTCTGGAAGATTGTCGTGTGTTTGATGTGTCCAAGCGTTGTGAGTGCCTGTGATTCAGGATCAACAGGAAACGGGATATCCGCGGGACGGAATCCGAGATCAATGGGGTTATAGATAAAAGCGGAACCGGCATTATCACCGGCGTTATCGTTACCATCAGCACCAACGATGGCGAACGAACCCCTGATACCAACCGATGCCCCGAAGCGATCAAATCGGTTTGTACCGCTCGCAATAATTCTGCGTCTCTCGACCCAACTCAACCCATCCCGCAGGAAGGCATAAGCTGAGCCTTTGTCGATTTGTTCGGCGGGGTCTCCGTCCGAACTAACGGGATGATCGTCTTTCCATGCGCCGACAATCGCTGTGTCTTCATGAATTGCGACTGCGGACCCAAATTCATCGCCTGCCTCGGTCTCGGCAGCGGTAAGTTTTGCTTGTTGTATCCAAGCCTCTCTGGTTTCCACAAAGATATAGGCGGTTCCCATATCTGTTTCATTTCGATCTTCCTTAGGCGCGCCGATGATTGCGATCCCATTCGTCAGATCGACGGCGAACCCGAATTCATCGCCGAGTCCACTGTCGTTTGGAATGAGTTGCGTATTTTGGGTCCACGTGCCGCCGCTACGCGTAAAAATGTACGCTGCGCCTGAATCCGGTCCCGTTGCGTCATTCCCGTGTGCACCGATAAGCGCATTGTCACCGTAGACAGCCACAGCGAAGCCGAATAGGTCCCCCGGTACAGCGTTACGGTGCGTTAATTTTGCCTGCTGTGTCCAAGAAGTCCCATTTCGGACAAAGACATAAGCGGCACCGGTATCTACACCCGCTTCATCCTTCCCGTAGGCACCGATGACAGCGGTATTTGCATCGATAGCGATGGCTGTTCCGAACTGGTCGAACATACCGATGTCATTGCCGATGAATTTTGCTTGTTGTATCCAGTTGTCACCGGAACGTATGAAGATGTATGCGGCACCGGCTTCCGGGCCCGCATCATCAACGCCGGGTGCTCCGATGACAGCCGTTTCTCCGCTAATCGCGACGGTATTACCGAATAGGTCGCCTGCTTTCGCGTCGTTAGCGATAATCTTTGCGCGTTCTAACCAGAGTGTACCACTCCGCTCGAAGATGTATGCGGCACCGGCATTTGGCGCGATGTCATCGTTTTGTTGTGCACCGGAGATAGCGAGGTTCCCGTGAATCGCCACTGAAACTCCGAATTGATCTTCCGATGCTGTTTCGCCATCGCTGAGTTTGATGTTCTCAACCCACGCGCCACCTTCCTTTTGCTCGAATATATAAGCGGCACCGGAGCTGGGGCCTCCCGCACTGTGGGTAGGTGCGCCCGTGATAATTTCGTTACCACTGATTGCGACAGCGAATCCGAGTTGGTCACCGCTTTTCCTGTCACTTGCAACGAGTTTCGTGTGTTGGTTCCAGAATGGTGGTTCATTTTCTGTAAAAATGTAAGCGGCACCGACGGTATCTTCACCGACGATACCGCCTCTTGCACCGATGACAACGGTTTCGCCGCTTATATCGACCGAAACACCGAAAGATGTCGCGCCGTCTGGGTCAATCGGGATCATACGGATACGGGTGCGGTTCCTTTTTTGCAACCAGAACCTGCCCTCCTCACGTTTATAGATATAAGCGGCACCGGTGTTTCCGTTGTTGGGTGAAGTCGCGATAGCGAAATCGCCGTCAACATCGACTGCGTGTCCGAAGTTATCATTTGCTTCCGTGTTGTTGCCGATGAGTTTCTTTTGGAATACCCAGCCGGATGGGTCCCGTACAAAAATATAAGCGGCACCAGCATCTTCACCGGCTTCGTCGTCACGGATTGCACCGATGATGGCTGTTTTACCGTCAGTACCGACAGAGAAACCGAAGTTTGCGAATCTGCTGGCATCGGGGGCAGCGAGAACGGTTGTCTGGATCCATAAGTTGCCTCTCCGCTCGAAAATGTATGCGGCGCCAGCGTCTGCGACCGGTATATTGGCGCGATGTGCCCCAACGAGTACAGTGTCTCCGGCAATCGCGACTGAGATTCCAAAATAGTCGCCTGCCTTTGCGTCAAGCGCGACCAGTTTCATCTGTTCAACCCATTGTGTGCCTTGCCGGGCAAAAATATAAGCGGCACCTGAGTTCTTTCCCGCCCCGGCTCTCCTTGGGACACCGACGATGGCATAGTCGCCACTCATTGCAAGCGTTGTTCCGAATTCGTCATCAGGTGCTGCGTCGCTGAGGCTCAACTTTTGATGTTGAACCCACCCAGTTTCGCTACGGAAAAAGACCTGGATTGAACCGGCATTTCTACCGTTGTCGGTATCATCTTTCGGAACACCAACCATGGCGTAATCGCCGCTTATACCGACACTTGTACCGAGGTTATCGTTAACGACAGCAGCACTCGTATTCAGTTGCACCCTGTCGGCACTGCTGTGTAGCAGCAGCCCAGTTCCCAAAAGCAGGGTTAGCATGGCAATCTTTAATCTCTTCAATTCTTTTTTCCTCACTGTTTCGTGATATCCTAATCGGTGAATCTAAAGGCATTAGTAGCGTTTGCTCTGTTAGATTTGTGTGTTTCACAAACCTCTCTATTGCGTGTCTTGTGCAAATTATGTGCCACTTGAAAATCCTCGTGAAATCAGAAAATTTCGCGCGATTTCCGACAAAATCGGCGATTTTTTGTTCACTTATTGGACATTTCTGCTGATAAATACCTTCAGTCGGTATGAAATGGTGCTATTCCGATATACGGAGACGATAGATTTTTTGAGCTTTATCCTCGCCATACCATAGTGCTGTGCCGTCCCAAGTTAATCCATGCGGTTCGTTTGGACATGAAACGGCATCGATCACGTCACCGGATTCGGGATGGATTCGGTAGATGACGTGGTCGTTTGTGTCGGCGTTCCAGAGTGCTTCACCGTCCCAGGCGAGTCCGTGTGCGCGCCCCCCGGGGGTCTTCAATTCCGTAAGGATTTCACCGGTTTCTGGACACTGTTTAATGAACCGACTCGTGTTCATGTCAACGCTCCAGAGGTGCTCGCCGTTCCACGCCAACCCGTGCGGTCCCTCGCCTGGCGATGAAAAGGTCGTAACGATTTCCAATTCAGGGATCGTGAGTTTGTAAAACGTCTGTTGCCAGATGCTGTTATACCAGAGATGTTCGCCGTCCCATTCGATACCGGCTCCACCGGGAAATGGGGGTGTAAGCGTTAGCAAAACTTCACCGGTTTCGGGGTTAATTTTATGGATCGGACCAACGCCTTCAACGCTCCAAAGTGATGCTCCGTGCCATGCAAGTCCATTCGTACCAGCACCGGGTGCTGGAAGTTGACGTTCGTTTGTTGCTTCACGCATCGTTTCTGTTTCTCCGTGGTGAGTGCGCTATCTCTAAAAGCGCGTCCTGAATTTCAGTGATAACCTCGTGTTCTGTCTCAACAGTGAGTTGTGTCTGTAATATCTTCTCGGCAGCAGTGCCACCAATCTGTCCGAGTGCCCACGCTGCATGGCTTCGAACCAGCGATTCGTCATCGGTTAACGCTTTTTTAAGGGCGGGGACGGCACGCTGCTCTCCCCAATTGCCGATAGCGACAAGGACATTTCGCAAGAAACCGCGCCGTTTCGCGCGTTTGATAGGACTTCCCTTGAACTTTTGACTGAATTCCTGCTGCGTCATACCGATGAGTGAGAGCAAGGTCGGTGTGAGGTTTCCGTCGCGCGGTTGAAACGCCGGGTCGTCTGTTGGTACTGCTTTACTGTTCCATGGACAGACCTCTTGACAGATGTCGCACCCATAGATTAAGTTCCCCATTTTGGAGCGGAATGCCTTCGGGATACGCTCCTTGAGTTCGATTGTCAGATAGGAGATACAGCGTCGGGAATCCAAGAGATTCGGTTCAACAATTGCGTCCGTAGGACACGCCTCGATGCAGCGTGTGCAAGTTCCGCAACTCCCACGGAGTGGCGGTGTTTCTGGTTCTAAGGCGATACTGGCGAGTACCTCTGCGAGGAAATACCAAGACCCAGAACGCCAATGAATTAGGTTGGTGTTCTTTCCGATCCAACCGATGCCTGCCTTTTGGGCGTACTCTCTTTCAATAATTGGTGCGGTATCAACGCAGACGCGTGTCTGTAATTCGGTTTCAGCGGTCTGCTTAATGAAGTCGACGAGTTCTGAGAGCCGTTGTCGGATGATGTCGTGGTAATCGTCGCCCCATGCATACCTTGAAATCTGTCCACGTGCTGGGTCTTCGGCAAGTGGTTTCGGCGGGTCAAGCGTGTAATAGTTCATCGCGAGGCTGATAACAGATTTCGCCTCTGCAAGAAGTTGACGGACATCCGTCTTGAGTGGTAGATGTCTTTCGAGGTACCGCATCTTTCCGGCGTACCCGTTTTCTATCCACTGCTGGTAACGCGCAATCGTCTCGCTCTGTGCTGCGGGGATAATTCCGACGAGTTCAAATCCGAGTCTGTGTGCACGCGCTTGAATTTGTTGCGTTAGTGTTGACATTAGGAAGTCCCACGCGGATAGGATCCGATAACATTGACGTTCCGACACAAATCTTCAAGCTGCTCAAGTGCGACAATGACGCGTTCGTCAGCAATATGACCATCCATTTCAGCAAAGAAGACATACTCCCAAGGTTTGGCTCGTGATGGCAGAGATTCGAGATAACTCAGATTCAACTCGGCTTCCTCTAAAATACCGAGTGCTTGGTGGAGGGCGCCGACCTTGTCTCGAACAGAAAAAAAGAGCGAAGTCCGGTCATGTCCACTCGGGTCTGCCATCTCACTTCCAATGATAAAGAAGCGGGTTGTATTATCTGGTTCATCCATAATCGCGTTTGCGATAATTGGAATCTGATAAATCTCGCTTGCGAGTTCACTCGCAATGGCAGCTGCAAATGGTTCTTCGGCGGCTTTTTGCGCGGCTTCGGATGTACTAACAACCTCAACCTGTTCAATATTACCGAGATGCCGGCTCAGCCATGCCCGGCATTGTGCGAAAGGTTGCGGATGCGAATAGATACGCTGGATCTCTGTTATCGGAGACTTTGACAACAAGTGCTGTTTTATCGGTTGAAAGGTCTCTGCGCAAATCCACAACGACGTGTGTTGAAAGCGTTCTAAAACGTCCCGAACGGTACCGTGCAACGAGTTTTCGATAGCGACGACACCATAATCTGCTCTACCGGATTCGACCTCAGTAAAGATATCGACTTGCGGATGGATAGGGATAAACGCCGTTGATGCCCCGAAATGACATCGAGCCGCCAAGTGCCCAAAACTACCAACGGGTCCGAGAAAAGCGACCCGCTCCGACTCCTGCAAAGAACGCGAGGCAGATAAGATCTCCGTCCAGATCGCTTCGAGTGCAGCTTCCGGGAACTTACCGTCGTTCTCGACCATCAAACGGACGATGACTTGCTTCTGACGGTGCGGGACATAAACCTTTGCAATGCCTGTCTCTGATTTCACCGCTCCGATTTTCTTGGAAATCTCTGCCCGTTTCTGTAGCAAGGCTAAAATCTGGTCGTCGATCTCGTTAATCTGGTCACGATACTCACTTAATTCCAAAGAATAGATCTCCGTTTACCAGTTGCCAGTGCCCAGTTGCCAGTTACCACTAAGAGAGATTCTTTCTGGTTACTGGTTACTGGTTACTGGTTACTGGTTACTTCTTTTACGCGTTCAATTTTTTCATAGCGGCAATCATCTCATCGTCCGAGGGGTTCTCTTTTACTATTTCAACGAATTCCTCAGCACCTAACTTGTGTTCCTCCAGGAACAACTTGTCCTGCGGTCACGGGTAAATATACTCACCAATGATGCCCTGCAATTGCGCACTGGCTTTATCGCTGATTCTGGCTAACCACGGGATCCCCCCAATAATCATATCCCTGTGGCGCGGTTTCCAATCAAGAGCCATCTGTTTCACCTCCTTTAATTGTTATCAGTACGGTTATCAGTTAAGAGAGTTGTTTGTCGTCTAAACTCTCTTTTTTAGCTGACAACCGATTACTCTATAGTTCCCTCAAGTTGTTGCAAGGTTTCCTCTAAAAGTTTCAAGGAGCGTCCATATTCTGTCCAATCGCCGTCGCGTTGTGCGTCTTGCGCCTGATTGAAATAGCGGTTTGCCTGCTTAACGAGTTCTGGAAATGCAGTCTGACCTGTGTCAGGATCGGTTGTCGTATCATCCGTTGTTGCAATCGTCGCCGCGGTTTGACGGCGTGTTCCGGATCCGAACATATTTTGGAGTGCCTCATCAAGGCTTGCCCCCCAAACGACCTCGTTTTCATATCCGATGACGACTCGCCGCAATTCTGGAATAGCGGTTTTCTCATCTTCAGATTGGATGTAGATCGGTTCGACATAGAGCAGTGAGTTGTTCATCGGAAGGATCAACAGGTTACCGCGTAGAACACGGGAGCCTTGCGTATTCCAGAGACTAATCTGCTGTGAGATATCCGGTTCTTGGCTAATGAAGTTCTCTACCTGCATCGGTCCTGCGATCTGTTTCCCTTTCGGGAATCGATAGACAAGGATCTGCCCATATTGCGGGAGGTCGCATCGGGCGGCAAGCCACGCAGTGAGATTCGGTTTATTCAGCGGCGTGAAGGGTAACATCAACATGAATTCAGGTTTATCTTCACCGGGTAGCCTGATAACGACATAGTAGGGTTCAACAGGTTGACCTTCCGCCGCTGAACGTTGGACGGTCTGTTGTTGTGGTGCAAATGGACTTCTCGGCTGTTGCGGCACCTGCTGTGTTTGTGCATCCGTATTGTCGTAGAGTTCCATCCCGATTTCCCACTTATCTTCACCGGCATAGAAGGTTACCGGATCTTTCATGTGATAGTCCTGATAGACCCGCGCTTGGATGAGGAACATCGCCAGCGGGTACCGAATATGTGCTTTGAGGTCATCCGGCATTTCCTGAAACGGTTTGAAGAGACCTGGAAAAATTCTTCTGTAACACTCCGCGATCGGATCCTGTTCCCGTTCGACAATATAAAAATCGACGGTGCCGTCGTAAGCATCGACAATAACTTTCACAGAGTTTCGGATGTAATTGCCCCACGGCTCACCGTCCTGCTGTGTGTTTCGGAACTGTCGTCTCCGCTCATCAACGAACTCCCGCATTGAGACGGAATACGGGTACCGATGTGTGATGGTATAAGCATCAATGAGCCAGATGAGTCTGCCGTTATGGATAATGATGTACGGGTCTCCGTCATATCGTAAAAACGGTGCGATCTTCTGAATCCGTCTTTTGATGTTTCGTTCATAGAGGATTCGGCTTGTTGATGAAATTTCACCCGGCAGGACAAAGTTGATTTCGTTATTGAATTTGAGCATGTACGCGATTTTCCGCCAAAAGGAGCTGAGTTCAACACCGCCTTCACCCTTATATGCATACTCGGCGTATTGCTGCCCCTCTTGTGGATAGTCAAATTCAAGTGCCTGCGGACGGTCTGGGTGTACGATGACATAACGATCCGTGCGTTCGCCGTAGTAGATACGCGGTCCCGGCGTTTCGTCAAACCGATGTTCCCACTCGTCTTTATATTCTATAGGTGGCAAGCCTTGGATATACATGCTCGGTTTGCCGTTTTCAATCTCATTTACTGGACTCACGACGGCACCGTATCCGTGTGTGTAGGTATAGGTCTGCTTATACCAATCGTTCCTGATCTCTACCGGAAGTTCATTGATATTGAGTTCCCGCCCGGAGAGCATTACCTGTCGGATTTCACCATCAACGACATAGCGGTCAATATCGACATCGTTGAAATCGTATTGTGAGCGCAATTCTTGGAGTTGCCTGAAGGTTCTGCGCAGCGGTCGCCAATCCCAGAGGCGAATACTGTTAAAGACAGGTTTGTTTTCGAGACTGGTTATATCGTCGTAGTTGAGTTCCTCTGTCAGAGGGTACTCTTCCTCGGTTACCGTATTATCAGCCAAACCGTAAGACTGAAGTGTCGCTTTGATGTTATAGTTGATATAATCCGCTTCGAGTACCTGTTTATTCGGTTCGACCTGCCACCTCTGTATCGCGACTGGATAGGCTTGCCCGAGGAAACCGGCGATTAGGAATACAACGAATCCTCCAAAAGCATAAGCGTTGCGTTTCAAAAAGATACTGACAATAAAAATTAAGGCGCAGATGATTGTGAGCCAAAGCATAACATTCAAGACCGGTAGGCGTGCTTGTATGGCTGCATAACCGCCGCCGCCGCGGACAATATCGTTTGACGCATACAATAGGTCGTACATAACGAATTTATAGTTCCACGCCCGGCAGAGGAGCGTCAAACCGACAAGCGTGAACAGATGCGCTTTGACGCTGAAAGGCGGACGGAACCGGAATTGACTGGTATCACCGGTGATTAAACCGTGGAAAAAATAGATGACCGTTGCGAATATCGTCACCAACATAAAGATACCGAACAGTGTTCCGCAGATGTAGCGGAGCAGCGGCATTTTGAAGATGTAGAAGGTGACATTTTTTTTGAAGATTGGGTCGCGTGCTGGCGACGTGAAAAACGCTTTTTGACCGGGTTCTATCTGGACCGCAGTGTCTAATCGGATTGCATTCTCTAACACCGCTTCAACGCGCGCCTCCTGATTCGTGCCGTCTATCTGAACGTTGACCGGATCTCCAACCTCAATCCTTTTTGCTTGGAGTTCCAATTGCGAAACAGGTATTTCGTTTCCGTCAACGGTTTCTTCTGTAGTAATAGGTGTAGCGGCTGGGAAAACGAGTTCGTTTGAGTTGAAGTAGCGTAGGTAAATCTCCCACCGATCACTCGCTGCGTAGCCCATTAAGACGCTGAAAAGTATTGCGAGGAGTGCCAACCCGCCGTAAATCATCCGTCGCGTGTCGCCAGGATTGCTCACCTCGCCGCCTGTGAAATCCGCACCTCCCATAAAAGCAGGGCTCAGATGTGCCGGTGTGAACCGATAGATTAAGGCGAGGTTGATCAATAGAATCGCTAAGTAGCAGACTCCAACGATTACGCCAACGAGGATTTGTGTCTTGAGAATTTTAGTGAAAACGCCAAAATAGCCCACCATCTTGAACCATAGGAAATCGGGGAAGAGGTTAACCCAGAGGAGGCCTAACCCGCCGATAACTGCGATGATGGCGATAGTGAGAATAGCGCGTCTGTTTCGTGATTCCATATTTTAAATTTTCCTTGCGGTTAAGTAACCTGGTCTGTTGATTGAGGGTTTCTCTTTAGAATCGCCCTCCATTTCATTACGGGCTTACATTTTCAGTGTTCTACGGAAAACCCGATTTTGAAACGAAAAAATCGGAGCAGAAATTTAATATTTAAAAAGCTTGTCCAAGTCCAAAGTGGTATTTGAAACCGGGTTCTAATTGGGTGAAGTCTGTATGTCGCGCTGCGGCGAAGTCTATAGAAAACAGACCGAGTTGGAGTCGCATCCCGATTCCGACTGCGGCTTTAGCATCGTCGAGTCGAATACCGTTCCCTTCTCGGACGAAAATGTTGAAAGGGTTCTCTGGTCCGTACTGCCAGTCTGACCACGCGCCGCCAAGATCGGCAAAGATAATACCACGAATACCGCCGAGTGTCCATCTAATTGGCCATCCGAAGTGTAGAACATCTATTAACGGGATACGGACTTCTAAATTGATGAGCCCGATGCGAGTGCCGACCAACGCCTCATAATCGTAGCCGCGTAAGGTATCAATACCACCGAGATAGAAGTAGGATCTGTCAGCACCGAAGCTGCCGCCGAATAAAAATCGCGCCGCGATGGTAGAACGTCTACCGAGACCGAAATAGCGTCGCGCATCAAAGATAACATTTGTGAGAGCCAATTCGCTACCGATCATTGGAAAAGATTGTTCGACTTCAAGGCGGTATCGGGAGCCGCTATAAGGCGACCATTCACGCCACATCGTCGTATCGCCGACAAACGCGATAGAACCGGTTGTAAGTAGACCTCTATTGTCAAACGGATCCAACGGACGACTCGTTTGGAAATTAAAGGCGAACGGTTGTGAATACATTGAGAAGTTAAGATCGAGTCGATGGTACCTGTCAAATGGGTAGTTAAGATATGCACCGAGCCCCGTAATCCGTTGTAAAATACCCCGCCTGCTCTGGATGCCACCTAAGATATGGTATTCGTGATAATTGTAAATCATCGCGCCGATGTCCGTCCGGTTCGTCAAGAACCCGTATTGTGCGATGAAATCCGGTGCGAGGTAACTGGATTGGTTCATCACACTGACCCCGATCCGATGGTTGCCCAACATATCGCTACCGATAATCTGCACCGAGCTTCTCAGGATACCGTCAGCACCGAGCGTGAAATCTGGGAAGATCGCATCTAAAGCGAAAGAGGATTTTGTACTATACTTCCGTCTGGCGATCCTATAGTTCTCCGGTTTTTCTGCTGTTAAAACGGCGGTCGGTTCAGCAATGTCTGTGATCTCAACTTTTTCTTCCGTGGTTTTAACAACCGCCATCGTATGGACATCGTATTTCCCGTTCTGATAGGCAGTAAACAGGAGCTGCTTTCCGTCTGGCGATAAACTCGGGTTGAAACAGCCGGTCATCATATTGGTCAAACGCGTCAACTCGACCTGTAGCGTCTGGTCTGAAGTGGCTATCGGCTGTCGGCTATCGGCTATCGGCAAAGAGAGACCATGTTCATCAGAAACTTCTTTGCTGACTGCCGAAAGGTTTTTCGCAGAAAAACCGCCCTGACTGCTGACGGCCACTAATTCAAGCCTGTATATATCATAAATACGTTGTCCATCTGCACAGAAGAGAATCGATTCTCCGTCAGGTGTCCATGATGGACTGATAGCGTTATAGGTACCGTTGGTTAACACACGTTCTGTACCGTTGTCGAGATCGATCAGTACGAGTCTATTTTTTCGTCCCCGTTCGGAGGTATAGATGATTTTGTTAGTTGTTGGATGCCATGACGGGTGCGTGTCGTTAAACGCGTCGAAGGTCAATCTATCGATTTCACCTGTTAGGAGCTCAATGCTGTAGAGGTCTGTCTGCCCCTCTTTGAGTGCCGAAAACACGATCCGTTCACCGCTGCCGTCATAGTCTGGGGAGGAGATGTTATCGTAGTCGAGCCTGAAGTACTGCGTGAGTTCTTCGGTTAGGATGTTCACTTCGAGGAGATAGTTAGCGTCGTGATGCTTAGCGACGAAAGCGATTCTGTCGCCATCGGGTGCCCACGCAAGGCTTCTACCGAATCCGCTGAAATCGGTTCGGATCTCTTCGTATTTCTCTCGGAAAAATCGTTTGGTAACCCGATCAATCCGCTCACCTGTTTTTGCGGACATCAGAACGACCTCAAGAAACCCATCGTTCCCCGTGACGTAAGCGATAATGTCGCCGCTCGGCGACCAGATCGGTTTGATGTTATGCGAGTATCTTGATTTTTCGGTAAGATTTTTCGCCACGAGATCGGGCAATTCACGGTCTTCAATGAGGGGCCAATAGCGTTTCCGTACGGTCTGTCGCCACGCTTTATCGAATTCTTCGAGTTCCACACCGAGTACTTCCGTGAAAACACGGTTAATGTCTTTCGTACGGCTCTGTCGTAACCCGCGTAGAATCTCAGCAATTTTTTCTCGTCCGTAGGTCTCCGTGAGATATGCCACCGCCAGTTGTCCTAACTTATATCCGACGTAGGGTGAGCTGAGTCGGTTGAAGTTCTGGAGTTGCGGTAACGGTACGATGTTGTTCGTCATGCTCGCATCGCGGATGACCATCTCGCCGATCGCGTCGTTATCTTCGGCGAAATAATCTGCCATCCCTTCTATGAACCAGATCGGAGGTGAATAGAGGAATTCGCCGCTGTAGATACGGGCGTGCGGTTTCTGATAGATGATGTCGTACTGAAAGATATGGATGAGTTCGTGAAAAATTACCTCTCGAAACGCTTCAAGGGAGCCTGTGAACGGAATAACAATGCGGTGCTTAAAGAGTTCCGCGAAACCACCGATACCTTCGTGAAGCTCTTGTAAGATGATGTTGGTTTCCTGAAAATCCTTGTGCGATTTGTAGAGGATCAGCGGCGTTCTATCTCGCAGTTCGTGTTCAAAATCCTCGCTGTGTTGTTCGTAAGCCTCTTCGGCGATCGCAGCCATGATAGGCACAAGTTTCCCCTCGCTCGGATAGTAGTATATATCGAAATGCTCCGTCCGATGGATATGCCAATCGAAACGTTGTGCCGTGATCTTGTTTTTACCGAAAGCTTGTGCCCATCCGACACAAGGCATCAATAAACCGACAAATAGAAGCGTACAAAGGAGGTATCTACCGAATATCGGTCGTGTGTGATGGGTGTATTTTGCAGATATATTTTTCGTTGTTAGCGATTTAGTTTTATTGTTTCTCACACCTCTAACTCCTATTCTGTATTATAGTAAGTTTTGTTCAATTGACCAAATATCGATCTTCGCGTTCGTAGTGTGGAGAGATTTCACGCGTAAACTCCATTGCGGCACGCTTGCCGAGTTCTCGCATCGTGTTTGCCTGTGGACCCGCTTCCGAAAAAATAAAGGAGCCGATCGTATGCGCCTCCGCAGTGCTACGCCGGTAGTCTTCATCCCAGATAATTTCTTCGGTTTCGACATCGAAAATCATGACTCGCAGTGAGAGGAGATAGGTTTTTTCCATGTAGTCCTGATAATCCATAACGTAGCGTTGGTTCTGTATGGAATAGCGTTCTCCATAATACCTTCTGGGTCGGCTATCCGAATAGAAACGGAAGCTTCCGATGATAATCCCTTTCACCTCAAAATACTCTCCGAGTTGGCTGAGGCGTTCTGTATCAGAGAACCACTCCTGCTCGACGGTTTCACCTGTCAGCATCCGCGCTGTGTCTTGTGTACTGACGACCTCAAAGTGTTTTTGGCGTGCCAAACCGCTGCGGAGTATTGAGGCGATCTCCTCGCCGATTTCTTCAGGCAGTTCTTCGTTACGCCTTATCTCTTTTTCGGGGACAAATGGCAGAACGGCGAAGTTGGAATACCGATTAATGTCGATTTCGGATTCGACTTTCACCGGAATGGAGACACGTGTTACGGTACTACCACATCCGTAAAGTGTTAGCACTACCAATAGGATTCCAATGTTTTTTGTGATCTGCATAAGGTGCCTCACTCTTCGGTGGATGAGGGTTCGCTTTCTTCTATCTGTGGTGTGTCTTCGCTATCGCCACCACTTCGTCGAAGATGAATACGGCAGCGTCGATAGTTGAGTCTGTAGTATCTGTTATCTGGTTCTAATTCGGTTGCGCGTTGATAAGCAGTAAAAGCCGCGTCCATGTTCCCGATGGCTTCATAAGCGACACCGAGGTTGTTATGTGCCTTGGAGTCGTTTGGGTCAATATTGATGACCTGCTTCCATCGAAAGATGGCTTCGTTCCAGAGTTGCGCTTGTGCGGCTCGTATCGCGAACCGATTGTATGCATCGGTCTGCGGTGTGTCGCGAAGCACGGCACAGCCAGACAGCATTAAAAACGCCAAAATAGCGATAGAGGCAAGGCATCTGTATCTTAACACATTTTTCTCCATAATTATGTTATGATATTGTTTCACATTACGTCATATATATTACACGGAATCAGTCTTTTGCGTCAAGGGAAAATTGGGTACTGAACGATGCTGATGCTCGAAAGGAAAAACTTGTCAAAGCGTCCGAGGCGTGATAGACTATTAACGTCCTAAAATCTACAATCGGAGGTATAAGGCAACTGTTATCGAAAACAAAACATGTTAAACCCAAAAATCTATCATCGCAGTGAACTTGCATCCGTTCTTCAAGAGGCGAAAGCAGACGGTAAGACGGTTGTCACTACCAACGGCTGTTTTGATGTGCTACACTTGGGACATCTCCGGTATCTACAAGCAGCACGCCAGCTCGGAGACTTACTCGTAGTTGGTGTCAACAGTGATAGTTCGGTACAACAGCTCAAGGGAGAAAACCGTCCGCTTGTGCCTGAAGCAGAACGCGCAGAGATGCTCGCCGGGTTGGAATGCGTCGATTACGTCGTCATCTTTCCAGAATTGACACCGATTGACCTACTCTCCGGACTCAAGCCGAGTATCCACGTTAAAGGGGGCGACTATAAACTCGAACAACTCATTGAGCGGGAGGTCGTTGAGGCGAACGGCGGTAAAGTCGTCGTAGGACTAAACGTCCCGGGGAAATCTACAACCAATCTTATCGAAGTGATATGTGAGCGATATAAAGGTGTTGGTGCTGTAAACACACCGTAAGGCAGTTTTAGATTTTTAACTTATTGCTTCTGGTCCGCTATGTCTGTTTGCTTTGCAGTGAGAATATGGGTTTCTGGTTAAGAATGATTTCTGGTTAAGAATGAAACGTTAAACCAAAACTGTAGCCTGCAACAACGGCGGAGGCGGATCTACGGAGGGGTCGTTGTTCATCCAATGCACCTCACCGAACCGCAAGGAAATTTTAAAAAATGCAGATAAACGATTCATTACATATTGACGATCTGAAGCCTCAAATTGAGAGGCTTTTTGAATACTCAGCTCAGAAGATTTTAGCCATTGAGGACACATGGCCCCCTGAAAAAGGTACGCCTGTCTTCACTGTTGCTGGCACCTATACGACACGCGGCTGGACGGAGTGGACGCAAGGGTTCCAATTCGGTTCCGCGATCCTCCAATTTGACGCGACCAGTGACGAACAGTTCCTTGAGATCGGGAGACAGAACACAATAGAAAAGATGGCACCGCACGTCACACACATCGGTGTGCATGATCACGGGTTCAACAACGTTTCCACTTACGGTAACCTCCGCCGCCTCATGCGCGAGGGTGTGATTCCGCACGACGATAACGAGATGCACTTCTATGAATTGGCGCTGCAAGCCTCCGCCGCCGTTCAAGCGAGTCGCTGGACCCAGATTAAAGACGGGACGGGGTATATCGCCTCTTTCAACGGACCGCACTCGCTCTTTTCGGATACAATCCGATCTTTACGGGTATTGGCACTCGGACACACGCTCGGTGCTGTGCTGATGGGTGAAGGCGATGTCGCTATCAGTCTATTGGAACGTCTGCTCCAACATTCACAGACGACAGCGACCTATAACGTCTATTACGGCGAAGGACGCGACGCTTATGACCTACGGGGACGGGTTGTGCATGAATCTATCTTCAATACCAACGACGGGAACTACCGCTGCCCAAGCACACAGCAGGGGTACTCACCTTTTACAACGTGGACGCGCGGATTGGCGTGGATTATTACGGGTTACGCTGAGCAACTTGAGTTCTTTGATACACTCTCCGAAGCCGATTTGGAACCTTACGGCGGCTATGATTTGGCGATAGCACATATCCGAAAAGCCGCGGAAGCCACAGCGGATTTCTATATTCAGAACACGGCGCAAGACGGGATTCCGTATTGGGATACCGGTGCTCCGGGTTTAGCAGAACTCGGTGATTATTTCGCGGTTCCCGCGGATCCGTATAACGATCTTGAACCGGTAGATAGTTCCGCCGCAGCGATTGCAGCGCAAGGACTGATTCGACTCGGAAACTATCTCAGAAACCATGGTGAGACGGAAGCAGGAGACTCTTACTATCAAGCAGGTTTAACGGTCGCCAAGACGCTTTTCGCGGAGCCGTATCTCTCTACCTCCGAGACGCATCAAGGGTTGTTGCTGCATTCTGTGTATCACCGTCCGAACGGTTGGGACTATGTGCCAGAGGGTCGGAAGATCCCGTGCGGAGAGGCATCCATGTGGGGAGATTACCACGCCCGCGAACTCGCAGTCCTGTTATGGTGTGAGATTGTTGGAAAACCGTATCTGACGTTTTTCTAATGGCGATCTTCTGTTTGTAGTAGGGCGATTCATCGCCCGTAGGAGCAATAACAATGAGCGAAATCAAAGATACACAACAACATCCGAAGGTTGAAATTGCTGTCAAGAATTTCGGTCCTATTGCGGAGGCGGATATTGATTTGCGTCCGTTGACAGTGTTTGTCGGTCCGAGCAACACAGGGAAGACCTATTTTGCTACCTTGGTGTATGCACTGCACAGCATTTTTTTTCAATTCTCTCACACTGCTAAGCCGATTAAGAAAAATATACCGCACAAACTTTCATCACATCATGACGCTGTCGAACTCGCGTTCAAACGCTGTTTTGATGTTGCGTCGGTTTCGGATTTAGAACGTTTTGGCGGTAGCAACAGCGATTCTCTGGAAGTATCACTAAACCTTAGTGATATAGATCTAGGAAATTGGCATTTCAGATTACGATCAGGAGGCGGTAAGGTCACTCTCAATGAAAAAAGAAAGGGCATATTGAGCCGTCCCCCCAATCCAGAGCAAAATAGTGAAAAGTGTTACTATTTACCAGCGGCCCGTAGTGGTCTCCTACAAAGTTACCGCGTCGTCGCCGGTTCTCTTATGGATTTGACACTCCGTTCAGGTAACGGACCTTCAGAAATTCCAACGTTTTCAGCGGTGACCGTGGATTTTATGCGCCACCTAACCTTTCATAAGGAAAATGGTAAACCCGCCCCTGAAATACAAGGGATCGCGGATGCATTAGAGTCTGAGGTTCTTGCTGGAAAGATAATTGTAACGACTTCGCAGGGCGGATATCCGAAGTACAACTACTGTCCAGATGGTTCGGCGCAAGAAGTTAGTTTAACGAGAACCGCTGCAATGGTATCTGAACTTGCCCCCTTAGTTTTATATCTCCGAGGTCTTGTTCGCCCTGGCGATACGCTCATCATTGAAGAACCGGAGGCACACCTGCATCCGGGTGCCCAAGCAGACATAGCAGTTATCCTCACTCGCTTGGTTCGCGCGGGAGTGAGAGTGATCATAACAACACACAGTGATTGGTTACTTCAGGAAATAAGCAACCTAACGCTTGAAGGATTACTGGCTGAAGAAACTGATGAACCCGCAAGTTGGCTGTTACCCGAAGAGATCGGCGTGTGGCATTGCCAGAAGGACGAACCTGTCAAGGAAATTCCGTTTCATCCAAGAGAAGGTATCTCTCCAGAAGATTACGAGGATGTTGCCGAAGGACTCTACAACCGCTCAGTGAATCTCCAACAGAGGTTTGAAAAAAAGAAAGGTGAAGGTGAACGTGAATCTTCATGAGGCACTTGAGAAGGTTCGTCAGTCGGTAGGAAATAGGAACGCGACATCCCCTTATATCAAAGAAGGATGTCGCGTCTCTATGGCTAACTTACAATCTAAACCAACAAACCGCGTTGTGTTAGATGTAGACCTTGCTTTTCCAACAGACAGAGCCAAGACCAATCAATGTGACTTGATCCTTTTCCACATTGATGATGCCCAAAATTATCTCGTTGCAGTTCCAATGGAACTCAAGGGTGATACCGATGCATCAAAGGTGGTCAGGCAATTGCAGGAAGGGGCGAGAATCGTTGACAATTACACTCCAAATCATATTGAGATAAGTCTGGTTCCCGTCCTGGTCCACGGGCCAGGTATGCACAAGTATCAACGAAACCGACTGAAAACTTCCCGAATTAGGTTTCGAGGCCAGGAAATTCCAATTAATACTGCGCGATGCGGTCATCAAGGAAACTTAGCACAGGCTTTGGCGAAATCAAGCAAGCGTTGATTTCTTTCTTGGTCACTTAGCGATTTGTTTCACCTGTCCTGTCTCCAACGAACGGTTCGCGGCGAGTGTGACGGCAAGTGTTTTGACGGCATCGGCGTAACAAGATAGCACCAATCCCTGATCGTTTGCATCGACCGCCTTGACGAACTGCTCAACCTGTCGGAAATAACCGGCTTCCGTACCGGTGTAGTTAATGCCTTCGTCGCCAATCTGACCGCGTAAACCCGAATCGTGTGTAAGTTTAAGATAGAGATCGTCGCCAACGAGCTCGGTTGCAAAACCTTCGTGTGCGCGGGCGACACATGTGCTGGTAATACTCGCCACTGCCCCGCTCTCAAATTTTATATTACAGATGGTGCACTCCTCGAAATCGGCGATCCCGTCCGAGACACCTTTGATACCGTAAGCGTGGACACTCACCGCATCGCCAAGAAAATAACGGATGAGGTCGAAGACGTGTGTCGTCTGTTCTACCATCTGTCCGCGTGATACGTCATATTTTCCCCACCACGGGTGACCGGCGCCCATCCTCGTGAGAAACCGTCCGATTCCCATCGTCAATTGTCGATCGCCGACCAATTCCTTCGTTTTCGCCGTAATATCGCTATACCGTGCCATATAGCCGACCTGATTGATAACACCGGCGGTGTCGATTGCGTCGCTTGTGTGTCGTGCTGTTTCCAAATCCTGTGCGACGGGTTTCGCTACGAAGAGTGCTGCGCCAGCCGCTGCGGCATCGGCAACCTGTGTCGTGTGCGCACCCGGTGGGATACAGGTAAACACCACATCCGGTTTTTCTTTTTTCAGCATTTCACCGTGATCGGTATAAGCGGTGGCGTTTTCCTCAGTCGCGATCGTTTCTGCGCGTTCGGCATTTATATCGCAGACCGCTGCGATGGGACGTTCAAGTTGTTTAAGGCTTCGGCGGTAGTTGCCAGCGATGCCGCCGACACCGATAAAAGCAATTTTCACGCTGTTTTTTCTCCTTGTTTTCGTACATTGAAAGATGAATAGTAGGTACTCATATCAGTTCTCGAATTTTATCTCTAAAATAACAGAAACTGGGGGACAAGTTTTTATTTATATCCATCTCTGGGGCAATTTTCTGTGCCCATGTGGATTTTTCTCTCCCGATTGCCTGTTTGCCTCTCTGTTCTAATGCCTTTAATCCCCCTATAAATACTGCCTCAGCCAGTAATTCCCACGTTCCACAAATAGAATCGTTTTTGTAATTTTTCAGCACGTTGTCTTTGGCTTTTGGATAAGCCTGTTTGATTGCTGGAATATCTCCGAGTAGCCACGCTTCACCCTCCTCTATAGCGATACAAAACCGAGTCTCTGGTCTGGGGTTACACGCGTCTAAGACAGTAAGAAGTTCTTGGCGGAACGTTTTTAGACACCTATCATCCAAGTCACAAACTACAATTACTGCTGCTGGATAGTTGGATGGATAGCTGGCAAACGTTTTTCCAAACCCTCTAAGCAACCTTGGAATCTGGTCAAGCAAAATGCGTTTACTTACATCGGTTTTACTCTTAAGATTTGGTGGAATGCGACCAATTCCACGATAGAAATGAAAATCACATGTATGTTGATCACCAATAATCTTCGGCATCAGGATCTCAAGTGCTTTTTCACCGGATTGATCTTCAACGAGTATTTCAAAGTGCACTTATCACCTCGGATCAAAATAGTCACTATACCAGAGCCCGCCTAACGGAAGTCCCTCCTCAATAAGATTGTTTACAAGCAGATATTCGCTTGCTCGATGGATTTTGGAAAATCCGTCTTTTCCCTTTTCCAGAATCCAAACCTCTTTGGGATCTAATGCATCGACGAAATATGGTTGGTGTGTCGTGATAAAAACCTGTGAACCACTTTTGTGTCCAGTAGCGTGTTCACGAAATTCGGTGGCGAGAGTCTCCAAAAGCTTGTGATATAGACCATTTTCCGGTTCTTCGATACAAATAAAGGGAGGCGGTGTTGGGTCTTCAAGCATTAGTAGATAAGCGAATACTTTAAGTGTTCCGTCAGACATTTGTTGCACATAAAAGGGGTCTTGAAACCCTTTGTCATTAAATTTAAGTAATAGTCTGCCGTCACTGGTTTTTTCAGTGTCGATTCGGTCTATTCCGGGTATTTTATCAGCAATTTTTTCTAGAATCGCTTTGAAACGCTGTGGATGTTCACGCTCCATAAATTGCACAACGTTGCCAAGGTTATCGCCACGGGTATTAAGGTGTTCTTGGGGACCAGCAAGTGGTAGGCTACGCGCTGCATCCGGGGTAAAATAACTGAGATACCATCCCTCAATGAACCGGCGAAAAGCAGAAATTCGAGGATGTTGTTTCAATGCCCCAATCGTGGCAATCCCAAGTTTTCGTGGGTCATCCAATTCAATAGACTCAGTTTCCCGAGATTCCGGTGCTTTTCTTAGTTCCATTAAAAGATCGAAAAGATCTAAATCCTCAGTTTCTTCATCAATCTGGTGTCCTGCTTGATCTCCTTTCCATGCCATACCACTGCCGTTATTCAGTATAAGAAAAGAGAAGGGCCAACCACGCTTCTGCCCCTTTCGTCTTTGTCGAAGACGTTCCCGAAGGACATAAGGGCGTCCGAAACTATCTGCTGTAATAGCAATTTGGTATGTAATGGGTCTGGCGTTTCCGTGTTCTCTGTAGTATACATCGAATTCAATAGGATCTGTTGTTCCATGTGTCCGCATTCTGTCGATGCCACCGCGCCCTCGTGCGTCACATGCTTCTTCAACATTATTGAAGTTAAGAGCATCTGCCAGGAACCCAAAAGCGTCAAATAGTGCGCTTTTGCCGACTCCGTTCTTACCGATGACTGCGGTCATAGGCGTAAGTGCTTCTATTTTTTGTTGATTCCACAAGCGACCGAGCGTCACATCCTTGAGAACCCCGAAATTTCTTACCCTGAAACCTTCTAACCTCGCCATTTTAAAGTTTTCCTTAGAAATTATTTTATTGCTTGAATACGGATGGTGCTGTGTTACACAATAATACCACACTTCGTGTATTTTTGAAAATTTATATATCATCAAATCATCAACTCTGAAACAGAGTCTTGCAAATCTAAAGGATTCGTGCTAATATGATAGCATATCTTAAGGCGTATATCAAACACGAATCGTATCGAAAGGACATATCTATGGCACGAGAATGGCATTCTACACCCGTTGAGATTAACGAAACCGAGGACCTTATTGAGGCATGCTATGAGAACGGATGGACGGATGGGTTACCTGTCGTTCCACCGACACCGGAACGTGTCGAACGCATGCTCAGCGGAACAGACCGAGATCCAGATGAGCTTATTGCAGCAATCCCACCAAAATGGGGCAGAGCTACCGTTGAGAAGATCGCAATCAACGCCGTCATGGCGGGTTGCAAACCGGCGTATCTACCGCTTATCCTCACCGCTGTTGAGACGATGACCACCGAGGCGTTCAACCTCCACGGTGTGCAAGTCACGACATCCCACGTTGGACCGATGCTTATCGTAAACGGTCCCATCCGAAAGACATTAGACATCAATGATGGATTCAACCTCTTTGGGCAAGGGTGGCGTGCAAACGCAACGATCGGTCGTGCAGTGCGGTTCGTATGCACAAATATTGGCGGCGCGTTACCCGGTGAACTCGATCGCGCCGCGTTTGGACACGCCGGGAAATATACCTGCTGCATCGCTGAAAAAGAGGAGACGAGTCCGTGGGAACCTCTACATGTCGATCGCGGGTTCCAAACCGACGATAGCACCGTCACCGTTTTCGCCGCTGCCGGTCCACAAACCGTCAATGACCACGGGAGCAACACTGCTGAAGGTATCCTGAATACCATCTCTGCTAACATGGCTGCACCGGGGAACAGCAGCGGAGAAACGCTTATTGTGATAGGTGTTGAACATGCGAAGACGATCTCCGGTGACGGTTTTAGCAAAACCGATGTCCGAAAATACATCGCTGACACCACAAACCGATACGCCGTGGCAGACCTTCTACTCACAGTCGCAGGCGGCCCTGCAGGTAGATGGAGCATCATTATTCCCGGTTGGGGTTCACCGAGTTCGCGCGCAGTTACATTGAAGGTATAGAACGGCTTAAAATTATGGTAGAGATTGCCCAATACATCTCGACTTATTTACGGAAAATATTTTTGCAAATCGTCTGAAAATGTGGTATCCTTATTAAGTAAGAGGATAAGAAACTCAAAACCGTTTTCTGACGTTAATCTGAAGGAATAGATGCGATGGATGCCAGAACGTTATCTTTACCGATTAGTACCCTTGACTACAAACAACCTACCACCGTGCAAGTTGGTTCCCCTGTCTCTGTTGTCATTGATTTGATGCAGGAAGAAGAGCGAGGGTGTGTTCTCGTTGTTGATGCTGATGAACAATTGGTGGGGATTATTACTGAACGTGACCTGCTCACTCACTTGAGTGGACAACGCGCCGGACCTTCGGACTTTAGAGTTGAACAGGTCATGACACCCGATCCAGAGGCACTACGCGCCAGCGACCCGATTGCCTTCGCATTAAATCTGATGCATCTCGGACACTTCCGACACGTTCCGCTCTGCGTTTGGGACGACCAAAGCGAAGCATATCCCATCGGTATAATTTCAACCCGTGATATTTTGGAACATATTGCTATATTTATAGAAAATCAGGAACAGGAGGCGTAACCGTGCTTTACGATTTAGCGATTGACGAAGAATTAAAACAGATGGACGAAGAAGATGCATTAAAAGCATGGCGCGCACATGAGATCCACGTTTCACTAAAAGAGATAATGCGTCCTATTGTCACTATTGACATTAATTCTAGCACAAACGAAGCCATTGATATACTCCTTACGCATAAGATTGGTGCCGCACCGGTCGTCGAAAACGGTTATCTTCGCGGGATTTTTAGTGAACGAGATGTCCTATACAAAATCCTCAACAAGCGGGTCGGCGACCTTGATGTCGTTGGTGTTAAAGAATTCATGATAGCAGACCCGCAAACGGCAAGTCCCGAAGATTTTTTGAATACTGCTATTCTCTATATGGCACGCGGTCATTACCGACACGTTCCGATCGTTGATACAGAAAACCGACCGATCGGTATGGTTTCCATCCGTGATGCGATCTCTTATCTCGTTGAGGAATTTCCGAAAGAAGTCCTAACGCTACCTCCGAGACCCGTTCGAGATGCCTTTAAAGCACGCGAGGGTGCATAAATGGATTTCAGACTTTATCGGCGCGTTCAGAGCGCGCGCACCTACCACACAAAAAGGAACCAATTGTGATGCGCAAGCCAGTAGAGCAAATCGAGGCAGCGACAATCTTATTTGCTGGCGATTCCGGTGATGGTTCACAGTCTATTGGCACGCAGATGACAGAAACCACCGCCCTCATTGGGAACGATGTCGCTACCCTCCCTGATTACCCCGCTGAGATTCGTGCGCCCGCCGGGTCTTTGGCAGGTGTATCCGGATTCCAACTCCACTTCTCAAGTGAACAAATTCATACGCCTGGTGACCTCTGTGACGTACTCGTAGTGATGAACCCCGCCGCGTTAAAAGTCCATCTCCATAAACTTAAACCGAACGGCATCCTTATTGCAAATTCTGATAATTTCGCGCGACGCAATCTACGCCTTGCAGGATATGAAGAAGACCCTCTCGAAAGCGATGACCTTACAAAGTACCAAGTCTTCCGTGTCGAATTAACACGACTCACGCGAAAAGCACTCGAAACAACACAACTCAGTACGGCCGAAATTGATAGATGTAAGAACTTTTTCGCACTCGGTATGATCCTCTGGCTCTACAATCGTCCAATGGAATACACGATGAAGTGGATCAAGGCGAAATTCGCTCGAAGACCGCAGTACATTGAGCCAAATATCCTCGCACTTCGCGCAGGGAATACCTACTGTGATATGACGGAGCAATTCGCTGTCTCTTACGATGTCAAACCGGCACCTTTTGAACCCGGCACCTATCGAAACATCGAAGGCAATATGGCAACAGTGCTTGGACTCATCGCTGCATCACATCAATCTGGTTTACCACTCGTTTATGGGAGTTACCCGATAACACCTGCCAGCGACATCCTTCATGGACTTGCAGAATACCGGAATTTCGGTGTCATCACCATGCAGATGGAAGATGAAATCGCTGCTGTCGGTGTCGCAATCGGTGCCGCCTTTAGTGGTGCACTCGGTGTTACCGGCAGTAGCGGACCCGGACTTGCACTCAAAGCCGAAGCGATTAACCTCGCGATGATTGCTGAACTCCCTATCGTCGTATGTAACATTCAACGGGCAGGCCCCTCAACAGGAATGCCGACAAAGACGGAACAGTCCGACCTCCTACAGATGTTTTACGGCAGGAATGGCGAGTCTCCGATCCCGATCGTTGCCTCCTCACGTCCGTTCGACTGTTTTGAAGCTGTTTATGAGGCGTGCCGGATCGCAGTGAAATATAGGACACCGGTCATCTTTTTGTCCGACCTCTATATCGGGATGGGTGCCGAACCGTGGAAAATCCCCGAACTCTCCGAATTACCAGAGATTAAACCGAATTTCTCAACGCGCACAGATGCCAGTACGGAATTTGAGCCGTACCTACGCGACCCAGAGACACTGGCGCGTCCGTGGGCAAAACCAGGCACGCCCGGCTTAGAGCACCGCATCGGTGGATTGGAGAAATCCGATGTGACCGGACACGTCAGCTACGACCCCGATAACCACGAGAAAATGGTAGAAATCCGAGCGGAAAAGGTGGCACGCATTGCCAACGACATTCCACCGATTGAGGTCTTTGGTGCACAGGAAGGCGATGTCCTCTTGCTCGGATGGGGTGGCACTTTCGGTGCGCTCAGAACCGCAGCGGAAAATTACGTCGCCGAAGGACTCCCGATAGGGCATGTTCATCTCCGGCATCTCAATCCGTTCCCAAATGACTTAGCCGATATCCTCAAAAGATTCAAAAAGATATTAATTCCGGAACTCAATAGTGGGCAACTCCTGCAACTCATCCGCGCCACCTATCTGATTGATGCGATTGGGCTTAACAAAGTACAGGGACAACCGTTTCATGTTTTTGAGTTGCATACCAAGATAGACGAAATACTTAAAGAGATAGAACACTTTTAGCGTCAAACGCCAAAGGCGGTAAAATATCATGAAAAGAAAAAGAACCTCACGGATTCCGGTCGGTGCACCGACCCTCACAAGGAATGATTTCAAATCCGACCAAGATGTACGCTGGTGTCCAAGCTGCGGCGACTATTCTATTCTTGCCCAGACGCAACGTACGCTACCTGAACTCGGCATTCCGAAAGAGAATGTCGTCTTTATCTCTGGCATCGGGTGCTCAAGTCGGTTCCCGTACTACATGAACACCTACGGTTTCCACACGATCCACGGTAGAGCACCAACGATCGCCTCGGGTGTAAAGATGGCGAACCCCGATCTCTCCGTATGGGTTATCACGGGTGACGGTGATGCACTCTCAATCGGTGGTAACCATTTCATCCACCTGATGCGTCGGAATTTCGATATCAACATGCTGCTGTTCAACAACCGTATCTATGGACTCACGAAAGGGCAATACTCACCGACCTCCGAACAAGGGAAAACGACATATTCCACGCCACTCGGATCCTTGGATTCACCGTTTAACCCAATCAGCCTCGCGCTTGCTTCAGGCGCAACATTCGTCGCGCGGTCAGTAGACATTCACTTGGATCATTTGCGTCCGATGCTCAAGGCTGCCTTTGAGCATAAAGGCACGTCTTTCATTGAGGTCTACCAAAATTGTCATATCTTTAACGATAAAACCTTTGAACTACAGAGAGAAAAAGAGCACAAGACTGATCATACAGTGCTTCTCGAACACGGTGAACCGCTTGTTTTCGGGGCAGAACACGATAAGGGAATCCGACTCAACGGTTTCCAACCTGAAGTCGTTGACCTCACGGATGGTGAGCACACCATTGACGACCTCATTGTCCACGATCAGCACGCCGAAGACACCACTTTAGCGAATTTCCTCGCAGGGATGAGCGATACGCCTGACATGCCACATCCTATGGGTATCTTCCGAAGCGTCCAGCACCCGTGTTATGAGGACCTGATGACGAACCAAATCCGCACCGCAACAGAACGTACAGGCGAGGGCGACCTCAACGCACTCCTTCACGATGGTGAAACGTGGACGGTGTCGTAGTATTGTCCGGATATTCGTTTCAATAAGATACCTCCGCGTTGCAGGGTTTTTGCTGGGGTGTTTCTTCAGGGTTTGGAACCCCGCCTTCTATAGATGTCTCGTTAATTGTAGGTTTTACTTAAATCTGACAGGAACCCAACCATGAAGATTTACATTTTGACCGACTTGGAAGGCGTTGCGATGGTATCCCGTTTCAATCAAACCCGTGAAGAGGGTCCCCTGAAACAGGCAGCCATGAAATTGTTGACGCAAGAGGTAAATGCTGCTGTCGATGGTATTCTTGATGTGGATGCAAACGCAGAAATCGTGGTCTGGGATGGACACGGTTCTGGCGGGATTGAGGTCCTTGAATTTCATCCGAAGGCGAAGTTAATCGCACGCGGTCCGATCCGTCCGCCCTACTATCTTGACGAGGGTTATGATGCCCTCTTTTTCGTAGGGCAGCATGCGATGGCAGGCACACCGAACGCACCGTTGAGTCATACCTATTCTTCTTTGTCCATCGAATACTATAAACTCAATGGAGAGAGGATCGGCGAATTCGGATGCCGTGCAGCGTTGGCAGGTACCTTCGATGTCCCTACCGTCTTCATCTCCGGCGACGATAAAGCGATCGCTGAAGCCGAGCAGCTGATCCCCAACATCTATAGTGTTGAAACGAAACAGGGACTCGGACAGGAACTGGCGTTGCATATCTCACCACAACGCTCCTGCGAACTGATTCGGGAGGCAGCTGCGACGGCTTGCGGAAATATCTCCGAGATCACACCCTTCACAATTGATCCCCCCTATACATTTGAAGTCCGGGTACTCGAAGGTAAGTCGATTGATGGGTACCTGAGACGTGGTGCATCGAAAGTCGATGATCGCACCGTCAGCTGGCAGAGCGATGACCTTTGTGTGTTGTCTATTTAACGCTAAAGAAATCCTACCAACTGGTATTTATCCTTTATATTTTCCCGCAATAAGTTGTCTGAGTCGCGGCATACGTGGATTTCGCGGATTTTTGGTTGGTATACTTCGTGTCATTCTCGAAAAATCACAACGTAGAAAATCGATTGACAAACGCATCTCCGAGTTGTATAATTGAGAGAAGAATATCAACGTATGAACACACCTATTGAGATATCCAGTCTAACAGACTACATCAACCAAATAGACGCGATAACCGATCCCGAAAAAAGTTACCTCTATCGCGGTCAGGAAGACGAGGCATGGCGTGTGACCAGCAGTGCCTATCGTCGTTTGGTAAGCAGTTCCGAGGATTTGGGACGGGCAGATGATTTTTTACCTTATCCGTTGCGCGATTTGTACCAGAACTATCTCCTTGAAATTATTAATGAGATTAAGCTAAGGTATCCATCTACATATAGAGACCTGTCCGCTTTAGAGTGCATGGCGCATTTACAACATAATCGCGTTGCTACAGGTTTAATTGATTTTACCTTTAGTCCGTTAGTCGCTCTCTGGTTTGCCTGCACTGATGAGAACATAAATGGCAAGGTTATTGTGTTGGAAAACCATAGTGAGAAAATTGAAGAGATAACAACTATTGAACAGCTTCAGCAGGATTTGGCAGTATTTTTTTCGATTGATCAAGAAGGTTGGTATCTATGGGCTCCGACGCTGGACAGTCAAATAGTGGAAATCCAGCGGCTGATTATGCAGCAATCAGTGTTCTTATTTGGCTTACCGGAGATAGATACAGAAATGATTACACAAGAAATCACAATCTGTAGTGGAGACAAAGCGGATATCAGAACGGCATTAGAAAAAATGGGAATCTCGGAAAGGACCTTATTTTCCGACTTACTCGGTTTTTTTGAAAGAAATAGTGCTACACAGCCTTATAACTTACCAGTTGATGCACTTGACTCCTGAGGGACAATATTATGAACAGCAAATTAACCGACAGGGACAACCTTTTTTCCCAACATTCGCGACGGGGTGCCCAGAGACTGTTCGCGAGAAAATACGACGAAGCCATTGAAGAATACAATAAGGCGATTGAACTGAAACCGGATTACGCGCCTATCTATAGTATACGCGGCTACGCTTATCGCATTAAAGGTGATTTTGAAGCTGCCATCAAAGACTATAATAAACTGACAGAACTCAGACCCGATAATGCTGATGCCTATTGTGATCGTGGGATTGCCTACAGCAAAATAGGTGACTTTGCACGTGCCATCCAAGATTTCAACAAAGCAATACAACTTAAACCAAACCTCGCCGATACATACAATGGTCGAGGTTTAACGTATCATCAGATAAATGAAGTTGACCTCGCTATTGAGGACTATAATACAGCAATACAACTGAGACCTGATTTTGCAAAAGCATATAACAATCGTGCCCTTGCTTATCAAGATAAAGGTGATACTGATAAGACAATCGAAGACACCAGCAAAGCAATAGAATTTCAGCCTAATTTATCATACGCCTATAATAATCGCGGTAATGCTTATGTCAGGAAAGGCATAACGAGCCTTGCTATCAAAGACTTTAACAAAGCGATACACCTAAATCCTAATCTTGTTGAAGCCTATTGTAATCGCGGCGTTGCTTACGAAAACATGCGTGAATTTGAGCGTGCTATTGAAGACTATACAAAGGCGATAGAACTTCAACCCGATTATGCTGAGGCTTACAATAATCGCGGCGTGGTTTATAACAAAAAAGGTGAAATCGAACTTGCCATCGAAAACTTTAACAAGGCGATAGAGATTAATCCGAAGTCTGCAAATGCTTATCGCGGTCGCGGACACGCGTATTGGGTCAAAGGTGAATTTGACCGCGCTATTGTAGACCATAACAAGGCGATAGAACTCAACCCGAACCTTGCCGAAGCCTATTACAATCGCGGAAACGCTTATTTCACCAAAGGTGAACTGGAGCGTGCTATTGAAGACTTAGACAAAGCGATAGAACTTCAACCCGATTATGCCGAAGCCTATTACAATCGCGGCGTGGTATGGTCGCGACTGCAGCAGTGGGAAAATGCAAGATTAGATTTGACTGTTGCAAATATCATAGGGAGAGATAGTATTAACTCAATCCAACAGATCTACCTTACAAAATCGAAGTACTTAAGTGGGTTACAGTGCCACAAACGGCTTTGGTATGAAAAAAACTATTCGGGAAGAGCTGCTAATATTTCCAGATCACAACAACGCAAGTTGGACCAGAGTAAGGAAGTTGGAATTTTGGCGCGTGATTATTTTCCTGAAGGCGTGCTGATTAATACTATAGACCCCTTGATTTCCATAGAACAAACAGAAGCAGCTATAGCGCGTGGCAATACGTGTATCTTTGAAGCATCTTTCATGTTCAACGATGTTCTGGTTAAATGTGATATTCTTCAGAAGGATGGAAACTCATGGAAAATCATTGAAGTAAAGGCATCAACAGTTAATAGCACAGTTAAGAAATCAAAAATAGTCAAGGAAGAATACTTACACGACTTGGCTATCCAAAAATACGTCTTAACTGGATACGGGTTATCGGTTTCTAAAACGCACTTGATGCTCATAAACAGTAAAGCGTGTGTTTATCCAGATTTATCTAACCTGTTTACTATTGAAGATGTAACGGATCAAGTTGATTTTTTGATGGACGATGTTGACAGTAATAGAGAAACGTTCAAAACTATATTCGGTGGAGATGTTGAACCGAATATATTAATTGGAGAACAGTGTGAAAAACCTTATCCTTGCCCGTTTAAAGAATACTGTTGGCAGTCTGTTCCCGAAAAATCTATTTTTACTATTTCCAGACTTGGTTGGGATAAAAAGGACGACTTGATAATAAAAGGTATATTTGATCTTGAGGATGTTCCTGTTGATTATCCATTGAGTCAAAAGCAACGGGCGTACGTCAATAGCGTGATAGATAAACAACCAGAAATTGATAATGCAGCAATCAAACGCCTTATATCCAACTTAGAATACCCGATCCACTTTCTTGATTTTGAAACAGATAATCCTGCGATTCCGAGATTTGATGGATTACGTCCTTACCAACACTTTCCATTTCAGTACAGCTGTCATGTTTTACATTCGGATGGTAGAGTTGAACACCACGAGTACATACACACTGATACCACAGACCCAAGAAAACCTTTGGTGGAATCTTTGCTTGAGTGCGTTGCTCCTCACGGCTCCATAGTTGTTTACAATGCTAATTTTGAAAAAGGCGTACTTGAGGATTTGGCACTATCTTTTCCCGAATATGCTTCGACTTTTGAAGCAATGATTGATAGACTTTGGGATCAGTTGGATATATTCAAAAACCACTATACACATCCTGATTTTTGTGGTTCTAATTCTCTCAAGAATGTGTTCCCTGTTTTAGTGCCGTCCTTGCGCCACGAAAATTTGGATGTACACGATGAAAATTTGGATGTACACGATGAAAATTTGGATGTACGCGATGGTCTGGAAGCACAAGCTGTCTGGAATTTAATGCTCAATGCTACAGATGAAACAGAGAAAGGCAAGATGATTGAACAGTTAAAGGCATATTGCGAGTTGGATACACTCGCTACACTTGAAATCCATAAGGTGTTAACCGGAGAATAATCGACAGGTGGACCCTCTATTTTAGTCTAAAAATTTGTGGATATCTTAACAAAACGAGGGTGGCATATAACGCTGTTTGCATTATGTGCCCCCCTCTATTAACTTCCACGAAGCCTAATTCGCTACTTTTCGTCTTTCTTTTCCTCTTCGTCAACGACTTCGTATTCGGCATCAACGACTTCGCTATCTGCTGCGTCGGTTGCTGCATCCGCAGCGGAGGGGTCTCCTGCAGCAGCATTTGGGTCCACACCTGGCTCGGCTCCTGGATCCGCACCGGCTGTCTGCTGGTACATCTGCGCAGAGACCTCGTGCCAGACCTGCGTCAATTCATCCGTTGCGGACTGGATTTCAGCGTGGTTGTCCGTTTCCAACGCCTGCTTGACACGTCCAACCGCAGCGTTCACTTTTTCCTTAGAAGCGTCGTCTACCTTGTCGCCGAATTCGTTGAGATTTTTCTCGGTTTCATAGACCAGAGAATCCGCACGGTTGCGAGTTTCAACTTCTTCGCGTTTCTGCTGATCCTCTTCGGCGTGCGCTTCAGCATCCTTGACCATCTGATCGATTTCAGCCTCGCTCAACCCAGAAGATGCGGTAATCGTAATCTGCTGTTCTTTACCGGTCGCTGTATCCTTAGCAGACACGTTGAGGATACCGTTCGCGTCGATATCGAAGGTCACCTCAATTTGTGGTATGCCTCTCGGGGCGGGCGGCAGCTCGCCCAATCGGAAACGTCCGATCGTTTTGTTGTAGACCGCCTGTTCGCGTTCGCCTTGAAGGACGTGAACATCGACGGCTGTCTGATTATTCTCGGCTGTTGTGAAGACATTCGATTTCTTGGTAGGAATCGTCGTGTTCCTGTCAATCAAGCGTGTGAACATTCCGCCGAGCGTTTCGATACCGAGTGAAAGCGGCGTAACATCGAGCAAGAGGATATCTTTAACTTCTTCATCACCTGCGAGTACACCGCCCTGAATCGCAGCACCGATGGCGACGACTTCATCCGGGTTGACCCCCTTGTGTGGCTCTTTATCGAAGAGTTGCTGCACAGCCTCTTGGACTTTCGGCATGCGTGTCTGTCCACCGACGAGGATAACTTCGTCGATATCGGAGGGTTGCATCTCCGCATCGGCGAGTGCTTGTTTGCAAGGTTCAAGTGACCGTTGTATCAGGTTATCTGTAATCTGCTCCAGTTTTGCGCGGGTGAGCGTCAAGTTAAGGTGCTTCGGACCGCTGGCATCAACGGTAATAAACGGCAAGTTGATGTCCGTCTGTAACGTCGTGGAGAGTTCACATTTCGCGATTTCGGCAGCCTCTTTTAGCCGTTGGAGTGCCATCTGATCGTTGCGTAAATCTATACCTTGGCTGCTGAGGAATTCTTGTGCCATCCAGTCGATAACGGCTTGGTCAAAATCGTCGCCACCGAGGTGTGTATCACCGTTTGTGCTTTTCACCTCAAAGACACCGTCCCCGATTTCGAGGATAGAGATGTCAAACGTGCCGCCGCCGAGGTCGTAAACGGCAATTTTCTTATCACCTTCACTTTGTAACCCATAAGCGAGGGATGCCGCAGTCGGTTCATTAATAATCCGCTCGACTTCTAATCCTGCGATCTTCCCCGCGTCTGCTGTCGCCTGACGCTGAGAGTCATTAAAGTAGGCAGGGACAGTAATAACCGCTTTAGTGACGTTCTCTCCGAGATACGCCTCGGCAGTCTCCTTCATTTTCCGAAGCACCATAGCGGAGATTTCGGGCGGCGAATAATCCTTACCATCAATATTTACAGCGACATCGCCATCTTTATCGGCTTTTAATTGATATGGAACACGGGAGGCATCGTCGCCAATCTCGTTAAATTTGCGTCCCATGAACCTTTTAATCGAAAAGATTGTATTTTCAGGGTTTGTGGTAGCCTGTCTTTTAGCGACCAGCCCAACAGGACGTTCGCCTTCTTTCGTAAAACCGACAACTGAAGGCGTTGTCCGGTTCCCTTCTGCGTTTTCAATGACTTTGGCATCGCCACTTTCCAAAACGGCGACACACGAATTTGTCGTTCCTAAATCAATTCCGATGACTTTACTCATTTCTCATCTCTCCTTTGTGTGATAGATTTTAGGCATGCATGTCGCCTTTGCAACGGGCATTTATGTATTACGAGATTTTATTGGTGTCTCATCAATTCATACGCGGCACAGAAATATCTATCTGCAAAAAATTCATAACCCGATTCATCTCCACCTCAAAAAGCGGGCTGGCAATACCCTTCCTGATGTTGAATAGTGCAATATCTATGCCAATATTAATGGCTTGAAATAGACGTAATTCGGAGGGAATGTCTGCCAAATTGGCAGACATTTAAAAACGGTGTGCGTTTAGCAGTCAATTTGACTTGCTACGGAGTCCCATATTTCTGTTTGAGGAATCCCCATGTTGTCGGTAATTTTCCGTCCGGTTCAACCTCTAAAATGTCCTGAATATTGTCCTGAATGTCTTTGATTTCACCTTTTGAGAGTCCACGGTTAAAGAGTGCGAACTCGTCAATAATCCCATTATAGTAACGATTAAGAGCCAGTGGTTCCTCAGTACCGAGTATAAGGGGCGCGTTAATCGGTACCAGTTCATCGCCGGTTCTCGGGTAATCTATCAATACTTCACCGTCAAGATAGACCGTCCACCACTCTCCACTCTGAAATGAGACAGCGACGTGCTGCCATTTGTCTTTGACGACATCGTGTGGACTCTGTGCAGGGACGTTGCGTCCACCGCTTAATTTCCATCCCATCCAGATGAAGCCGTCTGGGTGGAGCAGTATCTCGAAAAATTCGTCGACATCGGGTCCCTTGGCAGCAATGAGTTGCCACGTGCCGGGTCCCACCAGCAAAGTCGGTTTAACCCAAGCGGCAATCGTGATCCCATCGGTAAATTCAAAAGCGTCGGAATGTTCGACCCGAACGATTCCATCCTTTCCGCCGAAGTTAACGGCTTTTCCGTATTTACCATTTCCCCATGATGCGTCGCCCTCTAATTTCCCATCCTGTCCGTTGCCAGATAGATCCTTGACTGTCTTGCCTGCTCCCTCTTCAAAAGCGAAGTAGACGACTAAACCTTCCAGTTCTGCGGCTGTGCCGATACTTTGGAAATTCCCTATCAGATACACAGCACACAAGCAAATCACAAATTTACGCATGAGTGTCCTCCAATTCGTATAGGGTCGGTTTGTTAAGCAATATAGGCAGATGTGAAGCACACCCGCCTTTAGAACATCAATGCATATCTCTATGCAAACGGGAACGTCCCTTGATAGCCACGCGGGCGAGAGACGTGCCAAACGCCTTCATACATCGGGGTCACTTGATAGTGGCAGACGACGTTGCTCCGTTCCATATCGTCCCGTTCTTTCGCGCCTTGATGCGGAATATGGTTAATGAACACGACGCAATCGCCTGCTTTCGGATACAGGATCACGTGTTCTTGTGCTTCACACCATTCCTCAAATTTAGGGCGATCCAACGGATAGAGATGCGGCGGTTCTCTCAGATGTCCGCCTTTGATAAATTTGAGATGCCCTTCACCCGGATCGTTGTCCTGAAAATAGTACGTTGTGTTAATCCCGACGGGTGCCATTGCGAACGGATGTTCCTCAACATACCGTTTCTCCTGCCAGTAGCCGTAAAAATCCATGTGCCACTCTTGGAGATAGGGCCCCGGATTGATGTGTGCGCGCAGACTTCGGAGTTGGCACTGTTTGCCCATTAAACCTTCGAGGTACGGACGCACACTCGGATGCCCCACGAGGGGTTGGTATGTATCGGGTTCACGGTCGAGCAAGGTATCAAACCACATGTTTCCGACAGCGTTTAACCCTTCTTCCCAACCCTGTTCGCGCGCGTAGTTAACACGCTGACGGATATGTTCCGTCTCCTTAGGCGACAACGCGCCCTCTATCAAAACGAAACCTTCCTGCTGCAGTTTTGTAAGTTGATCTTTCATGTCTGCCACGGTTTCATCTCCTTCTAAAGATTCAGAGTGATACCATTAATAAAAATGAGCGGACTTAGGGAAGTCCGCTCAATACTACACGCTTTATTCTAACGGTTCCAAAGGCTTCGCATTCCCGAAGACGGGTGTCGGTGCGTTGCCGGGGGCTGCCCACCGTGCGGCGTTCGTGATGACCTGCCGAACGTTTTCGTCGTAATAGATCGGGTACGTTTCATGACCGGGACGGAAATAGAAGATTTTGCCTCTCCCACGATAATAGCAGCATCCGCTCCGAAAGACTTCACCACCGGGGAACCAACTAATAAAAACGAGTGTGTCCGGTTCGGGAACATCAAACGGTTCGCCATACATTTCGGCGTGTTCGATTTCAATGTATTCTCCTAAACCTTCAACTATGGGGTGTCCGTGCTCAATCACCCAGAGCCGTTCTTTTTCAGCGGCTTCACGCCATTTGAGACTACAGGACGTACCCATCAAACGCGTAAACGGTTTAGAATAATGCGCGGAATGGAGGACGATGAGTCCCATACCGTCTAAGACGCGTGCGCGAACCTTGTCAGCGATTGCGTCTTCAACTGCGCCGTGTGCGGCGTGTCCCCACCAGATTAGAACGTCCGTGCTTGCAAGCACATCGTCGGTTAAACCGTGTTCGGGTTCATCTAAAGTCGCTGTCCGGACGTTAAACCCGTCAGCGTCATTCAATCCATCGGCAATTGCGGCGTGTATACCTTTCGGGTAGATACCGCGAATAAAATCGTTCGTTTTTTCGTGCCTAAACTCATTCCAGACCGTAACCTGAATTGGTTGCGTCATAAAATTCTCCTTATTTTTTAACAGCAGAGATACATCAAAACATCTGCCAATATTTTGTGTTCAACTATAGTAAATCGTGAATATGTCAGTTAGTGAAGATTGCTGCTTCCAGTAGTGACTTCAAGGTGCGGATCTGCGTTTTCTCTTGTTGCCATCGAGTAATCCTTGTCTGGACTGGCATCCGCATCCTTAAGCGGTTGAATCGACAGTCGGCACCCAAGTGCCTGAAGAATTGTATTGAGTGTATCCAGGCGCGGTGCCTTTTCGCTTGAGAGCAGGTCCGAGAGGACTTGGGGTGCAATACCGATTTTCTTAGCGACTTCCGAAACCCCACCTCTTGCTTCTATCACATTCTGAATCCCCATCAGGAAGAACGGTGTATCACCATCCTCTTGGTATTCCTCAAGTGCCACGTCAAGATAACCGATTGCCCTTTTCTTGTCAGCAGCGAGTCGTTCCAATAAGATTTCTTGCCATGTTCGATATTCTCTCATCGTTGTGTCTCCTTGTATTCCAGCCAATACCTTTTTGCGCGTTCAATATCCCGCGTCTGCGATGACTTGTCACCAGCACAAAGCAGGAGAATGATGGTGTCATCTACCTCGCCAAAATAGATGCAATACCCCGCACCGAAAGGGAACCGCAATTCAAACACCCCAGCACCAACAGAGCGGTAATCCCCAAGATTGCCAGATATGATTCGGTCAAGTCGCCTTTCAATTCTGTTTTGTATCTCTTCATCTCGAATCGAGTCGTACCATTCGGTGAAAGGCTCTCGTCCGTTTGAAGTCCGGTAGGCTTGTAGTTTTCTTGAGCGTATGTTCCGCATCGCTGATTTCTTAGGGTATATC
Organism: Candidatus Poribacteria bacterium WGA-3G; assembly: GCA_000406005.1. GTDB lineage: Bacteria > Poribacteria > WGA-4E > WGA-4E > WGA-3G > WGA-3G. Next base: position 87,047 of record ASZN01000011.1, read on the forward strand.
TCCGTGAACAGCAGTCAAGGCGCGTTTATTGGTTTTCTGTTGAAACTTCAAGGTTGGGGCTTGATACCTCTGATGGCACAATTGAAGTTTCCGCTGGAGCGAGTTCGGCCCTATGTTCTTTGGTCTTTAACGGTTCAATCGACAGCCGACACCCAAGTGCAGTAAGAACAGCACTAAGCGTGTCAATGCGCGGTGCCTCTTCGCTTGAAAGCAGGTCCGAGAGGACTTGTGGCGCAATGTCGATTTTCTTAGCAACCTCCGAAACCCCGCCCCGTGCTTCTATAACATTCTGGATCCCCATCAGGAAGAACAGTGTATCACCATCTTCTTGGTATTCCTCAAGTGCCACGTCGAGATAACTAACCCTCTTCTCATGGTCGGCAGCGAGTCGTTCAATTAGGTATTCGTGCCATGTCTGATATTCTGTCATTGATGTGTCTCCTTGTACTGTAACCAATAGGTCTTTGCCCGACGAATATCCCGATCCTGCGATGCCTTGTCACCACCGCAGAGCAAAAGAACAATTGTGTCATCAAGTTCTCCAAAATAGACGCGATAACCAGGCTCAAAATGGATCCGGAGTTCAGACACGCCGCCCGCAATAGATCGGCAATCACCAAAATTGCCATTTGCCAAGCGTTCAAGTCGTCTATCAATTCTGTCCTGCGTCCTTTTGTCTTGAATTGATTCCAACCATTCAGCGAAGGGCCTCCTACCATTCGGTGTGTGATAGATTTGTAGTCTTCTCGGACGAACATAACGCATTAAGGTTTTGATCCCCACAGCGTGCTGCTTTTAGAACACTAATTCTGTTTCTACCGCTTCATCGTAGTCCACGCCTTCGACTTCAAACCCGAAGAGGTTCCGGAAGCGTCGCCTATAGCCTGCGTAATCGGAGAGTTCGTGGAAGTTGTCGGTATCAATGTGTCCCCAACGTTCGGTCACTGCGTCGGTTACCTCAGGTTGCAACTCGCGGTCATCGAGTCGGATATAGCGTTCACTATCGAGTTGCGATTGTAAGTCCGGTCCGAGATGCTCCGAGAAGAGTCGCCGCATTTGTCCAATCGGTGCCTCATTGATACCCCTCGCGTCCATGATGTCATAAAGGATACTGATATAGAGCGGGACGACAGGAATCGCCGCAGACGCTTGCGTAACGACGGCTTTGTTCACCGAAATATAGGCGCTACCACCGAGTTCATTAGCGAGTCGTTGGTCAAGCGCGTCCACACGTGCTTTCAGATCGTCTTTCGCTCTACCGATAGTCCCATCTCGGTAAATGGGCCAGGTCAAGGAGCTCCCGATATAGGTATAGGCGACGACCGTTACCTCTGGCGCGAGCAGGTCGGCATCCGCCAATGCATCAATCCACATCTCTAAATCCTCACCACCCATCACAGCGATGGTATCGGTGATTTCCTGCTCACTTGCGGGTTCAATCGTTACAGGTGCGACGACCTCACGACTGAGATCGATCGTTTTTCCTGTATACGGTGCACCGATCGGTTTGAGGACAGATGCGTGTGAGACACCCGTATTCGGATGTGTTCGGCGCGGTGCGGCGATGCTATAAACGAGGATATCTATTTTCCCGAAATCGGCTTTGAGTCGGTCAATAGCTTCCGTCTTCATCTCATTAGAGAAGGCATCCCCGTTAAGACTCTGCGCGAGAAAGCCGTCCGCTGCCGCCTGCTGATGGAAGGCAGCGGTGTTATAGTAGCCTGCTGACGCGGTGCGTCTGTTATCGGCTGGACGTTCATAGAGCAGCCCAAGCGTTTTGGCACCGTAAGCATAAGTCAAGGCGATGCGAGAGGCAAGCCCGTAACCCGTTGATGCCCCAATAACAAGGGCATTCATATCTGTCTCTTTGTACGGGATGCCCTGCTTAATTTCGTCTATCTGGTTCAGTATATTCGTCTGACAACCCACCGGATGGGCATTGGTACAGATAAACCCGCGTATCCGAGGTTTAACAATTTGAACTGCCATTTTTTAGCTTTCCTTGCGGAGTAATAAGCGTGGTTTCACGCTTGGAGTATTCTTCTCCCGAGTCGCCCTCCACTTCGTTTCGGGCTGCGCTTTCGTGACGCATAATACCGATTTTAAGTTTCCTCAAGAGGTTAGTCTTCAATCTCAACAACCATTTCAACTTCAACCGGAATCCCACCCGGCAGTTGCACCATGCCGACTGCGGAACGCGCATGTTTCCCTTTATCACCGAATACCTCAACGAAGAAATCCGATGCACCGTTGACGACCGCGGGCTGATCAGTAAAGTCGGGGGCTGAATTGACGAATCCGACCACTTTAACGACACGTTTCACTCTATCTAAATCGCCGAGTGCGTGTTTAAGGGTACTTAACAAGCCCATCGCCACCTGACGTGCCGAGGCATAGCCTTCTTCGATTGTTGCATCGGTACCGAGTTGACTCTTATAGATTGGACCTTCGCCAGTTCCGGGTCCGTGTCCAGAGGTAAATACGAGATTGCCGGTTTGGACGGTTGTGACGTAATTGGCTACAGGAACTGCGGGTTCCGGTAATTCTACACCTAATTCTTCAAGCCGTTGTTCTATTTTCATCGAATCAGTCCTTTTGTAAATGGATTAAATTCTAACATGCCGCAAAGACGGCATTTTGGATATAATTCACAAGCGAAAACTTGTTGTGATTGTTGTATTCGCCTCTATTATTAAACAGACTTTCGCTAATTTTGTCAAGCAATCTTTTAGGGTGTGTACAGTTTTAGTATTCAATTATTCGGCAGATCACGGCTTCTTTTTGCGTGATCACGGATGGTCCGATAAACGGTTCATGTATGAGGAATCAATGCGGATCCCGTTGCTTGTGCGCTATCCGCGTGAAATATCGGCATCGGGTGTCAGTGAACAAATTGCCCTAAACGTCGATTTCGCACCGATGCTCCTCGACTATGCTGGCGTATCAATCCGAGAGGATATGCAGGGACGCAGTCTCCGGACATCGGCAGATGTTGTTGTGGAATTGAAAGCGGAATGGGAACCGCCATGGGATGAACTGGGAGATCATGAGTAAGATCAGAATCATCCATCCGCAGGAAATTGGAAATTTTTGACTGTGTTTTTTTGGTACGGAAGTTTCTTCAATTGGATGTGCCTTAGTCTCTCCATTCCAATGTTTTCTTTTGAAGTTCAAGTGCTGTATACTGGTCACGATATTCTTCCAAAGCACCGATCCAATCCAATTTTGGTTTCTTTTTTTGTTGTGAAACCTTTTCGGTTAGAAGGGTATCAATGAAATGGATTACTTCCTTATGACATTCAGGAGGCAACAGTTTGAGTTTCTCAATAATGATTGATTCCATTTTTATTCATTTCCTTTTTCTGTATTACTTCCTTGTAGCCAATCCTGAGAAGAACATCAGTTTTTCGTAACCGCAACTAACGTACCTTACTGTAAACATTATAAATTATCTTGATATTTAAAGCAAACCTTTATATCATGTTTGGCAAGAGAAGATAATCCTATCTCGCTTGAGGAACGGACATGACACCGAAACAGAAATATCTTTTTGACCTGCGCGGTTACCTGCATTTAGAGAATGTGCTCACACCGGAAGAACTCAGCAATGCACAGTCGGCGATTGAGCGACTCGTCCAATCAGCACCCGATGAGTTGCCGCCCGGAATTAGCGGCGGTGGCGAAGGTTTTTCAAACGGGTTTTCAGCCGATAAATCGCTTGAGGCGTTGACGCTGCATCCTGCTACATGGCCGATTATCAAAGAACTAACTTTCAACAAACCGCGTTTCAATCGCGGATCGCTTGTTGTGAATACGCATGAACGTAAAGAGATGACACCGCTGCATTGTGCGCGGGAAGGTTTCCGCTGGACACGACGGTATGAGGTCAAAAACGATCGTATCTTCACGAATGACATCGTTGTGTTCTTCTATTTCACGGATGTCTATCCGGGTGACGGCGGTTTGATTGTTTTACCCGGATCCCATAAGAGCGGGTTTGAACGTCCTAAGAACCTATTTTTTCCCGAACCTGACGACCTTGATGCACCACTTCATCCCACGCTTGTCAATGTAACGCCGAAGGCGGGAGATGTCGTGATTATCACCGAGATGTTGACACACGGGGTGCTGGTGTGGAAGCCAGAAGACCGCGATCGACGGTTCTTGATTCTGCGGTATAAAACACAGTTTTTTCAGGATGAGCGCGGTATCCGAGAACTCTTTCCACCAGAAGTGATGGAACGACTCTCTCCTGAGACGAAAGCGTTGGCGGCTTACGGTTCGGAATGGGAAATAAAAGAACTCGTCAAAACGGTTTCAGAATAGGCGTTTTTAGAATGGAAAAATAGATAGTGTGAGGAACTAACGATGAAATACGACGAAGTAGACCGTACCTTTGATTGTGAACCGACGCTCACCGATACAGAAGTGCTGCAGTTTTGTAGGGATGGCTACCTGCAACTCCAAGGTGTCGTGCCTGATGAAATTAACCAGCGGACGTTCGATTATCTCAACGGTGATGTGCCGATCAATCCGTGCTTTATTCCGAAAGGTATGACGCACGCCGATTTAGAACGCATGCGGGATACACACGAACCGAGTTCTATTCTATTGGAAGACTGGTACATTGAGCATGTGCTGCTAAACCGAGAACTCGCGGGTGCGTTACGTTCGCTACTCGGTAAGAACGTCGGGTTACCTGTGTTGGTGAGCAACCACCGTGTGGAATGTCCGATGCCTGCCCAAGGGTGGCACCACGATGCCGACCACGTTTTTGGTCCCGAAATCAATTTTCTTGAGGTATTCTATTTCCCACAAGATACGCCGTTAGAAATGGGTCCGACAGAACTCCTACCGGGTTCGCATATCCATTCTACAAGCCGAGATATAAACGAGGAAGGCGTTTCAAGTGCGGGACCTGCCGGGTCTTTCGTTATCCACTCCCAGAGCATCCTCCATCGCCGTGGCGAATCCACAGCAGAAGGATTGCGGCACATGCTGAAATATAGCTACTGGCGGACAGTGCCACCGACACGCGATTGGAAGCAAGAACCTGATTTTGACTTTCAGACAGCCGAATACGGTGGACACGGCATTGCAAGATACGTGGCGCATATCCTCTATTGGCTATGCGGCAAGGGAGACGAATTCCGTCTGATTGGTGGACAGGCATGGCCCTGGTCGAGCGCAAACCAAATCGGACCCTCCTACGGGTTCGGACACAGAGAAGGCTACCTCCCGAATTGGCGGAAGAACAACCCGGACGATTACGCAGCGCCGTAGGAAACACACTACTCTTCCGAAATAACAAGCACCCGATCCATTTCAACATTCTGTAAGGTTTGGACTTTGCCACAGAGCCATCGCACTGTTAGTGTATCAACCCTTGTCGCAGCCCCTAATCCGAAGTGTAGGCGGAGATCGTTCTGACTGAGGTAACCTGAGCCACTTTTGACCTCACGGATATGTGTTGAACCCTCCGAAACAACGGTTACCCGCGCACCGATCGCATCTCGGTTACAATGCGTGCCGACTAACTTGACACGCAACCACTGTGCTGTGTCATCACTGTCGTTCCGTAAGATAGTCGGTGCATCTTTGAGGTTAGAGACAACGATATCTATATCGCCATCATTATCTATATCGCCGAATGCGGTGCCACGACTCACCTTCTGATTCGCTATTGCCGCATCAACGGATTCCACAAAATTGATGCCGCCATTGCTGAGAAAAAGTTGATTCGGTTGCGCGTAGGTGCCGATCGGATCAATCTCAGCGATATTATCGTCCAAGTGACCGTTCGCAACGAACAGGTCTAACCAACCGTCATTGTTAAAATCGATGAAATCGACACCCCACGCCAAATAACGGAGACTCTTCTCGCCGATGCCTCTGGTGAAACTCACCTCGTCGAAAAACCCGCCCTGGTCATTGTGATAGAGGCTATTCGTCTGATCCTGAAAGTTTGTAATCACGATATCGAGATAACCGTCGTTGTCAAAATCGCCGAGGTTCGCTCCCATTCCGCTATAGGCGCGTCCCTCCTCGCTGATTGCAACGCCTGCGGAAAGCGCGTCTTCTGTCATCCGGATAGCAGTGTCGCTGTCGTTGACATAGAGGAAATTCGGCGTGGTATCGTTCGCAACAAAAATATCCGTATCGCCATCGTTATCCACATCACCGCAGACGACCCCTAACCCTTTGCCATCGGTATCACTGATGCCTGCGGCTGCCGTTATATCTCTGAAGGTGCCGTCCCCGTTGTTGTGGTAGAGAATATCCGCAGCCCCTTGCAGTACCCCTGGTGTGCAATACGTCCGAATCCCCTGCCGAGTGCAATCTGGGTCTGTCTCTGGATCGAATTGAACATAGTTGACGACATAGAGATCCAGATAACCGTCGGCATCAACGTCTACAAAAGCACAGCCACTACTCAACTGATTTCCGGCGATCCCGGTGGATTCGGTGACATCTGTAAAAGTGCCGTTCCCGTTGTTACGATAGAGGACATTTGGCCCGTAGTTTGTTACATAGAGATCAGTAAACCCGTCGTTGTTGTAATCGCCGACACAACCACCTAATCCGTAGCCTATATCGCCAACGGCTGCTTGTATCGTTACATCGGTGAAAGTATCGCCATCGTTACGATAGAGTCGATTTATCGGTACAACTGGCGAAGTTCGTCCGGGTAAGTCGCTACCATTGATGAGATAGAGATCCAAATCTCCGTCGTTGTCAAAATCGAAGAGGACAACTCCGCTGCCGATCGGTTCGATAAAGTATTTCTGTCCACTCTCACCGTTTACATGGCGAAATTCGACACCGAGTTCTGCCGTTATGTCGGTGAAACGGATGCTATCGGCGTATAGGACATAAGGATAGAACACGGTGTGAAGGACAAAGACCGTCAGCAGTAATCCGAATGTACGTGGTGTCAATTTTTTGTAACACATCATCTTTGTATATGCTATAATGGTTTTCAGTCAACTATAAAAGGAGAAAATCTAATGGCTAAAAATCTACGTTTTGGCGTTGTCGGTTTAGGTATGGGTATGAACCGTTCTGGTATGATTCATAGCACAGATGGCGCAGAACTTGTTGCTGTAGCCGACCTCGTTGAAGACAGACGCAAAGCGGCTGAAGAACGTTTCGGCTGTGAGAGTCACGGCGACGCACTTGAGATGTTCGATCGCGACGATATCGACGTGGCAATGATTATGACACCGAGCGGACTCCACGGAAAATTTGGAGAAGAGGCAGCACGCCGCGGTAAACATGTTATCACTACAAAACCGATGGATGTCAGCGTCGAAAATTGTAATTCCCTCATCAAAACCTGTGAAGACAATGATGTCAAATTGCTTGTTGACTTCGGCGAACGCTACGGTAAGCACAATCGCCGAATCCAGCAAGTGTTGGAAACAGGCGGTCTCGGTAGACCGTTGCTATGCGAACTCCGTATGAAGTGGAAACGCCCGGATAGCTACTACGTCGGTTGGCACGGCACGTGGGAACTCGACGGTGGTGGCTCTATCATGAACCAAGGCGTGCATTATATCGACCTCATGCTCTGGTTCATGGGACCCGTCAAACGGATCATCGGGGCACACTTCGATGTCTATGACCACGAAAATTGCGAAACCGAGGATATGACCTCAGCGATCCTCGAATTTGAAAACGGTGCGCTCGGTCACGTCCTAACAACGACAACGTACCCCGGTGGTAACGTTTCAATGATTCACGTCCACGGTGAAAAAGGCATCGTCGGTCTCGGACCGGAGGTGTGGCAGTTCGCCGATGATGACGAACCGGAAATCGAGCTATCGCCTTATCCGAACAGTGTGATCGAAGATGCGATCCGTGTTATTAATGAGGGTGCATCCCCTGCAGTTGACGGCTATGAAGGCAGACGTTCCGTCGCTCTCAACATGGCAATCTACGAATGTGCACGCACCGGCAAATCGGTCGATTTATCATAATAGATAGTCTTCAGTTATCAGTTGTCAGTTGTCGGTTAAGGGAGACTTTTGATAAGAATCTCCGCGTCGATAGCTGACAACCGTTGAAGACTGAACGCACCTGGGTTACATCTATATCCCATTTGCAATTCAGGTAAAAACTGGGTATAATATTTACTTGAAAATAGGCAAAGTTAGAAACATCTCCACTGAAACGTGTATCTGAAAACTTCAACAGTAAAACACCTTAAAAAAACGCATGAAAACCGCAAAACTGATTACAATGGGATGTAAGGCAAACCAATACGATACGCAATCCATGCGTGAGACACTCCAGCGCAACGGATATAGGCTTGTTGACGAGGAGATGTCGGGACAGCAGACGGACCTTTATCTCATCAACACCTGTACAGTAACAAACGTCGCCGATCAAAAAGCACGGCAAGCGATTCGGAGAGCCATCCGACAGCATCCGAACGCAAAGGTACTCGTTACCGGCTGCTATGCTGAAAGCGACCGTGCGGCGATTGAAGACATACCGGGTGTATCATTCGTTTTCGGTAACCGTGAGAAGGCAGATTTCCAGCACTACCTGGACCTATTACACATCGAAACGCCATCCTCAATGGAGACGGTTCCTCAAGCGTCGAACCCACTTCTCTCAATAGAACCCGTACAACACGACGCGATCCGAGAACACGCACGTTTCAGTACTGGCGTTAGCGATGCTGGCAAGCGCACACGCGCACTTGTCAAAGTCCAAGACGGGTGCAGTGCCTTCTGTACCTACTGCATCATCCCTTACGTACGCGGTCGGATGACGAGCCGTCCACTTGATGACATCGCCGAAGAGGCGCGGCGCATCGCTGACAGCGGTATCAAAGAGATCGTCATCACCGGTGTACATCTCGGTGCCTACGGTATGGATACCGGTCGGGACAGAGATATTGCCGATATTTTAGCGCATATCCACGACATTGAAGGCATCGAACGCATCCGTTTCAGTTCGATTGAGCCGATGTATTTCCCAGATACCCTTGGCGAACGGATGGCAGCACTCCCTAAATGTATGCCACACTTCCATCTACCTATCCAAGCCGGTTCGGATGAGATCTTGCGACAAATGCGCCGGCGTTATACGACGGCAGATTTTGCACATCTCGTTGAGAACCTACGGCGTGTCTTCGGCGACGATGTCGGGATTACGACCGATATTATGGTCGGATTCCCCGGCGAGACGGACACCCATTTTGAAGAATCGTGCCGATTCGTTGAAGAAATCGGCTTCAGCCAACTGCATGTGTTCCGCTACTCACCCCGAAAAGGGACTCCTGCGGCGACCTACCCGGATCAGGTGTCACCACACATCTCCGCTGCACGGAGCCAAGAGATGATCGCGCTTGGCGAACGCCTCAACACAGCGTTTCGACAACGGATGCTTGGGAAACAGAAGACCGTCCTGATAGAAGCGAGCAGAGAAGGTGAAAATAACCGCCTCGCCGGTTTTACAGACAACTATCTCCGCGTCCTCGTCGATGCCCCTGAGAGCGAAATCAACAAGATTCAGCGCGTTACCTTAGGTGCATTAGAAGGGAACTGGATCGCTGCCGCCTAACCTGTGTCAAGACTCCTCCGCCTTTGCTTTCAGATCATAGAGGATATTCACCGCGTCTAAAGGTGTTACCTGCGTGAGTTCCAACTGTTGGAGCTCTTCGATGAGCGGGTGCGTCTTCGGTGTAAAGAGTGCCATCTGCAGTGAATCGCTTTGGAGTGTCTTTCGCGAGACACGGCGGCGCGGTTTCGGCATTGTCGGGTGCGTTTTCGGAGACTGCTCAGCTGCGCCGTCTGCTTCAACACTGAGATTGTGCTGCTCAAGCACTTCAAGGATCTGCTGTGCACGTGTAATCACGACTTGGGGTAACCCCGCAAGCCGTGCGACGTGGATGCCGTAACTCTGGTCTGCACCGCCGGGGACGACTTTTCTGAGGAAGGTCACTTTTTGACCGTCCTCATGGACAGCGACGTTGTAGTTCTTCGCGCGTTTATATTTGCTGGCGAGTTCCACCAACTCGTGATAGTGTGTCGCGAAAAGCGTTTTCGCCCCCATCCGTTTTTCGTCAAGGAGATACTCCGAAACCGCCCACGCGATACTGAGTCCGTCAAACGTGCTGGTGCCGCGCCCGACCTCATCGAAGATGACAAGGCTATTTCGGGTCGCGTTGTTGAGGATATTTGCTGTCTCGTTCATCTCAACAAGGAACGTACTCTGCCCCATCACGAGGTTATCGGACGCGCCGACGCGTGTGAATATCCGGTCTACCAGACCGATCTTTGCGGCGGAGGCAGGCACGAAACATCCGATCTGTGCCATCAAAACGATGAGTGCCGTCTGGCGGAGATAGGTGCTTTTGCCGCTCATATTCGGTCCCGTGATGATATGCAATTGCTCGTCGTCGCAGTTGAGGACGGTATCGTTTGGGACAAAACCTTCCTGTGTAAACAGCTGTTCGACGACGGGGTGTCTACCATCTCGGATAATGATCTCATCTGTCGCTGCGACAGTCGGTTTCACATAGTTGTATTTCGATGCGATATACGCGAAGTTGGCGAGGACATCGACCATCGCGAGTGCCGCCCCGATTTTCTGGATGGCTTCTGTCCATTTCGATACCTCTTCCCGGATCTGACAGAAGAGTTCGTATTCTAAAGTCTGGATCCGGTCTTCAGCGTTCAGAACTTTCGCCTCCTGTTCCTTGAGTTCGGGTGTGATGAACCGTTCGGAATTCCGAAGCGTCTGTTTACGGATATAGTGTTCCGGTACCATGTCCAAATTCGGCTTTGTCACGTCGATGTAATAGCCGAAGACTTGGTTGAATCCGATCTTTAGGGATTGGATACCGCTGCGTTTGCGCTCCTCTTCCTGCATCGCGGCGATCCAGTCTTTTCCTTGCCCTACAATCTCACGAAGTTCGTCGAGTTCTTCGTTATAACCGTCGCAGATGATACCGCCTTCGCGAACCGTTGCCGGTGGGTCGGGATGGATGCCTTTCTCAATCAATTCGACTAATTCTGGCAGTGTGTCCAGCGTTTCGTCCAGCGATACCAAAAGTTCGCTGTGGCAATTTTGCACCTGCGCTTTGACATCCGGAATCAGATGCAGAGACTCCTTGAGTGCGTGTAGGTCGCGCCCGTTCACAGAACCGAGACTGATACGCGAAATGAGTCGCTCAATATCATACATCTGTTTGAGTGCGTCGCGGAGTTCTTCTTGGAGGTTAATCTGTGTCTTGAGTTCGTCAACGGCATCGAGACGCGCTGCGATCTCTTTTTCATCAAGGAGCGGTTGTAAGACGCACTGTCGTATCCGTCTGCCCCCCATCGCCGTCACTGTCTGATCGAGGACTTCAAGGAGCGTGCCTTTTGTGGAGCCGTCGCGAATAGAGGTCGTCAGTTCGAGGTTGCGCTGCGTATCAGCATCCAACACCATAAAATCGGAGAGCGTGTAGGTGTGGAGCGAGACGATGTGTTCGACTTCCTGTTTCTGGGTTTCGTTGAGGTAATAGATGAGCGCGCCAGCGGCACTAATAGCGGTGTGTAGATGTTCGCATCCGAATCCGTCAAGAGAAATCGTTTGGAAATGTTCGAGGAGTTCCGTTCGCGCTGTATCCACCTCAAACCGCCAATCAGGTAAATAATTGAGCGTCGCTTTGAGTTCGGTTTTCAGACGTTCAAACATCTCCGCATTCTCAAAGGATTCAGAAAAAAGGCACTCTTTCGGAGAAAAACGGTGGATCTCTGCCCAGAGGCGTGAAACATCTGTGAGTTCGGTTACCAGAAATTCGCCTGTTGAGATATCCGCAACAGCGACACCATAGATACCCTTGTTCAGATAGATTGAAATAAGATAATTGTTCTGCTTATGTTCAAGAACTTTCGGGTCGGTCACGGTGCCGGGGGTAACGATTCTGACGACATCGCGTTTGACGAGTCGGTTCTCGTCTCGTGCGACTTTTGCGTCCTCGGTCTGCTCCAGAATAGCGACCTTATGTCCGGCTTTGACGAGCTTGTAGAGATAGGAGTCGAGTGCGTGGTGTGGGATGCCTGCCATCGGTGGTGGCGGAGATTTCTGGTTTTTGTGGCTTCGCGTCGTTAACGCGATCTCAAGGAGACGTGCGATGAGCTCAGCGTCTTCAAAGAAGGCTTCATAGAAATCACCGACCCGACAGAGGAGGATAGCGTCTTCGTGCTGTTTTTTTACCTGTTTATAGAGTTCCATCATCGACAGATCGGACTGTTTTGAACGTGCCATATATTTACCTTGATATGTTTTTGGCGTAGTGGTTTTTGTATGGGGGTGTTAAGTTTTATAGTAAAACCCACAATTAAATACGGAATTAGTCGTTTTGGACTTGAGAAAATTTTAAAACTTGACAGTTATCGGAAACATCCGCCTATTAACTTCGCGAAGATGTTTTCATCGCGATAGTTGTATTTATAGCACGCCTCTGCGAGATATAGGGGCGTGTATGCTGTTGAATAATGGTGATGCGAGCCATACCACGCACGCTTAACAAAAGACCAAAAACCTTCCATTGTGTTCGTATGTATCCCATCAGGTTCCCATTTCTGACTCCGGTTCATCGTCTCATGCTTCATCTCTCTACCGATTTCGTTGTATCCTTTATACCGGTCGGTATAGAGTTCGGAGGTGTCTGTTTTTACAAACTTCTTGATGAATTCAGCGATGGTGTTCCCCTTGGCATCTTCAACAAGTTCAGCGGCGACTTTGCCACCTCTTGCGACGACACCGAGCACCACATCTTTCGCTGTGCCACGTCCACGTTTACGGGGTTCGCCGACCTCTTTATCGTAGTCTTTCTTGCGTTTACCACCGATATAGGTTTCGTCTGCCTCAACAATCCCTTGGAGCAAGACGTTATCCTTCCCCATTTCAGCACGGATAGCCATCATCATACGCCAACATGTTTTCTCTGGCACGCCTAAATCGCGTGAAAGTTGGCAACTTGAGAGGCTTTTCTTCGCATTCGCCATCAATGCGATCGCCAAAAACCACTTCTGAAGCGGTATTTTCGTCCCATGAAAGAGTGTTCCGTGTGTTGCCTTGAAGGTGGATCGGCAATCGTGGCAGTTGTAGCGTCCGATACGTCCTATAGCAGATTCGGTGCGGCGTCTGACGTGTGTAGACCCACACTGTGGACATTCTGGGGAGCCGTGCCATCTGAGACGTTCGAGATACGCTATACAATCTTCTTGCGTCGGGAACGTCTCCATAATTTTGATCAAATCCATCAGAAAATGCGCCTCTATTATTTTCGGGGTTGCATTTTTCTGATAGTTTCTGATACAATAATCAGATAAGTGTAAAACCAGAAAAAGCAACTCGCTTTTTTGGGTTCGATAGGGGACTGACAATCCCCTATTTTCTTATCTATATTGTATCACATAAACCCTTTATTTACAAGGGGTCATCGCGGTTTCTAACAACTTTTTGCAAGTCCAAAACGACTAATTCCGTAAAATTTTCTTTCAAAGCGAATGTGTTAGTCTACTGCCCATGAAAATCTCTGAACGCCTCACGGGTTTTCAAAGCGATAGATTCAATGGTTCCAAGATCAAGAGTTAGCAGATCCGTCTCTTCCGAGTCAGTCCTAACATTTTTTAACATTATGGCATAGATGAACTTATGAGATCTGAACCAGTCATCTATATTATCCATATCAGGTATTTCAGTTTCTACCACTCTCATTCTCACCCTGTATTCATCAAGAGTCATAGGCAGATCAGTCAGTAGTGTAGAATGGTAATGTATGGATTCGATGTCTACTAATTGCCAGTCTATATCAAAGCCTTTTGCTTCTTTTTTCAAAAGTTCTTCAAATTTCTCCTGAAAATTAACTTTCATCATTGCCTCCGTATAGTAAAGAAGCCCACATTGGAAACCTCTAATGCGGACAACGGGACAGGTAGCATTCACATTTTGGATTGTGCGATGATACATTTACCGATCAATGCTTACAAAGTACTCCCACAAGCAGAAGCAAAACTAAGATTTAGGGTTGCTTTGTTTTCTTTTCACGATAGGGTGAGAAATCTACATACTTTTTGCCCTGCTTTAGCCGTTGTTCCCGCCGTTTCATCAAAAAATCCATAAGGGTATCCACGTCACCAAACAGAGCTGCGATCCGCTCCTTGGCTTGTCGGCATTCGTTCAAAATTTTATCATTCATGAGAGCTCCTCCAGTATCGCCTTTGGTGATGCAATGCGAGGAGGCGAATAACCCGCTTCACGACAAACACGAATTCAAAACGTTTATCGTGCCAAAACTCACGGGTGATTCTTTGCCATTCTGATGTCCATGGGACACGACTTGGTCTTGAGACCAAGTAACTTGGTATTGTTGAGTCAACGTAAACGGTAAACACAATATTCTTTTTTTAAGGATAAGTTAGCATTCATTAAATGATAACATAAAAAACTTTTTGGTGCAAGTGTTAGAGGGTTCGTTTTCTGAATCAATCACAGATTTTCGCATCCGCGATTCAGACAACACCGATTCTAAAAACGTATCTCCCATTAACCTTACCATTCATCCCGCATCCGGTAGGTGCGGTTTCCTAACCGCACGATATGTGTCAATTTAAGAAAAGAATTATGTGCTGAATATCCCAGGCCGGTAGATGCGGTTTCCTAACCGCATCGGATATTCCGCGAAAACTTTCAACTCCAGCGTTTGCTAAACAGAGTTTCCGCTAAACAAGAAACCGAGGACCCTGTTGGGATAAGTCCCGTTGGGTTGGAATGCAGGTCGCATTTGGCGAATACGCCGCAAAACCGAACCTACCAGGCCTGGAAACTGAGACGGGATTCAAGAGGGTTTTGAAGTCTTCAAGGTTTCCATGTAGTATCCGGTTCGGTTAGGAAACCGAACCTACCAGGCCTGGGTCTGAGACGGTTATTATTTCTAAAATTGACACTTATGGTGCGGTTTCCTAACCGAACCGGGCATAGCCAAAAACAGTAGATCCTTTTAAGAGGAATCGTCAATCAGAATTGGTATTACTTCAATACCTCTGCAATCGGAATTAGGTCGTCGTCCGGGATAGAGGAAAGTCGCATAAGTTTAAAAAGATCCTCACCGATTCCATAGATAGTCATCTTGTTGGGTTGTATGTTCATATAACCAATAGTGATTTGACCACTAAATGTTAAAGGTATTTTGTAATCAAGATAACTCTTGAGACAAAGATCATGGCACTCCTGGAGCACTTGATAGAGTTCCTTTGAGAATCTTTCATGATTTTGATAGTCTTGATTGCGTAAACCGTAGCGATACTTCACTGCGGAAAGTCTAAGTATACAGAGCTGCCGATAAGTTAGTTCTTCGGCTGCTTTTATAATCTGATGCCCCATATCTGCATTTATATTTGAATCAAATGCGATACTCGCTTTCAAATATCCCATATACGGAATTTTCTTTTCCTGTGGTTCTCTCTGACACTTCAACATTATGGCTTCTGCAATCTCTTCTGCATCCGATCTACCTGTTGGTTTTTTATCAAAGAATCCATCATTACGGAGACTTTCGCCATTTTCTATACGTTGGTGAATTTCCAATGCTGCAATCGCTAACACTTTACCTACGCGAAAATCTTCTTGAGGGGACAGCTGCCGTTCTTTAATATCTTTTCCAATACCTTTTAGCGTTCCAGAAACTATAACACCAGCAGGACCAGCCAAAAACCCTACGAACGGATCTACCGCTGAGAACAAACTTAACGTTCCCGAAATTCCGCTACCAATCAAATCAGCATAATTATTTTTGATAAATTGCTTTAAGTCGTTTTTCTTTTGTGGAGTCTTAAACTCATCCATATCATCTGTTCCTCATGTTAGTTTAACCATTAAACACGATGGTTATAATTTAAACGTAAAAAAGGTTGCTCTTACTGATTGAGTTTTTCCCATTCCTTTTCAAGATCGCACCGGGATTTCTTTCCGCCGTGGATACTCGGTTCGGCACACAACAATTCACGGAGGCGATGTATCGCATTATCGGCATCTTCAGATGTGATGTTCAGTACTTCGCTCAGCAAAAGCCGATCAAGCTCGTGACGCACCGGATCGTGATCTATCTCATTGAAGGGTAACATGCGTTTATGTTTTAAATCATGGAAGATACGTTCAGCGTTTGCCAATGCTTCATCTGACAAACAGCGTACATCCAGCGTTGGCATTTGGAGTAAGGCGGTTCTTGAACCTCTGCCTCTACCCGGTTGTTGTTTGCCGCTATGTGCCCAATGGAGTAGAAGTCCTAAAGTTGAATTGCCCCAGAGCGTCCAAACATAATCGTAAAGCTGTTTTTTTAGCACAACGTTAGGCAATGAACTTATCCCAACAGCAGGTTTTTCAGTCAAAAGAACTCCAAGAGAATTGGCATTGAACCTCATATCCACATTAAAATGCACGCGTCCGTTACGTGAGAGTATCATCTGTGCTTTTTCATAGCGGTTAGGACGGGCGATAAGATGGCAATCAGGTACAACAACCATTGCCCGTTGTATAGGGGCGTTAACACTCCACAAACCTAAATAGAGATCAGTGTCTGTGCAACCTTTTTCCACATCAAACGCGCCTCGCTCACTCTTTTCATGAATATCCCGATGACTCGCTCCAACCTCCGCAATCTCGCTAACAAGACAAACAGGAATTTCTAAAGGGGACACCTGTGTTGGCAGCCACATCTCACCCACTGCTAAACGATACACCGATTGGATTAACGCCATCTCCTTGATACGGACAGCCTCCCACGCCTTGTCTACCCATAGCGGACAGTTGAGTACGTGTCCAAGAATCTCATCACCGACTTTGAGTGGATCCCCACCGCTCGGTTCATCCTCTAATCGCCGGATGCTATCAAGTCTATAGATGGTATTGACTATCTCAAGTGCTTCCAGCACAGTTTGAGGGCGGTGGTTTAGAGATATAAATCTTCCTCGACCCGTATTATCAGTTCTCTTTCCTTTAGTCGCTACAACGATGCACTCTGCCATACTCGTATCCGCCGAGAAGGCGCAGCTTTCACCCTTGGCATCCGCGATGGTAATCACAACCACATCGTGATATTCAGTTGCCCACATATTCCTCACCTTCCGCCAATCCGAGGTTGTCAGACAGGTCACAGGTAAGATAAACCCCATTTTGCTTTTCCCATTTTCCTTGAGCATTTTGTCGGCAAGGTCAACAAAATCCGAAGCAAGACCAGCATTGCCATCGCCGACTCGCCAATCTTTTTGTCTGCGGGCATGCCGCATTTTCTGTTCTTCCTCTTTGTCTCTGCTGCTTCCTCTGAACACTGCTTTTGGAACACTGCTGTTAGTATCTGAATCCGGTCGGGTAAACGGCGGATTTAGGACGACAATATCAAATTCTCCATAGCGAAATTCCTGTTGTGTCATCACTGTCGTGTCGTCTTCTCCACCGATCTGTTGAGCTGCTGTGCCCATCATTGGGAGCGGTAATGTTTCGGGGATATCGTATAGATCGAGCGCACCGAGGGCATAACTGCGATCTTCTTGACTGCCGTAGGGCATTGTGTGGATTCGGGTGTTACCGATTTCCAAATCGGGGTAGATGCTTGTCAGGAGCGAAGCCGTGAGATGGCTGGCGTTTGGCATAACGTCGCATCCGACAAGATTTTTCTCTATCATCCGTGTATGGATACGGCTGCCTTTACCGCCTGCGTGTTCGTGCAGTTCGAGGATACGTTGATATGCACCGTTGAGGAGTGAACCTGTGCCGCATGCAAAATCCGCCACCTTCAATTCACTCACGTTCTCCTGCGTTTTTGGGAGGACTAATGCTGAGAGTAAAGCCACAGATTCAAGACGCGTGTAGTTCGCTTTGACATATTTCCGGTCAACGATAAGCCGTTGGAAAACGGTACCAGCGAGTTCATGTACCTGTGTGAGTCTTTGGTCAACTAACTCCTTTGCCGTATCGCAGAGGGTTGCGAGTATCACATCAACGAGTGCATCGTCGGTTGCGATTGCCTCTACGATCCGTTTGGCAACATGAAAGATTGGGCGGTAGTTAACCTTGAGAATGATATTCCAACCGTCTATCACCCGCGCGTAGCGGAGCCGTTTTGCATTGTCAGACAACATCCGTTTAAGGGACATCACCCTTTCCATCTCAGGTTTACCGGCGAGGACACTCTGGAATACAAATGCATTGGTAATGATGAGCATCGCCATCCGCGAGGTCTGCTCGCCAGCCTTTTGGAACAGAACCGTTTCGATTTCTGCGCCGATACTGGGACGTTCTTGAATCGCTGCCTCAAGCTGCTGCGCGGCGGTTTCTATCCGTTTTTCCAGCAAATCGGCGGCGGCATCTATTTGGGAAATAGGAGTTGCTCTGACGCGAATAGCGGTTGCGATGTCGGCAACACTACCACTCAACCAACCCCTTTGTGGAAAAGATTCAAGTGCTGTCTCGTTATCAGGTTCCGTTTCGGCGATGAATAGAACAGAATCGGGTTCCAGTCCGCTTTCCGATCCGGATTTATTGAGAAGTATATAGGCGATGTCCTGGGCACGCTGCATCTCCGGCTCAATCTTATCTTGTGGCATCGTTCTAAACCGGGCAGGCATACGGACACGTAGCACATTCTCGATGGTATTGTAGGTAAGACCGGCAAAGACGCTTGGATCAAGGAGCATTCCGAAGTGTGCTTCTGCCTGTATTTTACCTGTGAAATTCGGCGTGTCACCATCCACCTTCACCTCAATGACAACGGGGTTTCGTCCTTTTTCAGTGACGATTATATCGGGCTTTTGCGTAGCGTTGAGGAACGGTCTTGTAATTTGTTCGTTGATGCTCCACGCATCGCGCATCGCGCGTAGAACATTTACAAACGCGCTGGTGATAGTATTTTCGCTATTTGCCATAACTTCTGAGATCAAATTATTTCGGAGTCAAACGCTTTACACAAATAAGGCTGCGTCCGGCTCGCCGCGGTAAAGAACGACCCGATACTGCAACTTCAAGGTTTCATCAGCTGCAAGTCGGAACGGTTCGTAGTAGACCGGTGAAGGATGGATTAAGCAGTAGTTCTCACGGTTACGGACCCACCACGTCGTCGGATAGCGCGGGTTATCGAGGTGATCGACGATCGCAACGCCGTAGGTTTCGTTGTCAGTCGGGTGTTGTGTCGTGAAACTACACCACCGGCTCTGTTGACCGAAGATGTCCATCGGTTCGGTGCGTCCATCGGCATCTAACAGATTGCCGGGTGTGATGCTATTGTCGAATCGGATCGCCATGCCGCTGTAGTATCTGCCGTCTGCGCCGGGTTCGCCGCGCCGTAAATCTAAAACGACCTCGCGATCGTTCGGCTGAAGCGTCAGCGACACAGAAATCTGCATCGCGTCTGCTGTCGGTGGGTGGACGGTTATCTCTCGTTGTTCTGTGAGATGCGTCGCGCCTTGCCAGTCGATCCACGCGTTTTCCGTTGTTATACCTGCGCTGTTGGCATCCGAATTTTGGGCGACAATCCGCTGGTGAACGATTTTGCCGAAGCCTGTCGGATCGCTACCGGGTCCCGGTTGCTCCCAAAAATTGACCTCGTTGACCTTTTTCCATGCGACCCAGAGACCTTGATGATGCACGTGGTCGCCGGGTTCGTTCATCGTGAGCGGCGGTGCGCCGGGCAGGTTCAACGGATGGCAGAAGGGACGGTTGCCATCTTCGGGAAAATGGTAGCCTAAGACCTGTTGTTCGTTCCAAGCGACGGTTAGACCATTTTGTGTTTGTGAAAGTGAAAACATATTTTTATCCGTAATGTTTAGGACTTACGTAAATTTTTTCCATAAGCGTCCATGTATTGTGTGCCGCAGGCGAGGTTTCAAACCTCGCCTGCATGGTGTTTAAGTAAGTTCTGGTGTTGTTTGCTTCATAGCCGATTCAAACAAATCACGATTCTTGCTCTGGATGAAAACCGTGTCCTGCAAGTGCATTAGATAGGGATGTCCAGACAGCACGTGCTTGTTCGACAGCCTCGGTCGCCTCTGCTTTGGCGGCTTCTCGCGCGTGCTCCGGGTAGCGGGCTTCAACTGCCCATCTGTTTAGGTCCTTCAAGTTTGATGGCTCGGTTTCGAGTTGCCAACTCTCAGGCAACAGATCCCGTAGAACATTCAAATCATGCGTTCTCCGAAAATCGATCTGTAAAAAAATTAAAGCTGCTTTTAACGCCTTTTCAGCAGATTGTTGTGCGTGCCAACACGCTTGGCGAGGTGGAACGTGCGGCTGTTCTAAAAGAATTTCAGCGGTTATCAAATCTTCCTCCGCGTAACGAAGCCAACGTGCGGTGTCTGTGAGTCTATCAGCTGTTTGCATAGCGGATTTTATCTCCTTGTCGGGCATACCACAGACCCAATCCGATCCGCGTGCGACTGTGTTCCGATTCTTCCAAAGTACTTTACCTTCTTGTTGGGCATAACGTAGCACGGATCCGATCCGCGTGCGACTGCGTTCCAACTCTTCCGGTGTTGATACAAGGATGTCCTTTGCCACAGGTACATCAGATAGTGCACGCCCAATGTCAAGAGCAGTTTTCCGTTTATCCGTGAGTTCTGCGAAGACCACAAGCAGATCTATGTCGCTATCTCGGTCCGCGTCCCCTCGTGCCTGTGAACCGAAGATGATAATCTGTAGCGGGTCAAACTCGCGCACAATGCGGTCTGTCATGATTGAGATAAAGTCGTTATTCATTGCCCTCTCCATCAAAGCTGCGGTCTACTACTTGCAAACCCTTTTCCAGCGATAACAGGAAGCCGTATCCGTCATTGTCCAATTCGACGATACAATCGAATCCATCTGTGCACGAACTATACTCTAAAATCGTCTTTTTGCCGAGAAGAGGTAGGAATAAACCTCAACCCCATTTGGTTTATCAGGCACTATTCCGACGATCGCGTTGACGGTCGAAAGGGCAGCGCCAATCGGATCGCTCTGGTAAATCCAGGCTGCTCCCATTAAACCAATTCCAAAAGTGATTGGTTTTTTCCATGAACCTCTGTATATTTTCCTCAAGCCAGTAGATAAGTCTTCCAGTTTTTCTTGACGTTGTTCAAATTTCACTTTTTGTTCATCTGATGGTATACCACTGAGTTCGCGCGCAAAATCACGTACTGATTGGATATAGTCTCGATGTTGACGATAGTTCTGCTGACGAAAATCGAGAACCTCATCTATTGGAACTGGACCAAGATCAACACTTACTTTAGTCATGTCAAACGAAACAACGTCGCTAATTGATGGCGATGGAGAATCCGGACTTGAAATAATTTCGTTTAAGGCACCGACGACGTGTTTTTGGTCAGTTGCTGGTGATAACCTCAAGCCAATAGATTCTCCGGCGCGTCCGAGGATCTGCGCCAAGAGCGTAAGAATTAGTGCACCTACAGTTCCATCTATAGAGATGAAGGAACCGTCTCCTGAATTATCCGCTAAACCACGAGATTCAAGTTCTCGAAATATGGCATTAGCGAGTTTTTCATTACCGTCATATCCGAGTTTCGACCTTGCTAAGGAACGGAAAGCAGGATCTTCAATGCTTTTACTATCTAATCGAGTCAAATGATCTAACCGCCCTGACTCTATTATATCGCTTAGTGCTTTCGCCAATACTTCAGTTGCTTTATCATCAATGATTTTTTCTGGACGAATTACGCGAAACAAATCGTGATCCTTAAGGGCAGAAACAATTGGAAGATCATCGTATGGTTGATAATCCTCTGCGGAGCCGGGTATTAACATAGCAATACCATCAAAAAAACAAATCAAGTTTTTAACCCAGTCCGTATCGCGCCAACGCTGTCCCGGGTAATAGAAAGCAAAATCTCGTTTCATAGCTCGGGTCTCTTATAAAAATCTAAACATCGTCGCTAAACCCCAGTGCAAATACTAAAGCATACTTAGAAAAAGCAGATTGTTTAGTCGCAATAGGGCAACCGAATTTCCTTTACTTCCCGGTTTTGTAATAATCCACTGATGACATAATGAGGCAATCTTCTAAATTAACACCTAAACCAGCCTCCGAACCCGTAATCTTCCCGACTACTACCACGTTTTGACCCATTACGAATTGTTGGAGCGTTGGAAGAGTGCTCTTTTTCATCTGACAGGAAACACTCATGACAAAATTAACCGACTCAAGGTCTACAAAGTACATCTCTGCTATTGTATACATGTTACTGATGGCACCACGGACTATAACACTTTTCCCTTTATACTTTGCATCTGCAGCAAATTCGTTAGCTGCATACTCCTGAATGAGTTCGGGGGCGCGCACATAATAATCAGCTTTCTTGATCTTCTTTAAGAAATCTCTTTGATCTTTTCCCATTTTTTCTGGTAACTGTATTTCCGTAGGTGTACGAGGTTCCCTCTCTTCTACTGGTGGATCAGGAAGGACCCCAAACAGTGCCAGAATAACCAATAGCGCAAACAGACCTAACATTGAGAAACAACCAATTTTGAATACTTTTTTCATATAACTTTCCTGCCGAAAAACTGTTGCTGCCCGGCAGCGATCAGATTTCACCAGTAACCACTTTGTTTCTACCTTAATTGAGGTATAGGTTCACGACTTCACGCTCCAGTGCCAAGCCTTCCCATTCATCATCGCCGGGGCCGTCGTAGATGAGCGTATGCGGTCCAGCAAAACCGGCTTCTTGCGTGAGTTCAAGGCATCGCACATAGTCTTCCTTGTCCATCTCGCGGGGTGCGGCGAAATGTGCTTTGGTGTGACACGACTCTGCCCTTGAAGCGATCGCTGCGAGGTCTTCGTATTTCGTATCGCCACGCCAATTGCCGAAGTCGAGGCAGAGACCCACCTTACCGTCCAATCCGCCTAAAATCGTGTTGACGTTTTCGGGGGTCGAGAAGACGGAGAACCAGTTTTCACTCATCAAGCGGATGCCTGCGGTGTCGGCACGTTCGGCGAGTTGCGAGAGGACAGCACGACTCTGTGCCACGGTCTCCGCTGACGGATCTGCCTTGCCACCGATGACGCGTGCACAGTTCGCACCGAGTTCGCCAGCAATATCAATCCATTTTTCAATCCAAGCGATGTCGCGTTCTGCTTCAGATGCGTGCGTGATGTCGCCATCATCAATCAGAACGGAAAAGAGTTCGACATCAG
>ASZN01000012.1 GCA_000406005.1 Candidatus Poribacteria bacterium WGA-3G
AAGCCGACTGTCCCGACGCAGAACACCGTCATCGTCGAACAGGTTCAAGTACAACCTCGTGTAACGACAGCGTTCGTCGCGAAGTCAAGCTTCCAACCGCAGACGGTTCTCGAATTCTCTAATCAAACAGTCAAAGTTGACGCACCGATCAACCCGAACGTGCCGAAAGTCGTAACACCGAACGCACCCGTGCCGACAGTTGTAACACATACAGATCTCCCGGTATCGGATGCCCCCGGTGCCTTGGCGTTCTCCGCACCTGTCGCAAACGCGCCTTCCGCCGGACCGGCTAACATCGGTCGTGGTGTCGCTGGAACCGCAGTACAGGTGAAGGTCGCTTTTGAGCGTCCACCCGGACTCGCGATGGTCGAAAACGTCGGTGCCGCACGTGACGCACTCAGCGATGTCGTTGAGAACATTACACTCGGTAACGTTGAAGTACCACCCCTGCCGAGAGGCGAACCCGGTGGACGGGTTATCGGTAAAGGTAAAGACATCCGCGGCGTATTCCGTTTCACACGGATTCGGCACAGTCTCTCTGACTGGTGGGCGGATGCCTCTTCTCTCAACGCATTGACGAAGTGGCTCAACGAACGTACGAAAATCAAAACCGACATGAACGTTGAAGGCGGCGCATTGAAACTTACCGATGCCAACCTCTTCAAAACGCCGTTCGTCTTCATGACAGGACACGATCCATCACTCGTCCGTTCACGTAATTTGCTCGGGCGGCAGTACGGTGGTGGTAAGATGGATAGCCGTCTCACTGAGACTGAAGCCGCCGGTATGCGTCGCTACCTCGTCGAAAAAGGCGGATTCCTCGTCTTTGACGACTGCGGTGTCAACGCTCCCGCACAGGCAATGATCCGTCTCTTCCTCGCACAGATGCGCTACGTCATGCCTGAGTATCAGATTGAGCGGATTGCCAACGATCACGAAGTCTATGACAACTTCTATGAAATGGGCGGACCCCCAGTCGGATTCGACATCTTCTGGTGGGGCACACGTCCCCCGAAACGGAACTACCTCGAAGGTATCTCCGTCGGTGACAAGTTGTCCGTCATCGTTGTCCGTCGCGACTACATGTGCGCAATGGAGTCCGTCAGTCTCCCGACACGTAGTGTCCACTATTCACCCGGTGTTTATCGTTTCATGACGAACGTCGTGGTGTATGCGTTGACGCACGGTCAGATTTCTGACTACTCCGGTTATGTGCCTGAAGACACATTAGCGAAGAAAGAACTCCCGACACGCGCACCTGAAGCAGCGAAAGTCAGCGGTTTTGAGTAGAGATTTTCGTCTCTAACCGTATATCTTATATTAAGGTTGTTGCGTTATCCGCCTCGGACAACACAACAGCCTTAGTATCGTTAAATCAACCAACCCTCTTCCAAGCAACGCAAACACAACGTCTAATCCTTTCCCAAAAACTTTTTCTTCGCGAAGTCTTTTAAACCTTTCCCAAAATTTCCTTTTTTTAAGATAGGCGTTGTTCTTTCTGATTGTATACTATTTCAAGGCGTGCCACCGAGAGACTGAAGTGCCTAAATCCTATTTGACAAGGCTTAACGCGGTCGGCGGTTTATCATGCGTCCAGAAACAAACACCAGCGGAGGGACCTCCAAAAAATTCGGATTTTTTCATTTTTTTTCAAATTATGCAATGTTTTCTGCCCAAAATCGCGTCTTTAATAACAGAACGAATGAACCGTATCTTATTGTCCAATTTTACAAGACTCAGCATTTGATTAAACTTTTTGGCGAATGCAAACCCACTTCAACCTGTTTGTTAGGAGGAAACCTTGTGGAAAGAGAAGACGACGTTCAATTAATTCGCAAAATTTTGTCAGGCGACGATGAGGCGTTTAACATTTTAGTCCAAAAATATGAAAAAAGTGTTCATACCCTTGTGTGGCGAAAGATTGGCGATTTTCACTATGCTGAAGAGATTACGCAAGATACCTTCCTCCAAGTATACCAAAAGCTCTTGACGCTCAAGGATCCCAATCAATTTGCTGGATGGCTTTACGCTATCGCGAACCGGCTTTGCATTGCCTGGATGCGAAAGCAAAAACCTGCGATGCAGCCACTGGATGATACATCTGTAAAAATAATAGATAACTTAACGTATGAGCATTATGTATCGGAGCAGCAAGAGGTAGAAGCGACTGAACGTCGTTATGAAATCGCCGAAAAACTTCTGGCAAAACTACCTGAGAGTGAACGCACGGTCATGATGCTCCATTATCTCGGTGAAATGCCAACGAAAGAGATTGGCAAATCCTTGGGGATATCAGTGAACACGGTTGTGAGTCGGCTCCATCGGGCACGAAAACGTTTACAAAAGACAGGAGAATTCCTTCAAATGCTAAATAATAATCATCAACAGAATTTAGCAACACAGATTAAAAACCACCATCAGTTGGGAGAATTTGATAAGGCTTTAGAGATCAGCACACGTGCGTTGGAATCCAATCCAGCGGACTTAGAGGCTTATGGTTCTCGATGGAGACTGATAGCCGAAATGTTTCCAGAGGAAGATGGGAAAAAAAGGATTTCCCCTGAAATCGAATATATTCTGCAAACACACTCAGAAACTCCGGAAGTATTAAGCACTGCATATTGGGGCTATATGAGTCTTCCCGGTCGCGCAAAGAATGTCCCAAGCAGTCTGTTTGAGCAGATACTGCAACACCCCCGAACCGAAATTTATCTGGCTGCATTGTTCGGATTAGTTGAACGGAGCGAAGAGACAAGTCAGAAATGGCATTATTACCAGCGCGTCATTGATGAGTTCACCGTCTCAGATGTTCCAGTGCTATCATGGTATCTGTTAGCTTATGAAGAAATGCTGAGGTTAGTTGAGCAAGATCGTTCTCTGGCAAGCGATGACTTCCTTGATGAACTGATTGACGGATGCCTTGCAGCACATCTCGCCATGTGTAAGGAGACACAGCAGTATTTCGGTTGGGCTTATACTGTAGCGGTTGGATGGCGGCTGAAGTTTAACATCCGATTAGACAAAGCTTATGAAATTTTAGAACGTGCTGAAATCAGATTAGGGGAGGAAGAGGAACAGAGGTGGCTTGTCGAACATAACAAAGGGTGCGTAGAAAAAGCGTCCAAGAAAATCTCGCGCTTGCGCGCTGAAATCTATCTCAGGCAGGAACGATGGAAAGAAGCATACAATGGACTTGTTGCAAACGCGCCCGATTTTCTGGAATCCCTTTGGGCAAGGTTCAATGGGAGCACTATAAATTACTTTTGGATGTTGGGACAGTCGGCAGAAGGTATGAGAGAATGGGAAAAAGCAAGGCGTTACTATGCCGATGCCCACTTTGCACCTACGCCTCACTGTGAAAAGGTAAGGCATGAGCATGATCCTATCCACTTTGCGCCTACACCTCGTGTGGAAAGTTTGACGGGTTTAGAACGCGTCTATCATCAAACAAAACGAGGGACTACCGATACATTTGAGGCGTTTCTCAAAGACACCGAAGCCGAATATCGGATTCGAGAAGGTGCTGACCGCGAAAGAATTCGTCAGAAACTTATCACGAACAAACTGAATCAAAAAGCGACGGATTTTCGGTTAGAAACTTTAGAAGGAGAGGTCTACACGCTATCAGCGATGTCTGGAAAAGTTATTTTACTTGATGTTGGATCTTCGTCGAGCATAATGATCCCGGAAGTCAAGATCGTCTACGAGCGATTCAGCAAAGTCAACGATGTGGTCGTCTTGGGCATCAATGATGGTGAAACGCCGCATCAAGTGCAGCAATTTTTAGATGAACATCAGCCACCTTGGTCCGTTTTGCTTGACCCACATCGGGAGGTGAAGAAGGCTTATCAGATTAGAGTGGTCCCGTGTTTTATCTTGATTGATAAAGTGGGCAATTGGCAATACAGTTGTAGTGGTCTGAATCTCATAAACGGTCAGCCCTTAATTTGGATGATTGAAGCCCTTCTCTCAGATTAGGCGATAATGCAATGTTCCTGACACTCATTCGGCGAGAATTACTCGCCAATCTCATGACATTTCGGTTTCTCGTTGCAATGGTTGTCACACTGTCGCTGGTCGTTGCGAATACCGTTGTGCTGATTGACGATTATGAACGGCGTCTGATAAGCTACGATACCGCAGTGAAGCAACATCATCAGAAGTTTTTAAAAAGAGCAAGGACCTATTCGGAGGTGGAAGGAGAAATCCGCATAGATCGACCCCCCAACCCACTGAGTATTTTTAATGCAGGTCTGGATCGACGGCTCGGCAACTCCATCACTGCCAGTCATACCTTTGTGCCAACCCTTTGGGACACCAAATCCCACAGCGCAGATAATCCTTTCCTCAATCTATTTTCCAGTGTCGATCTCGTTTTGATCTTTCAGGTAATTCTCAGCCTATTGGCACTACTTTTCGCCCACGATGCAATTGCTGGAGAACGGGAAGCAGGCACGCTCCGCTTGACGATGGCAAACCCCGTCAGTCGTCCTATTATTCTGTTGGCAAAGTACATCAGTGCTATGGCTTGTCTGATTCTTCCGGTAGTCATGAGTTTGCTACTTGCGTTAATCTTATTTTCTGTGTCGGGGTCAATTTCGCTGAGTGGGGATGATTGGCTCCGGATTAGTGGTATTTTGTTCACCTCAATCATCTATCTCTCCGTTTTCTATCTGATAGGATTGTTAATCTCCGTGGTCACTCGTCGAACCGCGACCGCCTTGATGCTTTCAATGGTGATATGGAGCACCCTTGTCCTGATCTACCCAAGTTTGAGCGTATTCACGGTCAATCGGCTTTGGCAGACACCTTCTCAATTGGAAGCCGCCTATCGCGAAATTGAACAGATCTGGGAAGCGTTTGAAAGAGAGCAGACAGATTTCTTGAGGAACGATAGGGTTGAGGGGGAAGATCCGAATTTCAATGTACCGCCTTCAGGAAGTTACGGTGTTTATCAGACCTCCGATCCGACAACACTCAAATATGCTAAAGTAGAAACTCGTCTTTGGACGCGTATCGATCCAGATTCAGAACCACAGATTCCTCATGTCAAAGCTTACTTTCAATTCTCAGAACCGCGACGGATCCGCGCAGCAGAGAGAACGTGGCAGGTTCGACAAAAAACTTTAGATCGTGTCTACGTTCGCAAAGCAAACATGGCGAAAAATCTGATGCGACTTTCACCGGCGGCGATGTATGATTTCGCAACTGAAGCGTGGGCGGGA
The DNA here is from genome assembly GCA_000406005.1 of Candidatus Poribacteria bacterium WGA-3G. Classification (GTDB taxonomy): domain Bacteria; phylum Poribacteria; class WGA-4E; order WGA-4E; family WGA-3G; genus WGA-3G. The sequence goes on from ASZN01000012.1 coordinate 5,226, forward strand.
ACAGATTTCTACGGCATTGAGGATTTTATCATAACAGTCCAGCAGTATCGGCAAACGATTATTGATTATTTCTATGATAAGGAAGCCTTTTCTTCCCGGAAATGGTTCTCCATTGACCAAGGAACGGTTGATTGGAGCGATTTACCTCAGTTTTCTTATCATCGTGCAGATGTTTCAACCAACGTAAAGCACGCCAGTGGGGATATTGCCTGCCTGTTTCTCATTAACGTTGTGCTGTTTATGATGACGTTTTTAATCTTCGTACGGCAGGAAGTGTAGGATAGTTTTCAGTCATCTTTTTTCTGGAGAACTATAGTAAAACCCGAAAATAAGAGGGCACTTTGGAAAACACAAAACACCTCACCACCGCTGGCGAGGATTGTATCCTCGCCTCTTTGGAGTGTCTAATTAATTCTAAACTTTACTATAAATGACCCTAATAAGAGATAACCGATAATTGACAACTGATAACTGCAATCCAAACCACAGTTTCTTAACTGAAAACTGATAACCGACAACCGAAAACCAATGTGGCATATAACCAAACGTGAACTCTATGACCATCTGAACAGTCTGCGGTTCGCCTTCACAACGGTATTGCTTGTTGGACTGATGATCGTCAACGCAATCGGATATCTTGGCGAACACACAGCGCAATCGACAGCATATCAGAAAAAGGTCTCAGCGTCTTTAGATAAAATGAGATCCAAGGCAGACAGTCTGTATAATCTGCTCACAGAAGGCCCCGGTACGCTCTATAAAAAACCTTGTCCACTCTCCTTTTGTGCGAACGGCGGTGAAACGTTTATACCCGAATCCGCTGACGGCGTTGGCGAAGGTATTTTCATGACATCAAGTCGTTTTTCGATCAGTACGACATGGCGAATGAAATACCCACAATCCAACCCAAGTCTATGGGACCTTATGCCGGATTATACGAACGTTGATTGGGGAGATATAATCTCCATAGCGTTGAGTTTAGTTGCGATCCTGTTCACTTTCGACGTGATCTCCTCGGAGCAAGAACGCGGCACGTTACGGCTGACGCTATCCAACAGCATTTCACGTGGCACTGTACTGGTAAGCAAATTTCTTGCAGCATTGATAACTATTAGTATCCCTTTTTTAATTGCCGCATTAATTAACCTTTTTCTGCTTTACACTTCAGGAAGTGTTCCATTGGGAGCGAGCGAGTGCGGACGCTTGGGAGTTATCGTTCTTATCGCTTTTGTTTACGTGTCAATTTTTCTCGGGTTGGGACTGCTCATATCCTCTCGTGTGAGCAGTTCGTCAATAAGCCTCACGATTCTCTTACTGATTTGGGTTGTTTGGGTCGTCCTGCTACCCTCCACAATCGGCGCGCTCACCAGTGGCTTACAGCCGACAATGACCCCTAACGAACTTGCCGCCCGTCAACAGTCTCTTGCCTCTCGTTTTTTTGAGCAGTACGATGAACTTTGGCGTAAAATACCCTCGCGAGAGATTCCAGCAACAGAGGAAACATTATTGTGGTCGAAATACCTCACCGAAGATGCAAGAGACAACGAGAAATTGAATGAAGAACACTTAGAGGCTCAGATTGCTCAGGTTCAATTTGCGAGATCAATAACCCGTATATCGCCTGCGTCAAGCGTCCGATATGCTATCGAATCCCTTGCTGGTACAGGTTTCACACGTCATGTGCAATTTTTAGCGTACGTGCGCCGATACGCAGGTGAATTCAGAACGTTTCTCACTGAAACCGATCGTGCCGACCGAGAAAGTCCACATGCACTCGGTCCCAAGGAAGGGACATCACAAAAGCCGGTGCGTTTTGAATCAATTCCTAAATTTGCGGACCGTATCAGTTTCGGTGGCGCATACAATGCTGCAGCCACGGACATTCTGTTATTATTGCTGTTTTTTGTAGTGTTGTTCGCAGGTGCGTTTCTTTCGTTCTTCCGTGTTGATGTTTAAAGAACTCTTCAATCTTATCCGTCTCAATAGGCGAAAATCAAGAGGTAGACAGAGAAAGTATCGGGGCCTGCTCATGGGAAACAGGTTTCATTGTGGTGCTTGTAAATGTGTCAATCGCCTGCTCCATTCATTTGTGCTAAATTTTTAGCATTTTTTCTTGACATCAATTTGCGCAAATGCTAAAATATTAGCATATTATCTACATTTTATAGTAAATTCGGAAAATAAGTTTACACTTTGAAGGGCAATATCTACCTACACCCCACTGCAGGGTTTTTGCTGGGGTGTTTCTTCAGGGTTTGGAACCCCGCCGTTGTAAAAATAATTACGGACTTTACTATAACGTGCGTTTAATAGGTTTCTCATAAGTGGTCAGCTCTTAATTTGGATGATTGAAGCACTCCTATCAGATTAGGTGATAATGCGATGTTTCTAACACTTATTCGGCGAGAACTCCTCGACAATCTCATGACATTCCGATTTGCGGCAGCTGTTGTGATTATGCTGTTGCTTGTCGTTGCGAATACCGTTGTGCTCATCAAGGATTATGAAGGGCGGTTGGCGGATTATAACACTGCTGTTAAAACCCATCGGCAGGAACTCCGCTTGGAGAACAAAACCTATTCAGATGGAATGCTTAGTTTCTGGGGGACGATAATCGTTGACCGACCTCCGAACCCGTTGAGTATCTTCAACACCGGTTTAGATAAGCGATTGGGGAACGAAATTAGAGTTTCTCACATTTTTACGCCCACAATTTGGGATGCCAACAAGCACGAGGCGGATAATCCGTATTTCAATATCCTCACTTCAATCGACATCGTCCTTATTTTTCAAGGGATCCTCAGCCTGCTGGCACTCACTTTCGCCTACGATGCTATCGCCGGAGAATACGAACACGGCACGCTACGCTTGGTGCTATCCCACCCCCTGAGACGTGGGTATATCTTGTTCGCCAAATATACCGGTGCGATGGTCTGCTTGTTCGTGCCGTTGTTGATGAGTCTGCTCCTGATGCTCATTTTGCTGACGACATCCGCTACCGTTTCCCTAAGCACCGATGATTTTCTGCGTATCGGTGGGATTGTGCTTACGTCGCTCATCTATCTGTCGCTGTTCTACCTCATCGGTATGCTGATTTCTGCAATCACACGCCGAACCAGTACTGCGCTCATCCTTTCAATGTTCGTCTGGGGGTTCTTAGTGCTTGTCTACCCAAATCTGATTCTCACCGCAGTCGATACTACTCCGCAAGTGGACCCGGAACCCGCTGCTTACCATCAGATTAAGCAGATATGGGACGAACTTGAGAGAAAGCGGGATCAGTTTCTCCGCAACGACGCTGTCCCAGGAGAGGGTTGGGGATTTGACTTGGTTGACTTGGAAGGCATAGACTCTATTTTCTCGGGGTGGGAAGACAAACCATCAAGATTACTGTATTACACCTACGTTGGATCCGAATTTGAAACGATTCACGAAAAATCCGAACCATACGTGCCACACGCCCAGAATTTTTACGGCTTCATTGGACCCCTAACTGTCAATACGGTAGAACGCACATGGCTCATCCGAAAACCGGCACTTGAGGCGATTTACGTCGAACCGGCAAATAGGGGGCGAATGTTGTTAAAGTTTTCACCCGCGGGTTTGTATGATGCCGCAACCGAAGCCTGGGCAGGCACCGACCTCAATGGTATCCAAGATTTTTTCAGAGCGGCGCAACGCCACCGACAGGCAGTCGTCAATCACTTTTATGATGAAAAGATATTTGCGTCCCGACAGTGGTTTTCCTCGGATCAGGGTGCCGTCAATTGGGACACACTCCCGCAGTTCTCTTTTCAGAGAAGCGATATAAACATCAATGCAAAACGAGCAGTGCCAGATATGTTCCTGCTGCTTACCATGAATGTCTTTCTCTTTCTCGTGATATTTCTGGTTTTTATCAAAAGTGAAGTGTAAAGGAGTGACCAGTGGCCAGTAACCAGTGGCCAGTTAAGAGAAGAAGGAAATGATTCATAAAAACCCACTTCTCTGGTAACTGATAACTGGTAATTGATAAGAGGAAGATGCTAACCTCTTTACTGCGGAGGCTGAAAACTGGAAACTGTTAACTGGTTGTTACTGCTAACTGGCAACTGGGAACTGGTAACTGACTACTTATGTGGCATATTGCAAAACGCGAAATATACAATAACTTGAATAGCCTCCGATTTGCGCTGACGACCGTGTTGTTACTGGCACTCATGGTAACCAATGCCGTTAGACATATTCGAGAACATCCAAAGCGTGTTCAGAAGTATCACGACGCTGTCACTGCATCCATGAACCTGTTAACGTCTCACGCCGATATTAGTCTCTATACGCTGGCACAAAAAGGACCCGGAGACCTCTACAAAAAATCATCAGCCCTGCATTTCTGCGCAGAGGGCGGGGAAACCCTTTTACCAGATAGGATCAATGGCGGCGCGTTGGGGAGTTCACGGTTCTGGTCACTGAGATATCCAGATGCTAACATAAATATGATGAATGTTGGACCCGACGTTTCCCAAGTCGATTGGGCATTCATCATCGGCTATATCTTGAGCCTCATAGCACTTATTTTTACTTTTGATGCGATCTCCAGCGAACGCGAGCACGGCACGCTCCGGTTGATGTTGGCAAATGCAATCCCACGGCGCACTGTGCTTATCGGTAAGTTTCTGGGGGCATTGATCAGTATAACTATTCCCTTCATGCTTGCTGTGTTGGTGAACCTTCTGATGCTTTCTACCGCAAGTGCCGTCCATCTAAATACACAAGCGTGGGGACGTTTGGGTATCATTTTGTTTATCGCGCTTTTGTATACGTGTCTGTTTCTGGCGTTAGGGCTGTTAGTCTCGGCGCGTGTGCAACGGAGTGCTGTGAGCCTGGTGATACTTCTGTTGACGTGGGTCACTGTTGTCGTTTTTATGCCGAGTACGCTCGCCGCACTTGCAAGAGACTTTTCATCTTCTATGTCTCGCGATGAATATTGGGAGCGATACGGGCAAAGTGATCACAAATTTCGGCGCGAAAACCATATTTGGGCACGGGCAGAGGGATTGGACGACAGAACGCTAAGGAAAAGAGGTGAATTTTTCACCACAATGGCGGCAAACAATGAACACTTGCAAGAGGGATTCTTAACCTTTAAGATTACCCAGGTTCAATGTGCGCGTGCGATCACCAGCATCTCACCCGCGGTACTTCTTCAGCATCTGCTTGAGTCGTTCGCCGGAACCGGTCTTGATCGGCATCAGCAATTCATTGAGAATGTTCAGCGTTACGCCCGTGAATACCGAGAATTCGTCGTCGATATGGACAGAGGCGATCCGGAGAGTCGCCATATCATGGGCGTTCGGGAGGGGATGTCCCAGAAACCCGTCAACCCACAGGCGGTACCGAGGTTTGAAGATACACTTAACATCGGTAAGGATTTCAGTACCGCTGCGACGGAGTTGCTGCTGTTAACGCTGTTTGTTGTCGTTTTGCTGGCGGGTGCGTATCTCGCGTTTGTGCGTGTTGAAATCTAATTAATTTATGCTGAATTTTTAGCGTATCGCTCGATGCATTGTTCTTTATAGTAAAAAGAAAAATAAATAGACACTTTATAGCATAACAAGCCTTACCCTTGCAGGCGGGGTTTGTAACCCCGCCTTCTATAGATGTCTCGTTAATTGTAGTTTTTACTATAAGCACCAAATATTGACATACTACGGAAAGAGGTGACGAATATGGAAGACTACGACACCGTCAAACTGAGTCGGCGGGAACGGCAAATCATGGATATCGTCTATCAACGCGGGCGTGCCTCTGTTGCCGATGTCCTTGAAGACCTCCCGGACCCACCAAGTTACTCTACAGTTCGGGCACTTTTGGGAATCTTGGAGGAGAAGGGGTACCTCACCCACAAAAAAGAGGGTAAACGTTACATTTATCGTCCGACGCAACCACGCCATCAGGCAGGACGTTCCGCGCTCAAACAGATTTTCCAGACTTTTTTTGATAAATCCATTGAGAAAACGGTCATGACATTGATTTCTGACGCTGACCTCTCGGATGAGGAACTTGACCGTTTAAGCCAACGCATTGAGCAAGCAAAAAAAGGAGGCACCTCGTCATGATGCGATTCATTGAGATGCTCTATGCAGACCCATTGCTGAAATTTCTCGTTGATACCACGATAAAAAGTGTCGTTATTTTTGCTGTTGCGGGCTTATTCGCATTTTGCCTCCGTCGCAAATCGGCAGCAGTGCGCGGCTTCGTCTGGAGCATGGCAATCGTTGGATGCCTCATCGTTCCACTGTTTTCTCTTCTACTTCCGAAGTGGGAACTCGGTATTCTACCAGTGGAAACACCAACTTCAATTGTACAGAGCCAATTGCCACCAAAGCCGGTATCATCAATAGCAATCACACCGACACAGCCTCAACCCAACCCTGTGACAGGTCAGAGCGGTTCTCTCGCTGCACTGCAGTGGACAGACTGGATAGCGATAGTTTGGACAGGTGTTGGACTGTTTCTGCTTATCCGTCTGATTGTCGGTATCGGTGCTGTCTGGCATATCTCTGCTTGTAGTAACAATTTTAGCCGCGCTGTCAAGCAGCAACTGTCTAATTGGGATCGACGAGTAAATGTCCGTCTCAGCAATAGGATTACAGTACCAATGGTTTGGGGTTTCTTACGTCCTGTGATTTTGTTACCAACTGATGCGGATCAATGGCAAACCGAGCGACTCCGCGCTGTCCTGTTCCACGAATTAGCACATATTAAACGACGGGATTGGATGATGCAGATGATTGCACAGGTCGTGTGTGCAGTCTATTGGTTCAACCCATTTGTGTGGTTCGCAGCACGTTGGATGCGAATAGAGGCAGAGCAAGCATGCGATGACCAGGTGCTAAATGCCGGATATCAACCGACTGACTATGCCCAACATCTGCTTGATATTGTGCGAAATATGAAGGTTGCCGGTTTCGCTTCGCGCGCAGCCGTGGCGATAGCACGCTCCTCAAAAATTGAAGGACGACTCCGAACCGTTCTCGCCGAAAATCTGAATCGGCATCCGATGACGAAGGTTGCTGTCGGGATAGGACTGCTTGTCCTCGCCTGTTTCGCTATCCCAATAGGTGCGGTCCGTTTGGCACAAGCCGTTGATCCAAAGGAAGCATCCAAATCCCAACCAACACCAAGCGAGGATCCTTCTGACCGAACGACAAAGGCAAAACAGATTGACGAAAACGTTGAAATCTGCAAGCAACATCTGCTCAAAATTGGCAAGGCGATCCAAGTTTACCAGAAGGAACACGGTGATTTTCCGCAATGGCTTTCAGACCTTTATCCCCAATACTTACCAAAGGCTAATCTTTTGCTTTGTCCCGCGGATGGACTGCGCGGCAGAACAGTTTTTGCTTCTAATAGAGACCCAAAGATGCCTGTGAGTTACGGCTACCAATTTCACCCTGCGTATCGAGTCGCAAAAACTGAGGAACGTCTCATGTATGGAGACGTTTTGCCACTTGTCCGTTGCCGACATCATAAGAATCAAACGTTTGAGTGTCTAAACTTGAATTTCGCTTTTAAGATATACTGGTCATCCGGTGTATATAGACCAGAAGAGATGTATGAAACCGTTGAGGAAACCATTGAAGCTTTGGAAAAAGGACTCCAGCGACAAGCCGATAATGAAAATTTCTTTCATTTCTATACGACACTTGCTCGTCTCTACATTGAAGTCGGACGCGAAAAAGATGCCGAGCACCTCACTAACCGTTTCAAATCGATTATAAAACCTGATGACCTTCAGGCGCATTTTGTTCTCGGCACGATGCTTGAGATAGCAAATCAGAGCGAAGAAGTGCTTGCGGTTTTCGAGAAATTTGAGAAAAGGCATCCAGACAATCGCTATGCCCATGAGGAGCTCGCCCGAATCCATGAGGAACTCGGTAATTCCGATCTCGCCGCGGAATATCGGAAAAAGGCGGATCCGATGTCGGCACTTGTAGGGAAAATTGTGCCAGACTTTTCCGCAACCGACCTTGATGGCAAACTGATCTCGCTACAACAATATCGCGGGAAAGTCGTCTTACTCGATTTCTGGGCGGTTTGGTGGGGGCCCTGCCTTACAGAGATACCGAATGTCAAAAGGGTTTACGATACCTATAAGGATCAAGGGTTTGACATTATCGGGGTTAGCCTTGACACTGATGAGACGCGGCTGCGCAATTATCTGAAAAAGAATAACATCTCTTGGCGGCAAATATTCAGCGGACAAAAGTGGAACAGTCCGCTTGCACAAAAGTATCGTATTCGCTCCATCCCGGCACCGTGGCTCATTGATAGAGATGGCACCTTAATCTCACGAGAAGCCAGAGGCGTGAAGTTAGAACGACTCGTAGTGGAAGCACTTAAGAACAAATCTACAAATCAATAGGATGCGTCCTAATCGTCCTAACAATAGGAGAAAAAACAGTGATAGACCTTTGTAATGTGCTAAGTGTTTCGGAAAACATCCCCGTGCAAGCACATTGGGATCCGATTGAGAATACAGCGAATAACCTGCATTGGGCAACAGAAGAAAAGTTTAATCGATCCAAAGCACAATGGCAAGAGCCGGTGGATATGACATGGGAACAGTGGCTAAAGTTATTCAATCCGGGACCTGCGCAGCCATTGAAACACTACAGCACAACGGATTTCCAAGTCTTTCTTCCACCATCAACCACTAACGTCGGGGATGTCTGGGATCTGGATCCAGAGCGGATTCTCCCCTTTCTGCGCCAGTTTCACCCAGGCGCGACAACGAATCTCAGACACGGTCAAAACGGGGTAAAGGCGTGCTTACGGGCAATTTCGTCTGAATACGCTGATATTGTCTTCCGAATCCATGCGCGTTTCATACTGGACAAGTCAATTGGTGCCTATTTTAGACCTGCCCAATTTGCTGGACATCTAATAATCAATCGCGACACTGGAACGATTTGTGAATGGACGTTATCACTGCCCAACCGCAATAGTAATGTAGATATGATTGCTTTTAGAAGTTGCGATATAGGGTTTGTGCCTCGTATGGAACTCTGTAGTTTATCGGAGACGCAGCCAGAATCGATTGCTTGGGAAACTGCTATCACTGCAGAAGAAGCTCGGAAGAAATTTGAGAGTGCGCTCTACAAATTCACTGAAATTGAGTGGACACCTATTGAAGAGGCGGTTGAACTCGCGAAGGCATCGAATCGCCCAATTCATGCGGTACTTTTATTCGGTATACTCGACGATGAATCCTGCTGAGGGTCGGGCAAAAGTTTGAGAGCGGGTCCGCTCTCCTCACCGAAAATTATCAATTTGCTCAACACGCACTTTGTGAACGTCTGGGTCTTGCTCAGGGAGGTGCCCGATCTGCAAGCGGGTACTAAAGGGTCAAATGCTGCTGCCTTGGCGACGAAACTCCGACAACACTACACTGATTCTGTGGATATTCTGACACTTACCCCCGACTTGGAAGTGCTCGGACATCTACACAATATGAGTCTGTTGCATCCGTATTATCTGCCTCGCAGTGAGCGGATACCTCGATATTTAGAGATGTTAAAGTCATCTGCGGGTGTTGAAGTTGCGGCACAAAAGCCAAGTGAAAATTTCAACGAGGCAAACATTGAAAAATCTATCGCCAATTTGGAAGCGCGGCTTCAGCAACACCCAGATAATGAAAGTTTTTTCTATATCTACCGCATACTTATTCGTCTCTATATTGAAGCTGGACGGGAAAAGGATATAGATCAACTTATTGACCGTTTCAAAATTGTCAACGCTAAAACCTTTCTTGCCCAGATATATGAAGAATTAGGCAACACCGAAGTCGCAATGGAATACCGCAGCAAGTTTACACCTCCGCTGGGGTTGCTTGGAAAACCTGTCCCCGATTTTTCCGCAACCGACCTTGATGGAAAACCCATCTCGCTGCAGGACTATCGCGGGAAAGTCGTTCTACTCGATTTTTGGGCAGCCTGGAACAGTTTCTGCATCACGGATATACTGAATATCAAAAAGGTTCACAAGACTTATAGAGATCAGGGATTTGAGGTCATCGGTGTGAGTCTCGACACTGACGAAGCGAAGCTCCGCAACTTCCTCAAGGAGAAGGACATCCCTTGGCGGCAGATTTTCACAGGACAGGAACGGCAGGATCCGCTTGTGAAACAGTATGATGTTAAATCTATTCCAGCACGGTGGCTTATTCATAGAGACGGCACGTTGATCGCTCATGAAGCAAGGCACAAGTTGTTCTCCCACGAAGGCAGAGAGCCAGATTTAGAACGGTTAGTCGCAGCGGCAGTGGCGGATAAACCCAAGAATCAATAGCGATGTTCTACGGAAAAGGCGCGGTTCAAAACCGCGCCTATACATTTGTAGCATAAAGAGTGGATTTGCATTCCGAGTTATGTTATCATGAATGGAAAGATATTTCCTATTGAGGTGATAAATGAAACTCGGTGTATCCACTTACTCTTATTGGCATTTCAAACCTGAACGCGTCCCCATTGAACATGTTATCGAAGAAGCCGCACGACTTGAACTCGACGGCATCGAAATCTTACATCAACAGATGGCATCGGAGGCAAACCCGTATCTTCAGAAACTGAAACGGCTCGCTTTCATCAACGGACTCGATCTCTACGCGCTCTCCATCCATCAAGGCTTCGTCTCACCAGATGAGGCGACACGCCAAAAAAACATCAACCACACCATCCATTGCATCCGGCTGGCACATGAACTCGGTATCCCGTCAATCCGTCTCAACTCAGGACGCTGGGGAACTGTCCCCTCCTTCAACGAATTGATGAAAACCGAAGGTCAAGAACCGACACTCCCCGGACACACAGAAGACGAGGCGTTTGAATGGGTCATCGGAGCCATCGAAAAATGCCTCCCTGATGCCGAAAAATACGGTGTCATTCTCGGACTCGAAAATCACTGGGGACTGACCTGCACACCTGAAGGTGTCAACCGTATTGTCTCTGCTATCGACTCCGAGTGGTTGAAGGTAACAATGGACTGTGGTAATTTCCTCTCAGATCCATATCAAAAACTGGCACAAATTGCGGATGAGGCGGTACTCGTCCACGCTAAAACTTACTACGGTGAAGGTGAATGGTATACGTTAGATCTGGATTACGCGAAAATCGGTGAGATTCTGAAGAGCGTCGGATTCCAAGGATACGTATCCATCGAATTTGAAGGGAAAGCGGATGCACACGTCGGTGTCCCACAAAGCGTGAATATGCTCCGTGAGGCTCTCGCCAAATAGCGAGACACAATCATTTACGAAAACTGACAACGGCAGACGCGCGCCTTGGGAGGTTCTTCTCATGCTCCGAAAAATCGTAATATCCATTTGCGTTTCTCTGCTGCTCGGAATAACCACGATGGCAGACACTGGAGAAATGGCAGGCGCGACCAACGCTTCGGAAGTCTGGCGCGCCTTGCAACGTCTACAGACTACTGCGACCGTTCTTCACACCGTCGCGCATCCAGACGATGAAAACGGCGCATTGTTGACATGGCTCAGCCGTGCACAAGGGGTCAGAACGGCACTCTACTCGACGACACGTGGCGAAGGTGGCGCAAATCTCATCGGGCCCGAACTCTTTGATGCACTCGGCATCGTCCGGACAGAGGAACACCTCGCCGCCGTACGCTACTACGGCATTGACCTCTTTTTCAGCAGTGCCGTTGACTTCGGGTATTCCAAACGGCTTGACGAGACCTTGGAAAAATGGGATTACGAGATGCTCTTAGAGGATATGGTGCGCCTGATTCGCTACTACCGTCCGGATATCATTATCTCTCGGTTTCAAGGCAATCGCCGAGATGGACATGGGCATCACCAAGCCTCTGGAGTTGTGACATTAGAAGCATTCCGTATCGCTGGCGACGCGACCCGTTTCCCAGAACACCTCGCCGAAGGTCTCCAACCGTGGCAACCCAAGAAACTCTATATCACCCGTTCCAGATGGCGACGCAGCAACACTGATACCGACGATACCCCTGTGTTAAAAATTGATACAGGCGAATATAACGCCTTATTAGGACTCTCCTACGCGCAAATCGCACGCCAAGGCCTCAGTTATCAGCGTTCACAAGGTGTCGGACAGACACGCGCCTCTAAAGGATCCGCGATCACCGAACTGCAATTAATTGATACAACACTCCCCGATCAACTGAAGAAACCTGAAGACAGTCTATTTGATGGACTTGATACCTCGATAATGGGTATGGCAAAACGCCTCAACGTCCCTGATTTGAATGATATATTTGGGCCGCTTCAGGATAGTGTGGATGCGGCGTTAGCCGATTATGATCCCCATCGTCCTTGGGATGTTGTGCCTCATCTCGTTAAAGGGTTAGAGGCGACCCGAGATTTAAGCAGTTTAATCGAAAAAATCTACGGTATAGACGGACTTGATACTGCCACACGCGCACATCTCCTTTTTCTCCTTGAAAATAAACAGCAGGAATTGATGCATGCCGCGAACGCCGCACTCGGACTGTCTCTTGAAGTGCTTGTTCAACCCGCAGGCACGCGTTCGTCTGAAACCTTCACTGTCGCAATTCCCGGACAAAAGTTCTCAATCGGCATGCGATTGGTGAACCCCGCTCCGGTTGCAATCGAACTCGTCGAGGCTTCACTCCACACCCCTGACGGTTGGAATGTGAGACAAGTACAAATGGATTTAGATAAGGAAAAAGAGAGAAGCACCATACGGACGAACGAACCGATCTCCATTGCGTTTGAAATAGAAGTGCCACAGAACGCAACCTATACCGAACCTTATTGGGCGCGCGCATCTGAATATCACGATGCTATTTACACACTCAAACAACCGGAATTCCGATTTCTGCCTTCCGCACCACCTGACGTTCACGGTGTTATAACCTATCGTGTGAACGGCGTGAGCTTTACGTTGACACAACCTGCCCAAACACGCTCGATTAACCGACCTTGGGGCGAAAAACGGCGACTGCTAACGGTAGCACCAGCGATGAGTCTATCCATCTCGCCTCGCATCGGCGTTATCCCCATCTCCGAATCTACCGTGTCAGATGGAGAAACGACCTTCACCACAACAGTAGAGATGCAAAATAATGTAAAGGGTGAAGCAGAAGGGACACTTTCGCTCAAATTACCCGACGGATGGCATGCGTCACCTGAAAACGCGTCTTTTGCTTTTACACACGAAGGCGCGAGCAAAACATTCACTTTTCAAGTATCTGCTGAGAATGTGGAAATCGGTAAAGAACACACAATTCAGGCAGTTGCTACATACAACGGCAAAGATTATACGATCGGCTATCAGACAATTGAACATCCAGACCTTGAACCGCGCCATCTCTACCGTCCGGCCACAATGACGCTTCACAGTATTCCGCTTGAACTTCCACAGAATCTGAATGTCGGTTACATCATGGGTGTCGGTGATGTGGTGCCAGAGGCATTACAACAGATCGGAATTGACGTGCAGATGCTCGATCGCGAGGAACTCCGCACCGGCGATTTGAGTCGATTTGGGACGATTCTCATCGGTATCCGGGCGTATGCCGTTCGACGAGACCTCATCGCTTATAACAGCAGGCTTCTCGATTACGTACATAAGGGCGGCAACCTCATCGTTCAATACCAGACCCCAGAATTCGATGCAGCACCGTTCGGTCCCTATCCGTATACGATGGGCAGACGACCAGAAGAAGTCTCCGAAGAGGACGCACAGGTGACTATCTTGGTGCCAGACAATCCAATCTTCCACTATCCGAATCAAATTACAGTGGCTGACTTCGATGGATGGGTTGAGCAGCGCGGCTCGAAATTCTTAACGGAATGGGACGCAAATTATCGGGCACTTCTCGCCTGCAACGACCGTGAACAGGAACCACAAGCGGGTGGGTTCCTCTATGCGAAATATGGACAAGGCACCTACACGTACGCAGCCTACGCCTTTTATCGGCAGCTTCCGGCAGGCGTACCGGGTGCGTATCGCCTTTTCGTCAATATGCTCAGTCTCGGTCAGTAAGAGGTTTTGCTTGGGTGTTTCTTCAAGGGGACCTCGCCCCTACATATCTTCCCAGGGTGCCACGTCGTCAACAGGTGGTGGTGCCGGAAAACGACTCACAACATCAACGGGTCGCCGCGTGTCGGACGATTCGATGACGCGTTCGCATATCTCTATGACGTGCCGTGCCTGTGCACCATTGCACCTCGGATTCCTGTCAGACCGAATCGCATCTGCGAAATCTGCGACCCCTTTCCCCCAATCCAATCCGGTAAAGGCTTTCGGTGGCGAGTCTTCATCTTGCCATCCGCCTTGTGGCGTGAATTTTTTGATACCGCGTCCGTCATCGTGTGCTTGCAGTGAGAATCCGCCTGCTGTGCCGTGGATTTCGTAGGGCGGAATCTGGGACGTAACCGTAAAACTGTGATAGATGAACCCGTGGGCACCCCCCGTTTGTGGAAAGTCGAATTCAAGCACGGCAAACCCGTGATCCTTCTCATTTACCTCGAACTCAGTGCCTTGACGCGGCCCTTGGTGTAACGTCCGTTTCGGCACAGCGACCCGTGCGAACCCGTGAACCGTCTTGACCGGTGCAATCATGGTTGTCATTGCAGTAAGCGGATAAGGTGCGACATCTCGGAACGGACCGGCGTGCATAAGAAACGCGTCCGCACTCGGATGCCAATGTTCTAAAGGTCCCCCGAAGTTCCCAACCGCGGAAATGACATCGCCGATCTCACCGTCGCGAATCCGTTGCCAAACGTTCTGCTGAACATAACCGAGGATCGCCGACGGCGCACACGCCAGTTTTAGACCCATCGTTTCCGCCGTCTCTACCAGTTCGTTCGCCTCGTCGGTACGGATAGAGATAGGCTTTTCGGAATAGACATGTTTCCCCGCCTTCAGTGCCGCTAACGAAATCGGGTAATGCGAAATATGGAGCGTCAAATTCACGATCGCTTCTACGTTCGGATCATTCAGGACCTCTTCCAGCGATTTGTAGACGCGTCCACCGTTCCGTTCTGCTAACGCTGAGGCACGCGCTTCATCTTGGTCATAGAAACCGACTAAGTCAATGAGATGCGGGTACGCTTGGCAACGCGGTTGATAGCCGCCAGCGGATATCATGCCGCATCCGACAATCACTGTACGGACTGGGGTTGTATTAGGCATTTAATAGGCTCCTTCTGCTTATTGAGGACTATGAATACAATAAATAAATAAAGTATATCACACTATTCCGAAAATTGGCAATATTTTATGTTTTTGATAACAAATCAGAGCGTTGCCTAATTCCTGATTTTCTGTTAGAATAAAGCAGAACTTGCAATACACAGATTATATCGTATCAGGAGAGAAAAAAGATGACAGAGAAAAAAGAAAACACATATCGCCGTTTGCCGATTTGCACCCTCGGTGCCGATGGACACGGTAAAACGACATTGACCGCAGCAATCGCGAAAGTCGTCGCCAGAATCGGGGCAATTCACACGGATGACGATGGCGACTTTCAAGCACAACACCTCATTCATCACCCAATCCGAGAAGGCGTTGGCATCACCTACCGCTCAATCGCTTATGAAACCAGTGGCAAACTCTATACACACATCGACTGCGAAACACACTTCGATGTTATCAAAATGCTCATCAGCGGTTCTCCTGCAATTCAAGGCGCGGTTTGGGTCGTGAATGCTGTTGAAGGCGTTACACTGGATTCGCAGGCGCACCTCCGTCTCGCGCACCAGATGCATCTCCCGACAGTTCTCCCCTTTCTGAATACAGGCGGCATTTCAAAAGAAGATGAACTGTTAGACATCTGTCTACAGGAGATGCGAGAATTACTCAACGAGTATGGGTGGGAAGAAGAGAACACACCGATAACTGTCGGTGATGCCCTCAAGGCATTAGACTACAGAGGTAACAGCATTACCTACGTACAATGGCAACCGATCGTTGATCTCGTCTTCGCGATGAACCGCACAATGCCGGGACCTGTGGACACCGAAAACTTACCCGTCATTATGCCGATTCATGAAATCGTTGACGAAACAAAAGATAGGGTATCCGTCCGTGGCGAGGTTATCCAAGGGCATCTTGCTGTCGGTCAGGCAATAGATATTGTCGGTAAAGGCGACAGGATCAAGACACGCGTTCTCAGCACAAACGGTGATGAAGTGTGTGTTGAGTCTGAACCCGATTGGTTGTCGGTTGGGCAGGTGCTTTGTCCGCCGAAAACAATCAAAGCGCATTCCGAATTTACAGCGCTCGTCTATCTACTGACACAGGAAGAGAGTGGTACGCATATCCCGCTTATTGAGAACGATAGACCCGACATCCGTCTCTGGAGTGTTGATATGCCGGCGCACCTAAAGCTCCCGGAAGGACTTTCCCTGATTACACCCGGAGATTATGCTCATGTGACCGTTACACTTGACCTACCCTTAGTGATGGAGGCAGGCACCCGATTTGAGGTGAAGAAGATGGGAGTGCGAATCGGGTTCGGTGTCGTAACCGGCGTGGAATGATCGGCTTAGTCAATTCCTTTTTTATCCTGCAGCGATCGCGTCTCGTAGTGCGAGATCCCCGGTATACAAAGCGCGTCCTATAATCGCGCCACTTGCACCGATCCGTTTCAGCGCAGCGACATCAGAAAGTGATGTCACGCCACCCGAAGCAATCACGTCCGCAGAGACTGCATCAATAATCGCAGCTGTTGCGTCAACGTTCGGTCCTTTGAGCATCCCGTCGCTTTTGATGTCGGTATAAATGAGTGTCTGCACATCTGTCAACTCTTGGGCGAATTCGATGGCAGATGTCTCGGATACCTCCAACCAACCGTCCGTTGCGACCCTTCCGTCCCGCGCATCGATACCGACAGCGATGCGCTCGCCATACTTGGCGCACGCCTGCTTCACCAAATCCGGCTGTTTGAGAGCAACCGTCCCTAAAATAGCACGGTCCACACCTAACGCTAAAACGGATTCCAGCCGTTCCATGTTTCGGATACCGCCGCCCAGCTGAACGGGTATATCAAGCGCGGCGACAATCTCACCGACGATATGGAGGTTCGCCGATTCACCTTGAAACGCACCGTCTAAGTCCACGAGGTGTAAGTATTCCGCACCTTCGGTTTGCCACCGACGCGCCATCTCTACAGGCGCGTCCGAGAAAACTGTCTCTTGCGTCGCGATACCCTGCACTAAATTCACACATTTTCCGTCACGAAGATCAATTGCCGGTAATATCTGCATTTTTTTAATTTTCCTTGCGGTTCGTTGAGGTGGGTTGGGGGACTGAAAGTTCCTCGCCGTATACCCGCTCTCCATTTCATTACGAGCTACGCATCTTAGTGTTCTGTCAACATTAAAATGATAGGTAAAAAATATCTCTTTCGCGTACCCATTCCGAGAACCAACACCTCTTACGGTAGGAGCAAGCTGGGCTCGCGATCTTTGTACCCATCAACTTTGGCGTGACAAAACATTAGTTCATTTTTTACATTTGGTATTGCTATTCTTCTCGGAAAATACCGAGTAATTTCAACTGTATGATTGAGACAATAGCAATAATGAAAAACAGCACCCAACCGATTGTCGCCGCGTAGCCGAGGCGCATAAACTGGAAGCCGTTTTTGTAAAGATACATCACGATCGTCGAACCCGCATCCGCAGGTTCACCGCCGTTCGTCAAGATATACGGTAGATCGAAGAGTTGGAGCGAACCTATCATCGACACAACGAAAACAAAGGCGATTACCGGACGCAGCGATGGGAGCGTTACATGGATAAACGCCTGCCACCAGTTCGCGCCGTCAACCGCTGCCGCTTCATACAACTCCTGCCGGATGCCTTGTAGACCCGCCAAAAAATAGATCATATTGAACCCCGCCCACTGCCAAACACCCGTCAAAATAACCGCTGGCATTACATACTTCTCCTCGTTTAGCCAACCGATCTCCTTGCCGAAGATAACAAATTCTTGGTTGACCAAGCCGGCACGCTGGTCATAGACGAGATTGAAGATGATCGCAACGAAAACGCCGGCAACGAGCACCGGTGCAAAAAAGGCGAGTCGCAGAACATTTTTGCCTTTGACGAACTTGGAATTAAGCAGAATCGCCAAGAGTAAGGCAATCGGCAATTGAAGTGTGAGCGTACCTATAGCGAAATATGCAGTATTCCGAAGTGATTTCCAGAAGATCGGATCGCCGAATAGGTCTGTGAAGTTACCAAGACCAACGAATATCCGACTTTGGAACCCGCGCATCTCATACAGACTCATCACAAGAGACGAAATAAGCGGATACCCCATAAAGACGACAAAGAGCAGGTAAAACGGCGCAATAAAAAGGTAAGGCGCGATTTTCTGTTGTCGGTTCCAATTTTTAATGATTCCTTGGGGTTCGTTATGGTGGGTTGGTATTTTCACACGCTTCTCCGTATATCTAAAAAACGCCCAAGCAAAAACCCTTCCACTTCGTTTCAGGCTACGTTTTCTGGATTATTTTTTAATTTTTCCGTTATGGTAATGCTAATGTTGTTCGCCCCACCTACCTGCATCTTTCGCAATGAGTGCGCGCACCTTCTCCGCGAGTTCCGTTAACGCCTCTCTCGGAGTCTGTTTTTCCGTTACTGCAGCGAAGATCGCGTCGTTGAGCAGATCCGCTGCCTCTGACCAATACGGGTTCTGATAACGCGCTGGTAGATCAGGCGCAAGTTCTATAAACAACTCGCCAAGCGGTTGACCTCCCAAATAGACATCGGGTTCCTTAAAGATGGGAGCATCCCATGCGGCTTTGAGTGGTGGAATAATCCGCGTCGTCTCATACCGGTTGACCAAACCCGGTCTATCAAAATAGGTGAACTTGAGGAGTTCCCACGCGCGATCCGGGTTTTCGCACTGCTTTGTAATCCCGATCATTGTGCCACCGCGCGTTGTCGTCCGTCTACCACCCGGTTGCCACGCCGGCATCCCGATCGCCTTCCATTTCCCAGACATCTGTGGCACCTGACTTTTCAGGATACCGACATACCAATCCGGTGCGAGAATAGAGAGGATCTTGCCGTCCTGCATCGCTGCGAAATTGCTCGGATCGCCGTGCCATGTCCCGTACACCGGTGTCGCGATTTCATGCGCATTGAACAACGCCGTGAAAAATTCCAACGTCTCGATTGCGAGTTCACTGTCAATAATAACGGTGCCATCCTCATCAAAAAACCCGCCACCCTGTTGAAGCAGCAGGCTAAAATAGTCGCTCTCTGTACGCCGATCTAACACAATCGCGTACTGGTCGATTTTACCGTCGCCATCAAGATCACGCGTCGCTTTTTTCCCAGCAGCGATGAAGTCGTCCCACGTTTCGACCGCCGTCATCTCAACACCCGCCGCTTTAAAGAGATCATCCCGATAAAGAAGCACAACAGGGTGCAGATCGTGTGGAACCCCGAAAATCCGACCGCGATACGACCACGGTGTAAATCGACTGACCACCAATTTATCCATCCAACTTTCACGTTCTAAACGTGGACGCAGATCGACAAATCCGATCTCGTCTATCGCACCTTTGAGGAATCGACCGATAGATGTGATCTCCACCTCAACGAGGTCCGGTGCACCGAAGTTAGACAACATCGCGGCAAGAAGTTTATCGTGCATCGTGCCACCGAAATTGATGAGCCGAACGTTGACCCCGGGATTCTCTGCCTCGAAGATCGGCACACGCGCCTGGTACTCCTCGTAATGCGTGTTCGCGAAAATCCAAAACTCCAGATCTTCACCCTCTTCCTCAGAACGACCGAAGATGAAAAGTGTAGAGATCAGGAAGAGCACCAGCATTACCATCGGTCCCTTACCGAGCGGAAAACCTTCAGCATCTATCGCGAGACGCAACATAAAAAACTCCAGATACGAAAATAGACTTGACATTTACGGACATAATCGTTAAAATTTACCAGAATATACCCTTTTTATCAATCAACTTTTTTAGTTGTCAGTTTTCATTCGGGATAATCAAAACTATTGGGAAACTAAACAACACCCTATTGCGACAGAATATCATGGCTTAGAAATGTCTTACGCAAGGGGCTGTCTGCAAAATCCGTAGAAAAGGAGGAAAACGCAATATGCCCACTTATGACTATAAATGCCTCGCGTGTGATGTCCGATTCGAGAAGTTTCAAGGCATCACTGCACCGCCGATCGAAGAGTGCCCGGAGTGCGGTGGCAGAGTGAAACGGCTCATCGGTGCAGGCGCAGGTCTGATTTTCAAAGGTTCCGGATTCTATATTACCGACTACCGAAGCGAAGGCTACAAGGAATCCGCTAAAAAAGACAAAGACAAAAGCGGTTCATCGGATAAAAGCACGTCATCAGACAAGAGGAAGAAAAAAGAGAAGAAAACCGAAACAAGTAGCGAATCAAAGAGCACGTCTACCGCCGCAGACTAAACCGACCGCCTATAGAACCCTGTCCATTTCTTTCTTCTTCTCTAAAGGGAGACGTTTTGCACAATCACAGCCACGACCAGCATCATCATCACGACGAAGCGCACACGCATAGCCATCAGACGCATCTGCAGGGGAAATTCAAGTTCGCTGTGTTTATCACGTTTGGCATCTTCCTCGGCGAACTGATTGGCGGTATCTGGTCGGGTAGCCTCGCCCTGCTCAGTGATGCAGTACATGTCCTGTCTGATGTCGCCTCGCTGCTCATCAGTTGGCTGGCAATCTACCTCTCCACCCGTCCAGCGACCTCTTCGCGGACCTACGGCTATCATCGCGCCGAGGTCTTCGCTGCATTTGTGAACGGCATATCCCTCATAGCAATTTCTGGCTGGATTTTCTACGAAGCCTATCAACGTTACACATCACCAACAGAGATAAAAGTGACGGGCATGTTTATCGTGGCGTGTCTCGGTTTGGTGGGGAACCTGCTGATCCTATGGAAACTGCACGGCGAGAGCCACGGGAACCTCAACGTCCGGAGCGCGGTACTCCATGTGATTGGCGATACACTCTCCTCCGTCGCTGTCGTCATTGGCGGTGTCATCATCTTTTGGACGGGTTGGTACCCGATTGACGCGCTCTTGAGTTTCCTTATCGGTGGAATCATTCTTTTCGGTGCAGTGAACGTGACAAAGGAGGCGGTGCATATCTTGCTCGAAAATTCACCGAAGAACGCAGACGCGCACACCGTCGCTGAACACCTCTGCAACTTAGAACCCGTCAAAGATGTCCACGACCTACACATCTGGTCGCTGTGTTCCAACTATTCCGCGCTGAGTGCACATGTCGTCGTTGACGAAAACACCACCATAGAACCCGATCGGATTCTTAAACAGATCAACGGTGAGTTACATGAACATTTCGGTATCAGCCATACCACCGTGCAATTAGAGCACGTCGCCTGCGAACAGGCGGGCAATCTCCTCTGCAATGCGCAACACTCGTAGTGTGTCTCTCTCCGTTTAGACGTGTTCTGCTTTTAAACGATGTGCCTTGCGAATCAAGGCAGCATCCTTCGCAAACTTCTGCGTCGCCTGAACCAAGCCATCGACGTGTGATACCATATCCTTCTCTACCTGCACAATACGATCCATTAGATACGGTTGATCGCTCTGCTGAATCGCTTTTCGCATAATAGAGAGTAGGTGCATATAGATCGCATCGGCTTCGCTACCCTCAATCGCAATCGCGATTTCAAAAGCCTCATCGAGTGAAATATTCCCGCTATCGACCTTTTGCTCGTGGGCATCCAGTGCATCTATAATTTGCTGAACCGGAATATTCGACAGTTCCGGCACAGGTGAATCAATCCCGAAGGCATCGACGCATAAAGAACGACCAAAATCCACAAGAATATGGTGCTGCCACTCTTCCGTACTCATCTGTTCCCAAAACCGTGCGATTCTTTCATCAACATCCCCTAAAAGCAGTGAAAGGGAAGCATAAAGCTTCGCTTGCCGCAGTTCAATATCTTGACAAAGATTAAAAAGTTCCCCTAAAGTCAAACGTTCCTCCTCTCAAAGTAGTAGGCACGCTCCGCCGGGTTTCCGTAGCTAAAGCGGCAAAGAAATTGCCTTCCCTGACTGCATACTCCGTGTGACCGCCTCTGTAAACTCCATGTATTTCACGCCTGTATCGAAATCGGTGTGCGTAATCACTTCGTTGCCACGGATCGCGTTAACGAATTCTTCTTCCACGCGCCAGCCGCCAACCTCTGAATCCGGTATATCAATCTCGTTCAACTCCGTGTCGCCTTTCTGACCGCCGTAGAGTTTATTCCCTGAAAAACGTAAAGTTCCGTTGCTCCCGAAGAGATACACCTCCGGCGCGCCTGCCAATCCAGCGACACTGGAGACCTGTATATGCAACTGCGCGCCACAGGCGAGGTCGCCAACGACATCAATATGCTCAGGAATCCGCACGGAACGCATCACACCGTCGGCATCCGCACGCATTTTAACAAACGTTTTGCCCATCGCCATAATCCGCGTCGCCTCTCCGACCCACCGCATCAACGCTTCATACCAGATCCCCATACTCATGATATTGAGTCCACTGAGATCGAAATCTTGTCGCCACTGGAGCGGTGATTCGCTGTCGAGAAACGCGCCGCCTGCCCGTGCTTCTATCGCAAGTACATCACCGAGATAGCCTTCAGCGATGAGCCGTTTTATGGTGTTATCGACCCGGAGTGTCATCGGAGACGGGACAATCTGTGCGATAAGGTGTGTTTTCTGGCGCGACACCATACGCATAATATGTGCTTCTTTGGCGTTCATCGCCATCCGTGCCTCGCACATGACGTGCTTACCCGCCTGCAGTGCCGCCACCGTCGCCCGGCAGTGCATATAGGGCCATGTCCCGATGACAATTGCATTCGTATCGGGATCCGCGATTGCATCTTGCCAATTACCATAGGTTTTCCGGATACCGAACGCGTCAGCCACCCGTTGTGAGGATTCCTGACTCCGATTACAGACCCCAACGATCTCAACACCGTCAATCGCTTGTAGTCCTGGAATATGTTTAGATCTCGTATTCCCACCCGCACCGATAATACCGACTTTAACTGTTTCTTGTGCCACTTATATTGCTCCTTCCATTGTTATATTACGCCATCCATCATAGCAGAAGTGCAGGGAAATGTCAAGAGGCTTCCTGCATCACAGGAATGACATAACCCCGAATCTGCACGCCGTTTACAACTTCCACCTGTACGAGCCGTTCTGGATTCTTGCGATGATCGAAGACGACGTAGTACCCCTCGCTGACGCCTTCCGTTTTGAGATAAGTAGCGAGTTGTTTCTTTCCCGCCTCATAACGGGCGTTGCTTCTCCAAATCTTTGTTTCAACAATGTATTTCTGCTGATTGTGAAGGATAAGGAGATCCATCTTGCCCGCGCCTGTTCCGACTTCAAAAGACATGACACCTCCCACTGCCTTGACAAACGCGTCGAGGTAGGTAAGGAGGAGGTGCCTACCCACATATTCTTGTGGGGTTTCTGGAACCTGTAGAATCTTGAACCCTACGCGTGTGGTGAAATCTCGAAAGTTATCAAGGAGACGGTCCATCTCAAGTTGTCCGTTGGAGGTGAGATAACTGCGGAATCCGTTGCTATTGTCTTCTGCGAAGTAATCTCGTTCCAATCCGTTCACGGTTGGCGTGAACGCTTCTATGATGCAATGCAGATAAACCGGGTTGATAATTTCACACTTTCCATCTCTGCCTTTCGCAATGACTCCATAAGTAGTGAGTTCACTGATGAGCGGATCGCGTGGATTGAAGCGTACCCCTTCTTCATACGACATGATGTCCATGAGGAGCGTCTCAAAGCGGCGATCCCTGCGGATATTTGTCACAAGGTGTGTCAGGTTGGTATTATCTTCGGCAAGCAATTGCTCATAAGCTTTTGCAAAGTGTGCCATCGTAAGGGTGTTCACTTTAGGAATGTCGAGTTCTTCAGTGAGAATTTGCGCCGTGCGATTGACAAGAAAGGGTTGTCCCGCAGTCTGTTTGTGAATGGATTTCACGACCTCCGGAGCGAAGGCTTGTCCGACTTCTTCCGTATACTGTCCGAAGAGTTCACTTACCTCCTCAAGTGTGAAATTGGGTAAGTGGAGCTCATCTTGGATATTAAAGGGTGAGATGGATCGGTCGTAGTCAAGTTGCGTTATACTTTTGACACCGACGATACCGACACTGTGCGGGCATAGAAACATATCAGAGAGGTAGATGTGCCGAAGCGCATACAGAAAATCACTCACAAGGCTTTGCGGAATACCATCAAACTCATCAATGAGAAGAACAACTCGCTGATCGCCAAGTAAATGCCTAAGTCGTTCAAAGAACGTCACCATTGAAAAAGCATCTGTCAGTTGTGCGTGCTCTAAAAACTGCGTTAACGCTGTGGGAGGAACCTCGTTGCGTTCTTGGAAAACAAACTGGATCTGCCAACGCATCATTTGGTAGAGTCGCGCGTAAAAAGTGGCAGCAGAAGTGTTACGCTGTATTTGAAAATCTATTTGAATCGGAAAGTAGGTCGGATCCTCAGTTGTGAGCGTAGCAAGTGCCCATCGAAAGAAGGTCGTCTTTCCGGTTTGGCGCGGCGCAAAAAGAACGATGTACCGTCCCTCTTTAATGCGGTTAATGAAATCTTTAACCTCTGCTGTGCGTGTGACAACATAGTGCTGGTCAGGGCGCACAACGCCTCGGGTTCCAAATGTTCTCATCTAATCTTCGGGAAACCTTCTGTCCAATCCTCGTAGGTTTCGGAGGAAGGTTCCCTGCCCCTTTAGAAAGCGATTTTGACACCTATTCGGAAGTCCTAATTGGAGAACTTGGCAAGATGCGCAAAGTTCCACGTTGGAAGATACAGGTTCGGTATATTTTCCGTTCATTCAACTTTCAATTGGTCGGCAACCTCTTTCAAATCTGATGATAGGAGAGCTGTTTTTGCTGCGGAGTTTTGAGTAGGATTTTCTCCTTGACTGAAATGTTTTTGCCGGATCTCTGAGCCGAGCATTTCTTCCAGAACTTCAATTGCATTAGCTATGGCTTCATATATCCCCTCATCAATGTCTATTGCATTGAGTAGGTTCCTATCAAGGTCAATGAATTTTTCCAAATCAGATTCGGAAAAGGAGAAGTCAACGCCAATGTGAAGAAACCGGTTCCATCTTTCAATGCGAGAGTCACAGTCACGCTGAATGGCACCAAGCACATCTGCCCGCAATTCACGATCTCCGTTTTTTAAGTGAGCGAGATAATCAATATAGGTACTGCGAAAACTCTTCAACATATCGGCTTTATTCTTTCTGGGCAATATTAGGGATAAACTTTTGCCGCGAGCGCGGTGATGCTCAAGTATCTCGGCAATTACATCCAAAGAAGCAATGTTAACATCTAGCTTGATAGGGGTAAGAGAGTTCGCAATCAATTCTCCAAGTTCCGCCTCTTCAAAATCAACACAATCCTCAATAACCATTGTTATCTCAGTGATATTTGAATTCCGATCAAGATTCTTGTGAAGACATCGAGTAAGTTCCTCTGTAGGTGAAGAAAAACCTCCGACACAAACGATAAGGACACGTTGCGGATCTAGCGTTTTGAATTTTTGTTGTTGAAATTCAAAGTATTCTAAAAATTCGTTGAAGTAGTCAACCCAGTGAGAGTCCCCCTTGGGCAGAAGGGGGCAGTCACGCTGGCGCAGGTGTTGTGTCCGGATAATGATTTTTATCAAGTCTGCCACATTTTCGGAGAACGTCTCCCAGTGAACGCGCGGAGCGTTTTCCCAAACGCTGTCAGGGAGTTGAGGGTAGAAGTGACTGTCAGTGTGGCGTGCCTCCATCATGAGGCCTGAGGCACCAGCATAGGCCCGCCCAGTCTCTGGGTTAATCTTATAGAGCGAAAAATCCTTTCTGTCTGCTGGCCAGGGGACCCAAAGTCTGAGCCCCAGAGAATGATTGTCCAATGGTACATCAGGCGGTAGCAAGCCTGTTTCAACAAAAGCTTGTAACATATCTGGATTTTGAAGTTCTACACCAGGTACCCCTAACCGTAATAGCGTTTTGTAGTATTGTGTAGAAGACGTTGTTTCTCCATCATTAGGCTTACCGAGCACAACCTTTTCTACTGCGCGTTTAACTTGGTTTTTGGTGAGTTTTCCTCGTTTCGGTGTATCCTTGATGATTCTTTCTCTTGCCATTCTAAGCCCCTCCTTTAAACATAGTAAACATAGTGCGATAAAGGCTTCGCCTTAGTTTCCAGCCATCGCGTAACCATCAAACTATAATCATTGAAAATCAAGTCTTCAACTGTTAACTGATACTCGCGCGCAGTTTGGGGCAGATCCGTTCTAAAATCCCGGTAACGTCTCCAAATGATGCTTCCCCCTGGAATTGTCTCACGTCTCGATGCAGTACGAAGCCAATTTCGGACGCGTGTTATAATTTCTCTGGAACTGTTGTTATGTGCCTGAATGTCTTGACCGGCAATATCAGAAATAAATTGTTGATACCTATACTGTTCGGTATCCAGTATCAGGCATTTTTTTCTTTTTTGTTCCTCTGTGCCAAATTTCTTTGCGCCGAGGAAAACACCCAATTCCAAAGGCATATTAAATCGAGGAAGTCCCGAACCTTCATCTAATTCCGTTCTGGATATATCGTGAATTCCATAACGGCAGTCCGCAATAATGCTATAAATTTTATCAATCCGAACCTCGCTCGCGTCGTCCTCTTCAAGTGCACAACGTGGGATAAAACCACAATCGTGGACTGCAAACACCATTGCGTCAAACAGGGACTTGTACTTTGCATCAAATGGGCAATTGATGAATACATTGTCATTATAGTGAGTTGATTTCATGAATTCCTATGTTAGGTTAATTACATTACAATACCGATCGAATTTTCTCGGCTGGCAGAACACAAAGCGATGAATCTCTACTATTGATTTTACAATTTTAGTATAACATAAACATAACGAGAAATCCAATATTTTGCAAGGCTAAGCGGCATCCAATTTAACCTTAGACTTCTTCCCACCATGAATACTCGGCTCTTGGCACAGCATCTTCCGAAGCAACGTAAGTCCTTCATGTACATCAGGACGCTCTTCCTCTGTAATACCGAGCACCTCCGATAACAACAACCGATCCAGTTCATGACGCACCGGATCCGCATCCATTTTATGAAAGGCGCGCAATTCTCTACACTTCAACGCTTTGAAAATTTGTTCCGCATTCGCCAAAACATCGACAGAGAGTTTCCGAATTTTCTGTTTTCCTCGTTTTCCTTATTTGATATTTATAGAGAAATGCAGTATAATAGAAATATCTATTGATGCAGAAGTGATCGTAGGTGCACGCAGGCTTAATATTGACAGCATGGAAGGCGGGAAACATTATGCAAGGTCATATCCCTCGGACATTAGCAGAACGGATCGTCTGTGACGAGAATATTCTCACAGGAAAACCTGTGATTAAAGGCACCCGATTAGCCGTTGAGTTCATCGTCGGCTTACTCGGGCACGGTTGGACCGAGGCAGAGATTCTCGAGAATTATCCTCACATCGTGCAAGCGGATATTCGCGCCTGTCTCGCGTACGCAAGCGCGGTATTACGGACGCAAAAAGACTATCAACATCCAATGAAATTAACCGATGCGTCTATTAGCAGATGAAAATATCCCTCGTTTAGTTGTGGAATTTATTTGTTCCCGCGGACACGACGCGATCTGGGTAGGAAAAGTGGCACCGGGCATCAGAGACCGAGACGTACTCTCTCTTGCTACAACCCAGAAGCGAACCCTCATCACATTTGATACTGATTTTGGGGAATTAGTTTTCCGGTTAGGGCTTGACGCGCCTTTCGGGATAATTCTATTTCGACTTCCGCCAGACTCACCGTTAGGAATTGCACAAAGTATAGTTCGAGCTCTGGAAAGTCAAAAGGATTGGGTGAACCATTTTTCTGTTGTTGATGAAAATCGCATCCGCACGAGGTCTCTATCGGATACCTGACCCGTCAATTTAAGAGAAAACAGCCGCCATGGACCCAGGGCCGGTAGGTTCGGTTTCCCAACCGCACCATAAGTGTCAATTTTAGTAATAGCAATCTTCTCAGACCCAGGGCCGGTAGGTTCGGTTTGCAACCGAACCGGATTTTACACGGAAACATTGAAGACTTCAAAATCCTCTTCAGTCCTGTAAGGTTTATTTGCTTGGGTATTTCTTCGCGATGTTTATAGCAGCGTTTGCAAGCAAAAATTCCAGCCCTGTAAGGGCGGCATGTGTTTACTGTTGCAGAGTTAGGGTTTTAATGATGAGAAGATAAGGCGAATAAGAAGACAATCAAAACCGATTCAGATAATACCAAGGACAAGCGACTATTACACACCACTATTTGTAAGAAATTATTTTCTTTTTTTCGGGACAGTGATCGTTTCAACGATAGCCGTTGCCTTCCGGCGTTCGGCTTCCTCACGACTTATAAATCTACCTGTCCGCGCATCACGCCCTACCTTAAAAGTAGTTCCCTGCTGCTTCCGCTTGTTTGAAGATGTTGCTTTTTTACCACCTTCCTCACCGTACATAACCTTTTCTACTATACGTTTAGCTTGACTTCTTGTGAGTTTCCCCCGTTTGGGAGTAAATTTGATGGTCCGCCCTCTTGCCACTTTAACCACCCCCTTATAATATAACATAAACACAACGAGAAATCCAATATTTTACAAAACTAAGCGGCGTCCAATTTAACCTTCGACTTCTTCCCACCATGAATACTCGGCTCTTGGCACAGCATCTTGCGAAGCAACGCAAGTCCTTCATGCACATCCGGACGCTCCGCCTCTGTAATGCCGAGTATCTCCGATAACAACAACCGATCCAGCTCATGACGCACTGGATCCTCATCCACCTGGTTGAACGGCAACATCTTTTGATCCTTCAGTTCTTTGAAAATCCGCTCAGCGTTTGTCAATGTTTCCTTGGAGAGTTCGCGGACATTCAACGTGGACATCGATTCCAAGGCCGCTTTTGAACTTCTACCTCGACCTGCTTGTTGCTTCCCACAAATTAACCAATAGCATAATAGACCTAATGTAGAATTGCCCCATAAGCCCCAAACGTAATCATAAATCCGTTTCTCTTTAAAAACGATGTTCGGCATTGAATCAACACCGATAGTCTCCTGTTCTGTAAAAGCCACTAATAGGGAGTGTGAATTGAATCGCAAGTCTATGTTGAAATGGACTCTACTATTACGTTCGAGTATCTCCCGTGCCTTCACTTCCGCATGCGGACGGATGAACGCGTGAGCATCAGGCGATACAACCATTGACCGTTGTGCTTTGCTATTGAGATGCCACAAGCACGGATATTCAGCAGTATCAGGACATCCGTCCTCAATGTCAAACGCGCCGCGCTTTCCCAGATCATGGATATCCCGATGATCCGCTCCAAATTGAGCAATATCTGAGAGAAGACAGATCGGTAAGTCGATAACGGCTTTCTGTCGAGGCAGTTGCAACCGTCCATTGGTGAGTTGGTATGCTGATTGAATCGTCGTTATGTCTCTAACACGGGATATAGGCCATCCTACTGCTCCGGAGGTCAAGGGGGCAGAAATGACAAACCCGATAACATCATCCCCAACATGAATAGGATTGCCTCTGTTAATGCCATCCTCAAGTTGGCGAACATCGTTGACTCCAAAAATAACCTTTGCGATTTCTTGAGCTTCGAGTTCACCATCAGGACAACGTTCAAGGCATACAAAAGTCGCACGCCCAGTGTTCTTTGATTTTCCCTTTGTTGCAATAACGAGACACTCTGCCATGTTGGTATCCGCTGAGAATGCACAATTCCGAGTGAGAGCATCAGCAATCGTGATGACAAGAATATCATGATATTCCTCTGCCCACAACTTTCTTACGTTTTGCCAACTACTTCCTGTGATCGCTGTGACAGGTAGCACAAATGCCATTATGCCGTTGCGTTTCAGCATTCTGTCTGCGAGATCAACAAAGTCGGAACCCGCCCCAGGGTTATTGCCACCAAGCCGACGGCCCTGTGCTCTTCGTGATGCTTGCATTGCCGCTGTGTCCTTTTTGTCGGCGAAAATGCTTTTAGGTAGGTTAGAGTTACTATCCGCACCGCTCCGCGTATACGGTGGGTTTTGAATAACAAGGTCAAATTCACCATGCCTGAACGCGTCCCGAAGGTCAGTAACTTCAGATCCTTGTCCAGTGGCAGTTTCTGTTGTATCTAATGTCAAGGGTAGCGTCCCCGATGGGTCGCTGAGCAAATTAAGGGCACCGATGGCATAAAGACCATCCGCACGCTGTGTTCCATACGGCATTGTGTGGATGCGCGTGCCACCGATACGAACATCAGGATAGGTACTGGCAATGATAGAGGCAGTCAGGTGTGCAGCGTTCGGCAGAATATCACACCCCACGAGATTATGCTCCATCATGTATTGATGGATGGTTTCCCCTTTGCCACCGGTTTGTTCATAAAGCATCAGAAGCCGTTGATAGACACCGTTAAGCAGCGAACCGGTCCCGCAGGCAAAATCTGCGATTTTCAGTTTTTTCGGATCCTTTTTGAGTTCTGGTAACGCCAGGGCGCAGAGCAGTGCTGAAGATTCAGGACGAGTATAGTTCGCCTTGAGAATTTTCCGGTTGTCAATGAGTTTCTGGAACACGATCCCAGCGAGTTCATGTTCCTGTGCAAGTCCCATCTTCTCCAACTCGCGTGCGGTATCGCGCAGCACGCTTAGGATCTCACCGACCAACTTATCATCGGCAGCAAGCGTTTCGACGAGATTGTAGGCGACGTTAAAAATCGGTGCATAGTTCACCTTTTGGATTTCTCGCCAGGCACTGAGGACTTCATCAGAATCAAGCTGTCCATAATCAGCAGTGAGTTCACTAAGAGACGGGACAGTTTCCAAGTCTGGCTTGCGTGCAAGCGAACTCTGAAATACGAGAGCGTTGCTAATAATCAGCATTGCCATCTGTGTTGTCTGTTCACCAGGTTCCTGTACGAGGAGTTCACCTATCCTTTTACCGATATAGGGTCGGTCTTGAATCGCAGTATTAACGATAGTGGCAGCATCAGAGATGCCACCTTCAAGTACCTCGGCAGCCTGCTCAATCGTGGTAATGGGCGTTGCGCCGATATGGATAGCCGTTGCAATGTCGGCGATGCTGCCGTGAAGCCATCCTTTTTTGGGAAATCTTTGAGGTTCGTCAACGCTGAGCAGCGCGTAAGCGAAATCATTTGACGCTTCTAAATTTTCGCTGATTTCGTCGCGTGGCATTAGGCGGAATCTGTATGGAAGTCGGATCGCTATTGCACTGGTGATTGTTTCACCTCTCGTGCGGAGGGTCTTGCCTAAATAATATTCACGTGCCTGCTTTTCGCCGGTTTCATTGGGACCGCGCTTGTAGTCAATCTTTACTTCAACCGCTATCGGATATCGTTCAACCGTGCGGATAATTACGTCCGGTTTCCTGTGATTTTCGACGAGTGGTCTTGTCGTTTGCTCGTAGATATTCCACGTCGCACTCATCGGCATCAGAATTTCGACGAATAGGGTGGTGATGGTATCTTCGCTGTTAGTGGGGTGTCGGTTCATGCGTTTCCTTTATACTCCATTACCATGCATCCGTTCGGAACGGGGATGCGGGTAATCCTTCCTTGTTCATGAAATTGGGTTCTGCATTCTGATGCCATCCGAATCTGACAGCAACCGGATTTGCGATGGCATCGCTGGAGACAACCACTGTATCGCCATCAATAGTCGCGTTCGCTTCAACAAATTCTTTGTCTTCACCTGCGATTTGGAACCATGTAAGCGGTTTTTCATCTCGCGAGATTAGACCGCTACCGACGTGATCAAAGGTGAGTCGGATAGCGTCTCCTTCGACCGCCATTGATTTGTAGAGCGGACCGGAATACGTCACATCATCTCTGCCGTAGTCCTTGGCAAGTGCCCACAGTGCGAGTCGTCTGCCGACATCCTGTTTGTTTCGCGGATGGACATCTCTGAGGTTACCGATGTCGGTTGTCACAGCCATGCCGGTATTGGGCAGTGCTAATGTCGCCGTTTGTGCCTCCCATATCCGCGGTAGGAAAAACTGACCTGCACCCGGTCCTCTGTAATTGAACCGTTCAGTGTAATTGAAGGGTGCAAGTTGTACGAAATAGAAGGGAAAATCACCTTGTCTCCAGACCTCGCGCCAACCGTTGATCAGTGCCTTCATCTTCTTGTGGTAGCGCATACCCTCTCGGATGTTGGATTCACCTTGATACCAAATCGCACCACGTATGGCATAGGGAACCAGCGGATGCACCATACTGTTGTAAATTCCGGTAGGCCTTGTGTGATGCCTTAAAGGATGCCTATTTTCAGGCATCTGCATAAGTTGTGCCCCGGTTTTCAATGCTTCACGGGTTTCCGCTATCCACGCCTCAACCTCCTCCATTTTTTTCGGGAGTTGGGCACGATAGTTGGCGTGTGCCTCTTGAATCTCTTTGGATATGGACGCGAGGGCAGGAACACTAACAAAACCAGCAGGTGGGGTCCACGGTTCAATGCGAGTACCCCCCCACGAGGTATTGATCAACCCAATCGGCACGTCAAGGTCTTTATAGAGTTTTCGCCCGAAGTAGTAGGCGACAGCCGAGAAATTTTCGATCGTCTCAGGCGTGGTTTCATACCAATCCGCTGCGATATCTCTCTGAAGCAAACCTGCTGCGACCCTCGGTACATAGAACAGCCGGATAGTTGGATAATTCGCTGCGGCGATCTCTGTTTTACTGTCTTTTGAGGCACGGACCGTCCATTGCATGTTTGACTGACCTGAGCAGACCCAGACTTCGCCGAAAAGCACGTTCGTCAGTTCAACGGTATTGCTGCCCTTGATTCGGAGTGTATAGGGACCCCCAGCTGCCATCGCGGGGAGTCTAACCTGCCAATTGCCTCCTGCATCGGCAACTGTGGTGGTTGTTGAAATCGGTTCGACACCTTCGGCTTCAGTGCTGAGCGTTATGGTGACTTCTTCACCTGCGGATGCCCACCCCCAAATAGGCACCTGCATATCGCGTTGCAGTACCATGTTGCTGCCGATAACACGCGGTAATGTAACTTCGGAATACACGACGGTTTGTGTCGAGAATAGTAGATAAACGATGAGAAATAGGACGAGTCGTTTCATGTTTGCTCCTTTAATTAGATGAGAGTGGGTTCATTATTCCAAACGTTAGAATATGCAACCACTGCTACAGAAAATTGTCCAAAATTCAGATGACGAACATCGAATGTCTAACTACCACATAACCGTCCCACCGGTGTTGATATCCTGACCTGTCATGTTCGCAGACTCATCAGACGCGAGAAAAACCGCCAGTGCAGCAGCATCCTCAGACCCCGACCCCTTATCGCTATAGCCTTCATCCGCACACCACCTGCCAGCGATGACGCGTTTCGGATCTTCCTGTTCATATCTTTCACGCAACGCCGCTTCATCAAAAGGCTTGTCCATATATTCTGCCCGACCGCGTGCGAGTTCAAGACTTCTCTCCGTATGCCAACCCGGACAGATGGCGTTGACAGTGATATTATAGCGTCCGACATCGGCGGCGAGTGTCCGTGTGAAACCGATGACCCCCATCTTTGAAGTTGCATACGGTGCCCTATGCGAAAGCGGCTGTTTCCCTGTTCCAGAACTGAAATTGATGATTCTCCCGTATTCCTTGCGGATCATCTCCGGCAAAACCGCTTTAGAACAGATAAAAAGCGAATCGAGGTTAACCGCAAGCGTGCGCCGCCATTCTTCTAAACGCATATCCCAGACATCTTTTGTCGGTCCAGCAATACCGACGACGTTCGCGAGGATATCGATAGTCCCGAATTTCTCAATAGTGGCCGCGACCATCTCGCTGACGGGTGCCTCTTGTGAAACATCCGTCTCAAAGCAGATAACCTCTCCACCCGCAGCCCTAATCTCTGAACCGACTTTTGCTTCTAAATCTTGCACCGGCATCACATCACAGATAGAGACCGCTGCCCCTTCTTTCGCGAACCGTCTCGCAACTGCTTCCGCATGTCCTCGACCAGCACCCGTTACAATAGCAACCTTACCGTCTAATCTTCCCATGAAAAAACCTTCCTTGTGGAAATAAAAATAGTCAACGAAGTAGATTAACAGCATAGCAAGAGCAGCCATCACTGTCAATCAAAAGTACGGAAAAGTCGTTAGTTGTCAGTTATCATACCATTTGTAAACAGTGTTGTCGCATTACCGCATGTTATGAAGGACGGTGGCATACCGGAACACAGACTAACAGTCTATGCTACATAAGAGGCAATAGAATCAGAAATGGTATCAGTACTCAGAAAAGACCTCTTCTTACTGACAACTGACAACCATTCAACATTGACAAATTTTAGTGCATGCTATACACTCCATAGCATGGAAACAGCAACCAAACACCGCGTACGCGGCACCATCGTCGGGATTACAGGGGGGATCGCCTGCGGAAAAACCACCGTCTCGGACCTGCTCACCGAAAAAGGTGCGATCCCCATCAATGCAGATGAAATCGGGCACCAACTCCTCAAAGCCGACAGTCCGGTTATTGACGAGCTGACGGGCGCATTCGGAGGCGACATCCTTGAGGCATCAGGAGATGTGAGTCGAAAAAAACTCGGCGCAATCGTCTTTCAGGATAAAACCGCACGAGAACGACTGAACAGCATCTTGCATCCGTTGATTATCCAGCGTTCACGCGCACGCGCACGCCAACTCGTTACCGAAGACCCGACGTGTGTTGTGCTACTTGATGCGCCGCTCCTCATTGAAGCGGGTGCTTACGATACGGTCGATCTGATTGTCGTCGTGACGGCATCACCAGAGACGCAGCTGCGCCGTACACTCGAACGAAGCGTCGCACAAGGGCGACCGCTCACCGAAACCGAAGTCCAAGCACGGATTGACGCACAGATGCCGGTCACAGAGAAAGTCAAGTATGCAGATATCGTTATAGAGAACGAGGGGACGCTTGAAGAGCTCCATAGACAGGTTGATGAACTTTGGGAGCAGCTACGGAACCGCGGTGCGTAGGAATCGCGGGCGCGAAGAAACACCCAAGCACAAAATACTCGCTCCTACAGAAGAACTACTCCCAGAGGCGATTGATAGCATTCGCTTTGATGACGCAGTAAACCTCCAAGCCTTCTTTCAACTGCAGCTGCTCACGTGCTTGGTGTGTAATCTTCACAGCAAGGTGATGCCATTCAACAAGGATGGATATCCATGTGGCTTCACTCTTGACATCAAGATACTGAATTGTTCCTCGTAATGTGTTGCGTGCACTAATTGAAAGATTCGGTTCAAGGGAGATAATAATATCCTCTGCTCGGATAGCAACCGGCACGGTTTCACCGACTTCTGCCTCGGTATAAGGAATAACAAGAGATTGATCCCCGATTTCCAATGAAGTCACACCTTTTGTCTTGTCTGAAAGCGTTACAGGTAGGAATAGAATGTTTTCGACGCCGGTCAATTGTGCGATCGGCATCGCGGAGGGTGCCGTTAACAATCCGTGCGGTTCACCGCTTGCTATAATTTCGCCATTAGCGATCAGGAAGGCTTCATCGGCAAGTGCCATCGCCTCCGAAAAGGCGTGGGTGATATAAAGGATCGGTATGTCAAACGCGTCTTTGACGTGGTGCAAATACGGTATAATTCGCTCTTTCAACGCCGTGTCAAGAGAAGCAAGCGGTTCATCCATCAGAAGCATCCGCGGTTCCATAGCCAGTGCCCGCGCAATCGCAACCCGTTGACGTTGACCACCAGAGAGTTCTCTCGGATACCGCTGAAGAAACTCACCAAGTTCAAGAACGTCTATGGCAGCTGAAGGTTTTCGGGGTTTAGGTTGCCCATATCGGATATTCTGCGCAACAGTGAGGTGTGGAAATAGGTAGCCTGTTTGAAAAACGTATCCGAAGCGTCGTTTTTCAGGGGGTAGATTAATTTTTGAGGCGGATGCGTAAAGCACCTCTTCACCAAAAGTGATCTCACCTTCATCGGGCGTTAGGATGCCGCTGACGCAATTGAGAAGTGTGCTTTTACCGCTCCCAGATACACCTAAAAACGCCGACACTTTCGTTTCCAGTGTGCAATGGATGTCTAATATGAAACTCCCGAGGCTTTTCCGAAAGTCGAGTCTAATTTGCGGACTATCTGCCATAACGAACCCTATTACTCAAATCCGCCACCATCTCCAAACCCATCATTTTTTCTCCTTATTTATTTTCGCTAACGGAGGGTGAAACGTTCCGTTAGCCAGAGCGCAACAAACGCTACGACCGTTGAAATGAACACGAGCCGATAAACAGAGACATCTTCTCCGAGATGAACAGCACTGAAAATTGCTAACGCCATCGTTTGAGTTTTGCCCGGGATGTTTCCTGCCACCATGATTGTGGCACCAAACTCACCAAGACTTTTGGAAAAACCGAGGATCGTTCCACCAATAACACCGCGATACGCCATCGGGAAGGTTATTGTCCAAAATACCTTGATGGGTGATGCACCAAGTGTTCGCGCCGCATTTTCAAGTTCCAGCGGTACAGACTCCATACCTGTCACGATACCACGTACTAACAGTGGAAAAGAGATAATGGAAACCGCAATAACAACAGCCAACTCGGAAAAAACGATCTCTATACCGAAAACCTGATAAATAAATCCACCGATGAGTCCGTTCCTACCCAATAAAATAAGAAGTAAATATCCGCTTACGATAGGTGGCAACACCAACGGACACATGACGAGTGTATTCAGAAAAGATTTTCCCAGAAATGTCCGTTTCGCAAGAAGCCAACCCACGAATAATCCGATCGGAAACGTAAAAACAAGACTCAACAACGCAACTTTGATAGATAAAACGAGCGCAGCGACTTCGGCAGGAGTTATTCTCATTATAGTTCCAAAACGGTGAATCCGTGCTTCTCAAAAATTTTACCGTTCCCCGTAGATTGTAGATAGGTAATAAATCTATGCGCCAATTGCTTTTGTGAACTATCCTTCATAATGACAGCCGGGTAGATAATCGGTGTATAGGCTTCAGGTGGTAACTCATAAAGCACGTTTATATTATTCGTTAGTGTTGTATCAGTTTTATATACAATAGCCATATCCACATTTCCAGCAGTGACATAGGCGAGTGTAGCACGCACATCTGTGCCGAAAATCAACTTTGGGTGTAATGTCTCCCATAATCCAAAGTGAACCAAGGCTTCTTTGGCGTAAGTGCCAGCAGGCACGATTTCTGGATGCCCGATAGCGATTCTCGAAATTTCAGGCACAGTGAGGTTCATGAGCGTTTCGACAGCGATTTCCGGTCTTTTATTACAGACAAGTACTAAGCGATTGGTTAACAAATCTTGGCGACTTTCGGCTTCAAGCAGCCCATGCGTTTCCAGAGCAACCACTTGCCGCGGACTTGCCGAAATGAAGACATCCCCTGATGCCCCCTTTTCGAGTTGCCGTTGTAACGTTGTAGATGCAGCGAAATTATAATAAACTTTTACCTGATTTTCGGCTGCAAACGCTTCCCCGATTTCAGTGAGCGCATCCGTCAAACTGATTGCAGCGAAGACACTTAATTCGTTCTGCGGTCTCTCCGGACATCCCCATATCGGTATGAACAGAAATAACAAACAGAAGGCAGTAAGAGATTTAAAAATTCGGTGCATTATTTCACTCTCGACACTCCTATCCTTAACATAAAAATTCTTGACAAGTGTAGCATATCTGCTAAACTATGTCAAAAGTTTTGTATCTGTCTAAGCAACTTTTCTTGCAATCCGTTTGAACCTGTGGTATCCTATTTGTACATACAATAGACAGTAGAGGAAAAAACTATGAAATTAGGTCTCTGCACCATCGCTTTTCAGGACAAACCGATCGAAGAGGTTATCGACATCGCAGCGGACTACGGATTTGACGGCATTGAACTCTGGGGAAAACCGCCGCATCTACCAGAGGACTACGACGAAAACTACGCCAAAAATGTTAGAGAGATGGCACAGCGGAAAGGATTAGAAATCTCGGCATTCGGGTCCTATGTCCATCCCTTAATGCATCTTCACCAGAAATACTTTGAAGAAGCCTTCAAAATCGCACGCGATTTAGGAACTGATCTTATCCGAATCTGGTCCGGTGGGGGTCCCTCAAAATCAATCGCACCCACCGATAAACGTCTGATCTTCTTTCGGCTCGTCAGTGTTACACAGTGGGCAAATTTTCGTAGTATTCGTATCGGATTGGAAATGCACAACAACCAATACACCGATAGCGTCGCGACCATTTTGGAGACCATCGAAGAAGTTCAACTCCCGGCGTTGAAGACCTACTATCAACCGCTTGCACGGCCGGATGCCGATGATCCGCACGATGCCGCTGAGAAACTATCATCGCACATCGCCAACGTCCATGCACAAAATTTCGATGAAAGCGGGAAAGCGTGCCCTATCGCTGATGGTGTCGTAGATTACGCACGGATTGTTGAAATCCTCAGGAATGCTGACTATGACGGCTATTTGGAGGTTGAATTCGTCCACGGGGACAACAAATTGGAGGCACTCCAACGCGATCGGGATTATCTCGCAAGTTTAATCCATACAACAGACGGCGACGCACTGAAAAGCACGGACATCCCCGCTGTCTAAAACGCAACGAAATTAACAAAAAACGTCCAAGGTGCTTCATGCGCTTAGAGGTAGGCATCATCGCATTGGTAGAGGCGGTCTTCGGCGTAGAAGCAGAACGGCGCGCCCAATTTCAGTGGCTCCGTAACAAACCGAGTCCTGAAAACTTCGCGGAACACTACGATACAGCGATGGCACTCTACACGGAACTCAATGGCGATTGGGAAGGCACAAAAGTTAAAGCCGACGGCTACCTAATTCCTGATGCCTATTTTCCTGAACCGTATCATTTTATTTTCGAGTTTGACGAATTGCAACATTTCACGGAATATCGGGAACGAACCTTTCAGTTCTATCCAGAGGATGTCGCGCTCGCGTTTGCACCGCAGAAATACAAACAGTTCTGTCAACAGCACCATATCGCAGCACTCGCGAAAGGACCGGCGCGCTTCCGACGACCGACTGCCGATTTCCCCTACGCAAATGGTCGTGCCGCACAACGTGCCTTCTTCGATACGTTCCGAGATTGGCTGCCACCCATACATGGACTGAACCCGACGATCCGGTTAGCAGAATTTGAGGTCGCACCGATCCTCAACGGAGAATTAAACGACGATCAAGCAAAGACTTACATGGAGCATTTACTTCGCGAGCGACTTAAAAATTTTTAATCGTTGTAAAACAATACAAAAGGTAGGATAAAATAACGCTACATGAGCATGCGAAAGCCTGAAAAGGTGAACATTTCAGAACATCCACTGCTCCAAATAATAGGACAGACACCCCTCGCGAAAATAGACCTCTTCGCAGACGAGTTGCCGAACGTTGACATCTACGCGAAGATGGAAACCTATAACCCGGGCGGCTCGATTAAAGACCGACCGGTCTTAAGAATGCTCACAGAGGCAATCACTTCGGGAGAACTCACACACGAAAAGGTTATCCTCGACTCCAGTTCCGGCAACGCGGCGATCGCTTACGCGATGATAGGTGCGACCCTCGGCTACAAAGTTGAACTTGTAATTCCAGACAACGCCAGTGAAGAACGGATAAAACGTATCCAATCACACGGCGCAACCATCATCCATACCGATGCTATCCTCGGTTACGATGAGGCACTTCGAGAAGTGGATCGACGCTATGAAGCGCAACCTGACCGGTATTTTTTCAACTCGCAATACGACAATGAAAACAATTGGCTGGCGCATTATGAAACCACCGGTGTCGAAATCTGGAATCAAACAGGTGGAAAAGTTACGCACTTCGTTGCGGGTGTAGGTACCGGCGGCACTATTACCGGTGTCGGCAGGCGGCTCAAAACCTACAATCCAGATATCCGAGTCTGTTCTATTTCACCAGAGGTGTTCCCCGGTATTGAGGGACTCAAACCGCTCGGGGACCCAGAGAACATTGTGCCAGCAATTCTGGATGAATCGGTGATTGATTGCCGCATCCCAACAACGATTGAAGACGCTTACGAAATGTGCAGTCGTCTCGCGCGACGCGGTTGGTTCGTCGGGCAATCTTCCGGCGGCTACCTTTATGGCGCCTATAAAGTCGCACGAGAAATTCAAGAAGGCGTTATCGTCACCGTCTTTAACGACCTCGGCGAACGCTACTTCAGCACAAGACTATGGGATTAACAGAAGGAGACCTATGGAAACGACAGTTATTCCGTTTCGCGGTTTACGCTATAACGCAACCAAAGTTGAAGGACTCGCGAACGTTATAGCACCGCCGTACGATGTCATCAAACCCGAAGAACAGACGGCTTTAGAGGCACATCACCCTGCCAATATCATCCGATTAATCCTAAGCCAACCGCACGATGATGACACCGATGATGAAAACCGATACACACGCGCTGCGACACGGATGAACCAGTGGATAGCGGACGGGACCCTCCAACGCGACGCAACGCCGCGTTATTATATCTACGACCAGTCGTTCAACGCCCCGGACGGAAAAGATTATACGCGTCGCGCCCTGATTGGACTCGTCAAACTGCAGCCGTTTGAAAATCGTGTCGTCTTACCACACGAAAAGACGCACGCCGGACCAAAAATCGACCGGCTCAACCTCATGCGTCAGTGCCACGCGAACCTCAGTCCTATATTCCTCCTCTACGCCGATGCTGACGCGGACATTGAACGGATTATGGAGAGCTTCACCGATAAACACGCACCCGAAGTCGATTGCGAAGAACGGTTCGGAAGCACGCACCGATTGTGGTGTTTAGATGATGCAGAACGGAACACCGAAATTCAGACCCACTTTTCCCAAAGACCACTCCTTATCGCCGATGGACATCACCGTTATGAAACCGCACTCGCTTTCCAAGAAGAAATGGCGCACACCGGATTGCAAGGGTACGGCTATATGATGGTGAACCTCGTTCGGATGGAATCCCCCGGACTCGCAGTTTTGGCGATCCACCGGCTACTCGACAATCTCAGTCCTGAGAGCATTACCCATGCTATTACCAAGCTGCCGGAAGTGTTTGATGTCCATGAACTTGACACACAAGCGACACTTATGGCACAATTGGAGGCGCGACGCGGAAAATCGCCAGCGATCGGAGTGTATACCGCTGACGATAAATACCGTCTATTGATACCGCGTTCAACGACACCGAGACAATTAGATGTCGTACTTGTTCAAGAAACCCTTATCAAGGAGATGTTCCAAGTTGAGACGTTAGCCGATCACATCAGCTACACCGCTTACGCCGACGATGCTGTTAAGCACGTTAAAAGTGGAACAGGGCGCGTTGCCCTCCTTATGAATCCGACACCTGTTGAGCAGGTCTTGGAAGTCGCTATGGCAGGTGCTATAATGCCACAGAAATCTACCTATTTCTATCCGAAGATGGCGACCGGTCTCGTTTTGAACCTGTTGAACCGGTAACGCCGCGAACCGGAAAACTTTTGAAGGCAAACCGATGCATCACGAACATGAAAGAGATACCTTTGCGTTTCTCAAACAAGTTTTGTAAAAGGAGGCGCGTGTGGCAATTGAACTCTTCTCTATCGGTACAGAGTTAGTACTTGGGCAGATTCAGGATACCAATGCACACTGGATCGCACAGCAGATTCTTCAGATCGGTGGCGAATTACGACGTGTAACGATGCTACGCGACAATGCCGAGGAAATGTCCGAGGCACTGGCCTCCGCCGTCAAGCGCGAAACATCGCTTATTCTCACAACTGGTGGGCTTGGACCGACACCCGACGATATGACCGTAGCAGTCGTCGCATCTCTCATCGGCACAAAACCTATCGTCAGTGAAGAGACCCTCGCAGATTTTCGGAGACGCCGCGAGATGTCAGAGAACGACCCGCTCAGCGAAGCACTCACGAAAATGGCGACTATACCAGAATCCGCAACCGTCTTGCAGAACCCAGCAGGTTGGGCACCCTGTATCAGTGTTGAACATCAAAACACGACGCTCATGATGATGCCGGGACCGCCACGCGAGATGAAAGCGATCTTTGAAACCTATATCCAACCGTTGATTGCTGAACGTTACCGCGCAGAGATTACCACGGCGCAGGTCTACGTCAGTATGTTTGAAGCAGAAGTTTCACCACTCATGCAAAAGGTGATGGAACGCTACCCTGATGTCTATCTAAAGGCGTATGTCTCGCTCCGAAACGCGGATACAAACATGATGCCGGTAGACTTAGTCTCGACAAGTACGGATAAAGCAGAGGCAGAATCGCAATTGCAACTCGCAACTGACTATTTCCGTGAACTTGTCGTTGAAACCGGAAAACATTTTAATCTTGAGGACACATAACAGGCAGCCCCATTGCAGGCGAGGTTTAAAACCCCGCCTGCAATGCACCTACAAAAAAGGAGATTTATACTGTGAATCGCAGACCCTCTGGAAATAGACGCAAATCGCGAGCGCGAAACGTGAAGTCGTCCCGGAAAAATAAGAAGGCCCAACCTAAGCAGCGAACGGATGCTGATGATAATGTTGATGTTAAGTCTGAAACTGAAACCGGAAAAGAGGAAACGACGACCACGAAGAGCGATAAAATTGAGGTGGAAGGAACCGTCGTGGAACCTTTACCAAATGCAATGTTCCGAGTCGAACTGGATAATAAGCATCAGATCCTTGCGCATATCTCCGGCAGAATGCGGAAGTTTTTCATCAAAATTTCGCCGGGCGATAAGGTGACCGTTGAACTATCGCCTTACGATCTCACGAGAGGACGTATTACTTTTCGGAAACGGTAGTTTCTTAAATAGGTATATCGGTGCGGTTGATACCGTGTCGACCATTTCCGCAATATTGTTGGGGACTTCCTATGAAACCTGCTGCCTTAGTTCATATCAACAACGCCAATGAAAAGGAAGCCGCTCGGCTACTCGATGCTATCGCAGCGAAACGGGAGCAGGTGGAGGAACTCACGGTAACAGTCGAAGAACTCAAGTCGGAAGTTGATGTCTTTCAGCGTCGCTATAACGCGCATATCAGCCGCTATTACCTCGAACTTGATAAGGTTGAACTCGAAACGCAGGAATATCGGCTCCGACTCCAGCTGAGACGAGAAAATGTGAACGAGGAAGAGATAGAGGTACGCGTGGAGTCCTGCTTCAGAACAAACCGCGCACGTGTTGACGCTTATGAGGAAGTGGATGAATCACAAGCGACACCCGAAGTGGAGCAACTCCCAGCTTCTAAAGCGAAACACTTGCAAAACCTCTATCGCAAACTCGCTAAAAGGTACCACCCAGACAAAACCGTTGATGCCGAAGAACAGCAGAGACGAGAGCAGATGATGCCGCTTATCAATCGGGCATACCACGAACACGATATTCAGACCCTTGAACGGTTAAGCCTCGGTGAAACAGAGCCACATATCGCCGAAAAGACATCTGCCGAAAAACGGACAGCCTTACAGGCAGAACTCCGAAACCTCAACCGTGCAGCAAGTGATTTGCGTTTAGAAATAAATCGAATTAAGACCGGACGCACCTATCAATTGAAGCAACAGGTAGAAAACGCAAAGAAAGCCGGGACAGACCTACTCTCTGGACTCGCAAAAGATTTGGAGCGAAAAGTCAAAGCGAGCCGCACGTATCTGACACGCCTGATGAATATGTGGCACGGCACACAGTGATCCCATAACGTCCAAGATGATTTAAGGAACGCAGCATGCAACTCAAAGACAAAGTCGCTATCGTCACCGGGGGCGGCCGCGGTATCGGTCGAGCCATCGCCAGTGCTTATGCAGCTGAAGGCGCACGCGTCGTCATCGCCGCCCGTAACACCACACAACTTGATGAAGTCGTCGCAGAAATCGAGGCAAATGAGGGTGAAGTCCTTGCGCTGCAAACCGATGTCCGAAGCCGTCCGGAAGTGGAGAATCTCATCCAGAAAACCGTTGAACACTTCGGACGGATTGATATCCTCGTCAATAACGCAGGTATCAATCCGAGAGGTCCGTTCTTAGATTCTACAGATGAAGAGTGGGAACTCGGATGGCAGATTAATGTGATGGGTGTTGTGTACTGTTGTCGTGCTGCTTTATCGGTCATGAAACGGCAGGGGAGCGGCAATATCATTAACGTCGGCTCCGGTATGGGGCAAGTCGGACGCTCGAACCTCAGCGTCTATTGTGCCTCCAAAGCCGCTCTACACGGATTAACGCAGTCGATTGCCGAAGAGGTATGGGAAGACGGTATCATCGCGAATGTGCTTATCCCCGGTCCCGTGAAAACGGAACTTTCAAAACCGGCTTGGGAGAGCTCAGGTACTTTCAGGGGAGAAAGCGATCCGTGGAAGCAGCCGGAACAGGTTGTCGCCTCCGCACTTTTCCTCGCGACGCAACCGCCTGCGACCGGCATGACAGGTCAAATCCTCAGCATCA
This sequence comes from Candidatus Poribacteria bacterium WGA-3G, assembly GCA_000406005.1. Classification (GTDB taxonomy): domain Bacteria; phylum Poribacteria; class WGA-4E; order WGA-4E; family WGA-3G; genus WGA-3G. The sequence goes on from ASZN01000012.1 coordinate 49,856, forward strand.
TGCGCCGCAATAGTCCGTAAGGCACCAGAACATAAACATCAGCAGAAATCAACTAAAATATACGTATTTCTACAGATTTTTCAATGCAGTTAATCAACCTTCCAGCTATCATAAGGTCATTTGATACTATTTCCGAATTAGCATCTTCCGCGTCGCTGTGAAATCTCCGGCGGTGAAGATATAGAAATAGAGACCACTCGCCACTTTTTCACCGAGTTGATTTCGTCCATCCCAATACGCAGCACGGCCACGACTCTTATAAACACCCACAGACTGATGCCCTAATACCAACTGACGGACCGGTACGCCACGTATATCGTAGATCGTCAGGGTCACCTCCGCATCTTTTGCCAACTGATACGGAATCCACGTCTCTGGGTTGAAAGGGTTCGGATAGTTCGGCAACAATCCTGTCTGATCCGGGACCCCCGCCATTTCTGAGAACATCTCCAGAAATGCTTCAAGCACAGCGAAATGTTTTCGGAACCGGGCATTGGTACCTTCAAAGCGTCTAACGTCGGCAAGGGCAGTGGCGACGTTGCGAGTGCCGATGCCGCCGGACAGCACGGGTTTCCGCGTCGTGCCAGCACCCATGGGGGCCCCAGCGGCGGCTTGAAGTTCAGCCGCCTGCGCTGCCGCTGCCAACAACTCTGCTTTCACCTCTATCAGTGCAGGTATCTCATCACTACTAACAGCATCAATACCTTGGGCAACAGCTGTCATATCCAACAAGTTAACAACACCATCGACATTGACATCTGCAGGAAGCGCGACATCTGCCGGCACCTGCGTCCCATAAAAGAGTGCCACAATCGCCAGGTCCACGACAGTGACCCCTCCATCGGCGTTGACATCCAGATTCGCCGTAACCGTAACCGTGAAGGTTAGCGAGACAGACGCACTGGCGGCATCTGTGGCGGTGTAGGTGAGAGTCGTGGTGCTCAGCGTCGTCGGTGTGCCACTCAACACCTGTATCGCCGCATCAAACGAAAGTCCCGCGGGTATAGGATCAAGCGTATATGTGTAAGGAGCAGTGCCGCCCGTGGCGATAGGTAAAGTGAGACTGGCAGGCGTGCCGATGGTGAACGTCTGATTGGCAATGGTACTCGGTCTGAAGGTAACAGGGGCTGCCACGGTAATCGTGAAAGTCAGCGCGGCATTTCCCCCGGCAGTATCTCTAACAGTATAGGTGATGGGTGTCGCCGGTGCTGCGGTTGTGGGCGTGCCACTGAGCAGCCGCGTGGCTGGATTAAAC
>ASZN01000013.1 GCA_000406005.1 Candidatus Poribacteria bacterium WGA-3G
TTGTGGGCGTGCCACTGAGCAGCCGCGTGGCTGGATTAAACGAGATCCCTGCCGGTATTGGGTCGAGGGTGTAAGTATAAGGGGCAGTGCCGCCCGTGGCGATAGGTAAAGCGAGACTGGCAGGCGTGCCGATGGTGAACGTCTGATTGGCAACCGTAGATGGATTAAAGGTTACCGGTGCAGGCGGTGGGTCTGTTACTGTAATCGTGAAGTTCAAAGTGGCAGAGGCACTGGTTGCATCTGTGACGGTGTATGTTGCGTTGGTGGTGCTAACTGTAGTGGGCGTGCCGGTAAGCGACCGCGTTGCTGCATTAAAATTGATCCCGTTAGGTATCGGTGAGAGCGTGTAGGTATAGGGTGATGTTCCACCGGTTGCAACGGGCAACTGCAGTGGCGAGATAAGCGTGTTGACCGTAAACGTCTGATTCGCAATCGTAGGCGGCGTGAAGGCGAGTGCCGGACTCGGTGGAGTCGTGTTACCTGGTAGCCACTGTCGAATTTCAGGCACGATGTGCGACATCAAGCTGCCGATATTAGCAAGTGGATCGCCGGTCTGCGAATTCCTTAGGCCGGCAAAATGGATCGCAATAACGCCTGTTCCGTCACGCAGGAAGACGGGTGAACCAGAGGAGCCGGGCTCAGTGTCTGCACGATAAGCTAGTATGTACGGGAAAGTGGCGCGCGAGGTCGGTGTTAATCTGGAGATTTGAGAGTTGCGCCGGACGATTTCTTTCGACCTGGCTTGGGGGTGCTGAATGATTTTCACGCTCTGACTCGAATCATCTGGGTCAGTGATTGTATCGAGTTCAAGCCACCCATAAGTGTTACCGATGGGTCTATCGAGTCTGAGGAGCGCGTAGTCCTTCACGTCATCCATTTTTACAATTTCTGACACACGGGCTGTGATGCTGCCGCGTGTAGCATCATCACCTATATCTCGATAATAATCCATGTAGATTCTGTTACCTGCAATCGGGAGTAGTCCGGCAGTGTCGTGAATACAGTGGTGGTTTGTCATAAACAGATCAGGCCCGACCAGGAAACCCGTACAGCTCTTGTATAAGCCCGGAATGTTGCGACTCGGTATAATAAACCAGCCGACTTTGCGTCCGAGTTGATAGTCTTGACTATTTGTCGGGAGGTCTCGCATTTTTTCAAAGTCTGGGCTACTGATGATAAACTCAGGTATGATTTGAGCGTCGGGGAGGCCTGGTATATCTGGTAGTCCCTTGCGGACTGGAAACTCTAAACCTTCGTCTGGGATAATTATTTCGGCGGGGTCGCCGTTTTCATCGGCGAAGGTGTTTGTGAGACAAAAGCTGCAACTGAATAGTAAGAAAAATAAAAAAAAGTGGAATTTTCTGCGCATTTTATTTTCCTGTAGGGTGTTGACTTCAGCATCCGACATCTTTCCTTACACCGGAAACCGACAGCATCTCCTAAATGTGTGTTATCTTTAGAGCGGGAACGTAACGCGTCGTCCCTCTCGTGCAGAACGATACGCACCCAATACCATCTCCACCGTTACCCGTCCATCTTCCACCGTAACATCGGGTTCCGTGTCGTTCTTTAGGCAGTCAATAAAAGGACGCGGCACACCAGCGATCCGTTCGCCGTGACCATCCGGAATCGGGATCCCCAAGTCCTTCCATGACGGTTCATCGCGCGTATACAACTTAAGCGCAACTGCATCCGCCGGACGCGGGATATTACACGAGGGCGCGTCGCCGTAGTTCTGTATGACGACACCTTGATCGCCGTAGATTTCGGTCGTATTTTCACCCGCAAGGGTTACAGAAGTATTCAGCAAAATCGCCATCTCACCACCCGCAAACCGATAGACAGCCAACCCTGTGTCATCAGGAGCAACATCCGTTAAAATGTTATCAATTTCAGCGATGACACTCGTCGGTTTACCGAGCATCCAGTAAATAAAATCGGTTGCGTGGGAGGCATCGTCCATGAACATCCCCATATTCTTTTCTGGGTCGATATGCCATCGGCTGAGACCTGTTACAAAACCCTCACTAAACAGTGCATTGATACAGTGTCGGCGACGTAGCACACCGATTTTACCGAGCACGCCGCTGTCGATCAGTTCTTTCATCGCGATATTCGCCGGATCGCGTCGCATCTGGTACCCCATCATAAACTTAACGCCGGTCTTCTCTACGATTGCCGCAATCCGATCGCAATCTTCCAACGTCAGTGCCATCGGTTTCTGACAGAGGATATGTTTCCCTTCCGATGCTGCCGCTTCCACCATCTCCGCGTGCCGATTCGTTTCGCAGGTCACGATCACAGCGTCAATATCAGGGTGGTTGACGACCTCTTCGAGGTGCGGTGAATAGTCCAAACCGTATTGTGACGCGGCGGTTTCGCCGCGTTCAACGTTATCGTCCCAACAAGCGACGAGTTGAACATCGTCAAACGTCTGCATCCGATTGCAATAGGCGTTAGCGTGTCCGTGTGCGAAACTTATGATACCGATACCAATTTTGGGTGTATTCATCAAATTCTTCGGTGTGGAAACCCCTGTCTTTAGGCAGGGGTTTCCACACCGCTCCTATAGTTCGTATGTAAAATAGAGTGCTGTTTTAACACCACCTGCACATTGGGTGTTTGGATTCAGATTGGGCTGCTTCGTTGAACGAGACTGTCACGACTCGTCTAATAGACCTGACCCGGTGTCCTTACCAAAAGATTAGCGCAAACGTAAGTTTGCATTCTCGCTCTCGCGGTATATGTTGCCCCTTACAGATCACAGTATCGTAGAGTGAATCAGACTTGGGGAGCATCCGAAACGTTGTTTGTGCTGCCACGCACAGATACTGCGATATTTTACTGTAGTCAATAAGTTGCCCCCGTTCAACCGATAGGCTTGGCTGCCGTGTTGAACAAGCCCCCATGCTTTAGCTGGGGGTCACTGACCTATAAGTTAATCCATTCTGTGAGTGTCTGTTGTGAGTCTGTTTCTGGGTTGAAAATATGTAAACCTTCAGCATAAGCCGCTCGGAGAAGGCGTTGGTCTGATTGAGTATATCGCTTTGCAAGAGCACTTGCATCAAAATAGAAATAGTACACAATTATTTTTCTCTCTCCGCGATAATTGCCCGACTAAACTCGTTGTCCTCTGGCCGGATGCCGCTCTCAACCATACTGTTGCGAACTTCCTTAAGAGGCCTAGGTTTAAAATACAGTTTTCTCTAACCGATCTAACCGTTGGGTAATAGTTTCGAGTGTCTCTTTTTCCATTGTTTAAACTCCTTTGTTTTCTATTTCCTTTGTATGTATTAGCATATCACAAAAGTTGCCAGATGTCATATCAATTTGCTCAAAACAAGCAGATCATTTCTCCAAAACAATCCGTACCTCCGCATCTACGCGATGCTCACTGAAATTCACCTCTGCAGAAATCGGACCGAGGGATTCTAACGGAAACAGGTTTTCGGTGATTCGCCGTGTCAATGTTGCGTCCAGTTCCTGAGCAGAAAGCGAGAACAACAGAGTCGCCAACGGCAGGAACCGTTTCAACTCCGGCACAAGCAGTTCGGGTTGTGCAAATAGTTCAGCACCGTTTGCCGCTGTTGAGAACGCCGTATCCGATAGCGTAGACGTTTTACCGGTCGCCGCATCAATGACCGACTTTAACCCCCCAACTGTTGTGCTAAAGGCGAAATAGTCGTTCACGATTGCATATCCACCCGTCGCTGCCAACAGAAAATTGAGACGGAGTTGCACGGGTTGCACAGTGATACCGTTGTAATCCTGTGGGGCAAGAAAATTAAGCGGTTTGCCAGCGATAGAAATTTTTCCCTGTTTCACGATGTCTAATACCGATTTCAATGCCTCAGGCATTTTCGCATGCGTGAGCAGAACCAAAGAAGGCACTACCCCAACTTCATCAGGTTCAGGCGCAACCAACAGAACCGTCACATCTGTTCCGAGAACTTCGGAAAGATTGATATTGCCAAAGAGCTCCTGTATCTGCTGCCCCGAAACCGGAAGCGTGGCGACCAAAGCAGTCCGTTCTGGAAAAGCGAAGGACGGTTTTGTGGCACCGTTAGTTGGCAGACTTATAGGGTTCGCACTTCTGCGCTTGCGGAAAGAATGTCGTGAAACAATCACACCGTCTTCATACCGGTTGCTGAACATCCAGAATTCTATTCCCTCGAACATGTTTCTTCCAAAAATCTGTTGAACGAGTGCGTTTGAATCGACTTCACCCCATACAGACTCGAGCTGCGCCACATCTACGTATCCGGTGCTTTTATCCTGACGATAGTGTTCTTGAATCTCTGATGCCATCGGGTGTTCAGTGATGAATCCTGCTTTTTTGTCTGCCGATTTCGCACCGGGGAGACCGGCATTGTAAAGATCAAGCGTCTCTATCAACAGCGTAGGTTCGAGGCTTAAGACCCCGATTCTCCCGATGAAGGTATAACTGAAATCGAGCGGATACCCAGTAATCGTGTTAATCGTGAATTCGCCATACGCGTTTTGGATGCGTCTGTATTTTGGATTGATTGCATCCGTCGCAGTCATCGCTTCAATACTCAGTTTCTCTGGACCGCCGACAGCAGTAATAAGAAGGAAAGTTAAGCCGCCGTCACGCTGGTAAACAGCGAGGATTGTCTCCTCACCAAAATAACCCGTGACCGTCTTAAGATCGAGTCTGCCACCCATCTCATATTCCCATAGCTGCTTCTGATACACCAGTTCTTTCCACCAGATTTGTTCGCTAATCTCAGTGAGAAGTGGCATTTGTGCAGTCTGTTTCCCTAATTCACTACGATTGAAAGTCTCGACCAACCCTTTCAACTCCTTGAGCGTCAGATAACAGATCGGGGACTCCGGCAGCAGTGTGATAAGATGCTGTTCGGGTTCCCATAGTGCCGTTCGGTTATAGATAACGGATAGCAAAATAATAACCCCAATAAGTGCGATTAGGCTGATGATAACAATTTTTTTGCGTCTGTTCAGCGGCATCGATTTTGAAACCTTTTTCATAATGCGGAGACTCTTCGGCGACAAAAACCTCCGTTAGATGTTCTGTTTCTGCTCCATCTTTATTTTAATTTGATTATACCACACCTCTTTCCGGTATGCAATTCAATTCCCGTTGTGGTCAGAAAAAATTTGTTGCCAATAGACCGAAAATGACGTAAAATATAGCAGTTTTTCTCGAAAGAAGGTGACCACCGTTCCGACCCAAGACCTCAGGATCCGTCCATTCACTATTTTCCTTATCTGCGTGTTAGTGCCTGCCAACTGCTGGTGGGTAGCCGTCTCGATTATGCGTGGTGGCGGGAGCCCGACGCAAGTCTCGCTTTTCTATAACGCCGTTATCACCATTTTAATCCTATTAGGCGTTGGGCTGCTCTTACGCAGGTTGCATAACGCCTTGGTACTCAACCGTGCCGAATTGCTTGTTATCTACACATGCATCTCTGTCGGTGCTGGACTCGCCGGTGTCGATAGGTTCCTTGTCCTCATGCCCCTTATCGGACATGCACACTGGTTTGCGACACCAGAAAACGATTGGGCGAACCTCTTCCACTTACACATCCCACAGTGGTTGACTATTAGCGATAAACGCGTCCTTGACGGATATTACAGCGGGTTCGCGAGTATCTACGAATCGCGCTTCCTAATGGCTTGGCTACCGGCAATCTTCTGGTGGACGCTCTTCATTGTGGCTGTCCATCTCGTCATGCTCTGCCTCAGCCTGATTTTTCGGAAGCAGTGGGTCGAATCGGAACGACTCAGTTATCCGATCATCCAACTCCCGTTTGAGATGACGACCCGAAGTCGTCGCTTTTTCGGGTCACCCTGGATGTGGCTCGGACTCTCAATCGGTGTCACTATTGACATCATCAACGGGTTAAACTACCTGTTCCCTGCCGTTCCGAGCCTCGGTGGAAAGTTGTATGACTTACGGCGCATCTTTACAGAGCGTCCGTGGAGCGGGATCGGTTGGAGCCCGATCGGTGTCTTCCCGTTCGGTGTCGGGCTTTCATTTTTTATTCCGTTAGACCTCTCCTTCTCCTGTTGGGCGTTCTGGTTGATATGGCGAGCGGAACGCTTGTTAGGGGTCATCGCCGGATGGCGCGGGCTACCACGCTTCCCTTATGAAGCAGAGCAGTCACACGGCGCATATCTTGGGCTTTGTGTCGTCGCCGTCTGGATGAGCAGACGCTATTTGAAAGGCATCGCACGTCAACTCGTATCCCCCAAAACCGGCGAACCCGTTTCATATCGACTGATCGTTATCGGGCTGCTCGGTGGGGCAGCGTTTATCGTCGGGTTCTGTCTCAAGATGGGGATGAGTTTTTGGATCATCATCATCTACTTTACGATCTGGTTCGCCATCGCCATCGCGATTACGCGCCTCCGGGCGGAACTCGGTTCACCCGTACACGACCTGCACTTCATCGGACCTGATGAGATGTTACCGAGGTTATTGGGGATCCGCCGACTCGGAGCGACGAACTTGACAGGATTCGCTTATCTCTATTGTCTCAATCGTGCACACCGTTCACACGCAATGCCACACCAACTCGAAGGCTTCAAACTCGCAGACGGTGCCAATATCCCGATCCGGCGGTTTGCGTTCCTCATGATGTTGGCTTCCGCTTTAGGCGCGCTCGGCTCGTTCTGGGCATACCTATCTATGTACTACGCAGAAGGCGGCGGACCCGGATTCGGACGCGAATCTTTTAACCGGTTAGAGACATGGCTCACCTACGCCGCACCACCAGACACCCCCGCTATCGGTTTTGCATCCTTCGGATTCGGTTTAACGCTACTTCTCGCCGCAATGCGGATGCGGTTCTTGTGGTGGAACCTACACCCTGTCGGTTATGCCATCTCAGGAAGTTGGGCGATCAATCCGATGATAGGATCCATCTTTGTCGGATGGTTACTCAAGTGGATTGTTTTGAAATACGGAGGCATTCGCTTGCATCGGAAAGCCGTCCCGTTCTTCCTCGGTATTGTGCTCGGTGAATTCGTGATTGGCGCGTTCTGGAGTCTCTTAGCCGTCGCTCTCGACCAACCGATGTACCGTTTCCTTTTTTAATCGGCTTTCAGCAGTCAGTTAAGAGTAAGGGTCTTCTGTAAAATACAGACCTGATTCATCAAAGCATGTCTTAACCGAGTACTGAAAACTGACAACTGAGTACCACTGCGTAAATATGTAAGGGTGTGTAAATATTTTGGCAGCGTTCCGTTATAGAGGGGGTTCACTCCAACACCCCTCGTCAATACACATAGCACTCCGCTGGAGTGCAACTACGAACAATGTTGATTTCTATAGATATATCACGCCTCTGGCGTGAAGAGGTTTCCTTTATCTCTAAAGATACCTCTTTGCTCCAGCGGAGCAACATATCTATAGAAAAGCCGTTGCNCCTTCTTGCACTCCGGCGGAGTGCTATGTTTGAAGCATCAGAAAATGGTGCAACGAATTTAGTGCCAAAAACTTTACACACCCAAAGGCAAAAAATGATTTGACAAAACCTGTCTAAAATGGTAAACTTTAGTTTTAAATAACGGAAACCAGAAAGTTCCGCCGTTAGTCCGAAAAGACAAAGAAAGGATGAGAATATGGCATCACAAAACGAACTAAAGTCAATGTTAAACGCACCCGTCGCCTTAGCACCGAACACCTACCTACACTTCTATAACGGTGGTAAACTCCGTGCTGAGTTTATGGGTGAAGACGATCCGAAAGATGACTTCTATTCCGAAGAATGGATTTTTTCCACGAACCGAGCAATCACACCCGGCAGAGATAACCCACCCGATAAAGGTTTCAGCCGCGTCGAACTCCCCAGCGGCGAGGTCGTTCTGTTAAAGGGATTACTTGACGCATTCCCGGAAGAGACACTCGGTGGTACGCACGTCGCTAAATACGGCACGGATCTCGGTGTACTCCTCAAGATTTTCGATGTTGGTGAAGGCGCGCATATCCCGATCCACTGGCATCCGAACCCCGATTTCGCACAAGAACATCTCAACTCGCCCTTCGGTAAAAACGAGGAGTGGATCGTAATCGGTACACGTCCGGGCGCGAAAGCCTGGATCGGCTGGAAAGAAGATATGGACAAAGCGGAGTTCCGCCGTCTGATGGAAGCTCAGGACGTACAGGCACTGCGAAGTCTCATGCACGTCGTTGAACCGAAAGTCGGTGAAGCCTATTTCCTACGCACACCGATCGTCCATTCACTCGGTACAGGTCTCTGCATTCTCGAACCGCAAGAACCGACCGACTGGAACATCCTCGCGGAATGGGAAGGCTTTCCGTTTGAAAGAGATGACGGACATCTCGGTCTCGGATGGGACCTGGCAGTCGATGCCGCTGAGTTTGATAAATTGGAACTCGACTATCTTAACAACTACATCCGACGCACGCCGGAACTTGTCCGAGCAGAAGGCGATAACCGCGAAGACCGTATCGTGCCAGAGGAGGCTTTAAAGTTTTTCGGCTGTTCGCGCCTGACAGTGAATTCAGCGCTGAGTATGCCAGCAGGTAAAGGCTTCTATGCACTCGTGACATTGGGTGGCGAAGGTATCCTGCGCGGCGACTTTGAAGATGTCCCGCTCAAACGCGGCAAGTCCGTTTTCATCCCACGTTGTCTGTCCAGCTACGTTATCGTTAGCACCAGCGACACGCCGATGGAAATCATCTGTTGCTATCCACCAAGCCTCTTCTAATTTACCTTGCGGTTAAACGATGGGGTTTCTACTTTGACGCTTTTCGCGCAAGAGCCGCCCTCCACTACGTTACGGGCTACGGTTCCGCGGCAGGGAATGTCAAACAGTCCCAGGGAGCAACGGGTTTGTAGAAAAGACGTACAAATCGTCAAACCCAGTTAATGCTTCATTGGAAACCTGTTCGCAATGAAATGGAGAGCAGTCCAGGCGGCCCATAGCTAAAAAATGTTAGACTTTAAACCGCCTAAACCCAATACAATTGTGATTAAGTTAGTCGGAGCCGTTATGCCGCTTGTTAATCGCTTGTATCTGAAAGGGTTAACGTTAGATATTGATGCCGAATCCATCGCTCGTTTGAAGAAGACGGACGGGTGCCCTACTGTGCTGGCACCGAACCATGCGGCATCTGCGGATTCAGCGGTTGTGTTCCTTTTGTCCAAACAGCACTCTCAGCCATACTACTATTATATGGCTGCCCGAGAAATTTTCGACATCGGGAAATTAGGGGGTCTCCGCAGTTTTCTGATGCAACGGTGCGGCGCGTTTTCGATTGTCCGTGGTACCGCAGATCGAAACGCTTTCCGTACAACGCGGGAGATTTTATCTAAAGGCGACCGACCGCTCGTTATCTTCGGGGAGGGTGAAATCTCACGGCAGAACGATACCGTTATGCGTTTTGAGAGAGGCGTTACGCAGCTCTGCTTCTGGGCTTTGGATGACATGCAGAAATCCGACATCAGCAAACCGCTCTACATCGTTCCTATCGGGATCAAATACCTATATCCAGAGGAGATGTGGAACGCTATTGATGCTGCCCTCACGGCGTTAGAACAGACGATCCTCCCATCTACCGAACGAACGCCAGTAGAACGCTACGAACGATTGCGGCGGATCGGTGTCGCTGTCTTCAAGACGCTTGCGACGGAATATCAATACAAGTTGGACGACAGTCTGCCATTTGATGTACATATTCAGAAACTCAAAGCGCAGATATTGTCCCACACCGAACAAGTTATGGGCATCCACACAGATGGCGATATGCTCACACGGGTACGTGCGTTGAAAAACCTCGTTGATGCCGAAGTCTATAAAGACATCGACGAAATGACCGAATACGAACGGAAGATACATGAGGAACTGCTCCAGAAATTCCAACAATTCTATCCCGATCTGAATCGGTTAGTTAATTTTATAGCGATTTCGGACGGGTACGTCGCCGAAGCACCGTCGGCAGAACGGTTTCTTGACGTGATTACCCGTCTGGAGAGAGAAGTCTTTGGTAGCGCAAAAAAACAGGGGCCGCGGGTCGCGTCCGTCCGTGTCGGTGACCCCATAAATCTCCGAGATTGCTACGATACCTATAAAAGAAAAAAACGAGAAACGGTAGAGCAGATAACCCTTGAACTCGAAACAGCAGTGCAGATGCTGGTGACAAGGACATCCTAAATATGGGCTACCGAGAATCGCGGCAGACTATTGCGTTAAAACCGCGCCTAAAATTTGATATTATTAAAAAATATCATCCGGCTGCACGGTTTTTGCTTGGGTGTTTTTTAGGGTTTGGAACCCCGCCATTGTAAAGACAATTACGGGTTTTACGATAAAAAAAGGAGAAAAACATGGCAAAAAAATTGTCAATTGGAAGTTGGGCTTACGCATTTGGCCCTTATGAAGATAACCCTGTCCCGTTTGATGATGTCGTTAAACGGCTCAGCGAACTCGAATTTGATGGCATCGAAATCGGCGCGTTTAAACCGCATATTGACATCAACGACTACCCGATGAAAAGCGATCGGGATGCCGTTAAAGGTTTGATCGCCTATTACGGACTCGAAGTTTCTGGCTTAGCTGCCGATTTCTGGTCGCATCCGGGTCCCGGTACAGATGAAGCACAAGAGGACGATAAATACTTCAAACTGTTCAGACAGAACCTCCAACTCGCGTTGGATCTCGGCTCGCCTGCTATTCGGGTAGATACCGTCAATGATCCCGAAGAAGGCATTCCGGGGGTTGCGTCGGAAAAAGCGTGGGATCGGATTGTCTCTGTCTGGAGACGCTGCGCCCAAGCCGCTGAAGATCACGGCGTGTTGATGCTCTGGGAATTTGAACCCGGATTCATGTTTAACAAACCGGGCGATATTATCAATATGCCGAAGGCTGTCGATCATCCGAATTTCAAAGTGATGTTTGATACATGCCACGCCCAGATGTGTGCAGTCGTTGGGGCACGACAGCCTGGGGAGCAGGAGACGCTCGGCGATAACGGTGTGATTGATCTTGCACGGCAGCTGAAAGGGCAAATCGGACACTTCCACCTCATCGATTCCGATAACACGCTCCATGGCGACGAAACAAGCACACATGCACCTTTCGGAGACGGTGTACTCGACTTCGACGCAATCATTCCTGTCATCATGGACGAAACAGGGTACGACGGGGATTGGTTCTCTATTGACCTCTGCTTCTGGCCCAATGCGTGGGATGTCACCGAAGACGCAAAGAAGTTTCTAACACCCTATCTGGAAAGGTATTAGTACTATAGTTATCAGTAATCAGTCGTCAGTTTTCGGTTAATTTGTTGTGGCAGTTGTGATCGTTCTCATCTGCCACAAGCGTCTTTTGTCTGAAAACTGAGAACCGAGAACTGGTAACCATTAAATATGCTCAACTTGCGTTCATTAGACCCCTTAATCGAACTCGCTTTTGAAGAAGATATCGGTATCGGTGATATAACGACAGACGCAACGGTACCACCTTCGCAAAAGGGAACAGGGGTTCTTCTTGCGAAAAGTAACGGTACGGTCGCCGGATTGCCGATCGCCGAACGGGTGTTTGAAAAGTTGGATCCGACATTGGTATTTTACTCGCTTGTTAATGAGGGTGATGCAGTCGTCGCAGGCACACCGATTGCCGAGGTTCGAGGCAGTGCCAAGACGATCCTAATCGGCGAACGGACGGCTCTGAATTTTCTGCAACGGCTCTCCGGGATCGCTACGCTCACGGCACAATTTGTGGAGGCAGTTGCGGATTACGATGCCAAAATTGTGGATACTCGCAAAACTGCAGCCGGATGGCGCGGCGCACAGAAATATGCTGTCCGAATCGGCGGCGCGCAAAACCATCGGTTCGGACTCTACGACGGCGTGTTAATTAAAGACAACCACATCGTTGCCGCTGGCGGCATTCGAAACGCCGTTGAACGCGCACGGCAAGTCGTTCCGCATACAGCAAAGATTGAGGTAGAAGTCGAAACCGTCGAACAGGTCGATGAAGCATTAGACGCGGGTGCTGATATTTTACTCCTTGACAATATGCCACCAGGCATTATGGCACGTGTTGTTCAAGAGGTCGGAGACCGAGCAATAACGGAAGCCTCCGGTGGGATTACACTCGATAGTGTGAAGACCGTCGCAGCGACAGGCGTAAATCTCATCTCGGTCGGGGCATTAACGCACTCGGCGATGCCGATGGATATCAGTCTAAACCTGACCCTATAGACATAGCACTCCGCTGGAGTGCTTTAGTGGTATCGTCATCGGTTTACAAATCGCCAAAGATTTTAGGCACCAGAAAATGACATAGCAATAGACGCTATGCCGTGAAATTTGTCCTAATAATTGATCCGAAAATCAACGAATAAAAAGGACACAAGAAAGGAACACTATGGCAACGACTACATTAAAACTTGACCCGACAACGACAAAACTCGGTTGGATCGGCACCGGTGTGATGGGACGCTGGATGTGCCAACATCTGATGGACCTCGGATACGGAATGACGGTCTATAACCGCACGAAATCGAAGGCGGATCCGCTTTTGGAGGCAGGCGCGACGTGGACGGATTCACCCAGCGAAGTCGCAGCGGCTTCCGATGTCGTTTTCACGATTGTCGGATTCCCACCCGATGTCCGAGAGGTCTATCTCGGCGATAACGGCATCTTAAAAGGTGCGAAACCGGGTAGCATCATCGTCGATATGACGACAACGGAACCCTCACTCGCGCAAGAGATTTACGCCGCAGCGCAAGCGCAAGATGTCGCTTCGGTAGACGCACCTGTCTCAGGTGGCGATGTCGGTGCGAAAGAGGCGCGCCTCTCCATTATGGTCGGCGGCGACGAAGATGCCGTTCAAGCCGTGATGCCGCTCTTTGAAGCGATGGGAAAGAACATCGTCCATCAAGGCGGTGCAGGTGCCGGACAACACACCAAAATGTGCAATCAGATCACGATTTCTGGGACAATGATCGGTGTCTGTGAGGGGTTAATCTACGGCCACAAAGCCGGTCTGGATTTGGAGACGATGCTGTCGTCAATTAGTGGTGGCGCAGCGGCTTGCTGGTCTTTGGATAACCTTGCACCGCGAGTCCTCCAGCGGAACTTCGACCCCGGCTTCTTCGTAGAGCATTTCATCAAAGACATGAGCATCGCTTTAGACGAAGCACGCAAGATGAACCTGAGTCTGCCCGGTTTGGCGTTAGTGCATCAACTCTACACGGCAGTTCAGGCGCAAGGACACGGTAGGTTAGGCACGCAAGCACTGATGTTAGCATTGGAACAGATGTCCGGCGTGGAGATGGACTGAAGTTTCAACACAACTAACGGAAACTGAAAACGATTTAGACAGGCGATACACGCCAAGTTGATACCGAGAAATCGGTTGTCCGGTGTCTGAACTGCTGAGGATTATGAACCGACAATGCGTTGTTGTTTGAGCGTTTCAACTGCGGTGACGAGTCCTTGCACCTGTTTTTCGAGTTGGATGTCTTTTCGCCAGCGCGAAGCGATGATTATCTGTGGAATCCCGACAGCGACGACAATCAGTGGGATGAGCGCATACGTCAGGTTGTTGGTATGATCGAATCGTTTGTCAACACTGTCTTTGAAATCGTCGAATCGCTTGTTAATACCTTGAAGTTGCCCTTGAATCACTGCAACGTCTTTCTTTATCGGATCGACTTCTTCTTTGATGATAAGTCGGATTTTATCCAAATCTTCGGGGGTGAGTTCAGCGATTACGGGCAGTGAGATCATACAGCAGAGCATCGGGAGAAAAATTATAGTTTTCATAATGTGTTCCCTTTCGCTTTTTGTGAACTATGTCAGTTAAACCTTTTTTGACCAAGGTCGGGGTGGCTGCGCGACAAGGTGTCGCGGGTGAAAAACCCAAATCCCATAACTGACAAAATTAGGATACCATATTTACGGTTAAAGGTCAAAGGAATTAAGTCAGCCGGAAAATGTCGCACCAGCTCCACACCGGATTCTACCCCAGGCCCGGTAGGTTTGGTTTCCTAAACGAACCGGATTTTACACGGAAACATTGAAGACTTCAAAAACCTCTTCAGTCGCGTCTCGGTCCCAAACCCGGTAGGTTCGGTTTCGCGGTGTCCTCACCCAAATGCGATCTGCATTCCAACCGAACCGGATTTTACAAAGAAACTTTGAAGACTTCAAAAACCTCTTCAGTCGCGTAGCGACGGAATGTTTATAGCAGCGTGTACGGAAAAAGACCTAAGCCCTGTAAGGGATTTTGCTTGGGTGTTTCTTCAGTATATGTAGAAACATCTACAATTCACTATACTTGCACGGACGTAAATGATAAAATCAAGGTGCGAGTGCCGTATCGTGCCTGATCGGCAATCGGAATTTTACCCACCCGTTTTCGGAAAATAAAAAAAGCATTTTTTTCAGATCAGAGTGACCGTTTTGCTCCTCTTAAACGTCTTATATAACAAATGGACATCATTTTCACTGCAAAACCATTTTTGAAAGGAAAGCGACCGAGGTGCGCGACGAAAGTTGCAATAGAAACCTTGATAAAATCACAACGCTTATCAAGGCACACGAAAAACTATTCCGAAAAACAATCGGAGGGTATATTCAAAACCCACACGATGCTGAGGATGTGTTTCAAGAGGCAACTCTTAAGATTCTTGAACGTTTTCGCACAGGTAAACCTGTAGAACATCCGAAAGCATTTATGGCTCAGACTGTTAGAAACGAATGTGTCAATTTTCATCGCCGAGTGGAAAGAGACATAAACAGAGATATAGACCTATCAGCGTTTATCAGTCGTGGTGGGTTTGGTGGCGGTGTGAGTATCCCCGATGACCAACATCAGGCGGTCGTTGTACAAGAGATTCTGGATGTGGTTGCGGAGATGGGGTCCATTTATGTAGAGGTCACGGAATTGCGGATTGAGGGATACACTGCCCTGAGATTTCAGAGCGATTAGGTGTCGCTGAAGGGACGGTGAGATCCCGGCTTCGGAAGATTCGGGAGCGGGTGCGGGAGTATTTAGAGATAAGTGCCCCTTGAACAATCAGGAGCCGTCATCACAATAACCGCGCATCGTGGATACCGAATTAAGAGAGAACATCCGATCGGTACGTAAAAGAAAAAAAAAGACTCATTTCTCATGAGTTCGTCTTGATGTATTAACTCCGCTTTCTCTACTGTAAACCTATAACCAAAATCGACTTTCGACATAGGAGTCATTATATAATGAGGAGTGTATAATGCTTAAGAAGAGTTTGTATATAATGCTAATCGCTTTGTCTTTCTGCTGGATAATTTTTGGTGCTACTCAACAGACGACACAAGCCGACCCACCCGACCAGCCGCCGTTACTTCCGACTTTGAGTTCCAGTGCTTCGGCTGGCGCATGGGGTAGTGAAGCAAGTACCTCCCCCGGGCTTGACAACTATCAATATCATGATAGCGGTGGATGGAACGGTACCGGTTCGGCATATGCCAATGTCTATGGTCTCTTTACTTTTGGAGATGGCACCGAAAGAAATGAAAATCAGACAATACGCGCCTATATTATCCAATATACTACAAGCGTTCCTATATGGGTTGATTCGGATGGCAATGGTATAGGTGGCAAGGACCGCACCAAAAATACAGTCCAGTCCGAAGGCGTTTCGGCAAGCAAGATGGGAGCACCTGATGCCGACAAGTGGGCATCCTCAGACGGGTGCTTCGGTGGGGAATCTAGTAGTGCCTACTGCTCATACGATAGTTCTTGGTGGTAAAACGTAACGTAAGCATCCCCTTTTAATTCACGAGTTGTCACTAACAAGTGAATTCTCCGCGGATGACTTTCAAAATATATTAATCTCTTGGAAAAATAAAAAGGAGAGCATAATGCTTAAGAAAAGTTTGTATATAATGCTGATTGCTGTGTCTTTTTGCGCGATAATCCTCGGTGCTACCCAACAGGCGACACAAGCCGACCCACCCAACCAGCCGCCGTTACTTCCGACTTTGAGTTCCAGTGCTTCGGCTGGTGCATGGGGTAGTGAAGCAAGTACCTCCCCCGGACTTGACAACTATTATTTTTATAATAGTGGCGGATGGGAAGGGACCGGTTCGGCATATGCCAATGTCTATGGTCTCTTTACTTTTGGAGATGGCACTGAAAGAAATGAAAATCAAACGATAAGAGCTTATATCTACAAAGCAAGTATAAGTGGGCCTCTGGATCCAGTAAATGATTTGGGGACCTTGGGAGTTACCGAAAGTGCAGTCCAGTCCGAAGGCGTTTCGGCAAGCAAGATGGGAGCACCTGATGCCGACAAGTGGGCATCCTCAGACGGGTGCTTCGGTGGAGAATCTAGTAGTGCCTACTGCTCATACGATAGTTCTTGGTGGTAAACTAACGCGCGTAGGTGTATTGCTGTTTCGTCAATAGATCGGCGATACACCTGCCTAATCAAGAGGAGGGAATAGGTCAATGAAAAAGAAAAATAGATGGGTTGGCACTGCAATTATAGCGATTTTAATCATAGCGACACTCTACCTCATCAGCGGGACATATCAGACGAAAAATGCAGGTATTACCGCACAGCAACAACGGACATCCATAGAAAAAACAGGTGACTTTTTTCCCAAAACTTTCAGTAAACGAGGGCAAAGTGATGCCAGATTAACAGATCCATGGGACATTTGGATAGAAGAACAAGCCGAAGCACACACGCAAGCGGTAATAAAAGCAATCTACAAACAAAACCCAAAAACACAACGGTTTAGCCAAGCACATATTGAGCGTATGCGGAACCAGTACCGCGCAGCACTAATCGCTGAACTGTCTAAGGTTAAGGAACACTATGAAAATCCACCCCCAATATTTCACCCAGAACCGACTATAACACCCAAGCAGCCTGAAAGGTATACGGGAGCTCAAACCACTGAGGCGATTCTCTCGAAATTCGCCGAAGCATACAACAAAAATTGGGAAACCCCTAAAATTGCCGAAAAATACCCACAAGAGGAATGGATACAGATGCTCCTTGATAAAGGAATAACAATAGAAGACGAAAGAGATTTTTTTTGGTATCAAGAACCTCGACGTGAGTTAACTCGTATCGAAAACGATCCGAGCATGTGGGCTTCTGGGGTCTTTGGCATCCCACCTACAGATGATTGGGAAACTTATAAAAACGCTTATATAGAGAAAAAACTGTGGCGACATGAACTCTCCCTGAATGCAATGAAATCAGATCCTAATTCTACAGGCGGTATTTTTGTCGGTGAAAATCAGGATGTTTTCCTCCGGACGACAGGAAAACGAGTCTATGTGGAGCGAGAGGGGACCGGTGCAATATTCTATGGAGGGCAAAACCTGACTCAAGTCCAAAGGTTTGAACTCTTAACGAAAGGGGTTACTCCGGAGAATTATGAAATTGTTTATATTGATTCTAAGGGAGGTGTCCTTTCTGACTCTCCTCCTCTTGTTACACGCGAAGATATTCTTAATGCTGGTGGAACGCCGCCACCGGAAGAGTGGTTCAACAAGGATTTCAGTCAACAAGTACCCTCCGATTTTGAACCAAACATCTCGGTCCAAGAAAGCACTGATTATCGTAAGTTTGACGCGCCAAATCCTGTGGACGAAACACAACAAAACGCACAGAAACAGATAGAACAGGCACAGCAGAACGCTGAAAGAATGTTGGAAAACATCACAAAAAGCGACGCTGAAATTGTGACAGAAATCGAAAAACAACTCATTCCGGATATACCGACAGAAGCAGGTTTTGAGAAAAATTTGCGCGAACGTTTTTCGGTAGAACGTTTCAATCGCGCCTTGTCTACAATAAATAAATACGGTCCCGAAGAAGGTCTTCGCAGACTGAAGGAGTCGGATCCAGAGATCGCGGAACATATTGAAAAGCAACGTCAACGATAAAATGCGCTTCACTCGTAATAGCACCTCTACACCACGAAACGTTGGTCCCTCATTTCATAACATAACGACAAACGAGGATATCAGAATAATCGGCACATCTGTCCTCTTTGCGGGTTTTTTAATACTTGCCCTATGGATACGTATCCAAGGAGGGACTAATATTCCGAATGGACAGTTCACAGAAACGGATTCGTATTTGTATTATTGGCAGGCACAGATCATCTCTGAATACGGGCATCTGCCCGAACGAGATATGAACCGGTGGCTGCCCCTCGGCAGAGATTTAGGGCAGACCCTGAATCTCTATAATTATGTCCTCGCATATACCCACAAAGCCGTAGCATGGCTATTTCCAAACGTCACACTTTATGACGTTACCTTCTATATGCCTATCTTCTGTTTTTGTATTGCGGTCTTTGTGCTTTGCCTTTTCCTTTGGTACACGCGTGGATTCCTTTTTTCTACAACCGTAGGGTTACTGTTAGCGACACTCCCCGGTGTCATCGAACGTAGTGCCGCTGGTTTCGGTGACCGAGACGCATTTTGTTTGATGATCGGTATCCTACCGATTATCACCTATCTCACATCGCTGGAAGCAGAAACACCACGCAAACGACTTATCTGGACGCTTGCTAGTGGCTTTTTTGTCTTTCTTGGCGGTATCTCTTGGGAAGGTTTCGGCGTGTTCCTCAGCGTGATTATGGTTGTTGAACTCTGGCGTTTTCTCACGAGCGAAACAGAAGAAGGATTAGGCCTTTATACTCTATGGGTGTGCTGCTTCACCCCGACACTCTACCTTGCCTCGCCAGCGTATAGAAATGGCTACGGCTTTGCTGAGCATCTCACAGCGTTTCTGCTACTGCCCCCTATAGTCCTTTTGGCGATGCGTGCAATTCGGTTTCTGCTTCTGTCAAAAGTAGACCGTCTACGTCTATACGGACGCACTTTGGCACTCGGAGTAACGCTCATCTGCGTTGCTCTGGCACTCGGTTATGTTTTGATACAACGTGAGACTTTCGCGGATACCACCGTTCCAATCAGCAACAGTGCCGTGATGCAAGCGATGACAGAATTGAAAGCACCAGAGGGTTGGTATTGGCTTTTCCGATACGGCACGGTTTTTATTATTGGGAGTCTCGGTTTTATCCTTATACCGCTAACGTTTTGGAAAAAACAGGGGATCCTTCTATCTATACCGCTCACACTCTTTACAATCACTTCTTTTTTTCGCGAACTATTGGATAAACTCTGGGGAGAACCTTTTGGAAATATCCTTTTTGGAACCGCTATCGCCGGATATATAGCTATGCTCATCTATATGGCTTGGCGGCGGAGCGGACCTATGACAAACGAACTTGTGTCTATTGCCTTTATGACATGGTTTTTGGTATGGGTCGCACTGGCACGCGATGCAAAACGCTACGACTTCTTTATCGGGGTCGCACTCGCCTATGGGACAGCAGCCTTAATACAATTCATCGCGGAATCACTCAGTAAAAAACTTCGGCAATCTGTGTATGTCACTGATGTTTTTCGCGAAAACTTCAAAAGCGTTACACTACGAACATTTTTTTCTCTTACCCTCTTAATATTCCTGATGTTTCTACCACTGAATTACGCACACACCTATAGGTCACTCTATGCTGCCAAAAAGATGCGCATCGCCAGGCCTGGAAACACCAATGTCGCAAAGGCTATATATTGGATGAAAGCCGAGCTGCCGCCGACTGCTGTGGTCGCAGCCCCTTGGAGCTATGGCAGTCAGATCAACGTGCTTGCAGGTGTCAAAACTATCACTGATCAAGACACCTATCTACAAAACTGGATACGACTTTATGATCAGCATGTCCACGAAGCTACATCCGAACGCGAAGTTTTAGAATTTTTGAAAACTCACACCGCAACACACCTCATGTTAGTTGGGTATAAACCTGCTAGGACCTTTCTACGAGGGCAGTTAAGCGACGCTTTTGTGCCGATTTATCCAAAGGACAACTTTACTGAGTCAATGGTTAACATCTGGGAAATCCACTATCCATCTGACATCAGAACCGATGTGAAATACTTAAAAACTGGCTACCCCGAGATAGATGATTATTTACAACCACAATAAACATGTTAGCAAACGCCATTACACTTTTTCGCATATTCTTAACCTTCATAGTCATTGCTTTATTTAGCGTGCCCCCCCATTTGGCCATCCCTTTGATTGCAACTGTCATAGACTTCTGAAAATCTCTGTAAAGTTGAAAGAAAAATGTGATATAATATCTTTGGTCAGGATAACACATGGTTAATACTCCTTTTTAGTGAGTTCTAAAATAAGAGTATAACCCTTATTCTGAAACAGAAAGGATTGCTACGAACGCAACACACCTTCTACCATTACCCCGGTAGTTCTACAACAGTATGGGAGCACGCCCAGGCTTATGGGGTGGGAGGGCATCCCACTTACTACCTTGATAAAATTCTCGGTAAAAGATGGGAATAGGGTTGATCTGCCATTGAAACCGATCAGAAACGTTACCGAGGTGTGGCGTTTCTGATTAAAAAAAATAGGAGGTTCACGCATGAAAACATTGTTTGTTGCTGCCTGTCTCATGTGCGCAGGACTGCTTGCACTTACCGTCTATACGCGCTATGATACCCAGAAGTTCATCGAAAGCTTACCGCAGGCCCCCACTACACAACGCGAAGTGTCCGCAGGAGAAAAAACACCAACGCAACATGTTGCGAGAACGCCCGGAAATCAAGGAGAACAGATATTAGAGGAGACCCCGCCCGGACATTTTCACGAACATCCTGATTCTCATGGACACACGCATCCACACGACTTACCGGTTGAATCCTCCACTGTTTCGGAGTCTGATGCCACACCGCACACCGAAGAAGCGATTGAAGCCTCCCCAAGTGGAGATCAACTGCCCCCCGGCGTGGTGGCATGGAAGATTTCAACGCCAGGTGAAAGGCCAAAGATAGATAGAGAGGCGTTCCTTGCTGAATTTGGAGATCATCCGAAGGCGCATACCTATTTGGCATTGCACAGCAGAATATACGCATCCGACTCCTACACGTATCGAGAGATATACGAGTATGAGGTATTGAATAAAGAGTTCACTCAGTCTCCTCACCCATCTCCTGCATACATGGAAAAAATGAGACAGCGCGCGGCTGAACATCCGGATAGAAAAATTACATCTTGGTTCTCGTATAAAGATGATCCGAAGGTTCGGGAAATAATCCTAAACCCCTGAAGCGAACAATGAGGAGTCTTGATTTCTTGCTGCTGCGAAAATCAGTGCTGCTGTGTGCGATTCTCTGTATTGCCTTTTGGATTCGCATCTTGAGTGTAGACGCTATCCCAGACGAACATTTTACGGGGATAGATCCCTATCTCTACTACTGGCACGCACAAATCATTATTCGTTTTCTCTTTCAAAATTTCTCAGCTGAAAGAAAACGAGAATAGTCATTCTCCCTCCCGTTTTGACTCCCACTTCAACAGTTTATCTGCACAAAAATCTTGACAAGTCTCTCCATTTCATATACTATATTTCACAATGATTGTTGATTGCGAGAAAGAAAACTTTTGCAATTCCAATCCGAGATACGTTCGATAACACCGCGTCTATCTACAACTCAATTCCTAACCCGTATATCCACCAAAACATTCGTTTTTGTACGGACACCGAACGATAAAACCGAGGGTATCATCCTTCTCCTTGAAATATGCAGACTATGGACTCACGCGCCTCACCGACAATCGCAAAACGGGCAGTGCTCATTGGCACTGTCCTGATTATTGCCAATAGCTACTGGATCGCTTATGTCGAGATGATTTGGCACACGGCGCACCTCACAACTGTCGCGATGTCGGTCAACGTCATGTTCGGTATCTTGGCGATGACGCTCCTGAATATGGGGGTTCGGCGTATCTCTCCACGGGTTGCCTTGGAACCGCGCGACCTGCTGGTAGTCTATAGCATGCTCGCTGTCGGGAGTGCCTTTTCAGGACACGACTGTATCCCGCGCCTGATGGGACTCATCCCTTATGCCTTCCGCTTCGCGACACCCGAAAACGATTGGGAAGCACTCCTCTTCCACCATCTCCCCGAATGGCTCGTGGTGAAACACCCGAAGACCGTTAACGATTTCTATGAAGGCGAGGTGAACTTCTTTACGGAAGGTTATGTGCAGTACTGGATTGTCCCGATCCTCGCGTGGTCTGCGGTAATCTTTCTATTGATGCTCATTTTTTTGTGCCTAACATCACTCCTTCGTAAGCAGTGGATTGAGAACGAAAAACTCGCCTATCCGATCATCCAGATTCCGTTAGAGATTACCACCAACCGCCACATCTTCAGAAACCGTCTGCTCTGGATCGGTTTCGGGATCGCGATGGGTATCAATTTGCTCAACGGGTTGCAGTTCTTCTTTCCTGTCCTGCCAGAGATTCCGGTGCGAAAATACAATCTTAATATCTATTTCACGCAGAAACCGTGGAACGCTATGGGCAGCACGCCGCTCCGGTTCCACCCGTATCTGATCGGTTTCGCGTTTATTCTGCCGTTGGATTTGGCGTTTTCGTGTACGTTTTTCTATCTTATGAAGAAGGTGCAGCTGCTGTTCGGGAGTGCCGTCGGCATCGTATCCTTACAAGGTTACCCATTTCTGGGTGAACAGGGTGCGGGGGCATTGCTGGCACTGCTTGCGATTGCATGCTGGTCGGCCCGGAAACATTTTGCATCCGTGCTGAGACAGGTCATTCGCCCAAATCCTGCCGAGGCGAGAACCGAGGCGATCTCACATCGGAGTGCCGTGATAACGCTCGGCGTTTGTCTACTACTTCTCGCGGTTTTCTGTATCCGCGGCGGGATGTCGCTATGGGCATTTGCGATTTTTATTACGATTTACTTGGCGATTGTGGTCGGCTTAACACGGATGCGGGCTGAACTGGGACCACCGATGCATGCAATCGGTTATCTCACGCCCCAGTATATGATGATCTCGTTACTCGGGACCCGGCGTTTACGTGCGGGTAACCTGACGATGCTCTCGCTTTTGAATTGGCTCAGCGGCGCGAGTTACGCCTCCTTTCGGACACACCCGATGCCGGAGCAATTAGAGGCGTTCAAGCTTGCCGAACGTACCGGCATCCGAAACCGGACGATGTTTATTGTGCTTGTCATCGCGAGCCTCGTCGGTATCCTATCAAGTCTAATTCTCTATCCGTACGCGATTTATAGGGAAGGTGTGGCTGCAGGGTCAGAACAGATTCATGCGGGTGGTGCCGATACCTATAACTTCCTTTCGTCGTGGTTGGTGAACCCAAAACCGACGGATTGGCTCGCGACCTCGGTGTTAGGCTTAACATTTGCAGCAAATTTAGGGATCATGTTTTTACGGTCGCGTTTCGTCTGGTGTCCATTGCATCCGGCAGGATATGTTATCGGTGTTGCGCCAGGCACAACGGACGTTATCTGGTTCCCGCTGCTTATCGCCATGGTAGCAAAGTGGCTCATTTTGAAGCACGGGGGCATCAACGCCTATCGGAAAGCGGTGCCGTTCTTCATCGGGTTGGTATTAGGTGAAGCCTTGATGGGGTGTTTCTGGCCCCTGTTGAGCCTTGTACTGCGGTCGGCGGTGTATAGTTGGATTTAGCGTCTCAATCGACTTTCCATTTTTGCTGTTGAGAATATCTCGGTTATGCGTTTGTCTTAATTTTTTTTCTCTTTTTCTTGACATTCGGCAGATTCTATGCTATCATTTTAACGACTGTTATTTCCTTGTAGGTGCGAGGTTTCCTCGCCCGATGCCAAAGGAGATACGGATCATTTTACTGTTGACGGAACAGTAGTCTGAAACGAAGTGGCAGACGGATTCACCAGTTAACCCTTGGAACAAAAAACCACTTGATTTCTCCGCAAGGGAAATTTAAGATATGATTGAAGTTAGAGAACTCACAAAATCCTACGGTCCAACAGTTGCCGTCAATAGCGTCTCTTTTGACGCGCACGCCGGCGAAGTCTTAGGTTTTCTCGGTCCCAACGGTGCGGGAAAGACGACGACGATGCGTATCCTCACCTGCTATCTTGCCGCTGATGCGGGGAGTGCTACGGTTGCCGGGTACGATGTATTTGAAGAATCCATTGAAGTCCGAAAACGGATTGGTTACCTCCCTGAAAGCGCGCCGCTTTACACCGATATGGGTGTCCTTGAATATCTGAATTTCATGACGCAGGTACGGCAGCTTCCAAAAAGTCAGCGAAAAGAGCGGATCCGATCGGTTATCGACACCTGCGGTCTTGAAGGTGTCATCCAAAAAGACATCGGTGAACTTTCCAAGGGTTATCGTCAACGTTTGGGATTGGCGCAAAGCCTCATCCACGACCCTCCGATCCTCATTTTAGATGAACCGACCTCCGGGTTAGATCCGAACCAGATTATTGAGATTCGGAACCTCATTAGAGACATCGGGCAGGAGAAACTCGTACTCTTTAGTACACATATCTTGTCGGAAGTCTCTGCCACTTGTAGCCGGGTTCTTATTATTCACAACGGGGAGATTGTCGCCAACGGCACACCAGAGGAACTCGCCAGTCAGGCGAAAGGCGAAGAAATTGTCCATATCGCCATCCGGGGTCCGCAAGCGGCAGTTGAAGCGCAACTCAACGAATTAGAGTTCGTTTCACAGTGGACGCACGCCGAAACGACCGACGGCATCGTTGCTTACCAGATCAACGCGACGCAAGAGAGTAATGCCGCAGAGGAACTCTTTCACGTCGTTGTGCAAAACGGGTGGAGTCTTAGAGAACTCCGTCAGGAATCCGCAGATTTAGAAGATGTGTTCCTTAATTTGACAGATAAAGAACAGACACAAGTCCAAAGCCAACAATCCGCAGAACAGGCGGATAATAATCATGATGATACATAGACAAAGATTATGACGAATATTGCAGCTATTTTTAAAAAGGAATTCAGAAGTTATTTCAACTCGCCTATCGCGTATATTTTCATCACATTTTTCCTCGGTCTTTCTTCGTGGCTTTTCTTCCGCGGCTTCTTTTTCAGTAACCAAGCAGAAATGCGCGTGTTCTTCGTGTATATGCCGTGGATCTTTTTGTTTTTTGTGCCGGCTGTCACGATGAAGCTCTGGGCTGAAGAGAAGAAGATCGGGACCATAGAAATCCTGATGACACTACCGATCCGAGATTATGAGGTTGTCTTGGGAAAATTCTTCGCAAGTTTCGCGCTCCTTATCGTGACCGTCCTCCTCTCACTTGTTATCCCCTTTTCAGTGATGTACTTCGGTGATCCCGATGGCGGTATTATTATCACCGGATATATCGGACTCCTGCTGATGGGGGCGGCATATCTCTCAATCGGGTTGTGCGCCTCAACGCTGACTGAGAACCAGATTATCGCCTTCATTTTGGGAATTTTCACCTGCTTCGTGTTGCTCATTATCGGCGAAGATATTGTGCTTTTCAATGCACCGGACTGGTTGTTCCCAATTTTCAGCTACCTCGGTCTCGGTGCCCATTACAGTAGCATTCTACGGGGTGTGCTTGATTCCCGCGACATCATCTATTATCTGTCCGTGATCGGCTTTTTTCTCTATCTAAGTACATTGGCAGTTGAAAGCCGTAAATGGCGTTAGAAAAGAAAGGAGGAAACTTGTTTTGGCTAATAAACGCATCACACAGGGTGGCAACACCCTCGCCGTTGTCCTAATTATCCTCGGCATCCTTGTGTTGATTAACTTTCTGTCTACACGCCGTTTTGTTCGGACGGATCTCACCGAGGACAAACGCTATACCATCTCGCAGGCAACCAAAAATGTCTTAGGAACATTAGATGATATCGTTACAATCACGGTGTACTTCTCTACATCGCCAGCCGAAGTCGCGCAGGTCGGACGTAATGTGAGAGATATACTCGACGAATACAACGCGTTTTCAAAGAATCTTCAGATCGATTTTGTGAACCCGGCACACTTTGACGATGCACAGAAACAGGAACTCCGTTTTAAAGGTATTCCTGAAGTCCAGATCAACGTCATGAGAAAAGACAAAGCGGAAATCGCGAACGTCTATATGGGGGTCTCAATCGGTTATAGCGGTAAGGAAGAGACTTTGCCGGTTGTGCAATCGACGGCGAATCTCGAATATGAACTTACTTCTACAATCCTTAAAGTCACGACAAAGGAAGCAAAAACGGTCGGGTTTTTGACAGGACACGGTGAGTTTGATATCAACAATCAAAACTATCAACAGTTCCGCCAACGTTTGGATATAAACGGTCAGGGACAATATAATGTCACCTCTGTGAGTCTACAAGGTGGAAAAGCGGTCGATGAGACTGTCGCAACGTTAGTCGTCGCGGGTGCACAGCAGCCGTTGACGGAACGTGAAAAATACGAGCTCGATCAGTTCATCATGCGTGGCGGTAGAGCGGTCTTCTTAGTCGATCCGATTCAAATACAACCCGGTACAATGCAAGCGACACCGCTGAGCACAGGACTTAACGACCTATTGGAACATTACGGTGCTAAACTCGGCAATAATCTGCTTATTGATAGGAGATTCCACGACAATGCGCGGTTCCAACAAGGTTTTATGACTGTCTTCCAGCCGTATCCGTATTTTGTCCAAATCAGGAAACCGAATTTCTCGGCGGAAAACGCTGTCACAAGCCAGTTGGAGGCATTGACGTTACCTTGGACGAGTTCCTTAGAACCGATAGCAAAGGAAGGCATCACCGCAACGACGTTAGCAAAGACAAGCGAATTCGGTCAGACCCTCCAGGGTTATTACAATCTGATGCCGAATTTCCAGATCCCCGATGCAGAGACACAGGCGTATCCGGTCGCTGTCGCATTGGAAGGACAATTTAAAAGTTTCTACGCCGACAGAGAGGTACCGCCAGTTCCGAGCGACGACCCTACCGGTGCCGAGGACAGTGAAATACCTACGCCAACACAGGACACCGAAGCACCGACAACGATAACCGAAAGTGCGCAGACGCAAATCGTTGTGGTAGGGAACGCCCAATTTCTAACACAGATGCGCCCGGATGGTGTTGACTTTTTCTTGAATACCGTGGATTGGCTGACGCTTGGTGACGCACTCATCGGTATCCGCTCACAAACAATCACAAATCGTCCGCTTCAAATAAAGACAAGCAGTGGCGAGTTCCGTGAAGTCTCAGAAATTGAGAAAAACCTGATTAAATACTTATGTATTGCAGGTATCCCGCTGTTAGTTGTTATCTTCGGACTCCTCCGATACTTCTTAAAAAGACGGGCAAAAAGATTCGTAGAAACTTACGGATCTGTTTAACTTGACTTTTACAATCTCTTTTATGAGGGATCAAAATTGATACCTTTGAGCAGCAATCCAACTGATTTAATCAAAAACCACCGCGCAAAACGTAGTGGAACGATGCGCGAAGGCCCATAGTTAAAAATATGAAGACGAAACAACTTCTGATTTTAGGCGGCGTTTTTGTTTTTTTACTACTCGTCGTCCTGATTTTTGAGAACCCTTTTGGAAAAAGCGAGCACGAGAAGAAACTTGAGACAGCGACACTACTGTTTCCTGATTTCGATAAAGAACAGGTTGTGAAAATAGAGATCGTCGCACCTGATGGCACGACGACGCTTTCAAAACAGAATGGTGAGTGGGGGGTCGCCTCAATGGATAACTACCCAGCGGACAGCGAAGGTATCACACAATTGCTGACCAAAGTCGGTGAACTCAAGGATACGAAGCGCGTCTCTAATAACCCCGAAAAGCAGTCGGAATTTGAGGTAGACAGCACCGGTGTCGAAGCGAAACTGATGGATGCAAACGATAAGCTGTTAGCACACCTGTTCGTTGGAAAAATGACACCGGGTTTCTTGAGCAGTTACGTGCGTGTAGCAGACGCCAACGATGTTTATGAGGCACAAGGTTCCCTCCAGTCCGTCTTTAACAAAGGGACGCGCACTTGGAAAGACCGGACGATCTTCGATTTTAATAAGGGGATCGCCACGCAACTTAACATCTCTTCACCGGAAGAAACAGTTGAACTGCATCTCGATGAAAACGGAGTATGGCAGATGCTGAAACCTGTCGCTACCACTGCCAACACCAGCGAGGTTGATAACCTGCTGACAACGCTCAGCGGGTTGAACACAGACGATTTCGCTGTGGCGAATGACGATCTTGGAGCCTACGGCTTAGATGTCCCACAATCTACGGTTTCCGCTGTGTTGAATGACGGCACAACGGCAACGCTTCACATCGGAAAAGAGGAAGAAGGCAAACTTTACGTCAAACGCGACGACACGGATACTGTCTTCAGACTCTTTAAATCGAATGTGGATAGACTTCTAAAGAAATCTGACACGCTTAAGGCAGAGGAACCACCGCCAGCGGTTGAAACCGAGTAGCGAAATGTTAATAGTTTTCAGTGCTCAGTACGCTGCGCTTTCAGAGAATTAGTTATCAGTACTCAGTACGCTACGCTTTCAGTTGTCAGTTAAGAAAAGAGACGTTCCTCAAAGACCCTCTTTAACTGAATACTGTTAACTGTTAACTGTTAACTATTGTCGCACCAAGGAGATTTATTGTGGAGTGTTTTAAATTTTTGTGTTTGGGGTTGAGCGTATTGCTTGCCATCATGTTCACCGGATGCGATCAGTTTGTGATGCCGATTCTACCATCGCCGGAGAGTAGGAGTGTCCACGTTACAGGCACTGGCTCGGTCACAGCTGAACCGGACATCGCGACGATCTACTTAGGTGTGTCTGTTGAGAAAGAGACAGTCGAGGAAGCACGCGAGGAAGCCGCCAGCGCGATGACAGCGGTGATAGACGCTCTGAAAGATAACGGCATCGCTGACAGAGATATTCAGACGGAGAATTTCAGCATCTATCCGCAGTACGACTACACGGAAGAAGGGCGCATTCTTCGTGGTTACAGGGTAAACAATACCGTTAACGCGAGGGTACGAGTGTTAGATAGCCTCAGCGATATTATCGACGCTGCCACTACAGCCGGTGGCGATATTGTTGTCGTCAACTCTATCCAATTTATGATTGAGGATCCTACGCCACTCCAAGCACAGGCGCGCACTTTAGCGGTGAAAGATGCTCAAGTGAAGGCGCAAACCTTAGCTGAAGCGGGTGGTGTTACGCTCGGGAAACTGATCACGATTACGGAGACATCGCGGTCTGCGGTCCCACCGATCGCTTTTGCTGAAGAAGCCGAGTTCGCTGCCGACAGTGCGCGGACTTCGACACCGATCCAAGCCGGAGAACTGACTGTCACCGTGAACATCACCGTCGTTTATGAGATTGAGTAAAGAAAGTCTTCTCCCGAATAACCACAGGGACAGGCTTCAGCCTGTCCCTACCCTACCGAATGACTGGAACCGAACGCCACCCCTGTCCCTCTGTGAACTCCCGAACACTCAGACACCAGACGACAACCCGTTTACCTTTCAGATTATCGCGTCGCCAAACGAAATGAGTATTTTCCCTCAATAACGTCTGAAGACCATTCTGGGCAGCAGCTAAACGAAACCCGCCTATACCTGCAAAAAGTTCAACTGTTGTCTTAATTGCTTTAGAAGCCATCCGCTGTTTTCCTTACTGTAGGTTTGTTTCAAAAAGTGTTGACAGTTTAGAAGTAGATGATGTAGAAGATGTAGGTTTTCCCATCGGTGTAGTCTTTTTCCCCCAAATTGCTTCTAAGTCGGGGGTACATACGTAATCTTTGAAGAAACGAGAGACATCGTCTGATTCTCTCTGTTCGGCAAGTCTTCTTTTAATGAGAGCAACATTCTGTAAATCGAGTTCAATTCCTATCGATTTCCGTCCCAATTGTTCCGCTACGACCAGCGTTGTTCCTGAACCCGCGAACGGATCCAAAACGATATCACCGGGATTCGTGGAAGATAATATAATACGAAGGAGGAGTTGGATGGGTGCTTGCTGCTTATGTAGACGGTTACCGTCGGCATCGCGCAACGCTTCATCACCCGCAAAATAGCCAGAGGTTAATTCTCGGATATCGTCCCAGACATCGGTAACGAACATACCATTTTCACGCGCATGCTTGTAACCCGGTGGCAACGGCGGATCAATACGCAATCTGTGAAAAACGCGTGGGGTCTTGCCTCTCGTCGCAAACGCAATGACCTGATAGTGCTTGCCGAAACGTTTTGTCCCCGGCACCGCAGAAGTCTTCTTTTTCCAGATAATCAGGTTCTGAAAGGTCCAACCGGTATCGCGTAGGCATTGCAGAACGAATTCCGTATTCTTCTCACGTTGCATGAAATAGATTGCACCGCCATCGGAAGTCGATGCGTACACCTTTGCACAGATTTCACGCATCCATTCCCAATACTTCTCAGGTGGAAGGTTGTCATCCCAAGCATTGTAAGCCTTATCCTGATTGAAAGGGGGATCCAGAAAAGATAAATCTATTTTTGAGGAAAGGTTGCCGTTCCCTAAAGCAGCTGTGCAATTCTCATGGAAGACGATGCAGTTCGTTCTATTTGAAGTGTCCATAGTGTTTACGTGTGTTCGCAATCTTAAAAGAAAATAGGCGTGAGGATACCGTGTCAGTATGTAGGTGTGCCGAGAAAACGCAACCCTACATGTGACAGGTGAGAGACAATCGGCAGGTCGATAATTTGACTACACGGTAAACTGCTTCAGCGTGTCGTCGTCCAAATTCTCTAAAGCGTCTTTCGTGTCGTCCTTCTGTCCTGTACCGAGTTCCTGCTCAGAGAATCCGTGGCCTGCAATCACCTCTTCGGCAACATAGATCGGTACCTCGCATCGGATGGCGAGTGCGATAGCATCGCTCGGACGACAATCGATCTGAACCGTTTTGTCGTTCGTATTTAGAGTTAGGTGCGCGTAGAACGTCCAGCGTTCATCCGTTTGTTCGACTGCGTTTACACAGACATCTGTAACCTTCGCTCCAAACGTTTCAATCACGGTTTTCAGCAGATCGTGTGTCATAGGGCGCGGGAGCTCGATACTTTCTAAATGCATCTGAATAGCCGCTGCTTCCGATTCGCCGATCCAAATCAGGAGTATCCGATTTTCCTCTCTCTCTTTCTCTTTTAGGACAACTATGGGTGCCCCTGTACTTCGATCGATTGAGAGAAAGTGAACCTTAACTTCGGTTTTTTCTTGTTTTTCTGTATCCATTTTGTCCATCCTTTCATCGGCTTTCGGCTTTCGGCTGAAAGCTATGAATCGTCATCAGGTGTATCGCCTGAATCCACTTGTGTATCCACTGCCAATCCGGAAGCGTAATCCCGAACGGTGCGTGCGATTTTTTCCGTATCGAGACCGCTGAAACCGACAATCTCCTTGAGTAAAGGGACTGCTGCGCCGGCGTTGACGATTGAACCAAGGATACGGTTCATACCGTTGCTGCCATTGCCGTTATTTCCGAGGTCAAGGACTCGGATACTTTCGATGCGTTCCGCCGGTTTCATCAACTCGCTTGTTACTTCGGGGAGTGATTCGACGAGTGCGAGTATCGCGTCACTAACGAGTACTTTCGGTTCCGCTTGATTCTTCGCTGCGATAGATGCTTCCTCGCCTTCCGCTATCGCTTTCGCCTCAACGAGGAGTGCCTCAGCGAGAATCCGTTGTGCTTGTGCCTGAAGTTCAGCGGCTTCGAGTTCTGCCTTAGCGGCTTCAATAACAGCATAAGCCTCTGCATCGGCGTTGCGTTCTTTGGCGATGCGTTCTTCATCCGCTTCTTGCTCGGCACGAATGAGTTCGATCTTGCTTTTACGTTCCGCTTCCTCAAGTTCCTCGGCAGTTAAAACCGCTGCTTCGGCTCTCGCTTTTTCGGCAGAAATGCTCAACAGTTCAATGAGTGCTGTCTCAAGTTCCTTCTCTTTCATTGAAACCTGGATGGCGTTTTCGGCTTGTGTCTCTTTCTCTTCGCGATCCTTTTCAATCAGAACGATTCTACTGGCGATGCTGGCTTCCTCTACAGCGCGTTCCTGCTCAATTTTGGCAGTTTCAATGGAGAGGCTGCGCTCAATTTCTGCCTCCTGAACCGTTCTTTCTTGTTGAACCTTGGCGATTTCGACTGCCTGTTTTTGGGCGATTTCGGACTCTTGTACTTGGCGTTCCTGTTCAATCCGAGCGGTTTCTAAGCGCTGCTTCTGCATGATCTCTGAAGATTTGACCGCCTCTTCCTGTTTGATGCGCGCCTCTTCAATCGCTTGTTGCTGCTCAATTTTATGCGCCTCAACCTCGCGTTCCAGCTCCGCCTTGTTGGTGGCGATCGCTTTTCGTTGCTCTTCTTGCGCGAAATCAAGCCGTTGTTCAACTTCTAAGCCCTGTGTTTCCGTCTCCTCTTCGCGCTGTTTAATTTCCAGTTCGGCTTTGAGTCGGTCTTCTTCACGTTTCACCTTGTTTTCGTGCTCAATCCGAGCCGTTTGTGTCTGTTTATCTTCGACCTCCTGCTTGATCGTCTGAATGGCGACAACATCAAAACGGTTGTTCTCGTCAAGCGCATCCAGTGGTGTCTGGTCGAGATTCGTGACAGCGACACTCTCTAATTTGAAACCGTTCTGTTCGAGGTCGTCGCGACAGGCTTCCTGAACCTGATCCGAAAACTCTTGCCGTTTTTCGTGCAGTTCTTGGAGGTCCATCGTTGCAGCGACACTTCGTAGGACACCGACAAGTTTACCTTCAAGGAGTTTATTCACTGCGTCCGGCGTTAACGTTTTATCGCCGAGACTCGCGACAGCTTTGAGGACATCTTGTTCATTTGCTTCAATTTTGACATAGAATTGTGCCTCTATATCAACCCGTAAACTGTCCTTTGTGATAAGCGCGCCTTGACCGGTGCGCTCAACAGGTAGCTGGAGCGTATTTAGAGAAATGAGTTGGTGCGTGTTCGTAATTGGGTTGATGAGGGTACCACCGAAGACGACGCGCTTTTTTCGTCCGCCGGAGACGACTAACGCCGCATCTGCTGGTGCTTTTTTGTAGAAAGAACGATAGACTAATAGGAAAATTACGACTAAAGCGACAACACTGCCGATAATCGTGATAAACAAATTCGGATTCATATTTTATTTCTCCTGATATGGAACTGAAAACTAAAAACGTTGAATTAACGCTAATCTACCTCACTCTTTCTCACATCAAAGATCCGTTTTGTGTGATCATAGTTCACGAGAATTACGGTGTCGCCTTTGACAGGCGGGGCTTCATCGGATTTGGCACGGCAACTGACGGTTAATTCCGGACCGTCCGGAACTTGGACACGAGCCGTCCCAAAAGTTGTGGTAATTTGTCCGCTAATCACGCGTCCACTGAGACCGAGGAGGTGTATATCGCTGATGGCTCTCTCGCTTTCGGGGAATAACTTTGAAAGTCCGATAGAGATATAACGAGTACAGACAAAACAACAGAAAAAAGCGATAACGCACGATATCCAAACCCAATCCGGTTTTTCAGGTACATTAAGGAGTGTGTTAGCAATAAGTCCAGTGATGCCCCATGTTCCAAATAACGACATCAGGACGATCATCAAGGGGACCCTGCCGACATTCAAAAACCCAAATACGTCACCGAAAGAGGGTGTGTGTGCGCTGGCATCTACATCCACGTCTGCGTCTATATCGGCATCTACGTCTGCATCTATATCCATATCTGCGTCTATATCCACATCTGCGTCTATATCTATATCCACATCTGCATCTATATCTATGTCTGCATCAACATCTGCGTCAACATCTGCATCACCGAAATCCATTGCCCCCATCGCAAGTCGAAAGAGTGCAAATAGGAACACAATAACCAATGGTGCCGTAAACCAGACGTTATATGAGGCGAGGAAATAAGTCAGGAATTCTGTCATGGCATCCCTTTCTGCTTTGTGATCTGCTCAGTGATGTACATGTACGCACATCGGGCTGATCGGAAGTTGATATTATCAATCCAGTGGACATTACGTACAACGCTAATTTCGAGCCTCGCTTGGCTGAGGAGCCGATGCCTAAACTGTCGGACTAATCTTACTGCGCGAATCTCAGTGAACAATAGGTTACAACGGATATTTGCGTAAGAAACTGCGAGACTGCCTATATATCGTTCATCTAAGACCAATACCCGTCGTGTCGTGATAAAGACGAAATCTGGGCGCAGCAGACTCGAACGCCCGAGGATGCATAGACAGACCTTTTCATCCTCGTGTATGTGTGCGTGCACAGTTTTTTGGATACGAGGCGGCATTTGGTCAAATTCAGCCATTTTATTTTTTCAAGTAGGTGTGTTTTCAGTGAGAACAGATGGACTACATGGAAATGGAGGTGGCGGGAATCGAACCCGCGTCCGAAGGCAGTTCAATAGAGGCTACTACATGCTTATCACAGGTTTTAAGGTTCGCCTATCCGACTCCCCTGTGCAGGATCCATGATAGACTATCTCAAAAGTAGTTCGCGGCACGCCCCATGAGAATGAGCGAGCGGCTAGCCCGTATTGCGACGCTTTAACTTCCCTGACGGGCAACAGGTCGGTCAAGCGAAGCCGCGCTATTAAGCGGCTAATGCTAATTCTTCATCAGCATTTATAAATGTTCCGCCTATTTTACGAGGCCTGCGGAGACCTCGGCATGCAACCTATATATCATTTACCTTCGTCGAAACCTGTACACCCCCGGAATAGCCGTCGGCAGTCAAGCAGTCAGTTAGGCACCTTGCAGCAGGCAGGCTTACCCTGACCACCACAGCCGTCTAATCGTTAATAGTTAAGTCAATTGTACGACCGTATCTCATTCGCAGCGGCATCACGCTCAATCTTATCACGTTTATCGTAAATCTGTTTCCCCATCGCTACTGCTATTTCTAACTTCACCTTACCCTTGCTGAAATAGGCACGCGTCGGGACAATCGTCATCCCTTTTGATCGGATTGAGCGTTCGAGCTTCGTGATTTCCCGGCGATTTAGCAGCAATTTGCGTTTCCGTTTCGGTTCGTGGTTCGCGATATTGCCGTGTGCGTACGGACCGATGTGTGCGTCAATAAGGAACACTTCGCCATCTGTTACCTGTGCGTAACTGTCCGACAGGTTCAAGCGTCCAGCGCGAATTGCTTTCACTTCGGTGCCTTGTAAGACAACACCGGCTTCATAACGATCGCGTAGGTGATAGTCATACCGTGCTTTCCGATTTACGGTAATCGTTGGGTTTGTAGAATCTTTGGCACCTTTCATAGCGAATTAAAGTATAACATAAAATTAAACTCGTGTGCAACAAAAAACACAAAAATTTGAAGTTTTTTGTTAAAACCGGATTTTAGTTGAAAACACGGAACATATCTGATACACTATACTACAAATACCGCGTCATTGGAAGCACCAAAGCATCCTGCTTTGATGGCACTCCGAAACTGAGAGAGGAGTTTTTTGATGCCAGAACTTTATGATACACGTGCACCAAATCCGCCGTCACGTGCGATTTTGATAGGCGTTAAACTTCGAGACAACCTGATGCACGAAACGGAAGAATCGCTCCAAGAGCTCCGGCAACTCGCAGAGACTGCCGGTATTGAAGTCGTCTGTGAGACGATTCAACCGCGGAACATGCCGAACCCGACCTATTTTATAGGTGCGGGGAAGGTCGAAGAACTCGAACCGCTGGTTGAAGAGCTTAACGCCGATGCAATCATCTTTGACGAAGAACTGTCACCAGCACAGACACGTAACCTTGAGCAGGCGTTCGACATCGCTGCAATTGACCGCACAGGACTTATCCTTCAGGTTTTCGCGCAGCGGGCACTTACCAAAGAAGCACGGTTACAGGTAGCATTGGCACAGCTCGAATATGCGCTGCCACGCCTCACACGGATGTGGACACACCTTTCACGACTTGCGACAGGTGGCGGCGGCGGTGGTCCTATCCGTGGTCCCGGTGAAACGCAGTTGGAGATGGACAGACGCTGGGTGCGCAGGAACATCGGACGGGTCAGAAAAGCCCTTCAAGCCGTTGAAAAGCAACGCACTGTCCAGCGGAGGAACCGCTCCGAAAAAGTCAAAGTGTCTCTCGTCGGATATACCAATGCCGGAAAATCGACGCTCTTCAATCTATTGACAGGCGAAAGCGTCTTGGCAGAGGATAAACTGTTCGCAACTTTAGATTCTACCACGCGAAGGGTGGATCTCCCGCAAAAGCAGCAGATTCTTCTCAGCGATACCGTCGGATTTATTAAGAAGCTCCCACACCAATTGGTTGCGGCATTCAAGGCGACACTTGAAGAGGTCGTTGAAGCGGATCTTTTACTCCACGTCGTCGATGTGAGCCATTCAGAGGCAGAAGCACAGATAGCTGCTGTAAACGAAGTCCTTGACGACTTGGATGCTACTGATATTCCGATGCTCATGATTTTCAACAAGATTGACAATCTACAAACAGAGGACGGTCTACAAGTCTTAAGGAGCCAGTATCCAGACGCACACCTCATCTCGGCGCATCGCGGCGATGGGATTGAGACGTTAATGGAGGCGTTGTCGAACCTTTTTGTTGAACTCGGTCCGGACCTCTCCCTGATTATTCCGTATACGGATGGAAAAGCACTCGATTTATTGTACAAACACGGCACTGTACTTAATGCTGAATACGCCGCAGACGCTATTCATGTCAAGGCACGCATGCCGAACCGCTACCTCAAATCGGTCTCCGAATTTTTGGTCTCTTCCTGAAGGAAAGGGAGCGAACACAGATGCGATGGCTCGACCAGACCGACATCGGACACGACTTGCAAATCTGTCCAGATTGTGATAGGAAGTATGAAGTGCTTGATCAATTTCAGGGGAGTCCGTTGGGAGATGCCTCGTTCAACCCAATTGATACCGTTTTCAACGATGCTTACTACATTGCTATTCGGTGTCCACAATGTCTCGAAATTCGGTACCTCTGTATACAATCTCTAACCGCTACACAATTTCATAGCGAAAAGGAAAATAAGCACCCTCCGTTGCAGTCGGGGTTTGGAACCCCGACTGATGAAGGGAGTACGTAGAAAACAAAAAGGAAAAGCAATGAAGATAGGTGTCACCCAAATTATACTCGGAAACATGTCGTTAGACGATACGCTCTCGCTTTGCCAAGATGCTGGATACGATGCCGTTGAACTCACTTTTCGCGAAGGAAAAGACACCGACATCAATATGAGTGATTCGGAACTTCAAGGCATCACTGCGAAATGTAATGCGGCGGGTATCGAAATCGGCAGTATCACAGCAGGGTACTCGGATCGCGGCAACCTGCTCAGCCTGGATGCGACGCAGCGTGAGAAAGGCGCAGTGTCTCTTGCCCGCGGTTTAGAGGTCGCCAACGCACTCGGTGTCGGTGGGATCCTATTGCACCCAGGTCAACTCACCGTTGAAGGAACGTATCAAGAGGTTTGGGATAATCTTGTCGGTATCCTGAAAGACTTAGCACCCTCCGCGGAGGCACATCAGGTCGCGATCGGTCTCGAAAACGTCTGGAACAAGTTTCTGCTCAGTCCAAAAGAGATGCGCGACATCGTAGATGAGATAGGTAGCGACTGGGTAGGCACCTATCTGGATACAGCGAACATGATGGCTTACGGTTATCCGGAGCATTGGATCCGTGAACTCGGACCCCGCATCAAACGCGTACACTTCAAGGATTTCGACCGTGGCGCACATCGGTTCGTTAACCTTTTAGATGGTGATACGGATTGGAAGGCAGTCATGGAGGCGTTCCTCGCCATCGGTTATGACGGTTACGTTATTCACGAAGTCGGTGGGGACAGAGATGCCCAAATCGACTTAGCGAAACGGATGCGTCAGATCGTTTCGATGTAACCGAAAAAAAGAGAAGGCGATGGCTTACAAGAAACCATCGCCTGATGCCGGAGGTCGGACTCGAACCGACATGGACCTAGGGCCCGCTGGATTTTGAGTCCAGTGCGTCTACCAATTTCACCACTCCGGCACTTTGGATAAGACAAATTATAGCACACTTTCGGTTAAAGGTCAAATTTTTTATAGCGTTCCGTCAGGAGAACATCAACTAAACTATCCTAAAAAAACGTGGCAAATCAACAACGAAACCTCACATCCGAAAGTATATTCCAACGTTTCTTTACGAGCGTATTAGCACTTTTGGGGCAATTGCGTGAACTCGAGACGTGGCAAACCTTATTGTACTGGGTACTTTGGCGCGTGATACCCAAACGCCGCCGCATCCTTCGGTTGATGCAGGCGCTTCAACCGCTTCACCAAAACGCATCTCCTGAAATGCGGACCCTCAGAGATGAAGTTTTCATCAAAAGCTGTTTAGAACTGAAACGATCGGAACACGAACAGACACTTCTTGAGGTACTCACAAGCGCGCACCATCCACTCGGGTTTGAACAAATCTTTTTTGCGGCGATCTATCCGGTATTGGTTAAGCGAGACATGGCGATCATCCCGATAACGACTGAAACCGAGCACCGGCTTGATGTGGAACTCGGTTACCTCGGATATAATGAAGATTATTTTTTCTGGGTTTTCGAGATTGACGGAACGAGACGTCTTACGCTCGGAACACCGCTCAATCCGAGAATGGAAGTTCGCGACGACAAACGCTATGTCGTCTATTCGCTCGGTAGCATTGGGTTGGTGGATACAGATTTTGCTGAATATGCGGAACGGTGGCTCCTCGATTCACCGCGTTTAACAATGGCGCTCCCGCTACTTGCTGCAGCTTACGCCGATCAGTGGATCCTCAATGCGCGCCTCTATCTGAACCATATACTCGCGGACCTCAAAAAGCGGAACTATCAGATCACAGCAATGACAATACCTGATTTTGAACGGGAGCGGTTGTCACTTTTACGCCGTCTCTCCCTGGACCGGCTAAGAAAACGTCGACTTCAGTCCGAACGCCGAAAGCGGTAAGGTAGATACCGGGTTCAATCGAGAAACAGACACCGGGGATCAAGGCGCGCGCATCGCGGGTCTCTAAATTGTCTAAATTCGCACCATTGCCGTGGATAACCGTGCCGATATTGTGTCCTGTGCGGTGGATAAAGTATTCCCCGTACCCTTTTTCGGTGATATACCCGCGAACGCAGTCATCCACCTCATAGCCGTGAATCGGTACCTCAGCTTCCCATCTCTCCTGAATGAACCGTATCGCTCTATCCCGTGCCGCTTTGACGATATCGAAAATCTCAATATATTGTGACGGTACGGTTTTTCCGGCGTAAGCGACCCATGTCGTATCCGCAAAAACTGCGTCTGGATCCTTCTGCTTTGCCCAGAGGTCAATTAAGATGAAATCGCCTGCTTTGATTTCTTGGGTATCCGTTGCGGAGGGTGCGTAATGAGGGTCGCTGCTCTTTGCGTTCGCAGCGACGATCGGCGGATGGTCGGTGACGAGGTCCATCGCCGCAAATTGTCCGAGTATTTCTTGCTGAACGTCATATTCTGTAATGGTTTTTCCGTTCCGTAGCTGCGAACCGATCCAGTTGAAGGCGTAATCTTTCGCTTGTAGCACCAATTTTGCGGAGAGTTGATGTCCTGTGGCTTGTGCCTCATTCAGGCGTGCCTCTATCCGCTGTGCCAGTTCCGCTGAGGTTTGCACGTCAACCCCGAGCGAACGGATCCACTCCAATGTGCCGGCATCGACGCGTGAAATATAAGGGATTTC
Source organism: Candidatus Poribacteria bacterium WGA-3G (assembly GCA_000406005.1). Taxonomy (GTDB): domain Bacteria; phylum Poribacteria; class WGA-4E; order WGA-4E; family WGA-3G; genus WGA-3G. The sequence goes on from ASZN01000013.1 coordinate 39,609, forward strand.
GGCGTTTGGTGAATACTCCATCGCGACGGTTTTGACATCGACGAGCAGGGTACGGATTGCATCGTTCAATTCTTCCCAGCCAGCGTAAAGCGTGACCTGTCCTTGCACACGGGTAAAGTTCGATGTCTCAATCCGATGGACGAGCCATCGCGGTTCACCGTGTTTAGGGATAAGGCAGAACCATCGGCGGGTGATATGTGCCTCCGCTAAACCTGCGACGTTCTGTGCAATCGGGTTGATCCCCCGAAAATCGTATAAAAGCCACGCATCTAAGTCTAAGTCTGTTAGTTCATTCTGAATTTCAGTTATTTTCATGTCAGTTATTTTTTTCTAAGTTGATTTTCCGATTTAAAAGTTGGCACTTCAGTCCTCATATCACCGTTTTCTAGTGTTCATGCGTTTTCTGGTATATATAAGATATTCTCGAAAAGATTTTTGATTAGTTTGTGACCAAAGCGACAATAGAGACGATAACAGCAATAACAGCACATCCAATGGGTATCCATTCTTTGAATGCCAACCGCCAGCCTTTCAACTCTGCAACATCGGTTTCAACGTTTCGCAATCGGTTGTCAATACTGGTGAGTGTTGTTTTTATATCGTCAAAACTTTTTGACATGAGGTCATATAGTTCTTCGGTGGTCATTACTGTATCTTCTTTGTGGATAGTATAGTGAATTCAAAAAATAAATATGGCTTTCTGTTCTTCCGGTTCTTCTGTTGTAGACTGCGGAAATAGAGTACATTTTGTATTCATCCAGATAGATGAAATTTTTAATGGTCTTCACCGCGTTTCCGCCTCATATAATTTTCATAGTACTTTTTTCTCGTATTGATGATAGACCAAGTGGCAACACTAATACCCACGATCGCAGCGATTGAACCTATGGTGATAATTACTGCAGTCATTTAACTAATCCTCAAACTGGAATCTATTGCCTAAATGTTCGCGTAAAGTGATTGGACAAACTGTATAAACCTACCGGAAAACCTCGTCAAGCCGCCAAACAAGTTTAAGCGCATCCGACCAGCCTATTTTGGCAAAAAGATCTAACAGGTTGAGCAGGTCTTCCAAGGCTTCACCTTCACGCACTTCATGTCGATAATCAGCAAGCACAATTTCGACGAATTCAACAACATCCATAACCGCAATGGAATCAAGATTATAACCGAATCGTTCGCTTGATTTCACAACCCCTGCTGCTAAATGCAAGACCTCTTTGGGATTACAGCTGAGAAAACTCTTTAGAACTTGCATGAAATAGTGCGCTGTAGGCGCGAACATCAATCCGTATTCTGGATTTTGCGCGAAAGCAACAACCTGTTTCATCAAAGGCTTGACTTCATTGTAGAACTCACAGCAGAATTCAAGCGAAATTTCTTTGGCTTGCTTCCCAGATTGATTTTTTCCGTGTGCAATCTCATAGTAAAGCCGCGTAATAACCGCATCAATCACTGTGTAGATACTGTGTAACTTTTTCACTCCGTCCTCAGTTTCATGTTCCTTGATATCATACAATTCCTTAATTTTATTGGAGATCACATTAATCACTTTCTCCAACCATCCAATAGATCGTTTTGTTCTTTCACGTCCATCAGGGGTTTCAAGGTACTTGGGAACAATGTAATCTTTCATGACCGCGTTCACGGCGCGGGTCAGAATGTTAGCATACCGGATTGGATCTTTGAAAAACCTATCTTTGATTATTTTTAATGCCCACGGATTTTCGCGTTCAAGTGCCAACCACATCAACAGACCCATAAATGGATCCGAAAGGCCTTGTTTCCCTGGGGGTAATGGTGTGTGTTCAAGTAGTTTTGCCATAACACGGGTTGTCTTGGTTTCATTCTCCGCTTCCCCTACGGGAACACGGGTCAATGTAAAGTAGAGGTACTCTTGAACGACACGATTCCGTTCATGGATTGCCATATTGTCCATGATGTGCCAGAACCTCTCCGGTTTTTTGTTGTAAACAAGGAACAACTCCATCGCTGTTACCATCCGAACGGAGGGTACAGGATCACCTGCAAGCGTTTCAATTGCGTCCAATATCTCCTTATCAGGTTTATGAAACGCGAGTCTAAGTAGTCCCCGAGCAGCTTCATGTCTTGTACACGGCGAATAACCTGGACCATCAAATTGATCATCGTATTCAGAATTTGGTATGGGCTGCTCATGCTCTGCTCCCTCTAAAAGCACGTGTCGACAAAAAGCAAAGGAATCACTCTGAAGGTTATTAGCAATTCGAGCGATAATTGCTATACAATCGGTTAGGTTAAGCCAAAGTAAATTGGTTACCTCTTGATCGGCTTCTGTATTACTTTTTAATCCAGCATATACCTCTTGCAGCCGCGGTAACATCAATTCAACAGATTTTTGAGTTGGTGCGTCATTTCGCCAGTCAGAACTGAATTTATTGAGAGGTTTGGAGAAACGTTGTAACTCTTGATTTTCAGGTATAGTTGTATCAACACCTTGTGTTTGAAGCCACCTTTCCTCAGTAACAGGTTCTGACCAGGTCCTAAAGCGAACCGGTGGTCGATTCTCCGGAATATGGTTTTCACGCTCCATTTCTTCTCGAATTCTTTTTGCTTCATTAGTACATAGCAAATCCACAGGAATTTGTGCAAGGAGCCGATTTCTATCATCTTCAAGAACGCTACGGTGGTTTTTGTCTCTCGCTTCGCTCGGGAGTACCAAAATGCTCTTTTCAATCTGAAGAAGTTTATTCGGTGTAAAATCAGCCGCGGCGGCTTTTAAAAACAGACAAAGTTCATAAAGGGTTTCCGAATGCATCTGTATTGGTTTTGCAATGCAAAGTTCAAACAGACGTGGTGCGAAAACCTTGGGAAATTGCACAGCTGTCTTCAAAAGCCGTTTCCAGAAGAACGCTACACCCCCCAAATCGCGGAAAATGTCAAGGAGTGATTCGAGAAGAGGAAGGCGTTCATCCGATATCGCCAATTCTCCGATGAATTCAAATAGTGTATCTGCCATTTCAATTGGTTCATCGGAGGCATTCCGTGCGTCCCATATATAACTACCGTCTTCCATAAAGTAAGTCGGTTTCCCACGAAAATTGAACGTGCTTATTAAATCTTCAGGTACCACATCCTCCCTGCTATCCTTAATGAGATGCGTGCGGATAATAAAGGCGTTAACAATCTGAATCACTGCTTTCGTTGCATCTAAAGGCACTTTTTGAAGAAAATTGTGGAGATGCTTTACCAACCGATACTGACACATCCCAAAATCCTGGCTCCGATAAGTCGTTATAGATAAAACAAATCCACCCCGTTGTGTCTCTCCGTCGCTATTGAACTCATGTGCAAAAACAGTATGATAGATTGAGACAACAAATTCAGGGTCACAGTCCCAAATTTTATTTACATACTCAGTCAACCGTGACAGAAAACTTATCGGGAAATTATCTTCATTCGTCAGTTGGAGAACCTGTTTGAGTAGTAGGCGAGATTCTTCAACATCCGTGTGATATGTTTTGGCAACGAGTGACACCGCCCAATGTCCCCCAAACCGATCATACCAATCACTTTCACTTGTTTTTCTTTCTTCCCATACCCACTTTAACAGCCGCCGTCCAATCCGTCCACAAGCGTCTATAATAGATGTTTCAGTTTTTGGTACTCGCTCAAGAATATCTGAAGTGAGGTTTGCCAAATCCCAAGCAAAGTCACTGTGTAAGTGTTGCGAAACTTGGTCGAAAAAATCAATCCAAGGCACGTCATGCTTAATTTGCAACGTTTGAAGTGACTGTAGAAGTCTCGTTATTGCGTCCTTTGCGATTTCTTCTCCATTTTGTAACCTCTCTAAAAGTGGTGTCAGTTGTTCAATATTACGTGCTTCATTTGCAATAACGGTTGTCGGAATCAAACGCGCGACAAGACGCAAATGTACGGATTGATTGCTTCGGAAAATGTGCCAAAACGCCTTCCAGAAACTTGTAGAGTCATCATAGTACCAGAGGCGAGTGAAAAAGTAAGTGAGGCTTGGTCGGAGAAAGAGAGGGCGCGATAGATCATCAGTAATAAACCTTTCAAGGTGTTGAGGTTCATCTTCAATGAGCAGGACGCTAATTGCGTAGTCAAAGAGAATATTGTGAGAAAAAGCAATTCGCTGCCCAGTAGAAGATACCTTTGCCAAAATTTCATCACTCTGGAGTTTATCCCAAGCGTTTTTTCTCACCGGTTTATCAAGGTCCACATTGTCATAAACATCACCCACCTTGACAGTTAACGAACGTTCTTTAACCATTCTGTCCAAGATTCTCCGCAAAACGTGCTCACTGTTTTCATTTTCAATTCGTCGTTCCCAAAACAGACCGAGTAGCTGGACTTCAGAGTGGATCTGACTAAAATCGGGAATCCCGTCTGAGCTCTTTAGAATCTTTTCCAATAACCAGAGATTGAAAGGGTTTGCGAGAATGTTTTTAAAGTCCTGGGAACCATCGTCGTAGATAGGTTTTGGACATTTAATCTGTTCAAAAGCCTCCAGAATCTCATCCGCATTGAAGGGTGGAATTGTGAAATGTCGACATAAAATCCCTTCGCTCTGATATTCGGTGTCATCAGGTTTACCGAATAGATCTAAGAGTTCTTGCGATTTCTTTGCGTCATAAGTGCGTACTGTAACGACAACATTCCACTTCACGAGTTCTTGAATTGCCCGTCGAATCAGGTTTAGGAAGCGTTTACGTGTTTGTTCATCTCGCGCAGCATCAAAGGCATCAAAAATTAATATTGCTTTCTGATCTGAAACAGGAACGGATTCCAATCTTTCAATCAGATCACCTTCGTAAGATAACTCTTGCCGTAAAGTTTCGTCAGTGCCATCTCCAAGTTGATCAATAGGGAGTATGAGTTCTGGTATCTCAAGAGATTCTAAACTGTAGTAGAGTTCCTTCAATAAGTAAGTTTTCCCAACCCCCGGGCTTCCTATGATGACTCCGTTTCCTCGCATGGCAAAGTCTTGCAGGTCATTAAGTAGTTTTTCTCGCTTAATTTTCATCACTAATTCTCCTTATTATACGTTGGCCCTCTCGTTTAAGCCAATTCAATATATCTCTTGATCCACTTGAAACAGGTTTCAATTCTTCATTTTCGGAGGAATCACTGTCGCTTGACAGGTCTTGGGTTTCCTCATCCGATTGACTCCTATTTTCACACTGTTTTTTGATGTCAGCGAAAATATCCTCTAAACGTTTATGTGATTTTTCAATAATCTCGTAAAATACAGTGTCAATGCCATACTTACTTTTGAGTCTGTCCGCTTTATCTTTTGAATCTTGGCTATCTTCCTTATCCTCGGTAGAGATACCCATTATTGCGAAGTGAATGGATTTGTTCCATCCCCACAAATCAGTACTGACGATTTCTAACATTTTTTCAAAATAGGGATCCTCCATGCTGAAACCGACAAAAACGACTCTGCGAGTTGCTAAAACCGCCCACAGCAGTTTCCTATGGAATGTCCATCTGTCTTCATTTCCTTGGTCCTCACCGTTTTTTTTCACGCTCAGACCATATTTTTCAACATAGTCCTCGGAACTCAAGATAATACTCTCTCGGTACCTATGTAATCCGTGTAGATGTGCGATCCGTTGGGGTATGTGAGGATCATTATTCCGAGCTAACAAGAATTCATGGATGAGTCGAGGCGTATCCGGCCCGATCACCAACGGCATCACATCTATAGGACGAATCTGTCTGCCTTCACGTTCTGCCTCAATCTTCTTGTCAAACAATGCCGCTTCAAGTACACTATCGTAATTTGTGGTTAAAATACCCCTGAAAGGGAGATCAATAAGCAGTCTATGAAATTCATCATAGGGTGGAGATTTAGGCTTAAAAAGTTGATCAAGCAAATCATAATATTTACCTATATCATCCGTTTTCTCAATATGTGATTTGATGGCTTTAGCATACTCCAACGGATTATCCTTGCGCGTTTGATCGAGACCGGTACCACATCCATTGGCTAAATCTTCTAACTCTTCCAGAAGACCATCCCAAGTCACGTAACCGACACGCGCACTACTTCCAGCACCAACTATGAGTACAGCTTCTCCTGAAACAACAAGGTCCATCAACTCGCGTTTTCGTTCAGCGTTCTCGTTTCGTTCTTCAGGTGTAAAAATTTCTGGATTGTTCATGTAAAATCAAAATGATAGCGCGAGTATATAGCGAGAAATTCTCCGTAACTGTGGAGATTAGGATCTTGCCAAAACTGATGAAATGCTATACGAATTGTTCTCCAATATGATTGTAGTAGTTTGACATTGTAAGGGAAGCACGGAAATCCGTTTACTACATGTTCCTAAATCTACCTTAGCAACATAATAGCATATCTGAGCGAAAGAATCAAGAAAAATTGAGGTGATAAAACGGCTGTTTAGTGCTCGGTTTTTTAAGTGTTTTGGGTTGGCAAATCGCGAGCATAGGGAAACATCCAAGCAAAAACACTCGCTCCTACAGTGAAAAGCGAGGCATCGCGAGCACAGCTCGCTCCTACAAAGGCATCGCGAGC
>ASZN01000014.1 GCA_000406005.1 Candidatus Poribacteria bacterium WGA-3G
GACGATCTTAAAATTGTCCAAACTTTAGTAGAATAAATAGGAGATGCTCTAATGTCTGATAATAATTTAGTGCAAGGAAAAAAAGTGGTTGCTGGTGAATGGACAATAGCACGGGTTAAAAATTCATTACCCCGAGAGTCCAGAGAGTACCACGAAGCATACTTCTCTGAAGACAGACGCAACATATTTTATACAAGGGTTGCAGAAATACAAAATTTGATTGAAGCAGAGAGTTGGTGCTTAAAGCCGCCGAAACTCAATAAAGTGGTTTGTTCGTTTTTTTTACGGGATAAAGGCGTTACAAGGGTTAGAAGAGTATTTGGACTTCTTCTTCAGACCTGCCTCCCTCACGCGAGACCGATAGGTCGAAACGGTGAGAAGATCCGAGATCTTTCCATAAAGTCTAACCCACCCAGGATTTTTGCGGCGATAACAGAAGAGGAGGCAAGACAATTGGAACGTCAGTACAGGTGTAAATTTTGCTGGATTGATCCTGGAGCTTTGGTCTATTACAATATCCCTGAAAATATGTCGGAACTTCTCCGCGTGCTTGAATTTGCTTATAACAAACATCGCGAAAATTGATACCGGTTCGTGTCTGTCGTAAACGCTTTCCTACAGTTCGTGGTAAATGGAAGTTCAACTTCCCGCAAGTACTCCATTGTATATTGCGTAACCGATAATATCTTGCATGTCTTTACAATATGCCTCTCGCGAATTTTCCTCACAGCGAACTGCAAAAAAAGGACCATCAGGCTGAGAAAATAGAGGCCAATCACCTTGAATAGACTTGCAGCGCGGACAAGTATTAACCCAATACTTACCACCCACAGTGTTTGAATAACGATACTGAATCGTTCGCGGTATAGGTTCTACCTTAGGAGCAGAGATGTCCCACTCGGAGGTTTTGGGCCAGGCGAATACGATGATTTCACGTTTACACTTCCAGCATTTACAGAATCCATATCGGTAATAATGGGTGGGGAGTTCAATACCAGTTTGTTTCGCAATTTCCTTAACTTTAATCTCAAACCGTGCTTTGGCTTGTTTGCATGCAACACAAGTAAACGACAAGAAACGGTCAAAAATTGGTTCAAAGATGGTAGGATTTTCTACGACCTTTTGTCCTTCCAATTCAATAAATGGTATGGAAAGTGATTTTGCCTTATTTTCATCCACGGCATGACTGACTCTGATTTCTACAGCGGCAGCAGGTTCGTTTTCAACCATTAAAGCGACATCTACAACGAAGCCTTCAGACATCCTATATTCCAACATCGCGGACTCTACTTTATCTGGCAGAGGTTGATCTTTGGATTGGCGACAAATCTCACATGTCCTTTTCAATACTGGGGCATCAGTTTTATCCGACTTCCAATCAGATATTGTATCAACAATAAGTTGTTTAGCAGTCTTGTGGAGAATAGTTTCCTGATTACAAGTCTCACTCACTTTGTGTGCAAAATGCGCCTTTTTGATTTCGCCTTTTCTGAGAATAACCGCATCTTGACAGGCAGGGCAAAAATAATGTTTTCCCTTCTCCGCTGTTTCAGGATCATATAACCTTTTCTCATCACCAAAGGCAAACGGAACTCGTAGTTTTACCCTTTTAGACATGACAAAAGCGTTCCTTTCCTTGCAATGGAATCAAAAATCTATATTTATGGGGATAGTATTGTGGAATCGACATTTAGGGGTCTTTCAATCAGCACAACGGGTGCCTGACAGCAGTCGCAATTCCCCGGCGCAACCGTACGGATGTAGCATGTATCGCAGTAGTAGTAGAGATCGTGGAGAACGCCGTCTCGACTTGACAAGAAACGGGTTACCTCTAACAATTGCGTTTTTGGGAAGACACGACCGTTGATGACCAAGTCTTTCTCGTGCAACCGCTCGTCAACAAAGAGTGCCTCCGCTAACGATGTCCGCAGGAGCGTATAGTATTCGCCTTCCTCGGTTTTAACTCCGTATAGATGTTCATGACTACCAAAGAGTTCAACCTTATAGTGTGTGTGCATCTCCTCCGCTAAGCAGACGATCTTGCCGTGGAGTTCTACATCTTTGGGTTTAGGTTTTTCGGTTGCCGGCTTTGCACCGATCATCAGTAAGGTCAGAATAACAAATAGTGGTGATAACCGCTTGAAATTACGCATCTTTGTTCTCCTTTGCCCAACGATTTGGACCCGGACCGGGTTGGTGTTCATCACGAACCCGCTTAAATTCTTCAGGCGAAGTAACAACATCGTCAGGGTGCAGACGACTCCGTGCAAGGAAACCGGCTTCCGGTTGATAACCTGTCGGTTTCGCCGCGTCTTGATAGCGTGAATCAACGCTCCATCTGACTTGGTCGCTGACATTCGGAATAGAACGATGTGGTGTCAAATTGGTCAGTAGGAGAACACTGCCAAACTTGACAGGAACCACGACCGGATCGACTTCCGGTAACGCATCATCCGGTATTTCAAGATAGAAACGTTCAGAGTGGCGATGTCGGAAAACCCCCTCTCGATGTGCATGCGGGATAACTTCCATGCAGCCGTTTTCAACGGTCGCATCTATCAGCGGAATCCAGGCTGTGAGTTGTAGAACCGAGTCGCATTTAGGTTCCATATAACCCGCGTCTTGGTGCCACGGAACGAGGGTACGGTCGTGCTCAGGAAGTTTCGGACGGACCCGGTATGCAGGATGACACATGATTTCAGGTCCGACGAGCGACTCTGCGATGTCAAGGAGTTTCGGATTGATGAGTAGGTCGAAGAGTGCCGGACCCGTGTGTGCACCGCTAAACACCTTCTGAAATACGACCGGGGATTGCGCTGTAATTTTCGCCAGACGGGTATCGAACCCTTCCGTTTTGAATTCGGAGTCGATCTCACCTTCTGCGTAGAGTTGTGATGCGCCAACGTCAACAATCTCCTCAAACTCAGCGATAAGTGGGTTTAGGTCATCAGGCGAAAGCGCGTCTTCGATTAAGAGATAGCCGTTTTCGTTAAAATCGTGGATTTGGGAATCAGTCAACGCTCTCATAATGCTCCTCATATCTGGACAAGTTCAATCAAAATGCCATCGGGATCCGGCGCGCACGCAACACCGGCGGCATCGGGTGCACTTATCGGTTCGGATAGAAACTCGACACCGTTCTGTTTTAAGTCTTTGACGGTCTGCTGAATATCGTCTACAAAGAAGGTGAGCCAACGGATCCCCGCCGAGAATTCATCTGTCGGTTTCGGTGGCGGTGATTCGATCTCCATCAGTTTGATGAGCGTGTTGCCTGCCTTGAGCCGAACCTGACGAAAGCCGGTCGGTGCAAGCCCGACATCGCGTGCAAGATCATCCGGTATTTCCAAGTCCAACACAATCTCAAAACCCAACTTATTGTGATAGAAGTCCAACGATGCCGAAAAGTCGCTACAGGTAATCGCAATGTCAACAGTGGCGTGTGATAAATTTAGCACGAGTCTTTAACCTCCAGTGAGAACAAAAATCGCTTCTCGAAATTCACCGAGTGGACATCCGTTATAGGTGAGGTTTATGGGAATGACAACTCTTTTTGACACTTCGGACTCCTGACGGCACGTCGGAGCGTGCCTGCTACTATGCGGTGGCATTGGAATCGAAAAATCGATATATCCATCTGTCCTTGATGGAATCGTTGTTTCTGCTGGAGCAATCTCCGTATCCCAAGATGCAGGAAGGATTGGTTGCGCAGTTGCTGTACGCGGTTCACGTGAATGGTTTGTTAGCTCCACGCGCAATTGTGCCGTTTCTCCGAGTGCAACTTCCTGTTCATAAGGATAACACCGTACCCAGTGTTCATCCATACCGTAGTTGGCGTGGTCCCAAGGGAAAAGTTCGGTATAGCATCTTTCACGTTCAGCGAGTGTATCGAGCATGAAGGTAATCTCAGCCTCGGTAAAATCAAACGCTGGATTGACATGACAGTTAAAGATATGCGTCGGCTTGAGTTCCTGAATCAGTCGTAAGCATTTTTCGTAGCCGACATCGCCACCAAGTAGGTTTCGGTTGCCAGAGCAGTAGTCGTCAATACCCGCCATCGTGAAGGAGTCACCCCCAAAGAACATCCGCACGCCGTGTCCCTCGACGAGCAGCCCACCGTGATAATAGGTTTGACCCGGAAAATGGTAAGCCGTCATTGTGAACTCATTCCACTGCCAAGAATCACCGTCCTGTGTGATGCGATCCACTCGCGTAACAGCAGGTGAAATACAGGGTAATCGGAAGCCGATCGGGTTTGTGATGACCGCTGTGACAACTGAATCTGCTATCGTTTCACAAGGGAACGTTTCCTGAAATTCGGGGATAGCGTTAACGTGATCGTCGTGGTAGTGCGTTACCCAGAATTGCGTGACTTCCGAAACTTCGCCGTCTGCTTGCAACTGCTGAATCTGTTTGATTATATGCGGTGAACCGCAATCCATGACGAACGCTTCATCTGTCTCAGAGATAATCAGCCATGTTGTGCCGAAGTGGCGTAAGCATTCGGGGGGCGGTTTGCCCTCTCGGATCGGCATGTGTCCGCGGTGTCCATCAAATTCCTCGAAAAGCTGCGGAAAGTAGTGTCGTAGGGCAGAGATCGCCACGTATTTATTGTAGCAGTACGCCAACCGTTCCAAAAGCGCGTCAATAGCCTTGTTTGGGTTGTTCATCACGATGCCGTGTGTGGGAATAAGCGCGGTTGGCAATGCCTGACGGACTTTTTCAAGGCTCTCCTTCAGTTCATCTCTTGCACCGAGGAACCCGTGATAGTCGGTTGTCTGTTGTCCTTTCTGTAAACTATAGAGTTCCCACAACATGCCTTCATCGTAGATGAGGTCGCCGGTAAAGGCGAAACGTTTGCCGTCAACATCAACGAGATAGGAAACACTGCCATCGGTATGCCCGGGTGTTTCAAGGACTGTCAGGGACGCTAAACCCCACGCAATCTGTGCACCGTCGGTATACGTATCCGTCACCGAAATAGCGTCAGTGAGCATCAGATTGTGTGGATGGTAGTTGTAGAGATGCCATCGGTATTTCGGATCGTTCCAAAAGGTATCAACTTCAGTAAACCATTCCGTCTCTTTCGCTGGTACGCCGACGTGGGTTTCGGGTGCTATCGGAAAACCGGCTGTGTTGTCGCGATGGTGGTGGGTAAAGAGGATCCGATCAACATCCGTGATGCCGAGCTCTGAAAGTGTTGTCTGGAGCGTAGTTCCGCTCGGATCGATGAGAAGTGCGCGATCGCCATCACAGAGAATGCCTGTGTTGACATGTCCGTGGTGAATATATAGGTTTTCGCTGAGTTGGGAAAAGTGGGGTTTCATTTTTTTACATTTTCCTTGTGGTCAATCAACCGAGTCTGGAGAATAATACCCTTTTCTGAATCTAAACCGGACGTTGCCTGGATTTTCACGTTTTGGCGAATTGTCCATCTCGTAGACGCATTTGGTAAAACCGTGTCAGCAAACCCTGTAATTCCATATTTATCTTCTGGTGTGACATTAGGTAGAGACAAACCGTGTGCCTTGGATCACATACCATCCTTCTCAAGGATTGCCATGCGTACGGCTTTCGGATGATCAGCGGTCTTCCATTTTCCTATTTCCCTGTCCCAACTCCAATCGGACATAATAACAAGGTCTTTCTCATCTTCTTCTCGGTGTCGATCTTCGTTTTTTAAGCCTAACAACTTATGAAAAATAGGCGGTTCACTCACAAACCGATGATCTTCATCGTCCGCTTTCCAGTTGGTGTATGTAACGGGTTCGCCGGTGTCCCACTGCCACTCTCCCTCTTTTGCAATATCGGTCAGACCGATCCAGTACGGACCGGGTCCAAAAACGGCTTCGAGCCATATCTGTTCTGGTTCATTCGTAATTGTAACCAGATATGCCTCTTCAACAGCGGCTTGTGCCTGGGCATCTTCTCGGTCCTCGCAGTTGATCCATTTGTACGCATGTCCGTTGGCTGGATTTATGATCCACACGCCCGGAACGTATGCAATATTGGATGGGTAATACCGACGCTGTTTTTTGGGTTCCTCAGACGGTGGGTCGGAAAGATCTGTGGCGTTGCCATCAAGGGTCAACACCGTTCTCTCATGTTGTTTACCGACTTCAACGATAAAAGGCTCCGATGCTGCGGAGAGCCCGCCATGGTTAAGGGACAGCATGTAGATTCCGGGGGTGTTTGTCAGGTGTACAAAGTTTCCATCTGCATCTGTCTGAACGGGACGGTTGAAGCCAAAATCACCACTTGTTCCGTCCAACCCTAAATGGTCAATGTTAATTTTAAGGGACGTGTTAGCAAGCGGTTCACCGTTCTTGAAAACGATTCTGTCTCGAACAATCAATTGACGTTCCATAACGACTTCTACGTCCTTAATATTCGTCCCCGATTCAATAGCAAAAGTAGCACTCCTTGATGTATCATGAAAGTCATGCGGGTAGAATGTCACACTCCCGAAATTAATCGCTCGGACCTTAGTGTGGTTTGACCGAAACGAACCCTTTGCCATCATCGGATTACGAGGGACACGCAATAGGGTTTGGCTTGGCGTGACCTTTGTGAAAGCGAACCGTCCTTCCGAATCAGTTTGCACTGTTGATATTTGGAGCATTACAGTTGCGTCAACAACTGGCTCACCTTCCGCAGTCATCACACGTCCGGACAACGTTGCGGGTTTCTCCTGAGCAGTGATATGGGGTGCGAATGTGAAACTCAACACAATAAGCACTGGTAAGAATATAAAGGCGTGTTTTGCAAAACGGAGACCGGTCATAGCGAATACCCTTTATAGCAAATGGAATTGATTTTTCTGCTATTGGTGTCGTTAGTAATGTTCTTTTTCGAGAATAGCGTATTTTACCGCGGGTCGTAATTGACTTTCGGAGTCAATTGCCATCCATTTCTTTGAGGCAAAAATTAGGGCGATGGGAATTTCTTTGACACTGTTGGTTGTGGTAGTAGGTCTGTCCGCGGCTCCCCAATTGGCGTAAGTGAGCGGTTCACCACTGTCCCACTGCCATGATGCCCCTTTTTCTGGCACACGCAGCCCGATCCAAAAGAACACTTTCTCTGGATAGAGCGATTCCAACCATTTCTGTTCCGTTTCGTTGTTGATAGCGACAAGATAGGCACCTTCGGCTTCGGCTTCAACTTTCGCGGCTTCCCAACTGTCGCACTGAATTCTTCTGTAAGCGTGATCATTTTCCGGGTTCACTGTCCATACTGCGTGCCGCGCTTTCTCTCTTTTATTTCGATTCTCACGGTGTTCTTCCAAGTCGTTGAGTCTCAAGACGAATTTATCGTATCGTTCTCCCTTTTCAATGTGAACCCATCTTGACTCAGCGGACACCCCTTCATATCTCACCCCCACCGAGTATTCTGCAGTGTCTCTTAGATGATATGTTACAAAGTAACCTTGGGCATCCGTCCAAGCAGTAAATCTTGTGCGTCCACCACTTGCACCCCAACTGCGCGGAAAAAGGAAGAAACCCTCATGATTCCGTCGCCGTCGTCGGATAGTAAGATCAATCTGGGCATTGGCAAGTGGCGTTCTGTCCCTTAAGAGTACGCGTCCCCGGATTCGCATATCCGGCGGCTTTACTTTGACCACGACATCTTCAAGGGACATGCCGGGTTCAATTGCGAAGGTCAGTTGCCCTAACCAAGGCGGAAAACCGATACCATCTACCTCATAATAAAGGAAGATCAAATCCCCGATTTGAACGGATACGATCTCAAAACGCGAACCGTGTTCAGGAAACATCACCAACCGTGATGACACTGGATCGATGTTAGAGATAGAGAAACGTCCATCCGCATCTGTTACGCCGCGTTGCCAAGACGCGAGCGGCGCGAGCGGTCCGATCTCCTGTCCCATATTAATTTCGACCGGTTTAACAGCGAGGCTGAGACTCGCTACTGGGTTTCCATCGGTATCTATAACCTGACCGGAAAGGCTTGACTTACCTTCCTGTGCAATACTATCCGCAGAGAACAGAAGTGTAAGCGCGATAATAGCGACGAACATCCCAATATAGGATATGCTGGCGCGTGAAAGGCGCATAATTTAACCCCCTTAACCGTCGAAGGATAGTTTGCGGGGCTGCGGATCTCACACGAACACTGCAGGCGAAACTTGAAACGTTTCTGCTAAAGCGTGAATGTGCGTGACCGTCAGATCCCGCTTCCCGTTGAGGATTTCCAAAACAGTGTCAGGTGGACCAAGTTCTGGTATATCTGTTGGCTCAAGCTGATGTTCTTCCATCAACAACCTAAGCACCTCAACACCACTACATTCAGGAATTGGATGATGTTTCTCCTCATAAGCATGTATGACTGTACCCAGTGTATCAAGGAGTTCATAAAGGGGATGCTGTTCGTCGTTACCGACTTCGTCAATCAAAGCGTTTAGGGTCACAATGGCTCTATCGTACGCATTTTCATCATGAATTGAAAATAACGGTTGAACAATACGCCAATGTGTGAGAATATCTTCAGCAATAACGCTCATGTTCTCCATCCTCCTCTGTCATATTCTTCATGCGTTAGCACACGGCGAACGTAAACTTTGCCGCGATTGAAATGGATAGAGGCAATCAGCCTATATTTGTTACCACCGATATTAAACACGGTTAAATCCTCTACAAAATCTACGCTTGAAAACACTGCACGTAATTCGGTAAAATTTCCGAACGAATTTTTGGTGACGAGCTTAAACCAACGCCTAAGCGGCATTCGGCTATCCGGATATCGTTCCCAGAATTCGCGCAGTGCCTTTTTGCTAATAACGTGCATCCGTTCCCTAAAGATTACGCCTCAGCGAATTGCGGTCTGCCGAGTGCATCCGTTCTGCCTTGACGTTTGTAGTGCGGTAGATGTCCACCCGCATCGGCTAAGATTCGTTCTTGGGCAAGTGCGATCCGATCGGCACCGCTATCAGCGATATTGTGCTGGCAGTCGATATCGGCTTCAAGGTCAAACAGCCGGATACCGTCATTAAAATCGACGCTGGAGAAATACCAACTCTTCGCGTCTTTATACCAGACGGAGTTAACATAGCGACAGGTCAGGTATTCACGCGACGTGAAACCGTCTTTTCCTTCAACGAGTGGGAGTAGGCTCTGTCCTTGAATCTCGCCAGCGGGTTCGACTTGGCTCGCTGCCATAACGGTGGCAGGCACATCCAACGTATAGACGAATTCATCACATGTTGTACCGGCGTTAGCACCTGACGGGTGGCTAACTATCATAGGAATGTCCATCGTGCCCGGGTACATAAAGGTCGCCGGTTTTCCGGTGGCTTTGTCTGGATTCTCTGCAAAATTGGTGCCGTGGTCTGCGAGGAAGATGATGAGTGTATTCTCACGCAGTCCGAGCCGATCAATTGTATCCACCAACCTTCCGAACCAGGTATCCACAAGCGTTACCAAGCCGGCGTAGTTGGCTTTAACGCTCGGCAATCGCTCCTCAAGTTCCGCATCTTTGAGTGAACCGTAGGGTAGGTTAAGACAGATAGGTTCCCGGTCCTCGCGGCTACCATAGAGATCATAGTAATGGATAGGTGCTTCCCATGTTTCGTGCGGTGTGAACCCGTCAACATAGAGGTAAAACGGTGTGTTTTGATGGTTGTGCTCAACGAACTCGATTGCGGAACGGAACAACCGTGCGGTGGGCCATGTTTCCTCTGGACGTTCGGGTTGAACATTCACAATATGCGAACGGATACGTCCTGGATTCCCGCGGTATCGCGAGATTAAAGCAGGATCGGCGTGTGCACCGCCTCGGTATCTGTCCTCGGCTTGACCGCGGACAAACTGCCACTGCCGGAACCCGCGCGTAAAGTTCATTCCCGGGACGAAGTAGTGCGGAACGTCGGCGAAGAAACCGGTGTGATACCCATTTTGGACGAGAGATTCAGCGATTGCCGGTTCATCGGAAGACATCGGCTGCCAACCCGGGGTATAGACGTTGTCCCACGGCACGGGGGTATACGTACTAAACGGATAGGCGCGTCTGCCGGTGTGTAAGGTACGGCGTGTCGGAATCGTGGGGAGACATTCGGGGTGCGCGTTCGTGAATCTGACGCTCTGTTCGGCAAATCGTGCCAAATTCGGGGTCTGAATCCAATCATTGCCGTAAGGACTTAAATATGCGGTTCGTAACGTATCTGAAACAACAACAACAATATTCCAACTCATTTTTTAAATTTTCCTTGCGGTTCGGTTAGGTGAGTTCTGGTTAATTAGCAAAACGTTGGGGGTCACTCGGTTTCTGCTGAACGAACCCTGTATAGAGCAAGCCTCATTTTCTTTTCTTTGTCGGGTTGTTGATGGAATTCGTTCAACCCAACCTACAATACTACTTTTAAATCTTGGCCAATGCTGGCAGCCACGCAACAACGGCGCGTGGCGGTCCTGACAGGTTAACCGTTCCCCGCCCAGGGCATTTGAACAACACTTGGTGCTAGTTTAAAAAACGGAATAATCGAAAACGAGAACATCCTCAACAAGCGGACGGATGTGTTCACCGGCGACCTGACGGTGAAACGGATGCGGCAGGTAGGCATCGCGTGCCGCTTCATCTGTGAAACGGACAATAAAACCGTACGCGTAACCTTGACTCTTGCCTTCAGGACTGTTGTTCGTGCCAGCAGTTATAGATTCAATGCCGGGGATATCATCAGCCATCTCTAAAAGCGCATCCGATAAGGTTTCCAACTGTGCATCGGTGACATCTGATTTCAACTTCAGCAGGACGATGTGTTCAACCATTATCGCTTCCTTCTTTCATAGAAAAAAATCTGGTAAATTTAACAAAAATGTTATACAATCTAAGTATTACACAAATGTTGTTTTTTTGCAAGTTTTCTGTGTAGTCTGCCAGAGTTTCCGAATCGAATCGCAGCCAACTAAAACAGGCGGTTCAAACAGAGGCTCTGGTGTCTGCGAACAGAACTACAAAGGAGTGTCAAAAATGAGACTGATTTATGTTTGTATGGCAACGCTGCTGCTTATTGGTTCCGTAATCGCTTTCGCTGAGCAGGTGAAAGTCACCAATATAGAAGACAATAAGGGTGGTGTCTATCAAGCCACAGAGTTGGAAGAAGGCGGGAAATTTTTTCACGACAGAGACTATACAATCACGAACATCCCGAAAGACTTTCTCGGATTCACGCAAGTCTCCACGTCAGCCGACTGCCCCGGCGGACAGGAATACCGACTCACGTTTGAAATCGACCGGTCGGCTTATATATACCAAGCATGGGATAGCCGACATAAATCTCCTGAAGACCGTGGACAAGACCCGAAGGGTTGGTTTACAGATGGATATACCTTAACTGAAGAAAGCCTGTTCCTTGATGCGCCGCACGATCCGACCGAGTATTTTATCTACAAATCCAACGAACCGTATCCGAAAGGAGAAGTGGAATTGCTCGGTATTGACGAGGTCATCGGAGACCCAGTCCTTATGTGGACGATCTTCCTTGAAGAGGGGCAGCTCCCCGTAGACCCAGAGGGGAATTTAACCACCACTTGGGGTGAGATCAAGACAGACTAACAACAGGGTCATTCAAACCGAATTCCATCACAGGCGGGCTTCTCAGTCCGCCTTTTGCCGACCTACCTCCAGCAAACGAACGGCACTAAACCTAAAATTCTACTATCCTCTTTTGCCATTACAGACGCTATAATACAAGATTAGGACTTACGCAGTTGGTTCATTAAGACCCACCGATAATAGGGATTTAGGGGTTTAAAAATCAAAATCTCCGATTAAGTCCTAATTCACCCTAAACTTTTTTAGTTTCATCTCTATACTTAATATATGAAGATGGCTCATAAATCATCGCGAATCAGTGTAAACATTTTGGATCGTCTTCTGTTAATAGCATTAGGACTTACGCAATTTATAAAAATATCGCTTGTCGGCGGGAACTCCGAAGGGCATGTAAATATTTTGTCAAAATTGGGGATGCCTGAGTCTTAAAGATGATACAAGTCACTGATGTGATACCCCTCGCGCCATTATCAATGAGCATGAAGAAAACGAATCCGGCAACATCGCTGGAACATCTGAATAAATATATAAACACGCTCTTATTTTTTTTCTGATTATGCACCGATTTGACCCTTAACAAGCGTCACTATAGGGTAATCGGAGGTGATTTATGAAAAATATTGATGTTGAACTTATCCACCGTGTTCTTGATGGTGATGATACTGCCTTCAGTGAACTTGTGAAAAAGTACCAAAAGCCGGTTCACGCGCTTGTGTGGCGTAAGGTTGGAGATTTCCACATCGCCGAGGAGATTACACAGGATACATTCCTAAAGGCATATCAGGGATTGGCAACGCTGAAAAAACCGCAGAGTTTTGCGAGTTGGCTTTATGTGATTGCTGCGAATCACTGCAGCACGTGGCTGCGTAAAAAGCGTCTACGGACACAATCCCTTGAAGAAACGAGCAGCGCGCAGTTAGAAAAGGCAACGTACTCGGGATATGTCATTGAAGAGAACGAACAGACAGCGGTAGAAACCCGACGCGAAGCTGTCAAACAATTGCTTGCGAAACTCCAAGAGAGTGAACGTACCGTCATCACACTGCATTACTTCGGTGAAATGTCCAGTGTAGAGATTGGGGCGTTTTTAGGTGTATCGGAAAATACGATTAGGAGTCGCCTCCGCCGTGCGCAACAGCGTTTAAAGAAGGAGGAGCCGATGATTCGAGAGGTTTTAGAAAATTTTCAAATCACATCGCATCTCCCGGAAGACATCATGCGAGAGATTTCACGTTTGAAACCTGCAGTTCCGTCCGGCGGTAGACCGCTGGTACCTTGGGCGATCGCTGCTTCTACGGTAGCCTTAATATTTGTGATGTTAGGTGCCAGTAATCAATACTTATCGCGTTTCCAAAAACCGTATAGTTTCGATGCGATGTCAGAGATGACGATTGAATTAATTGAAGCCCCAGTCGTGCTAAACCTTGCGGCCAAACCGGACGTGCGGAATCAATTCGGTAATGCGGATACAAGAAATAAAAACAGTAAGGTCAACCAGAAACCTGACGCAACTTTATTTCCTTCTGCCTCCGGTCATATTCTTGATGAAGCGGGGGAACCGGTATCCGGGATCAAGATAGCCGTTACACCTGTTGTAGATGGCAATGGTGCTTGGTTCCGGATTCGAGAACGCAACTCCGCGTCATCTCAAGCGGAAAGCGATGCAGCGGGTCATTTCACTATCACCAGCGTTATTGATGGTCCCGTGCTATTGTCACTATTTCCATTCCACAGATCGGATGTCCGAATTTTAAAAGTTCAAATCGGAGCATCATTTTTTTCTCCGAGTGGAATGGGCGATCGTGGAATTGTGTTTGCCACGAGTCCGGGGAGACGTATTGAAAACATTAAAGTAATCGTACAACACCCACACATCCGTGGAAGGGTGCAGTATACAGACGGAACACCCATCGTCAATACGAAAGTCAAGCTCCGTTTACGAACAGTGAGTTTATACGGAAATTCTTCCAGCGATGGGAGTGCTCGGACAGATGCCGAAGGGTACTTTACGCACTATACCGAGAGGGATTTGGAGGTACCAACATTTTATATGCTGTCTGTCGGACATCAGACACAGACGGTGAATGCAAAACCGATTATTCTTAAACCCGGCGATCAAACCCACGAGGTTATTTTCACGTTTGAGACTATGCCAGAGCGGCCTTTACCTGCACGGCATCCCGGATTCGCAAGAGCGTCGGCTTCAACAAGTTCCCGTGCGCATAATGTATGGGTCGTCAGTCCAGAAAATGGGCATGCTTACAAAAAAATTCAATGTGAGGATTGGGAAGACGCTCAAGCCCAAGCTGCTGCCGAAAGTGCGTATCTCGTTACAATTAATGACGAAACGGAACAGAAATGGCTGCAAGTCGTTTTGGGGGGTGAACCGAGTTGGATTGGACTTAACGACATCGCGCAAGAGGGACAATGGATCTGGGACAACGGCGAACCGGTCACCTACACAAACTGGGGACTTCAAGAACCCGGTGATACCCGTATCGGAGCAGAGGATTATGTTATTATAGGGCCTTCAGGGAAATGGGAAGACTTTGGCTCCGGACATGGCGGAATATCCCTAATTCGGACGGCACTGATTGAGAAAGAAAATTTGCCGGTGAAGCAGTAAGTTTTATGTTCTACGCAAAAGGAGAAAAATTATGAAACGTTCATCCTACACAAAAGGTTTTTCTTTCTTAATAACAGTTGTTTCGCTTTTCATCGGCTTCGGTTCACAGAGCATTGCTGCGGAAGAGGAGACAGGAACTTTCTCTGGACGCGTTGTCGATGTAGAAGGGAATCCGGTTGCAGAGTTACCCGTTATGATTGGCCCCACGATGCCTATCGGACCCGGGATTCGATCTGCTTTCTTCCCAACGAATTATCCGACGACGCGACGCGCCCTCACAGATGCAGACGGACGGTTTTCCATTACAGGTATCGCCGCAAGGATGTCGTACTTCAGTGCACTCCCGCGTAACGTGGATGTACTGTTTCCAAAGGATCTTGAGGCGAAAATTGCGAAGGCTATAGAAGAGAAGGATTTCGCTGCGATACACACGAGTCGTGTTACAGAGATGGAAAGGGACGATTTTGAACCCGACTTTGAGGTTATATCTATTGACATCCGCGGTATAACCTTCTATCCGCGTAATGATTTTAGTCGGATCGGGTTTAGTGTTGAACGGGGGTCGCATATTAAAAACGTGAAAGTCATTGTGCAACCTCGGATGCGGATTCGGGGACGTGTTCTTTTCAAAGACGGGACACCGCTCCGCAACGCGCGGCTCCGCCTCGGTCTCAATTACATTCGTGAAGATGGACAGGGACACGGAAGTTCAGGCGGAAAACCCCGAACAGATGCTGATGGCTACTTTCTCTTTTATTTAGACGAGAAAGACGATACTGCAAACTACACATTTTCGGTGGAGTACCAAGAAGTTGAGGCGACGGCTGGCCCTGTGCTTCTTAAGCCCGGGGATCGACTTGATGGACTCACTTTCACTTTTGACAGCGAACCGATTGCCCCCAAACCACCTGATAAAATGCCATTCAATCCGTCCGCTACGCCACCGGCACCCAAACCTATATCAATTCCAACGTTTGAAACGGTTTGGATCGTCAATCCCACAAATGGACACGCCTATAAAAAGATTCCGTGTGAGTCTCGTGACGCTGCTGTTGCCCAAGCGACAAAAGAAAAAGCACATCTCGTCGCGATTAATGATGCTGAGGAGCAGGCGTGGCTCTCAGCGGTTTTTGGAAATGAGTTCTATTGGATAGGGCTTAGCGATGGAGAAAAAGAAGGACAGTGGCAGTGGGATAACGGCGAACCTGTCACTTATGAAAATTGGTTACCCGACGATTTCTTTTCTGAATCCGCTAATACTGGTGAAAGAGATTACGCCGTCACGACATTCACAGAGGGGAAATGGTATGCCGTTAGTCCTAAAAGTATACTCTTGCGAATGACTGCGATGGCGATCCTTGAAAAACCAGATATGCTTGATAGGCAATAATAGTTAGAGTCGGGTGATCTGTTGCCCGCTGGATGTTTCAGCATTTGAAAAAAGGAATTTACTATGAATCTTCAACGTCTCAGTCTAAAACTTGGCATTTTCGTCGCGGTTATAGTATTCTCCTTAGTGTGTTAACATTCTCACCCGATGGAAAAATCCTTCTCGACCCTAAATCAATAAGTTGGCAACCCCTCATCCAGTTATGGGATGTGGATATTGGCACCGATCTCGGCGGAATCCTTTCCGGGCATACGGAAAGCATAGAAACGTTGGTGTTTTCACACGATGGGAAAACCCTGGCAAGCAAAGGAGCAAATATCATGAAAGCAAAACACCTATTCTTCATCACTTTTCTATTCGCTGCTGCGATGTTCTCGACCAGTTTCGCACAAGACAATACGAAAGTCGGATTACCTGAGGGTGCCATCGCACGACTCGGAAAAGGTGGTATCAATTTGATGCGGTTTTCACCCGACGGTACCCGTCTCGCAGTGGGAACGGATGTCGGCGTGTGGCTATACGATGTGCCTCATGGCAAAGAGACTGCCCTGTTCACAGAACACCCCGGACAAGTCAATGCACTTGCTTTCTCAACAGATCGAAAAATCCTCGCAAGTGGCGGGTTCGCGAACCCTGTCATACAACTCTGGAATTTGGAAACTGACAGTAAACTTTCTACCCTAAAATTAGCCGAGAGACACGATTCAATAACAGCATTGGCATTTTCCGAAGATAACACAATATTGATCAGTTTGGACACATTTGGTGATATTATCTATTGGGATGTGGAGACCGGCAGCAAATTGTTGGATCCAAGGAACGTAGACCCCGTAGACACATACGAAGTAGCAGCACTCTCCCAAAACGGTAGCATGGCCGCCATTGGAGACAAAAACGGTACACAAATTCATTTATGGAACACAACAACCGGAAGACGACGGGTAACCCTTAATGGACATACAAATTTTTTCAAAGAGGGACCGGATGAAGACGAAAAGGATGCAGACATTCAGGCAATGGCATTTACATCGGACGGAAAAACCCTCGTTAGCGGAAGCGAAGACAAGACAGTACAACTATGGAATACGAACGGTACTAAACGCTCAACCCTCAGAGGGCATCAAGGTTGGGTTACTACCGTTGCCTTTTCATCTGATGGTGCAATCGTTGCCAGTGGCGATACGAATAAGGTAATCAAGGTATGGGATGTGGACACCGGGCACGAACGCGCGACGCTTATAGGACCCAAAAACACCATCAATGCGCTAACCTTCGCTCCCGAAGGAACACCCCTTTATAGCAAGTGTCTTGCCAGTGGCAGCGCAGATGGCACAATCCGATTCTGGGATCCAGAGACTGGACAGGAACTGATTACCTTTACTGTGGGACATACAGAATGGGTGAAAGCCGTCGCGTTTTTTGTAGATGGAACAACACTTGCGAGTGCTGCGTTCAACGGCACTGTTGAAATATGGAGTCTAATGACCAAGCGGGAACTTATCACATTTACTGCTGGACAAAGCAATTTAGCCGAGTTAGCCGTATTGTCCCCTGATGGTAAATTCTTCGTGACTCGAGGGTACAACGGTCCAATTGCAATTGCGTTCAATCCGTATGGGTGGGGTGCCCGTTCTAACCCGAAAGAGCGCGGCAGCATGCAGTTATGGAAAATCACTACTAATGAGCAGCTTCCTGGTCCCTGGCAGAACGTTGCAGATACCACGATATCACTCGCATTCTCGCCGGAGAATAAAATACTCGCAAATCGCGGTCCCAAAAATATTCAGGCGTGGGATATGAAAACCAGCATTGAACTGTTCCATCTTAACACGGAGAATCCATTTCCAAGGAAGTTGACGTTCTCACCCAATGGAACTCTACTTTGTGTCTACGGCATTCATGGCATCCCAGAGGTATGGGATGTAGACGCGCGACGCGAGTTCCCTACATTCACCAACGAACGAGCCTGGAGTTTGGCATTCTCACCCAATAATACTATCCTTGCGCTTGGACATCGGGATAGCATTACTTTGTGGGATGTAACGACAACAGGCATGCAGGAGCGCAGCGTAATTCCTGATAATTACCGAGGATTCAGTGATATATTAACATTCTCGCCTGATGGAAAGACACTCCTGGGTTCTAAATGGGATGGTCTATCTCGAATCCAGTTATGGGATGTGAACACTGGCAGAACTTTAGGAATCCTGTCTGGACATACCGAACCTATAGAAACGCTGGTGTTCTCACACGACGGGAAAACGCTCGCCAGTGGTAGCGAGGATGGCACAGTACTCCTCTGGGATTGGGACGAAATCATCGCAAAGCAAACACCTAATGACAAAGGAAATTAAAAATGAAAGCAATACAAATTCTTGGCATCACGTTTCTATTTGCTGCTGCAATGCTCTCAAACAGTTTCGCGCAAGACAACACGAAAGTCGGATTACCGGAAGGTGCGATCGCACGTCTCGGAAAAGGCGGTATCAATCTGATGCGGTTTTCACCAGACGGGACCCGTCTCACAGTGGGAACGGATGTCGGCGTGTGGGTATACGATGTGCCGACTGGCGAAGAGATGGCTCTGTTTACGGGACATAAAGGACAAGTCAGCACGCTTGCGTTTTCATCAGATGGAAAAACCCTCGCGAGTGGTGGATTTAATAATCCTGTCATTCAACTGTGGGATGCGGAAACTGGTAACAAACTTTCAACGCTTCTATCAACCGAAAAACACCATTCAACCACAGTATTAGCATTCTCACAAGACAACACAACGCTCATCAGTCTGGATCGGTTTGGCAAAATCATCCACTGGAGTGTTGCAACGGGTAAGAGATTGGCAAACAGAAGTAGAAATGTGGGTTCATACGATGTAGTGACAGTCTCTCAGGACGGGAACACCTTTGCTACGGGGAATCAACACGGTAAAATCTATTTATCGGATTCAACCACAGGTAGACAGTTGGCATCCATCAGGGGACATACCCAACTTTTGGCATCTTTGAAGTCTGTTTTAGGTTGGACTGACAGACCTCCGCAAGATGAGGAGGTGCAAGCATTGGCGTTTTCATCAGATGGCAAGATGCTCATGAGCGGCGGCGAAAACAAGATTGTCGGGTTGTGGAATGTAGAGAAACGCACTAAACATGCCACGCTCAAGGGACATAAGGAGTGGCTTACTGCCGTCGCATTCTCCACTGATGGCAAAACCGCTGCCAGTGGCGATGCGGGTAAGGTCATCAAGTTATGGGATGTCGGCACCGGACGTGAACGTGCGACACTTAGAGGGCACAAAAGTACTATCAATGCGCTAACCTTTACGCCTGATAACGCACCGCTTTATGCCGGATGTCTTGTCAGTGGCAGTGCAGACGGCACAATCCGATTCTGGAATCCGAGCACTGGGCAAGAACTCCTTACCTTTACCACAGGGCATACAGAATCGGTGAAAGCCGTCGCGTTCTCGAAAAATGACACAACACTTGCAAGTGCAGCTTTCAACGGGATTGTTGAGATATGGAGCCTAAAAACAGCACAAGAATTGGCTACTTTTACTAAAGCAGAAAGCGATTTAACTGGGGCAGTCGCCTTTTCGCACGATGCTACGCACTTCGCGATCCGTGGTGGAAGCGGCGCAATTGCGTTTGATCCGTTAGGCTTCGGAGGTACCGCAAGTGGACCCGGTCCCGGTAACATTCAATTGTGGAATATAGCCACTGGTGAACAGATTCCCGGACCTTGGGAGGATGCTGGAGACAACGCGAAAGCGCTTGCATTTTCACCCGATAAGAAGATACTCGTCGCTGATTTTGGTCGTCAAGGTATTCGTTCGTGGGACCTAAATACCCGGCTTGAGCTGTTCCACTTTCACACAGCAGAACCGTTTGGAAGGAAGTTTGCGTTCTCACCCACTGGAACTTTATTCGCTACCAATGGCACGCATGTGCAAACACATGTCTGGGATGTTGACACGCACGCCGAAATCACGCCGCCCAATATCCAAGAAGTTAGTGCCTTGGCTTTTTCACCGGGCGGCATTATTCTCGCACACGGACATCATCGGGACGGCATTGTTTTCTGGCATGTAACGCCAACAGGCATAAAAGAACACAGCAGAATCCCGAAGAGTCAGCGCGGGTTTAGCGATGTATTAACATTCTCCCCGGATGGGAAAATCCTTCTTGACCCTAAATTGGATATTTGGGATCCTATCATCCAGTTGTGGGATGTGGAAACCGGTGAGGAATTGAAGACCCTCTCTGGGCATACGGAACATATAGAAACGTTGGTATTTTCACACGACGGAAAAACGCTTGCCAGCGGTAGTGCTGATGGCACGGTCCTGCTCTGGGATTGGGAGGCAGTCACCGCGGAGAGGGTGCCAGATAACAAATAGTGGCGGGACCGAACAGTCGAAGATTGGATTGAAATATTCGCCGGCGTACGTTATAATCTTTGAAGGAGGTGGTACGCATGGCATTTAGGGATTTTAAGACAATTCCTGAAGTCTTAGAGAGATTCAGGATCACCTACACGACAAAAGATTTCGTCCACATTGAGGAGATCCCAGGCACTCCTTCGGAACAGTTTTTGGAAGAATTTGAGTTTTGCCTACAGAATATTGACGTTTTTGCATCGGAGGCGGCACGCTGCGAAGCGATTATCTTTCCTGTTTTGAAAGAGATATACAAGGCTTATGCAGAAAACTATGCACTCTGGATAAAGAAAACCATCACTTACGATGAAACGCTCAACGGAACGCCTGATTATCTTATCTCTACAAGATCCGAATTAGGACTCCCCGTTGTTGGAACACCGTTGATAATTCTCGTCGAAGCAAAGAAAAACGATTTCGATCAAGGTTGGGGACAGTGTTTATCCGAACTGGTAGCCGCCCA
This sequence comes from Candidatus Poribacteria bacterium WGA-3G, assembly GCA_000406005.1. Classification (GTDB taxonomy): domain Bacteria; phylum Poribacteria; class WGA-4E; order WGA-4E; family WGA-3G; genus WGA-3G. The sequence goes on from ASZN01000014.1 coordinate 20,483, forward strand.
AAGAATAAATGAGGACACCGATTTTCCGGTTTACGGCATCGTGAGCGACGGGAAATTGTGGGAATTCGGACAACTTGTTGGTAACACTTTCACCCGAAACAGAACAAGCGTGACGATGGATAACTTGCCTGTCCTCTTCGGTGCAATTGATGCTGTCTTCAAAGCGAGCACGGAAGCGCGGTCAGAAACCGGCTAATAGATGAGGCACGCGCCACCCGAACAGACGCTTCCAGACTTCTGCGTCACATCACCCGCGACATTTTCTGCCTCACCCGCCTCAAACTCAGCGACAATTGACATCGTTTTCTCTGTCGGTTCTGATAGACTCAATTGGAGTGTGTCGCTCTGCGTGAGCGTCACGGTGCATCCTGAAAATGCGACAACAGCACAAAAAAAACAGAAAAGTAAAAATAGAGACATGCATTTGCGTTGCATAATTATACCTCAACTTGTCGAAGATCTGCTTGGTCAAGTGTATTTGTACCTAAACCGAGACTGCTTGCTGTATTGATATGGTTGGCGAATTTGGATACAGAATCTAAATCCATCTCTTCACGTTTTTGGTTGACCGTCTGGAGTACCAACACATCAAGAATAACGGGGTCAGCACTGATAAAGAGACTCCCGTATTGCCACGTGCTTTCGGCGTGATATGTCGGTCCTCTATCGAACGAAGCGAGCAATCCATCAACAATATTAAGGGTCAACTTGTCTTTCAGCACCTTATGCTCCAAAATCTCACTGATAGCCGGATTGCAATAAATCGGCTTTCCGTGAAACCGACGTGTATTATCGACACTCCCGAACGCGAGATTCTTTAAGCATCCGCTCACGCCTGCCATGGCGTGGTGCTTCAAGACGGGAACGTTGATGATTACATCGACCTGCTCGGTGACGATTCGGGAGTAACGCGAACGGATACTTTCGTTCTCACGGCGTGCAAGACTATCCTTCTCGCTCTCATAGTAGACCTCATCGTCATACCCAATTCCGTCCGTATCGGAGGCGAAGGTTTGCACATCGCTCTCATCTCGCTTGATGGGGTAACCGGCATTTAGGAGGTGCTCCTCAAACCGGTCCCAGATAATAATCTGTTTCCGAAGCACCCCGGCACCGTATAACCCGTCAACAATTTTATCGACGATGATAGAATGCGTGCTAAGTTCTGGTCCCGCGAGTGGATTAATTTTTATGCCGACAACATCATCGGGTAGCACAATATCTCGCCACGCCTCTTTCGCGGAGGAACGGCCCGTCAACTTCATCATCGCCTGATCCATCAGTTCACTCACAGCATCTTCATTGAGCTGATCGTTTTCCCACACCTCTTTACCGATAGCCTCAACGACAGGTGTAAGAGATGCTGCCCCTGTCGTCTCAGGTTGTAATTGCCCGCTACTTAACTGTGCGAACGCCGGGAGCGTGCTAAGCGCACCACCGGAATATGCGGCAAGTCGGGTTAAGAACTGCCGTCGATTGAGCGATCTTTTGGAATCGGTCGCTTCTTCGCTGTCAGCGATGATATTTGCTATAACTGTGTCGTGAGGTTTCATCAAAGTTTACCTAATTCTGTGAGGATTTGCGCTGTTGGTACACGCGCAGCCTTGGTATTCAAAGATTTCCAAGCGATCGTTCCATCCTTGCGGACGATATAGGCGGCAGGACGTGCTATCCGATTGTTGCCAGGATCGACGACGTTGTAGACAGTGATCGCCTCTTTGTCGTTATCCGCCAGGACTGGAAATTTGAGCCCATGGTTTTGAACCGTCTGTTTGGTGTCGCCTTCGTTATCGGAACTGATCGCAATGAGTTCCGCGCCTGCAGCTTGAATCTTCGCATAGTTCTGTTGCAACTCACCGAGTTGCGTTCTGCAGAAGGGTCACCAGCCGCCGCGGTAAAAAATAAGGACAACGTTTTTATCAGCGATATAATCATCAAGGGCGTGCGCTTTACCGGTGCTGTCTGGTAAGACAAAGTCGGGGGCTTGGCTTTCAATACGCAAGCCTTGACCGGGAGGCAGCTCCTCCGCTTCTGGCACTGGTATGAGTTCGACCGTCAGTTCCAGCGTTTCATCCGCTGGTATCGGATCGACTGCTACCTCTTTGTCTTCGTAACCGGCGTGAGCGATCATCAAAGCCATAGATTGCTGCACGGGGAGATTTTCAAAGGTGAAAACGCCTGCTGCTGTTGTTAACGTTTCGTAGATATTCCCTGTGTTATCCGTGAGTTGGAGACTGACACCGCCAAGCACTTCACCCGTCGTTTCGTTCGTTAAAACGCCGTATAAATGCGAGACTGGCGTTTTCAATGCGACGAGCGTTACCTTGTCAAGCGATACAACCTCTTCAGCGATGACTGTGACGGCTATCTCTTCCGTTTCATAGCCTTTCGCCGATATCTGGAGCGTATAGCTTCCAGCCTCAATCTCGCCAATTTCATAACTCGCCTGCGTCTCTATTTGCTTCACAAGTTGTCCATCTTTTAGTAAGCGTACCTGAATCCGTACGCCGTCAATTGATTGGACATCGCCACGCAAAGTACCCGTTGTATCGGTTTCCACTGTCTCCTCAACCGGATTTTCAGTTTCACAGCCGAATCCTGCGAACAGTAGTAGCGCAAGCGCGAGGGGTGCCAGTATGTGTTTCATTGTTTTTCCTCTATCTGCCTATTTGCCGCTTGATTCTGCCCCACGTTGTTGTGAGTTTGTTAACGGGGTCAACGGCGGCGGCAGTTTCAACACCGGCATCCATGAGTGCATCCATATCCTCTTCACTCAGAGCGACATTGAAGAGGGCGACATCATCGATGATACCTTCAGTATAGCGGTCATAGTGCCGTCCGACGTGAAATACGCCGTCACTGGTGCCGTATCCATCTTTTGCGTTGAAATCGACTTCGGCTTCCATTTTGCCATCAACCCATATTGAGGCTTTGCCAGTATCTGCATCCGCTCGTCCGGCAATGAAGTGCCATTTCTCATCGGCGATAGGCGTAGTACCGTGCGCAGGAAAACTGGTTCCGGCACTATCCCGTAAATAGAGGCTCACGGTGTTTTTGGAACCGTTGTCCCAAAGTAGATACCACGGCGTTGCCTGCGATGTATCCTCATAGTTTTTGCCGACGAGCGAACCACCAACCTTACTGCCTTTGAAATAGCAGGTGATCGTGAACGATACGCCCGCCTTAAACGCGACAGTGTTCGAGTGCGGAACTTCAACCCAATTGCTAACACCATCGAATTCAAGTGCTTTACCGAACTTGCCGTCAACCCACTTTGCACCATGGATTTCACCATCGTTCCCATTTCCTGATGCGTCTGCAGCGGCACCACCGTTCCCTTCGTCAAAGAACCACATTCCGGTGATAGCCTCGGGATCAATTTTGGCGAGACTCGGGAGCGTTATCAGCAAAAAGATGCCCATCAGAGCCACAAAGCTGATGTGTACACTCTTAGGTAAATACATACAATGTCTCCTTAAAAAATACAGAACAAAATCGTTTTTGCGTTACCACTTCAGTCTCAAAACTGTCAACATCTCTTGCCCTATAGTATACCATCAATAATATGGTCATGTCAAATAGAAACGTGGCAGAAAAATACCTTGACATTCTCTAACATTCTGTGTAATTTGTTAACCACAAGGCTTATGCAGGCATCGGTTCGGTTGAATACAACATTAAAGAATTTGCTGTATCTTTAAAAAACTTTAGGATCCGATTTCACTTCACACCTTCCAAATATAAGTGAATCCAACACACCATAAAAATTAGAAAATATATAGTGCCGCATCGGGTTAAAGGTTACGAGCAATTAAACTCACCGTAAAACATCTGAATAGTCGGGATAGAAACACAACCCGCGACGTGATATGGGAAGTAACAGATGGCGCGAAAGAGAAAACAGTCGCACGGAAAAATGCAAATAGAGGAATGCTCGCTGAAAATGCAGGAGCATATCCATCAGCTCGGTATATCTTCGGTAGAGGATTACAAGGCGTGGTGCCGCACCCATAATTTTAGTCAAGGGTTAGATAAAAGTCCGCGCCAACGCCAAGACGAACTCTATGCTGTAACCCGTATACGAGCCTCCAAAATGATGGCGAAAGAGAAGAGGGACCGCAACCTGAGCGAGCTTCTTCCGAAAATATACAACCAAGAACTACCGGCAGACAAACTACAGAATGCGGTTACCAGAACCGTCTCGAATGCTTTTGAGGCGAGCATGGCTCCGAAAGTACTCTTGAAACTTCTACTATACCTCGAAACCAACTCAGACCTGCTAAAAAAGGCTACCTATATTCAAGGCATCGCAGCACTCGCAAACCATCACGAGAGTTGGATTCGACCGCTTAAGGGATGGAAAGTCAGAAAACATAACCGCGATCGTCAATTCTCCGAACTCGCGCGACACCTACTCGCTTTCTATGAGGTGCCGCTCTTTATGGATAGCGTCTGGTTTAACGGGAACGCGACCCATCAGAACTGGTTTAAACACATCGGTACAGGTCAAAATATCCGAACCGCACGAGATATCCCGATACCACTCACGAAAAAGATGGCGCACCATTTTTTGAAGGCACCGAAGCATTACACCGTTGAAGAGGCGCTCCGTTGGGGACAAGTCTGCGCACTCGGGGGTGATAGGTATCTGGTGGATGCGCTCCGGCAGACACGCCTGACCCGAACTTTTAACAACGACGATTTCTGGCTGAATGTGATTCGTTTCTTTATCGCGAATCCGATGTTGGATGTCAGTCATGTGCAGCCGATTATTGACTATATCTGGCACCAGAGATACGAGAACCGTCGCGTTTTCGTTGAGAGAGGTGTTGTGAGAGAAATGGGACCGGCGCAACCTAATTTCAGTATGAGAGGGAGGACACCTGAGACGCTGCTTCGCCAAGTTGAGGCGTGGCATAACCAACTCGGTAAAGTCTCGAAAAGGCGGGAACTTGAGTGGATGTGTTCGCAGATCGGTGAATTCCATTTCTTGGAAGGGAGTGAGCAGTTGCACAACATGAGATTCTGGTCTATTCGAGAACTGCTCAGCAGCGACGAACTCATTGACGAAGGACGGGCACTGCAGCACTGTGTACAGACTTACGCGAGGTCCTGTTATACCGGACGGTCATCGATTTGGAGTATGGAGATTGAGGACGAGAATGGACGACGCAAGATTTTGACCATCGAAGTCGCGCCACGCGAAAGAGTTATCCGTCAGGTTCGGGGTAGACGAAATCGGTTACCGACCCCAAGAGAGAAAGAACTCTTGAGAAAATGGGCAGATCAAGAAGGACTACAGCTTGCTGGATATATATAGCGATACAGATAGAAAAACTCACTCCCGTGCAACAGAAACAAGTTTTGGATTTTGCATTGGAACTTTCGGGTGAGCTGGCAAATCGTTACCCCAGAGAAAAACTGCTTGAACTTGTCGGCACAATTTCGCCTGAAGACCTTGAAATCATGAAACAGGCAATTGAAGAAGGATGCGGAATGGCATCGCTATCGCAAGGACAGCATACCAAAAAGCGTTGATTTCTCATACGACTTGTGATAAAATCTGTTCAAGAGATCAGTAGTTACAGAAACACCATCCCTTAATCAAAAAGGAGGCAACACAATGGAAAATACAACGACCATCCAAGAAATTATACAGCGATTAGAAAAACTTTCGCCCGGAAAACAGAGACAAGTTTTAGATTTTACGTTAGAGTTGTCCGGAGAATCTCCAAAAGGTATATCTGGTAAAGAGCTGCTTGAATTTGCTTCTGGACTGTTCCCACCGGAGGATATTGAACAAATAAAGCGGGCGATTGAGGAAGACTGTGGACAGATCGATGAGTCAGAATGGTAGGTATCTTTTAGATACCAATATTATTATCGGGATGTTTGCCGAGGATAAAGCAATCCAAGAGAAAGTACAAAATACTGAGAAATTGTTTTTGGCTTCGCCTGTGGTCGGTAAACTGTATTATGGTGCGCGGAAATCCAGTAGACCTATAGAAAATCTGGCGAGAGTCAACAGACTGACACAGCGATTTCCACTCTTTTCTTGCGGCTTGGAAACGGGACAGTGGTTTGGAATCATCAAAGACGAACTGCGAAGGAAAGGCAACCTTATCCCCGACAATGATATCTGGATCGCTGCAATTGCGATGCAACGCGGATTAATTCTCGTCACACGAGACGCACATTTTGATGAAGTTGAAACTTTACAAACAGAGCGTTGGTAGACACCACTACACCAACAACAGATACGGATCTTGAATATAGCCGGAAACCGTTTGCAAGAACTGCGCTGCAGGTGCGCCGTCTACAATTCGATGATCAAAAGTTAGACTTAGCGTCAGCATACTCCGAACAACAATCTCATCTTCGTGAACGACTGGCTTCTTCAGAATCCGACCTACCCCAAGAATAGCACTCTCCGGCGGATTGATGATTGGCGTGAACGCATCAATTCCGAAATTTCCGAGATTCGTAATCGTAAAGGTCCCACCTTGAAGCTCCCCGGGTGTCAACTGATTGCCACGTGCCCGTTCAGCGAAATCTTTTACTTGCCCTGAAATCTCCGATAACCGCACCTTGTCAGCATTCCGAACCACCGGAACCACCAACCCATCTTCCAATGCCACTGCTACTCCGATATTAATTTCTCGCAGTAGGTGTATCCCTTCATTTGTGAGTGTCGCGTTGAGTCTCGGATGTTCCCCCAAAGCGTTTGCCACAACTTTCACAAGCAGATCGGTGTAGGTAATACTCACCTCTCTTGCCTGTAGTTTATCGTTGAGCATCCCACGTAATTCAACAAATGCCGTCGCATCAACTTCGGTATGGAGCGTGACGCTGGCATTCGTCTGAAGGCTCAAAGTCATCCGTTCTGCAATAATTCCGCGGATACCGTCCATCGCGATGACTTCCGCAGTCTGCTGAATCGCTGGTGTTTCCACTGTAGGCACTTCAGGTATTGTGCTGGCGACTTGTAACACATCGTCTCGGACGATTCTACCGTCCGGTCCAGAACCGGCAATTAAAGTGAGATCGACACCGTGCTCTTTCGCGAGTCGCCTTGCGAGCGGAGATGCCTTAAGGCGCGTCGTTTCGGCTGAAGGTGCTGGTTCCCTCAAGTCGATATACCGTTGGACATCACTTTCAAGGATGCGTCCACCGGGTCCGGAAGGTTTAACTTCGGTCAGGTCGATAGCGAGTTTCTCGGCGAGTTGACGCGCTGCTGGCGAGGCTTTCGGTGCGTCCCCGGTAGGCGATGGTGTCGGTTTCGGTTGTTCGGGTTTCGCTTGTACCTGTTGTTCGGGTGCGGTGTCCGCTTCAATGCGCGCAACCTCTTCACCGGGTGCACCGATAACAGCCAGTATAGCGTTGACAGGGACATTGGTGCCTTCTTCAGCAAGGATCTGGGCAATAATACCGTCGGTAGGGGACTCCTGTTCATGAACAACCTTATCGGTTTCAATCTCCAGCAAAGGTTGCCCCTCGATGACGGTATCGCCTTCTTTAACGAGCCATTTCCCGATTTTGCCTTTGGTCATCGTTTGATCCATCTGAAGCATTTTTAATTCTACTGCCATATTTTAAATTTTCCTTGCGGTTCGATCAGGTTAGTTTTGGGTGACCGATCTTTTCCGTATATCCATCCCGGCGCGATGCTTAGTCTTACGTGCTCTGAGCGTTGGAGAACTGAAAATGAGGCATTTATGATTGCGTCTCAAGCAATTCAATCAGCAGCTCGACATTCGCATCTTTTTCCAAGATGAGCGCGAATTTGTGGTATTCTTCGCCTTTGAAAATTGCCTGAACAAAAGGACTGAAGGCGATCAGAAATTGACTCCCTAAAAAGTTAAGCGGCTTACAGGTCTCTAAGGCGATAATTGCTGGCACGGTAAGACCTCGCCGGACGATCCATATCGCGGCTTTTTCAAGTAAGGCGCGCTGCTCCGATTCTGGAATATCCTCAAGAACAGTCGGTATTTCGGTGTTCAGTTCGTCGTTTGGATTGAGCATATTTTTCACCTATCCAACACGCATCGCTTTACGAATGTGAGTTCGTCTTAGAGGTCTAAGTCACTGAGGTAGTCGGCAATCTGTTTCGGTTGCCCATCAAGGGTCGTTTCCATTGCGGCGATGACCAGCACGAAACTTTTGATGTTGTCCTCAATGCGTGTATCAGAAGGTTCGCCACCATCAAGCCAGTTCAGGAATTCATCGAACAAATGTTGATGTGCATGATAGGGTATCGGCGGTGCCTCGTAGACCTCTGTTTCCCCACCGACGCGGTGGATCGTCATCTGGTTTCCACCTGCGATCTCGACGGCGCCCTGCTCAAATTCTGCTCGGTAGTGTTCAGAATTCCAACAATTAATGATGCCTGCAGAGGAGCTGTTACCTTCATAAGAGGTATGAACGCCGTTATCCATGCGCATCATATAGAAACCGCTGGAGTAGTGCTGGAAGCTTGACCATTCCGGGTTCCAACCGAATCCGATTAAGGTCTCACAATCGCCGCCGGAGAGGAACCGTAGCATATCAAGATGGTGAACGGAGCCTTCAAAGAGGAGTGCGAAATCCATATCATGTCGCCAATCCCTTCCCCATGAGAGATAGCGACGGTAGTCGCAGGCGTATCTGCCTACGATATGTTGGAGTCGTCCCAATCTACCTTCATCACGGATACGGATGAGTTCCTGTTTATTATTCGCGTAACGATAGTTTTGGATAATAGCGCAGGGTAGTCCGGTTTTCTGTGCGGTGTGCACCATCGCCTTCGCTGCGTCCAAGGTATCCGCGATCGGTTTTTCACAGATAACAGGCATCCCGTTTTCCATAGCAGCGATTGCGGCGGGACTATGAAATTGTGGTGGGACAGCGATCCCACAAAAATCTGCTTTGACAGATGCACACGCCTCGTTAAAGTCCGTGAAACGTTGTGAAGTGCTGAGCCCCAACGTCTCGCCTTGTGTTGCAAGAACATCCGTATTCACGTCCGCCAGACCGATGATCTCAATCCGGTCGCTGAAATTAGTCGTGAAGTTGTGGATCCAGCCACCAGCCATACCACTGCCACCAATCATCAAACATGTTCGTTTCATAGTAGTTGTCAGTTATCAGTTTTGACCAAGAACTCGCGCCTTAGTAAAAGTATCTGTAGACGCGTTCTTGGTCAAGGTTATCAGTATAGTTTTCGGTAACCGCCAAACCAACTGATGAACCTCAACCGCCTCCTCGTTTTAAGATTCTATGTTATCGCTATCAGTGCCCGTTTTAACCGTTCTCACTGCGAAACCTGACGACTGATAACCATTAGAGCATACGTTTGCCACGTTCAACATAATCGTCTTTGCCGCGTCGGACGCGTTCAAGTTCGGCTTCGGTAGCCTCACGACGTACGACTGCGGGTACGCCCATTGCGATGGTTCCGGGTGGTATTTCTTGTCCTTCCCGTACAAGTGTCCCCGCTGCGACAATAGCACGTTCACCGATGACCGAACCCGTTAAGAGGATCGCACCCATACCGATCAGTGCTTCGTTGCCGATTGTGCAGCTATGGAGAATCGCGCCGTGTCCGATTGTGACATCATCTCCGATAAGGCATGGGATCTCTTTGTCTGTATGTATAACCGAACCGTCCTGTACGTTCGTGCGGCACCCGATGCGGATCGGTTCTAAATCGCCGCGGAGCACACTGTTAAACCAGATGCTTGATTCTTCACCAATGGTTACATCGCCAATGATCATTGCACCCGGTGCAACGAAGACAGAGGCGTGTATATTCGGTGTTATACCCTCATATTCTATCAGCATTTTTCCTTCTTTCTGAGCAGTTACAACTTCTTTGTAGGCGGGGTTGCAAACCCCGCCTGCAGTGTTATTGTGTCGGGTTACTGTACTATTGTGCGACTAACAACTTGCGAAGGTTGCTTATGCCCCATCTATAGGACACTATGAACACAACAGCAAGGACGAGCATTAACCCCGTAAAGAGAACAAGATTTTCTGTGTGCCACGCTATCACTGGCACAATGATGAGTCCAACATTAAGAATAAATATTACCGTAAAGGTCATAACCCGTAAAAGCGGTTTAGGTTGTTGTGTTAATTCCGCCATCCACGGCAGCGTTCCAATCGCTGTATTCAATGCGCATCCTGCTGGCAGCGTTATTATAGGTGTCAGCAGCACCGACATCCAATTGTGCCTTGGGATTGGTAATAAATAAACGGCGACCACCGACCAAAATTCAGCATAGACCAACGCACAGAGGAGTGCAGTCAGAAATTTTCCTGTGAATACCAATCTCTGTGTGACAGGCGCGGATTTCAGCATCCACCATGTTTTTGCTTCATCCCGAAAACCGTTACAACTAATACCGAAAGTAATAAAAACGCTGTAAAGTATAATCTGGACGGTAAGACTCTCGGCAGCGTTCACGCCACCGCCTTGTATAAGCAAAACACCGATGTGAACTGCGAGAAAAAGCGTAAGCATTAGTATCGCAATTAGCCGTCCGCTATGCCTGACATAGATCAGAAAATCTTTTAACATCATGGCTTTTATCGGCCCGCGTCCGAGTGCCACAGCAATCTCTTTTAGCCATGATGCTTTGGAACCACCGTTGTGCCGTATAGGTCTACGTTTGGCTTTCAACAAGCGGATATTTTCCCAACCGCGCTGATAAATCAGTTGCGCGACGAGTGTTGCGATCCCTACAGACACAACACTTCCGCAGACACCTCCGAGTACCCATCCCCATCGGTCTTGTATTGTAGATTCAGGTGTCCAGATCAATAGGAGTTGCCCAATCCATTCGTGTGGATACCATTTAGCGGCTGCGTCTGTCGTTTCTGGAGCTGCCCAATCAAGCAAAAACTGTTTCACGGGTATCGCATCAAACGATGTAAAGAGTGTCAACGGCAAAAGGAAACCCACCGTCACACTGACTGCCGTACCGAGTACCTTGAGTGTTGCAATGAGTCCTCCAGATAAGAAGAAGCGCGCAATGAACATCATACTGATAGTAACATAACTCGCGATGACTATGAGAAGACATACGCACGTCGGAAATAGCCCTACATAAAAATGCCACGGTAATTCAAAGATTAACCCGAACATCACCCACGGCGGCCCCAGGAAACAGAGGATGCTCAGAAGGCGCGTGATCGTAAGGTGGACGAACTTATATCCGAAAATCGCTACTGGACGCATCGGTGTAGCGTGTAAGAGCGCGGTGTCCGGTGCCTCATATAAAATCTTTAGTGAACCTTCCATCAACTCCTTGGCGACGACAATAACACCAAATGCTACGAATCCGTTAATTACGCCTAATAGAAGCGTAGGGGCTGCTTCGGTAAGACGTAAATGGCTAAAAAGGGAGTTGCCTAACACCGACAAAGCGACGATGAGAACGAGATAGGCGATTCCCTTTAAAACGCCTTTCCGCCATGTCTCTCCGCTGTGTTTAAGGTTATTCACCCATCCTTGATAATCGGCTTTTAATAGAACCGTAATATTTTTTAGCATGAGAAATGGCTTCGGCTTTCACCTATCAGCAAGAATGGTTCGCAGCGAACTGCTGAGTTTTAGGCATCCGCCGTTAGATCAAGGAAAATATCCTCCAACGTTTCGGTCTGCTGCGGGTTATCACCGGCGGGGTCTACATGGCTTTCGCGCTTTCTCTGCTGTAGTTCCGCGAGCGTTCCGACAGCGATAAGCCGTCCCTTACTAATAATACCGACGCGGTCGCATATCCGTTCGGCGATTTCGAGGATATGCGTTGTCATGAAGACGGTACATCCCTGTTCACAACGTTCACGCAAGATTTCTCGGACGGTACGAGCACTTCTCGGATCCAGACCGCTGGTAGGTTCATCAAGGAAGAGTATCTTCGGATGATGCACGAGGAGTGAGATAAGCAGAATCTTTTTCTGCATACCGTAGGAATATCCTTTAATCTGATCATCCGCGGCATCGGTCAGCTCAAGTAGTTTAAGTAGGATACCCATCTCATTTTCGGCTTGTTTCGGTGGCACCTCATATAGATCGGCAATCATACGGACAAATTGCCTACCGGTCAACGCTTCATAGAGCTGCGGCGTATCCGGCATCAATCCAAGAATAGCCTTTGCTTGCAGACTCTGTTTCTGAATGTCGTATCCGGCGAGCGTTGCTGTGCCAGATGTTGGACGGAGTAAGCCTGTAAGCATATTGATGGTCGTCGTCTTTCCTGCACCATTGGGTCCGAGAAACCCGAATATCTCACCAGCATTTACTTGCAGTGTGAGCGCATCAACGGCACATAACTTACCAAAGTATTTTGTCAACTCCGAGAGGTTAATCATTGCCACGACTGCCTAAGATGTCATTTTTGAGGTCTGTAAGTGCTTGGTCCAAGTCGGTTTTTTCGCCTGTCGTTTCCGTTTCGGTTGTCGTGCGGTGACGTTTTCGTTCCCAAACGTCCGCCTCAACTTCTGTTGTTTTCAACTTCTGTTCTGCTTGTTCAAAGGCTTTAGACACGTCATGGTCTATTTCATCAAACAGTAATTTATAGAGTTTTGCGCGCGTTTCGGTCTGTTTCTGACGATAGCAGAGGGTCTCAGCACGTTTCGCAGCATCTCGGAACCGGTGATAAAAGTCGTGGAGCGCAGTTTTGAGACGATCAACAACTGCCTCTTGTGCATTCATCTGACGTTTATAGTCGTCTGCGCGCGATAGATGTTGTTGCTGACGTTGGCGTGCAGCATTCACACGCTCAAGGTCCTCTACTTGCGAAGCGGCATCTGCTTTTTTACCCCATATTTCAGCGGAATCCAGAGCCGCTTGATAGGCGCGTTTAAGGCGTTGTTCTTCTGCGATTGCTGTCGCGACGAGGTCTTTCGCCTCGGCGAGCCGCTCTTTCATGTTGACGATGGTTTTATCAAGTGCTGATTCAGTGCCGTCTACTGTCTCTATAAATCGGGTTATGCCGTCTCGAATCTGTTCTGAAATTTCTTTAAATCCTTTCACTGTGTATCCCTCCGTTGTCTATTTGATGAATCGTTCAATAAAATCAAGCGAGCCGTTTTACCACATCTATTAGAAACGTCTATCCCAAAAAAAGAGAGTCTAAAAAGGGGTTCGTTCTTATGTCAAATCCAGGATTAAGTATCTCTATTCTATTTTCTGTGTCTGCAGTGCCGTGTAGTCGGCATTAACGAGTTGAATGCCGTAAAGTGCTAACCTATGCATGATACATTTGATTGCTGGGATATTGTTGTCAACTAAAATCGAGGAACGGTCGTGTAGTGCGGCGGCTTCGCCGAATGTGCCACTGCCGGCAAAAAAGTCCAAGAGTATATCTTCTGGTGACGAATGTACTTTAACGATGCGATTCAGAATACCAAGTGGCTTCTGCGTCGGATAGCCGGTTTTTTCGCTACCATTGGTACTGACGATGGTATGCCACCAAACATCGGTGGGTGTTTTGCCTCGTGCTGCCTTCTCTTTACCGACTAAGCCGGGTGCCATGTATGGTATCCTATCCATTTCATCGAAGTTGAAGATATAATGCTTAGGCGTTTTCGCGTACCATAAGATATTATCATGCTTAGCAGGCCACCACGATTTGGCGCGTCCGCCGTAATCGTAAGCCCAAATAATCTCGTTCATAAACGATTCGCGCCCAAAAATTTCGTCAAGAATTACTTTACAGTAATGCACCTCCCGGTAATCAATGTGGAGAAAAAAACTGCCGTTTGGATGTAGCACGCGATACGCCTCTTCAAAACGGGGACGTAAAAATTGCAAGTAGTCATCCAAACTTTCAAATTTGTCAGAATAATGTGTACTTTTACCTTTCGTTGTGCGGTAAGTTCTACCTTGAAAGCCGACTCGGTCACCTTGAGCATCCTGTTTAACCTTTAGTTCTGTCCGCTGCTGGAGTTTTCCTGTATTAAACGGTGGATCAATATAGATCAGGTTGACGCTCTCATCAGGTACATATTCCTGAAGAATCGTGAGGTTATCGCCATAATAGAGTTGATGTGTGGACATACTTATAATCCTGCTATAGGTTAGATAGACTATCTGCAACCGGAATTTATTTTTTATCACAGACGCGGGCATCATCTATTCCAGTTTCTGCTACCGCTTGCAACCTTTCTGGTGTTTTTTATAGCCAAATTATAGCACACTCATGGACAATTTATCAAGTATCTATCGGAATTTTTGCCTTCATGAGATTTTCCTTGACTCTACACAACTTTTCGTGTAAAATTTTAAAGTAAATCGGGAAACTGACTAAACAGTGATAGCGATCCAGTGTTTGGCAGTTAACATCGCAGCAATTAACAGTCGATGCAAAAAAAGGGAGCGTTATGGAAGTTTTACTCGGATTAGATATCGGCGATATAAGAATCGGTGTTGCACTCAGCGATGAACTCGGTGTTGCAGCACATCCACTATGTACGCTCACCCGAAAAAATAGGAAAGTTGACCTGATTGCTATCTCAGACCTTGTCTCTATCCATAAAGTAGAACGCGTTGTGATCGGGTTACCGATTTCACTGGACGGTTCCATCGGTCCACAAGCGGAAAAGGTTCAGAATTTCGCCAAACGTTTGGCACAGGTCATTGATATCCCGATCGAGTTCCAGGACGAACGTTTTACAACTGCTGAGGCAGAAGATCTTTTAAGGGATCTTAACAAAGACAGAAAAGAACAGAAAGAGCTCATTGACGAGGTTGCAGCGGTTATCATTCTTAGAGACTATTTGAACCAGAACAGGGAGACGGAATCAATAGCATCTACTGATAAATAGGTGCTGATTTGCGTTAGCCTGTGAAAATGTCACAATTGGTGTTTCAGCAATAACCGTCATTAAAGCGTATGAGGTCGACACAAAAAAGACGCGTCATTAAAATAAGTCTCTTGGCATTCTGTGGTATTAGTGTGCTTTGCCTCGTTGCCTTATCGGTTGCGGCGTTCTTAGTGTTACCGCCGACTTCTTCAAAAGAGAGAGTCAATTTCGAGGTGCCAGTTGGAAGCAGTTCCCAGACAATTGCGAAGCGGCTTGTCGAGCAAAACTTAATTCGGAGCGAATATGCCTTCCGTCTGATTGTTAAACACAGAGGGACCGGTAAACGTTTGCATGCGGGAACTTATACGTTGCAACGGAACATGAAGTTGTGGCACATCGTTGACGAATTTGAAAACGGACAGGTTAATTTAGTTAGTTGGACAGTGCCGGAGGGTTTAACAGTATCGAGTATCGCTGACCTTTGGGAAACGACAGGATACGGTACGGCTGCGGCATTTCGGGAAGCGACCGAATCGGAGCGTCTATTGACGCAGTTTGGGCTTCAAAACACATCCGTAGAGGGGTACCTGTTCCCAAATACGTACAAGTTCGCGAAAGGGACAACGGCTGATCAGGCAGTTGAGATGATGCTCAAAGCGTTTAAACAGCGTTGGACTGAAACGTTTGACGAGGCGGCGCGAAATTTAGGTCTGACCCAGCACGAAGTTGTGACGCTTGCGTCCGTGATTGAGAAAGAGGCACAAGTTAAATCGGAACGTCCTCGGATCGCGAGTGTTTTCCATAATCGACTTAAGGAGAAGTGGCGACTCCAGGCGGATCCAACTGTGCTATACGCTTTAGGGAACCCGAAACGGCTCCTAACGAAAACGGATTTACGTGTGGACTCACCGTATAATACATACAGACATCGGGGACTACCGCCGGGGCCTATTGCTAGTCCTGGCATTGATTCAATCAAAGCGGCACTGCGTCCCGAAAAAACAGATTATTTTTATTTTGTGGCGATAGGTGAGGGAAAACACCACTTTTCAAAAACGCTTTCAGAACATAATAGGATGATACGTAAAATTCGGCGTGCTTCACAATAGCAGGCGGTTTTTAGCGAGAGAGATGCCTCTGGCGCGAGTCCCTCTTTTCTCACAGCGATTCTTTCCGATAACTGATTGATCTGAAATTAATACAAAAAACGCCTCTGAAACGTAGTGGAAGAGGTTGAAGAGAGGGACATTGAAACAGCAAACCCACTCTGATTAACCGCAAGGAAAATTTAAAAAACGAATGGCAAAGGCAGATTCACAGCAAACAATTCAAGACGAGATCACAATGACTGGGACGGGGTTAATGTTAGGACAACCTGTGACATTAACCTTGAAACCGGCACCTGAAGATTCGGGGATCGTCTTTCGACGTGTAGATATAGATGGCATTCCCGAAGTGAAAGTCTCCCAAGAGAGTTGGGCAGACATTTTACCACGATGTACCAGTTTACGTAGTGGCGACACAACGGTTAGTAGCGTTGAACATATCCTTTCCGCTTTAGGTGGTCTCGGTGTCGATAACGCCATAGTGGAATTAGATGCTCCAGAACCGCCTGGACTTGATGGGAGTGCGCTACCGTATGTCGAAAATATTCAAACGGTAGGTCTTGTCTCACAAGACGCACCGCGGCACGTCATTGAAGTAAAGGAACCGTTTTCACTCTCATCAGGAGACAGACAACTTGTTCTATTACCGGCTGATGCTTTAGAGGTGACGTTCGTTTACGCGCATCCACAAACGACACCGCAAATAGTGACGTTCGAGATAACACCGGAATTGTATGCCAGCGACATCGCGCCAGCGCGGAGTTTCTGTTTCGAGAATGAGATCGAAGCGCTGAAGGCGCTCGGTATCGGGAAAGGCGCGAATTACGATAACGTCCTTGTTATTGATACGGCAGGTGAACCGAGCACGCCGCTCCGATTTGATGATGAATTTGCGCGACACAAAATCTTGGATCTGATTGGTGATCTCTATTTGGCTGGACATCTACCGAGGGCGCATGTTATTGCCATGCGGACGGGACATACGTTCCACGCCGAGTTTGTGCAAGCACTCGCTGAAGCGGGACACCTCGAACGGGCACCTGTCCAAGAACCTGTTGAGGTAATGGACATCTATGAAGTGTTACCGCACCGGCATCCGATGTGCATGGTAGATAGAGTCATTGAATATGAGAGTAAAAAGCGAGCCGTTGGTATCAAGAATGTGACCTACAACGAACCCATTTTTGAGGGACATTTTCCGACGCGTCCAGTCATGCCGGGTGTGCTACAGATTGAAGCGTTAGCACAACTTGCCGCTTGGCTTGTGCTTCGGGATATTGGTAAAGAGGGAGAACTCGGTTATTTTCGCTCCATAAGCAAAGCGACTTTCCGACGCGCCGTCATCCCTGGGGATCAACTTCGGTTGGAAATAGAGGTTGCACAACTGCGGAGTAGACTTGCACGTATTGAAGGCCGTGTTTATGTTGGAAACGAACTCGCCACAGAAGCGGAACTGTCAATCGTATTGGCATCTGTTTAAGTGACGGTGTGCCATCACGATACATTACTGGCGGGATTTTTAGGATTAGAGAGAGGCATCTATGTTAGAAACGAACATTCATCCGACGGCTATTATCTCTCCAAAGGCAACACTGGAAAGGGATGTCAAGGTCGGACCTTATAGTCTTATCGCCGAAGACGTTCATATTGGTCGAGGTACTGTGATAGGTCCGCATGTTCAAATCGAGAAATGGACAATCATCGGTGAAGAGTGCAAGATTTTCTTCGGCGCAACCATTGGTAACGAATCTAAAGACTTGAAGTACGGCGGCTGGCGGAGTTATGTTAAGATCGGTAATCGCAATATATTACGGGAGTACGTTTCTATCTCAAGATCAACATTTGAAGAGGGTTCAACGATCGTAGGAGACAACAACCTGCTGATGAATTGGGTCAATATTGCGCATGATAGCATCGTCGGTAATAGAACAATCATGGCAAACTTTGTGTCGCTTGCGGGCCATGTTATGATTGAGGATGATGTCCGATTGGGTGCGCATGCTGCGCTTCATCAATATGTACGCGTCGGCAAAATGGCGATGGCTGGCGGTTTCTCAAAGATTGTCCAAGATATTCCACCGTTTGCGTTGTCGGCGGGTCAACCGGCGCGTGTCCGAGACCTTAATCGTATCGGTATCCGAACATCGCGGATCAATCCTCTGTCGCAGTTGACCGCTGAAGCACTTTCAGCGTTAAAGAAGGCGTTCCGAATTCTGTTCCGTTCAGGTTTACCGCTCAAACACGCTGTCGCGAGAGTCAAAGTAGAACTCGAAATGACCCCTGAAGTCGAATACCTTCTCGAATTTATTGAAACTTCTAAACGGGGTATCGGATTTAGCCAACCCAATCGCATCTTGAGTGGCTAATTTTTCTCTTGACACTTGGCGTTCAAAAACTCGTTACTCTTAAAAAACGATATGCGGAGTGAAGCGGTGGAAAAATTAGGGATTATTGCAGGTGCAGGTAAGCTACCGGTGTTATTGGCACGTGCCGCTGTCAACCATGATCGGGAACCCGTTGTCATCCAAATTACAAAGTCTGACGCAGAACGCTTTGCCGGCATCGCACACGAAATCCATACTTATGGCGTTGGACAGATTCAAAAGATCGCTCGGACCCTTCTCAATTCTGGTGTAAAAGAGGTCGTGATTATCGGTAAAGTCGAAAAGAATATATTGCTTCGTCCCTTCCAAATTGATACGACGACCCTTAAAATTTTAGTTCAGAACCGCCGCGAAAAACCTGCCACAATTGTCAACGCAGCCCTCAACTCCCTCGAATCCACTGGACTCACTATCCTCCCGCAAGATCGGTATCTCGAGGACCTGCTTCCGCATCCGGGTGTTTTAACAAAGCGACGACCCACCGAAAGTCAATGGAAAGACATTGAACTCGGTATCACGACTGCGCGCCAAATCGCGGATATGGATATTGGACAGACTGTTGTCGTCAAAAATCAGATTGTACTTGCGATTGAAGCGATTGATGGGACAGATGCGACGATTAAGAGGGGTGGCAACCTTGGAAGGAAAGGGTCTGTTGTCGCGAAAGCCGCCGCCGCGAATCACGACTTTCGGATTGATGTGCCGACGGTAGGGCAACAGACGCTATCGGCGTTGCATCAAGTTAAAGCGGGTGTGTTGGCAGTAGAAGCACGTCGCACCTTCGTTATGGATCCGGAAATGCTTATCCAGCAGGCAGACCGATGGAAGATTGCTATTGTTGCTGTCGAGTAGTTTCTACATTTTTGTGATTAAAGGAAAAAAGCGGAGACGATACAGTGATAGCCTCCGCCATCTCAAAGTTTTTCCAAACTATGCTGCGTCTATTGCAGCTGCAATCTGCTCTGTCGTTGGAAACTGCCGAGTCTCTAACTTCGAGTAGAGCAACGTTCCGTTTAACGAGACTTCAAAAGCCCCACCACTGCCCGGAACGAGATCAACTTGCTTAACTTCTGCACCATACTTCTCTTTTAAGGCATCTGCCAAACTGGCTGCCCGTGGTTGGTAGTTTCAAGAGGTGCAATATTCAATTTTCACTTCCATGGGATGTTATCCTCCTGATTCGAGTTATGAGTAAATTCAACGCTTCACTACAAAATTCTACCATTAATACTACGTAATTGCAAGTTTTTTCGCGCCGTTATAAAAAATATGTGGACATCGCGAAGGATTGGCACGAATCTTGCTACAATATATTTAGTATGACACACGTTTTAGACGAAAGGGACACGCAATAGGGTTTTAGACCGATTACCGATATAACGTTCGTAGACAGGTGTTTAAATTATGAACAACGCTATCCAATTTCTGAACAAATCTGTATTTTTATCCATCTGCCTTCACCTGATAGGTGTCGGAATAGCATCGTTGTCTGTTGTTGGAACATCGGACAAGTACGGCGATGCGATCGTCGCGGAGTTTGTCTCAGTCCAAACGCCTAAAGCCCGAAAAAAAATAGCCAGAACGCCACGTCGAATTGAGCTGCCTGAACCGACGCAACCAGAAAAGCTCCGCCTACAATCTTCGCGTGTGCAGACCCCGACGGAAGTCACCGACGTTCGACAAAACGAGCTGCAATTCGCTGTTGATACGCTCCCTGTCTCTACAACGCATCAGCCAGTGTTGGCGGGAACCGGTATAACAGATAAACAGACACTTCAATCCAATTTGCCGCTTCGCCTGAGAAATGGCACTTCACAACCGGTTCGTTTTACACCGAGCCGGATGCCACGTCCTGAGTGGACATCCACGCCGCCTGTTATTGCGAGCGCGCAAGCTGCGGAACTTCCACCGATTCCTGAGCTTTTCAACGAACCGACTGAAAACGCTCGATTTTCCCGCAGGATTGATCCGATATATCCGGAATCCGCTCGTCTTGCCCACAAACAGGGGATTGTTGTGCTTGAAGCGACAATAGGTGTGGACGGCATAGCGAGAAATATCGAAATCGTCAAAGTTGTTGAAGTGAGTGGTTTAGGATGTGAAGAAGCGGCGGTTGCAGCACTTAAAGCGTCCCAGTTCGTGCCAGCGAAACAGGGCAAAGTTGTTGTCAGCCAACGCCTCCGTATCCCGTATCGTTTCCAATTCAAATCCGAGTAATTCCGTATCTCTTCTCTCCCACGTGTTGTGTATCTGTACTTTTTTCCAGTGCCGAGGCAAAAAGGCTTGCACTATCACGGCATTCCACATATAATTTCCTTTATCAAATATTCCGCTACAAAACCCCCTTGCTTTAGCTGGGAGATGTCGTAGCGGTTAACGGTTTGTGTCCAGAAAAAAACTTGACAATAAATAACAAATAGTAATATGATATTCCTTGTATTCGGCATTGGTTGTGAGTTGATGCACTGGTATATTGCTTGATATTCAGACAACTACGTAAAAGCCTATACACCTGAGAAATATCTAAAATATGCTCGTCATGTGTTCGGGAAATCCAAGTCATGTTGTATCCCACGAGAATGTAAAGAGATTAAGAGTCTCTCAGAACACATCAAATGTTCATAAGGCACTTCGGTGCGGGGTCAGGGTAGTGTCCCTTGTGCTTAGGCATAGTAAGACTTTCGTTTTTGACATTCTCAAAACAAAAGCAATGTTGTTTGAAGCCACGAATGCTTCCGCTTAGCAAAACTTTGCGGAAGTCCCCATGCTTTAGCTGGGGGTCTATCACAGCGTCTTAGAAACCATTCCTCAACGGAATAAGAGGGAACAATATGGATGTTCGACTTGATAACAAAGTAGCTGTAATCACTGGTGCGGCGACAGGAATTGGTGCAGCGACGGCGATCGAATACGCCAAAGCGGGTGCGAAAGTTGTCTTTGGTGATATTAATGAAGCAGATGCGCAGAAAACGCTCGATGCGATTGCTGAAAATGGTGGTGTTGCCAAGTTTCTACGCACAGATGTCACTATCGAATCCGAAGTTGCAGATTTGATGGAGACTGCTAACACCGAGTTTGGTGGTATTGATGTCTTGGTAACTGCAGCGGGTGTCCTGCTCGGACCGAGCGTCCGTATTGACGATTTTGAAGCGGTGACCTTCGATACGGTGATTGATATAAATCTGAAAGGCACTTTTTTAGCACTTAAATACGCTGTTCCGATAATGCAAAGCGGGGGCGGCGGTGTTATTCTGTGTATTGCTTCAGGGGCCGGTGTCCGTGGTGGAAGTTCCTCGGTTGCTTATGCTTCGAGCAAGGGTGGGGTCAATGGACTCGTCATGACAGTGGAGAACCAGGTCTCATCGATGAACATCCGTATGCATACGATCTGTCCTGGTGGACTCGCTACGCCTCTTAAACTCGGTCAGATTGCGGAATCGGCGAAGCGTGGAGGTCAAGATCCGGATGCTGCTGTTGCGAATGCCCGCAATTCGCTCGGTGATCCAGCAGGTGTGGCACGGGTGCTGACGTTCCTCGTTTCTGATGCCGGTTCATACATGCGGGGCCAGATCTTTACAAGGTAATCTTTGGGGTATTGGATTTTCTTTATTTCTCCTGAGGTGAAAAGATATAGTCGAAGTTGAGCCATAGACTCTTTGAATAGCGGTAGAAGAGAACAGGGAAGATAGCAGAAAAGAGGGTCCATGTGCCCAGATTTACAAGAAAAGGGATCGCGGTGAAGCTTTGAAACAAGAAATACCCGGTAAAAGCGATGAGGACGGTTGCACCATAGTTGAGGTACATCGCGCCGATGAAGTAACCTGACTCGCGTTCAAACTTCAAGCCGCAGGTCGTACAGTGCTTAAACATCGTGAAGACGGTTTGAAACAGCGGGCCTTCACCGCACCGCGGGCATTTCAGTCGGAAGCCGCAGCGCAGAATTTTACTGAGATTTCCAAACGTTAATTTCATCGCCTTAGTAGGTGTTGTTATCCCAAAAGACTTTGAAGGTGCGGAGGAGTATTTTGAAGTCGTTCCAGAACGATAAGTTTTCGATGTACGCCAAGTCGACACGGATACCTTCTCGGATTGTTCCACGTCTACGAGGACTGAGCTGCCAGAGTCCGGTCATTCCGGGACGAACAAGGTGGCGTTGATTTTCCCATGTTTCATAACCCTTTGCGAGGAACGGCATCTCGGGTCTCGGACCTACGAGGCTCATTTCGCCCTTCAGTACGTTGAAGAGTTGCGGCAATTCATCTAAACTTGTTTTGCGGAGCCATTTGCCGACGGATGTGATACGTCTGTCTTCTGTCGAGTCGGGTTTCTCAGAATAGGTTGGCGTATTGACATGTAGACTGCGAAACTTGTGTATGACAAACAGTTCGTTGTTCAATCCGACGCGTTTATGTGAGAAGAAGACATCACCACGCGATGTCAGTTTAATAAGGACGGCAATCAGTACCATCAACGGGGCAAAAATAAGGATAAGGAAAAATGCAGCGATAGTATCAAACAGATGTTTGCCACGCTTTGCGTAGAAAGAGGAGAGTCGTTCCACGAGAGTTCCTGTTTTGGGTGAAGTTTGCAAGTCAAAACCTGCAGTTAAACTTTCAGTGCGATGCGCGCTTGTCTCGCTTACATCTTTTCCTATCTGATTTATACTTCTTGATAGGAATGGCATGGTTAATTCCTCTGATTGCGGTTCAATTTTAGACGTGGGTTTACACAGCATTTATAACTGTAACGTCATGAGTTCTGCTGAAGTTTCTCAAAAACATCAAGATATTGCTGTGCGATAATGTCCCAATTGAATCGGTTTTGGATCTGTTCTGGCGCGCGTCGCCGGAAATCTTCAACCATCTCCGCATTTTGTTCTAACATCATTATCTTTTCTGTAAGTGATCCGACATTTTTATCGAAAAGTACGCCATAGCGTCCACTCTCTAAAACCTCATCGTTGAACGGCGTATTCAATGCAAGAATGCAATTAGAAAACCCTAACGCTTTCAGAATTGAGGGATTAATGCCGCCGAATTGATGTCCGTGGACATAGGCGAAACAGTGATGGTGAAGTTCTTTAATATGTTCAGAATTGTCAATATGTCCAAGAAATTTGACTTTCTCGTTGGCAATACTTTTTAATTTTGTCAAAAATTCGTTTTCGAGTTTGTTCCCTTTGTAGTCAGCACCACCAGCGATAGCCAATTGTTTTTGACTGTTTGATGCGACGAAAGCCTCTAAAATGAGGTCGGCATTGTTATCAGGGACAAGTCTGCTTGCGATAAGATAATAATTCCGAGATTCAAGCCCATAATTCTCCAATATTTCTGGGTGTTCTGAAGGTTCGATATTGGCACCGTAAGCGATATAAGTTGTTTCTGCCCCCAATTCCTCAAGGTATAACCGTTTCATTTCGGAAGCATCGGTAATGACAATCGGAAATGCTGCCGTTGCCATCCTTGCCGCCCATTTGAAGTAGGCGGCACCGATTCCTTTCCATTTCGGTCGTAACCACTCCATTCCATCAACATTGATAACGGCGGTTTTACCTGCGATTCGGAAGAACCATCCGAACGGACCGTTGCCAGCGTTCCACGTCAGAATGACATCCGATGCGGTAACTGAAGCGTGTACGGTTGCGAGAAAACTGTGACTGAGGGTGCTGAAGAACTTATGTTCTATGCTCGGTAAGTAAACGAGCTTGATGCCTTTCCATTCCGTCAGTCTCTCTTTAAAAAGTGCTTTTCGGCAATAAACGATGACTTCATGTCCAGCGTCAACCCACCGTGGAGCGAGTTCCCCCATGATCGTTTCCAATCCACTATAAGTGGCGGGAAGCCCGCGTATACCCAGTACCCGAATTTTCATTCTTTTTCCTTACCTCGTCCGAACACATTCCTGTATATATTATACCCGCTATAGGCGTGAAAGTCCAATTTCTTTTCAGGCACGGCATCCAGAAGCGATGCTTTGTAACCTTTGATGATCAAAGGGACATAAATCTTCATTTTTTCTAACCCCTGAGGCGAACGTTTTATCGGTTTTTTACCATGGAATTCGGGAGAGGAACTTGGCTTCAATTTCATTTGCGTTTTCGTGTACATCTCGACGGTTTCCTAAGTTTTGTCGCCATACGCGCGCCCACTCCACATAGATTGAATAGCGTCCTATAACGACCCAGTTCGCTCCAACCGAAAGACGATGCTCGCTTTGCGTAATCCCAGAGAGCGGTGTCCATACGTCATCTTTTGGTGCGTCAGGAGGGTGTTCCTTATCAATATTGCCTGTCCCATGACGTTCTAATTCATATCCGAAAATTGTCTCAAGTTTGTCTGTCCACCGACGCCGTAGTTCTAACCAAAGATTATCTGCGTCAGAGCCGATTCCATGCCCAATAGGTGTGGTAAAATGTTTGTAGACGTTTACGGGGTTTACGTGTGTATATGCGTATTGGTTGATAAAAGCATACTCGGCGTGGAAATCTGTATCTTTAATGCCGAATGGATCTGTTAGGTATATCCCGCCTAAGATGCCGAACTTGGTATCCCAATGCTTGAAACTCACAGCAGGATTCCCGTCGTCAACCATGAGTTCACCATAAATTTCAAAGTTGTCTATGGGACGCAGGCGCATATCAACGCTCATCATAACGTTATCGCCACTACCCGAAACCCGACCATCTGCCCGTGAAATAGGTTGCTCATTAATCAAGTAAATATTGACCGGATTCAGATAGCCCGGCTCAAAACGGTTGCCGTAGACGACGACTTCGGAAAGCCCAAAACCGAATCTGTTCCAGAAATACCCCTCCGCCCTATGTCCCGAAATATACTTATCGTTGATGTCCTGCGACATATCTTCTAATATGCCAGTGAAGGCAGTGAAGGTAATGGGTTCGTAGGTGGCTTGCAATTTGATCATGTCCATGGCGAGTGGGTTTTTAGAAATTAGCAGGCTATCATGATAGCCGGGTCCCCACTGGAGTGTCTCTTGTCCGAGTTGCAGCTCAAACCATGGTAAATCAAATTTCATATAACCGTTAATGGCAGTCCGATTTTTGAGATCTCCCTCCAACTGTCTAATTTTCGTCTCATCGGGAAAGAAATCTTCAAAAATCTCACCGTATACGAATCTGTGCGCGACATCGGTAGTAAAAGCGAACGTCTCTCCTACTTGTCCATAAGCGTGTGGATAGATGGTGGTAACAAACATGTTCCCTTCGACGGGTTGCGCATCCGACAGATTATCGACAAGGTGCGTGATCGCCTGTTGTGAGACTCTCATATCAAAAGAGAGGCGATAGTTTTCGCCGGCTTTCGTTATCACGTGAAATCGTCCGCCAGATGGATTTTCAGGTGTGGTCCCACTGCTGTTCTTCACAGCCGGTTTCGGAAACTCGCGGGCTTCTCGGTAAAATGTTAACAAGGCGTTTAACCGTGCTTGATCAATAGTACTCAATTCGATTTCGCCATTTTCCTGTTTCCGATGTACCTCCAATAGGTAGGATACCACTTGTTTTCGAGTCAGTGGTAAGGAACCCCGCCGTATACCGGGTAAAACTCGCTTATTAAGTAAACGATGTACAAAGCGATAGGTTTCACGATTAAAATCAGAAAGATCTGGGTTAAGAGGAACGTTAATCAGTGAAGAGGCTTCTGTCAGCGGGGAAGCCAATAGCAACATTGCAAGATAGATCATTAAAAGGTTCCGTAAAACTATCATATTTCTGTTTTCATCCTATTTGAGAATTACCATTTGGCGTGTGGTTCTGAATTGGCCTGCCTGAAATGTGTAGAAGTAGATACCACTCGCGACCGGTTCACCGACAGCGTTTCGACCATCCCAATATGCGGCGCGAGATTGTATGCGATAGGTGCCAGCCGTCTGTAAACCGAGGGATAACTGCCGAATGGATTCACCTTTTAAGTTATAAATGTCAATGTTGACATCCGCGTCTTCTGCTAAATCATAAGGTATCCACGTCTCAGGGTTGAAAGGATTCGGATAGTTCGGCAAAAGCACAGTTTCCGTCGGCAGAGTTGTGTCGATGAGGCGTTCTAAAGTAGCGATCCCTTGTCGAAAAACGTCAGAACCGTCGTCTGCGAACCGGGCTTCGGTCAGCCATTCATCGGCAAGCGTAGCGTGTTCGGCGCGAAGATGCGTTGACGCGGGCGGTGCTGCAGGATTGACAGATTCGCCGAAATGTGCGGCGACAAGGAGCAGATCAATGATGTCGACACGTCCGTCCTTGTTCACATCAACCTTCGGTGGTTCTGGGGACGCTACATCGAAGTTGTTTGCGACTAAAATCAGGTCTTGAATATCAACAGTCCCGTCGCTATCTATATCCCAAGGTAGCATTTGTGGAACAGGGATTTGTTCTTGCGTTTCAGGCAAAGCCTCTCGCCATCCAGCATGAAGTTGCTCGCTGAGGTGTGTGCCGAGTTCTGCGTTTTCCGGAAGATCCACGATATTAACGGTTTCATTTGGGTCAGTGCTGTAGTCATAGAGTTCTCGGCCAAGTTCTGCATTCTTTCCCCATTCGGTATATCGGTATTGTTCTGTTCGGATGGAGATACCACCATTTCGATTTCCACCGAACTCGCTAAAAGCAGCGGTTTTCCATGAACGCGCTGGTTGCTCAATAACGGGCATCAGGCTTAAACCTTCTACCTTTGAAGGGACCGGGAGTTGGCAGGCATCACACAATGTAGGATAGATATCAACGAGTTCGCTGAGAACCTCGGTTCGGTTAGACTGTTGTCCCGGCACACTGATAATCAAAGGGGATCTGAGTGAAACCTCAAAAAGGGTTTGCTTTCCCCACATTCCGTGATCCCCAAGATGGTAGCCGTGGTCTCCACAGAAAACGATAACCGTATTCTCCGTGAGTCCAAGTGAATCTAGCTGCGATAAAACTTGTCCGATTTGGGCATCCATATAGCTTGTGGCTGCGGCGTATGCTTTAATTAGATCCAGGGTTTTCGCGTCAGAAAGTGGCTCTGTTCCAGAAGGCAGATCTTGATAGGCTCTGATCGCGTTCCAATTGTTGGTTGCTCTACTCGGAACATCCATAGGTGGCTCAGAAGAGGCAGGCAGGTTAAGGGTTTGGTCATCGTATAACTCAAAGTATTTCCTTGGTATCTTGTGAGGCAAATGAGGTTGGAAGAATCCGAGCGTTAAAAAAAATCGCTGGTCTTTGATCTGTTGCAATACTTCAACCGCCCGATTTGCGATTTTCCCATCCTCTAATTCATCGTCGGCAATATCTAAGATTTGCCATGAGGGTGTATCTGGTATACTATATGGAATGTAAATAGGTCTCCATGATGGAACACTCCATGAGTACGCATCATCTTGGAGACGCGGCAGCGTGAATACTCTACCGAGGGACTGTGTATGGTAACCGTGTGTTTTGAAATGTTGTGGTAGGGTTATTGCGTTTGGTACTGTTTGCCGCAAATCTGTTCTGTTATTTAGGATTTCCGTGGTCTCAGTTCTGAATCCAGTCATCATTGAAATTCGGGATGGACTACAGATCGGATATTGACAGTATGCCCGGTTAAAGAGCGTGCCTCGATCAGCGATTCTATCAATATTGGGTGTGTGGATCTCCGGGTGACCATAACATCCAAGTAGAGGACGTAGATCGTCTCCAATGATAAACAACACGTTGTATTGCCCTTCTGCGTCGGCTTGGAGTTTAGGCAATAGCCCTGTCGTGAAAGCAGCTGCACCTACTTTGAAACTGGTTGAAAGAAAGTCTCGCCTGCTAAGTGCTTGTGACAACGCCTTCGATTGCTTTATCTGTTGCATGATTCGATTTCCTTACTTTACAATTGCCATTTGGCGTGTGATTCTGAATTGGCCTGCCTGAAACGTGTAAAAATAGATACCACTCGCAACGGGTTCACCGACAGCGTTTCGACCATCCCAATATGCGGCGCGAGATTGTATGCGATAGGTGCCAGCCGTCTGTAAACCGAGGGATAACTGCCGAATGGATTCACCTTTGAGATTATAAATGTGGATGTCGACATCCGCATCTTCTGCTAAATCATAAGGTATCCACGTCTCTGGATTAAATGGATTCGGATAGTTGGGCAAAAGCACAGTTTCCGTCGGCAGAGTTGTGTTGGTGAGGCGTTCTAAAGTAGCGATCCCTTGTCGAAAGACATCAGAACCATCGTCTGCGAACCGGGCTTCGGTCAGCCATTCATCGGCAAGCGTAGCGTGTTCGGCGCGAAGATGCGTTGACACGGGCGGTGCTGCAGGATTGACAGATTCGCCGAAATGTGCGGCGACAAGGAGTAGATCAATGATGTCAACACGTCCATCCTTGTTCACATCAACCTTCAGAGGTTTTGGGGACGCTACATCGAAGTTATTTGCGACTAAAATCAGGTCTTGGATATCGACAGTGCCGTTGTCATCTATATCCCAAGGTAACATTTGTGGAACCGAGATTTGTTCCTGCATCTCAGGCAAAGCCTCTCTCCATCCAGCGTGAAGTCGCTCGCTGAGGTTTGATACAAGTTCCTCATTTTCTGGGATATCCACAATGTTAACGGTTTCATTAGGGTCAGCGTGATAATCGTAAAGTTCCCTGCCACGTTCGCCGTTTTGTCCCCACTCGGTGTATCGGTATTGGGTTGTGCGCATGGAGTGCCCATCAATATTTGTACTTCTTTTAAGTTGACTAAACGCTGCTGTTTTCCATAGGCGTATAGGATCCTCAATCACGGGTAACATGCTAATTCCTTCCAACTCTGATGGAATAGATAATTGACAGATATCACACAGTGTCGGGTAGATATCGACCAATTCAACGAGTGCATCTGTTACGACATCAGTATGGGTTTGTTGAGGGACACTGACTATCAGCGGTGAACGGACGGAATCTTCAAAAAGTGTGTTTTTTCTCCAGAGTCCATGTTCACCAAGATGGAAGCCGTGGTCGCTCCAGAAAACGATGGCTGTATTTTCGGTGAGGTTTAGGGCATCTAACTGGTCTAAGACGCGACCGACCAAAGCATCAATATAACTCACATTTGCGGCGTATGCCAGCGTCAATTCTAAAGTTTTCTCGTCAGAAAACGGAGGATAATTTGAAATATCTTGATAAGCTTTCATCCCTTTAGGGTTAGAGGTTATGCTCGGTGCGTTTCTTGGGAGATTTGAATCAAGAGGTAATTTAAAGTCTTGTGTGGTGTATAAATCAAAGTATTTGCTTGGTGCATAGAAGGGTAGGTGTGGTTTGTTAAAACCGACTGCGAGGAAAAATTGTTTGTCTTTAATCTCGGTTAGGACTTCTATAGCTGCGTTCGCGATTCTACCATCTTCAAGTTCATCGTCATCAACATCAAGAGCCTGCCAAGATGGCGACTTTGTTTTATGAATGTATCGCCACGGCTCCCTCCAAATTGGCGCACTCCAAGAGAGTTCATCCTTCCACGCAGCATCTCCGTGTGCGACTTTACCAACTGATCGGGTATGGTAACCGTAGTCTTTGAAATGTTGTGGCAGTGTCACAACTCCCGGGAGCACCTCCCGAAAATCTGTAGGGTTATCCTGCACACCGGTTGTATCCGGGCGCAATCCAGTAAGTACTGAAGCGCGAGAAGGGTTGCAAACTGGAAATTGGCAATCCGCACGGTTGAAGAGCGTACCACGTTCTGCGAGTTTGTCAATATTAGGTGAGTGTATTTCTGGATGGCCGTAGCACCCTAAAAGTGGTCGTAGGTCGTCTACAGCGATGAATAACACATTGTATGGACTATCCGCCTCCGCTCGGAGTTTAGGTAAAAGTCCGGTTGTAAAAGCGGCGGCTCCTGCCCTCAAACTCGTTGAAAGGAAATCTCTGCGGGTAAAATGCTGCTTTTGTGAGGCCTGTTCTTTTGTCTGTATATTTGATCCTTTAGGCATAATGTAAGCGACTCCTACGGAAATATTACGACTATTTCTCTGTCCGTTACAGACGCTCGGAATAGCGTAAGGAGTTCTGCCTCACTCTTTTCTGGGAATTCAAAAGACAGGCGGAGATACTCAAGGATTAGTTCGTCAAAAGAACGGATGTACGTAAAGTAAAACGTTCCAAGTGTGTCGTCTTGCAATTTTTCAACAAAGGCATTTTCAAGGTTCTCAAGTCCTTCCAGCCTTTCAGTATTTTCAAGGTTCTCTTGGCGGTATATATCCACTAAATCGACCCAAAGTCCCTTTCTAAGACCGAGTTCCTCTTTAAAGATTTCCTCAGAAGCAGTGAACAAAGTAGAAAAATCGCCTGTTTCTTCGGCTGTTTGCTGTATTTCTGTTCGTCGTTCGTTGACTTTTTTCATCGCCGCTTGCGCTTTTTCTAAAGGATTCTGTGACGGCATGATCATTTCTGTGATTGGTTGCCGCATCGCTGAATCACATCCGATCAGCGACATGAATGCACAAAGTATCAACACAGTCGGTCGTATCCGTAATTTCATCAATCTTCGGGCAGGAGACCCCATCCTTTAGGTTGGGGAGGAATGCCCGCTCCTTTTTTTCTTGACAAAAAGTGTCAAGAGTATTAGTATATCCGTGTAGGACAGAAGGTTGTGAATTACGCGTACCTGACGCTATTGCTGAGTGGATTCACGTAAAACTACGACACTTTGACGCTAAACAACCAGGATATAATCTTTGAGTGTAATAGACGCGTGACGTAACAATCCGGTCTCAAACAACGCACTCTCAAAAATACATAGTCAACTTCGGTTGAGAGGGCTGCTTGTGATCCCTCTGTGGAGCGACAGTAAGACGGTTGTTCAGTTTTCAGTTTCCAGTTACGAGTTACCAGTTAAAGAAACGATCTGATTAATCATAGTCTCTTAACTGGTTACTGGTTACTGGTTACTGTTAACTATATCTGAGAAAACCGCAGCCGTTATGAAGCACAAGCCCCTGCCTTTAGGCAGTGGGTGCCTTGACTTAACTATTATACCTTAATTTTTCCATCATTTCATCGAAAAGAGGGGCAATTTTCGGGTGAAGATCAAACGGTTTTCTGGCGGGTACTGGATGCAAGGTCTGTCGAGCGTACTCGCGAAACGTGTTATCTGCTGGTAGTTCACAGAAGCTGCATAATGCGTCGAGCGTCTTGTCTGTCTCTCTGGTTAAGTCCTCAAAACGGACGAGATGGATACAGTCGGGTAACGCTTGCAGTAAATGGAGTCCTTCCTGCATGGTGACGGTCCATTCTATGGCTGCCCTGTCAAGATGTCGCTCAAAACCTTTAGTTTCATCAGCGATTTCGGCAAAAGCCGGGTCTGTTTCAACAAGTTGTTCGGCTATGAGTTTCCACTTCCGGTCATTGACTCCCCACCAGTCATGTTTTTCCCCATTAACTTGAATGCCAAGTCGCTGTGACCAATTCGCAATGGAATGGCACGTATCCCAACCGTTCCGTGCGAGAAATATAAAACGGGCATCAGGGAATAAAGCCCGCACGAAACCGACCCTGAAGATAAGTTCCGGGTACTTATCAACGATACGTTTTGAACCGGTCACTGTCAAATAGGCACCGAACATTTGAGTAGCGCGTTGCCGCATGTCGCCTGTTGCGTCCTCGGCGGCGAGACGATATTTTGCGTCGCCTCGACTGTAGTTTCCGATGATGTCTTCATGTGGGTGGATGACGTGCCATATCGCTTTCGGTTCGTTGAGGTAGCCGACTTCTCTATGCATGGATAGTACGATACCGAGTATTGTGGTTCCACTACGTCCTGTACCTAAAATAAAGATCGGTTTCTCTATTGACTTGTATCTGTTTTTAGTCGTCGAGGCTGTCTTGAGGATAGAGAAGACGAGTGGATTTATCCAGCGACCTTTGGTCGTTACAGGTCGCCCTTCAAAGAGTGCATAGCTAATAAAGCGAGGTAATACTTTCATCGGGCGCGTTTTGATGTAGTTCGGATTAATTTGTGCAATCATTTTTTAAACTTTCCTTGCGGTTCGGTTAGGCAAATTTGAAATTTGACGTGCTTCTCCGTAGATCCGCTCTCCATTTCATTTTTTAAACTTTCCTTGCGGTTCGGTTAGGCAAATTTGAAATTTGACGTGCTTCTCCGTAGATCCGCTCTCCATTTCATTACGAGCTATGTCTCCGAGGTGCTAATTAGAATCAAAGATGTTAAAAATTCGTCTTTTTAGGGTTTCACGGATATTTTTCATCCGGTCAAGATTAAGGAAAAATGCGCCACCTAATTTCACTGGAAAACTTAATAGGTGAAGCATCAAACGCGCGATATTAGGTTGGACTGAAACAGGACTATAGTTATGTTTCTTCATGAATGCTGCGGTTATCGTCTGATTGAGGTAAATTTCAGCGGAACTGAGTTCTCGGCGATTTGTGTCGCTGCGCCAACTGTGCGCTCGCTGTGGATTGATGCCGAGTTGTTGGGGTCGATCCTCACCGACAGAAGAGCCGACTTGCGGGACTTGGAGCATCTCATCAGTGTAAGTAATACCGACAAAGTCACAGAGGGATTTGACGGTTTTTTCGGGATAGGTGAGTAGTTCTTCAAAGTATATAGAGATGACCCGTTCGTGTTGTAGAAACCGATCTGCAGCGTTGACAGCAGTTCGCCAGATGTGACTGATGGTTATCGGATGATAGTTCATCCAATCACGAAGCGTCTCTTTCATCGGCATATCGCTTCCACCGAGGAACCGACGTTTCCACCTCCGCTTTTGGGATAATAATACGTCGCGTGGGTCTCGAATCATGTTAATAATCCGTGCTTCAGGGTAAAGTTCAAGGATGTCTGCGATGTAAAAGACATTACGTGGTGTCTGGTCACACGGAATAGTTCTACCGTTTTCAGCAGCCTCACAGCGGAGAAAGGTTTCAAAGAGTGCCACTGGTGTATCTGGATAGACGCTTAAACCTGAAAGAAACGCTTGTGTCTCGCTTAGGAAGCGGCGCGCGTTTCCGTACGTGCGATAGCCCTCGCGTTGTACACAAAATAATTGTGACGCAAGTTTTTCTATCTCTTTTTTATCTATTTTTGATGAAAAAGGCGGCGCACATAGCTGACCGAAGAAATGGAGTTCGCCAAAAGTGTAAACATTTGGGTGTTTTCCGAATATGCGTCCCATCATCGTCGTTCCGCTGCGACTGTTGCCTACAATAAATATCATTAGTAGTTAGTAGTTATCAGTTATCAGTACGGTTTTCTGCGAAAACCTTTCAGTTAACAGTTTCCTTGACGGTATCTCTTATCATGAAAATCATCTCTTTAGCTGGAGGGTACCGAAACTGTTTTTTTTGATAGTGAGTTCTGTTGCCTTTCCTGACCATTCTTGGATACCGACTTCAATTTTGCCGGATCCCTCCATTTCAGCGTTGCCTCCGTTTGTTGCGTTGAGTCTCTCATTGGCAACGTAACGACAGGTGAGATCTCCTTTGTAGTGTTTGCCATCAATAAAGATTTGTGGCGTATGATCTTGACCTGTGCGATTACTGACGAGGATAACGATGTTTTTGGCATCTTTGTGTCCGATGGCTTGTGCCTGAAGACCGGACATCTCTTTTCCGGCGTATTCTATAGCCCCCAAAAGCGGGGGTTGGTTTTCGATTGAGGTGGTGAATTGTGTATCCGCTTGCGCGAATGCTTCACCAATGAGTTGAAAAGTGGGATAGACGGCGCGTCGAATCGTGTTTCCGAAATCTTTTTCTGGTTCACCACCATATTTCCAGAAAGTGCCGGGTGTCACAGGTGTCACCGGCGAAAATACTGGAAATCCTTTACCGATGCCAGCGAGGACATGAAAGTTCGCTTGTGTGATATTTGGCATGGCTAACATTTTTAGAAGAAAATCGCCCGCGTACATCGCGTGGAGCTGCGTGTTTGCGACACGGTTCGCAGGATTGGCGATGTTCCACTCAGTTATCCACATCTCCTTATTCGGAAATAATTTTTGATAATATTCAAGTGCTTCTGGAACTGCAAAGTGGATCCATCCGAGGAGATAGCCTCGCATCTCCTCTATCTTTTTTTCCCTGACCGCTTTGTAAGCGTAGACATGGACGGAGTAAGCATCGAAAAAACTGGTATCCTTTGCGAGTCCTTCATCCCATTTGCGCTGCGGTGTTTTTATCAACCAACCCTCTTTATGAAATGCGATGGGTGTTGCACAGACAGATACCTTTATATCTGGGTTAACGGCTTTCATCGCTGCGGCATGTTTCTTGGCTTCCTTGACATAGGTCCCGGCGGTTGGGTATTTGTTGAGGTAGTGTGGGAGATAGTACTCGTTGCCGAGTTCCCAATGCGCAACGTCATACCCCTTATCTTTGGCATAACGGACCCACGCCGCGCTCTCTTCCGGGCTGCCTGTCCACAAATTCACGACGACAACTGGCGTTATCTTCAACGTGTTACACAACTGCATAAAGTTGTCGAAAAGAATTTTACCGTCGCGTCGTTTCTGAAGTTTGACGTAATTTCCTCTGTTTCGTTGATTCAGTTTTAGGTTGAGGGTTGATGCCATTTCATCCTGAAGAAAACCACCAATTTCCCAGTGGTAAAAGTTTCCGACGGTACCACCGGGAAAGCGTAAGGTCTGGGGTGCGAGTGTCTTCGTTAATTCAACAAAGTTGGGGTCAAGGTATCCATATTCGCCGCTCATCATGTTTGTGTTGAAACCGTGGAGTGCCTGACGGAGCGGTTGTGTGTTGCGTGTATCAACCTTTAAACGTATCATATCCGGTAGTTGTTTTCGGTCCTGACAACCGATACTCAGGGGTAGTATCATCAACCCGATGAGTGCTATACAGCCAGCCCAACAAAGTTTGTTAAAGATGTGATGAACATTTGCAGACTGAAAATATTTACTTAAGAGAGAACCTGTATTTAACATATTCTGTCTGTCCTATCGGTGCGAAAAATTTTAGAGTAGATTCTGTAATTAATTTCACAATAGCGGGGTTACAAACCCCGCCTGCAATAGCATATTCTATCTGTCCTATCGGTGCGAAAAATTTTAGAGTGTTATTTTCAGAGGTTTATACCTTGGAAGTGCCCTATCGCTAGCGAACATAAGACCTGCACAGAGCCAGAAATAGAAACCGTAGCCTCGAAACTCAAGTGTTCGGTTGAAGAAAAGCAGGAATACGGTAACTGCGACGAGACAGAGCATGATGATTGCGACCTGTTGTGTCAAGCGAGAAGTAGAGGGAGTCTGTTCTACGAGAGATGACGTACTGACGGAGCGTTGGTAAAGGTTCAATGCGTAGCGAAAAAGTTTGTAAAATATCATAGCGAAAAAACCGAGTCCCAATATCCCGTAAAAACAGAGGATCGCCACCCAATATACATCCTTGAATCCTTCCTTACTCAGGACTTTCAGAAGGAACGAACGTTGACTCATATTGAGTCTTTCAATCGTGGTGTTTTGGTCTGCGCCGTAGCCTAAGATCGGTTTGTTGACGAGGACAGTCGGGACGTTCCCGATTAATGCGCCGAGTCTCTGTTTTTGGGCAATACGAACATAGTCTCCAGAAAATACACCTGTCACGTTTCCGACAAGACCGACCCTTGCTTTGCGGGGGTTTATGTATTCAAGGTTGAACGGGTTTGCGACTGCTAACAATAGGCCGAAGACTACCACCGTCACACCTGCCAGTTGGAGCGTTTTTTTCCATCCATAATGAAAATAATACCACGCGCCACCCGCGAGGAGTGCGGAGAATGTGGCGGCGCGCGAATATGAACGTGCAATAAAGAAGAATAGCACCGCTGCACCGAGTAGGTTCAGATACTCCAATCGCCGGATACGCGATAGATAGACAATGAGCACAAGGATCATAAAGACCCCGTAAATCACGGTGTCGCCTAAAGTTCCGTAGATACTGCCAATCTCCCTGCCGACTTCAAGTAGTCTGTATTCTTTGGTAAAACCGCCGATGCTGAGTGTTGATTCTCGCGGTAGGAAGAAATCAAACGCGGCGGGCCCCCCTATCCATTGAATAAGACCTGCAGTGAGTTGGAATATACCGATACCGAGGATTATTCGCAAAAACGTTTCTATTTTTCTGTCAGATAGTGAAGAGTTCACAACTAAATAAAAGAGTACGATATATCGAGCCAATGGTCGAACGTTGTAAAGACTCCCCATCAACGGAGAATTGTTTACCAGTATTGAAAGCAGGACAACGCTATAAAACCCTATAACTGGCAAATCGATGGCTGTCTTGACGAATGGGATACCTCTATAGAGTTTATGGATAACGAGTTTTCCGAAGGCGACATATATTAGAATTTCACCGAGGAACCTTAAATAGGAGTAGAGGGTATCGCTAACCGGCAAAAATTTCAGTATAAACTCTTCAAAAGCGATGTATCCTGTTAGAAAGTAAATCATATTTTGCTTATTGGTTAATGGTTATAAGTTGTTGGTTAAAGAGGCATACTGTAACAATTCACAGCCTCTTGGAGTCCGCCAAGTTGCGGCAGATTGTTACAAAAGCGGCTCTTAACTAATCACTTATAACTTATAACCAATCCGTCAGGTCTCTGTCTAACAATTCAGCTAATTGTTCGTTAAAGGGTTTAAAATACGCCATCTGGCGTTCGCGTGTCTCTGGATTGAGCGGTGGTGTAGCCGATTCCGTATCTTTCTGGGGTTTGTCGTTCCAATCGAGAACGGCTTTCCGTAATTTGTAAGCGGCGGCATCCGGTATAAGTTTCCGAATAGTTCTTCTCAGCGGGTTATGAGATGCCAGAAATTGCGTAAACAGATAGTTGAAGCGTTCGGAACGCGGCATGGCAGCTTGGTTATGTCTTTCACCGATGACGGGTTTAAAATCGGTGCGTACACCGATATGATGAAATATCTGTTGGCAAACGGCTCCGGCATCCTCTTTCAGATCATCCGTCAGCATGCAAAGCACACGGTTTGAACCGAATTGGGTTATCAGATTCTTGACATGCGGATAATAGATACTGTTGTACTGATATGCACACTGTCGCCATTTAAACCAGTCTTCGTTTATACGCGCTTCTTCAGCGGCGAGTGCGTCTTCATAAGTTTTGATGTTCTCCCAGCCTCTTCGCCGCGCCCACCAATATGCAGAGTATGCGCGTGCTACAGGCTCTCGTAGAAGAACAACGAGGTGTATGTTCGGGTTGTGTTGATAAATTCGCTGCATGACTTCCGGTGAATGCATTACCATCACATTTTTAGCGATAAGCTGCTTATCTTCAATTTTGCTGTGGTCATTTTCAGCAGCAAAGTACTTGATAAAAGCCCGTTCATAACCCCGCGTGTATTCGCGCGCCTGGAGGAAAAACGTCATCTCTGGCTGCGGATGCGTATGGATATCCGGGTGTTGCGCTAAGTAGCGGAGCAGTGAAGATGTTCCTGACTTTTGCGCCCCGACAATCATTAATCGGATTCTTTTAGCGGTTTCCATGGTAGCGGTTTCCCTATTAATTCGGAGAGGGTATCAATATCAGATTGATAATAGTCCACTAAACGATGTCGCGTCTCTTCCGATATCAGGGTCTCCTCGTCTATCTGTGTATTCAGGTGGAGATAGAGGGGTTCTATTGTTCGTCTGATCATGCGTAACGGATTATGAATAATCGGTTTGTCGTGTGTCCACTGCCGCAATCGAAATCGGAAGTCCCTATATTTTTGATGCAGCTCGGAGTTACGCATTTTTTCGGTGCGATTTGTTCGTTTAAAAGTGTAGTTCGCGTAAAAATCGGCATCTATACCGGCGAAGTTACATAAACTCGCCATTACTTGTGCGGGTTGCGTTGCTAATTCTTCGTAAAAGAGTATGTGAATACGCATTGTACCTAATTGGCTAAGGTATGGTTTCAGATAGATAGTATAACACCCTTGCTGAAGTGTTTGCAAGTGCTGTTCTTCTGCGGCGTTGCGTTCTGAGGCAGCAAATAGTCGTTCGACATAAGCATCGAAACTGAGCGTTTCTGGCAATTTACCGATCTGCTTCGCAAAGCGGTACCATGAAATTAACCTCGAAATCGGTTCACGCAAGCTGAAGACCAACTTTGCATAAGGCAGGAACTCGGTGATTCTCTCACGTGCCTTTTCACAATAGAGGTAATCAGGGGTTGATTCCATCCGTAACTGTGTTTCACTACAGTTAGGAAACAGGGAGGCATACGCTTCAATATCACCTTTGTATCGATATTTTGAAGGGAGTGGATAGTCGCTGCTGAGAAAGAATCGTGTCTCCTTATAGGTGGCGGCGCAAATAGCGGGATGGTCAGTCAGATAGGTAAAAAGTGATGTTGTTGCGGCTTTTGTTGTGCCGCCTACGATGAGATAGTTGTAATCCGCTACGCTTTTCATAATAGTTTTCAGTTATCAGTGGTCAGTTTTCAGTTAAAGAGGCGTGTTGTAGGGACAGTCTCCTATTCGCCGACAATTCTTCTAAAACCAAGAGACCCGCGTCCTTCGGAGGAGGTACGTCAGGTTTCCGACAGCAAGGAGTGCGGTAACGGATACGGACAGTGCGACACCGAGGATCCACCATGTTTTGATTAATCCGTACGCAATAAGAAAATTAAGCAGTGCCATTGCTATCATATTTACGAAAATAGGCCGGTACGCCTTTTGTGCGTAAAGTCCTGCATTTAGCACAGGGATGAGACAAGAGAATAGCATACCAGCACTGAGCCAGAAGAGGAGTTGTCCTATCAGTTCCACTACGGTATCATCACGTTCAGCCCGTCCGTATATGAACCCACTAATTTTTTCGTAAAATATCAGCATGAACAAGGTTGCCAAGAACCCGATGATTATAGCGGCGCGTGCATTTCGGTTGAGTGTCTGTTCCAATTGTCGTTTATCGTTTACTGCGTTGTTGGCTGCCATATCGGGCAAGCCTGTTGTCGCGATACTTGTACCGATGAGTGTCTGTAACGCGGAGAAGATCCGGAAGGCAGCGTCATAGAGTGCAATAATTCCTTCTCCAAGTTTTGAGACGAGATATATTTCAACCAACAAGCGGTTCGTAATTTGTCGGATGGCGAAGCCGAGTGTCGGTAAGGTCACACTGTTTTTCAAAGCATGTAGTGTATCGAGAGAGATGCCTGTAACCTCATACCGGTGTCCAGTCTGGTACGCTCCGATACATAACCAAGTAAAATATGCGATAAAGCCGCCGGTATAAGCCATCGCGACATAGTTTTCAAGGTTTTGTGTATCCCATAGGAGTAAAAAGACGACTCCGGCGATCCCGGCAGGTAACGCGTTTCGGAGGGCAACGGTTTTAAAACGCTGTAGACTGTTCAGGAAGGCTCCGAGTACCGTGCTACCGCATCCGAATATGATGAGTGGTGCGAAGCGTCGTAACAGTCCTGTTACCCTCTGAGGATTGATAGTTGGTTTCCCTAACAATCCAGCGGTTATCCATGGTGCGAGAAGTTCAATGAGAGCAAAGATCGCAAAACCGACACCGATTAAAAAAAAGAGGAGTCCATTTGTGAAACGTCTGTATTCTGTGTGAGTCAATTCCTTTTTGCGTGTAACAAAGAGTGGTACAAGACTAAATTTAGCACCTTCTCGGACAATCGTATCAACGACTAATACAATTTTCAATGCGGTTATAATCTCATCAGCGATGCCGCTGAAACCGAATCGCGTTGGGATCAAAATAGAACGAACGAGGAGGCTCAACCCCATCCCAGCGAAGGTAATGATCATTACCCAAAAGGTTTTGTGCTGTAGGAGTTTTTTGAGCATAGCGATTGTCGGGTTACGGATGGACAAACCTATTTCCAGCCATCGGGTAGATTTTTGCGAATTTCAATGTCACTAAATTCGGTAGCCGGACGTGGTCCAACCGATTTAGCCCACATTGCCATGCGACGAAGCCCCTCGTCTAATGCGACTTGCGATGTTTTTCCGAAAACCTGCTGAAACCTCTCATGGGAACAATAGGCGTGTTTAACCTCCTCCCTCGCGTGAACATTAATGACAGGCACTTCCCTATCCATAGCTGTCATCACTAAATCTGCTAGCTCGTTGACTGAGACGTGTTCATCCGAACCGAGGTTAAAAATTTGCCCCGATGCCTCCGATATATCCACAGCACGGGCGATGTGTGGAGCGACATCTGCGATATGTGTGAAGGCGCGCGTCTGCTCTCCATCTCCAAAAATGCGCAGCGGCTTATCCTGCATAATGTTGTTCATGAAGATACCGATAACGTTTCGATACTTGTCGCTGATATTCTGGAGTTCACCATAAACGTTGTGCGGACGGAAAATCGTATAATCCAAACCGAAGAGCCGTTTGGAGACAGCGAGTTCCTGTTCTACGGCATATTTAGCAATACCGTAGGAATCTTCTGGCATCGGTGTGAGTGCTTCGTGCATCGGGAGTTGGTTCTCTCCATAAACAGCGATAGAAGAAGTGAACACAAACCGCTTGACATTGTGGTTTATTGCTGCATTGATGAGGTTTACACTTCCAATCAGGTTATTCTGATAGTTAAATCGTTTGATGAAGTGGCTGAGCCCTTCGGCTGCGTAGGCAGCGAGATGATAGATATAGTCGAATTTATATTGCTCACAGAGCCGATTTATCAGCGCAACATCAAGGATGCTTCCCTCAACGAAAGTTGAGGTGGAATTAAGGTTCTCTCGGAAACCACCGCTGAGGTCGTCAAGTGCGACAACATCTGTATCACCACGACGGAGGAGTTCGTCAACGACGTGGGCGCCCATAAAGCCTGCGCCGCCCGTAACCAATGCGTTTTTTTTCATGCTTTGCCCTTTACTTTAATACGACGAGTCGTTTTGTCTGTTTGAACGTTGGCGTTGTCAATTCGTAGATATAGACCCCGCTTGCTACTTGTTCTCCGAGTTCGTTTCTGCCGTCCCAATACGCTGCTCGACTGCGCTCCAGATAATACCCAGAAGTTTGATGTCCAGAGAAAAGCGTCCGCACGGTTTTGCCTTTCGTATTATAGATGCGTATGGTGATTTCGGCATCTACCGCGAGTTGATACGGTATCCATGTCTCTGGATTAAAAGGGTTCGGATAGTTAGGATAGAGTTTCGTCTGCAAGGGACCCTCAGCAGGCATCAGCAGATGCCTCAAGAAACGTCTTACCCGCTCTATTTGTGTAGTGCCTTCTGGCATTTCTTCAATTTTTTGGTAAAAAGCGTGAAGGAGGTCAATATCAGCGTCTGACAGTGTAGCGGTACGATTTGAAATAATATTTTGCGTCGGTGCCGCAGCACCGTTTTGATTTTCCTCAATGATTTCAATAATGTGAACCAGGTCTTCAATGTTGACCTGTCCATCATTGTTGGTATCAACGCGTGGGTTTGTAGGTGGACTTTCTCCAAAGTGAACCAGGACGCTAAGTAGATCAAGTATATCCACGAGTCCATCCCGATTGACGTCCCCCGGAATTACTGTTTGCACACCGTCCTCAACGACATGTAATACTTGGTTCACTGGTACGTCGGTCAACTTTTGGAGGACACCGCTTGGCCAGTGAATGACCAATTCGCTGACGGTTTCATTCTGCGCGAGTCCAAAATGGATACGTTTCTGGTCTTGTTGGCACCAATGTATACCTCCGCCGTTTTCTCGTAACTGGGTTTTCCCATCAGGTGTGGTTGCGAAAAGCCTTGCGCCGATCCCATCACGATTTGAGATAGTTCCTTCCAAGTCAACCTGTAGCCAATTGTTACTATTACTGGTAGTATTCCGGTAAAGCTGATCAGGTCCTTCGTTAAAGGGGTACGCGCCTCTACCATTGGTCACAAAGAGGTCGAGGTATCCGTCCCTATCGTAGTCAGCCATTGTGACACTCATTCCTCTTCCTTCTGTGCTTCCTTCTGCACCACCAGCCCCTGATAATTGGTGAAAAGTTCCGTCCCCTTGATTTTCGTAAAGATGATTTGGGAAATTGCTGGTGCTACTTGAGCGAACGACATAAAGGTCAACGTCCATATCATTGTCGAAGTCGCCAGCGGTAGCCGAATATCCGTCAAGTGCCTGAAAAAAAGTAGGTACCGGGGCAAATTTATTTTCCTGACTGGTTAAAAGAACTGAGCGTGGCTGGTAAGAGAGATCATATACAGAAAAGTTAATGGGTTCTACTTCAACTATTGGTTGATTCGCCTCTATAAGTGCTTCAAGTCCGGTCCAATTCGTTTGGATATCGGGATCTGTATGGTACAATAGGGTCCACCGATCTGAGTTTGGGTTGTATCCGATGTACATGCCCCAGAGTTCGTTTGCCGGACGCGGTTTGAGTCCGACGACTCTTGGATCGTCTGGAGT
The DNA here is from genome assembly GCA_000406005.1 of Candidatus Poribacteria bacterium WGA-3G. Classification (GTDB taxonomy): domain Bacteria; phylum Poribacteria; class WGA-4E; order WGA-4E; family WGA-3G; genus WGA-3G. The sequence goes on from ASZN01000014.1 coordinate 63,072, forward strand.
CAATGCGAATAAGAAGGAGGCAACATTTCGAATAGGATCGTTCGGAATAAATTCGCCGTTAAATGCTGTCAGCCGATGTCCCTCTTCACCAATAGATAAGTGGTTTAATCGTGTTGCCCAAACGGTATGAATTTCAAATCGGACTTCACCGCGTGTCTTAAAACTGAACCCTTTTTCACCGCTGTTAACTTGAATGTATGTTCTGATTTGATGTTCGTTTTCTGTGTCAATATAGTTACGTGCGATCCCACGTGTAAGGAATGCATCAGTGAGTAGGTCCCCGTTGAAATCCACGAATATTGCATCTCGGACATCATAGAGGAGTTTTGGAATGTAAAAAACTTCACTTAATTCTTTAAACGGTTTAACCGATATATCATATACGCCTCCTGGATAAGGCCTGCCATCAATAAGTATCTCCATGCTTCCATCGCCAGTTATATCTGTCATCTGCGCTAATGAAGTATCTTTAGTAATTTGGAAACCCGATATTTCATTAACATTAGCGAAACTGCTGGGTGTCTGGGCAAAGATCGTTGAAGTTACGAGGTTACTTACGCTATCGCGACGGACCCAGCCGGTGACAAGCAGATCCAATCGTCCGTCGCCGTTCCAGTCGAACCAAAGCGGTGATCTACCGCGAAGTAGTGGGAGTGATATACCGAATTCCGCAGCTTTCTCTACAAGTACGCCACCCTCATTAACATAAAAATGATTGCTAAACTTGGTATTCGTAGGGTTTGTTCCGCCGCCGCCGCCGGATAAGACGATAAGGTCTTGGTCGCCGTCATTATCATAATCTGCCCACGCCACACCGTGTGTATCTGCGTCCGGATTTGCGTTCCAGACCTCATTAATAATGTCTGTGAAAGTTCCATCACCGTTGTTACGATAGAGACTCGGCTTGTGTTTGTGGTTCGTCGCCCATAAATCCAAATATCCGTCGCCATCGAAATCGCCCCAAGCGTTTCCCCAACTTTCACCGATTCGCGTAATTCCGGCTTGGTGTGACACTTCTTCAAATTGGATTTCACTCCATGCGGGAATCAGAAAAGAGAAAAACGACAATAATATTAAAATTCGCATTTTTCCTCTTTACCTTTGCTCCAACGTTTAGATTGTTGCGTAAGTCCTATCATATTCGTTTTTAATAGGACATTGTTGTCCAATTTACCTTTTGATGCTATGAGTGAACCGGGAACCCGTACGTGCAAAAGACTGGGATCTTTAATAGCTTTAAGCCGTTTCGCTATCGTTAGTTTCGGGACATCTTCGCAGACCATGACCCCCGGTGTGGCACATAGTGATGTATACATCCTAAAAAATGCAACTTGTTGGTCGTGTATATGTTCGGCATCATCAATCAGAAGATGATAGGGCCCGTGACGGGCGGCATCTTGTACGCCTTGCTCGGTGTATGCGTCAACTTTAAGAAAAACGCCTTTCTCCCCAAAATCTTCCTGAATTGGATTTACATCAAGCCCTACAAATTTCTCTACAAACGGCATCTTTGCAAAAGCGTGCCCACTGCCTTCACCAAACATAGTGACCCCTATTTCTAAGACGCGTATAGGCTGCATCCTATTTTGAAAAAGAAGCGAGGCAAACAGCCAGTCATACAGGTTTCCATAATCGTGGCGAACGCCTGTTTTGTCAGAATTAGATTCATCGAAATAAGCTGAAGGTGGTTTCTCTGAAAAACGGTCTACCAAAGATATCTCTGAAGCCATGCTTCACGTGTCTCCTTATGATTTGATTCCATTACAAAAACTTCCGATATACATCCATAATTTTTTCATAGTGAATGTCGGCATTAAATTTTGTTTCCATTTTTTTTCGAGCGGCGTTACCCATCTCTGTCACTTCGGTTTTATGTTCGTACATCCATAGTAAACGGTCACGTAATAATTCATGTTCTCCGGGTGGCACCAAAAGCCCATCGACCTCATTTTCTATCAATTCTGGTATCCCGCCTATATTTGCGCCGATTACGGGTTTGCCGTAAGCAAAGGATTCTAAAACGGCCATCGGGCAATTTTCATACCATTCGGATGGCAAAATTGTGCACATACTGTTTAGAATCAATTCACGGAGTTCCTCGCCCTGTTTAAAACCCAAGAGGTGAATATGTTTGCACCCGTTTTCTTCTATCATTTGCTGGACTTCAGATATTGCTTCGCCATCCCCAGCGATATAGAGAGGGATCTGTTTAAGTGGAGCTGCTGCCTTTATCAATGTTAGAATACCTTTGCTTCGATCCACCCGCCCAAAATAAAGGACATATTCACCGACAGAAAAATTTGGGACGATGTCAGAGACATCTGTAAAGTTATGAATTGTTGAAATCTTATTTTCAGGAATCCCGTACTGTATCATTTTTTTCCTGAGAAAATGGGACACTGAAATAAAATGATCGAATTTATCGACTGAACCGAGGAAACGAGAGACATAGGATTCAGTGACACTCAGTGCTGTGCGCGCGAGTGAACGCCTATTGCACCGCTTTGGAAGTGCACGCCGAAAATATTTCCCTTCACATGCTTCACAAATTTCATCGCTTGACAAATGCGTAGCCACTGGGCAAGTTAACTTATAATCGTGTAACGTCTGAATAAGGGGTATACCGGTTTTTTTTAGGCTACCCAAAATTGAGGCAGTTAGTTTACCGTGGTAGATATGAAAGTGCGCGATATCTACGTTTGTATTGCCTAATAACTTCTGCATTGATTTCATGGCATCGCGTGAATATACAAAACGTAGTAGGTCGCCAGTTCCGGGTCGCTCGAAATCCGCACCGCGCGGAAAATAATCCTCCCATTCGGACGGTTCATTCTTGGTGCTCGCGGCTGTAAAAGGGATGACTTGATGTCCATGCTTTTTCAACAGTTCAGCAAGAACAAAAAAGTATCGGTCGGAGCCGCCGCGGACATGATAATTTTGTGAGACATTTAGAATAGTGTGCATTCTATTAGGGTCGATGATGTTCTGGTTTTTAGGTTTTGGCACGACAACACCTCAGAGATTGTGAGAAAAGGCATTCGATATCCGGATATGGTAATATACGGAACACAAAATGTCAAGTTTCAAGTTATCGCCGCGGCACGCCATGGTGTAAAGAATTTACCCATTCACCTAACCGTTGTGGGATTGTTGTGAGCTGTGCCCGGAAAAGAAGGGGTCCAGCATCATCAGCAATCGGAACAGTCTTGAGTTGATGTGGTGCAGTCTTTAGTGTATTCCAGCCTATATCTGTTGTACGCGCCGATCGGAATCCACCTATTTTTACGATCTCGATTTCGCGTTCTGTATAATCGCCGTTGGGGTAACTAAAATGGGAACACTCAATTCCTAAAAGTTTTTCCAAGTCTGTTTTGCTTCCGAGGATTTCCCGTCTACATTCCGTTTCTGTACAGTGCGTCAGGATTGGATGGAACTGTGTATGGGGTTGAAAATCAACGTTGTCTCCCATCTTTTCCATTTCCTTGATATTTAGTGCCTGCCTGTCTGGATACGTTTTTTCTGGTTCAAAGTCAGTTGTCCACTTCAGGTGCGCCAATCGTTTTGCATTTGGCAGTCGCTTCAGTTTTTCTTTTTCTGCTTTGGACTGCCCTTCTATTTTGAACCAGAAATGCCGATATGTATTGATAATCTGCGTAGAAACAAAGAGTGTCGGACGAATACGGTACTGCTTGAAAAGGTCCAAAAGTTCGATATTACCGGCGTGGCCGTCGTCGATTGTAATTATAACGCTCTTTGCCGGAATCCGTGAAAAATCCTTCTGGTAGATAGCATCAACCAAGACATCAAGTGAGATAATCGTCCAATGGCGCGAGAGATAATTGAGGTGTTTGGCAAAGACCGTAGCCTTCGGATCGTGATACATGAGGATGGCGACTCGATTTCGGCAGAGGCGTTCCCGAATGAGAACGTGTATGCCTGCTAAACAGATTAGGATTGCCACGATATTTTTAAAAAGATTACGCATCAATTAGATATTCCGGTGGAACATAGAATTCAGAAGTGTTAACCTGCTTTAAAATCGCATCCGACAAACCTTACTATCTTGGCAATTCGGCGAGGAGTGTCGGATATGGAAAACCTGCATCGGCGATCTCGGCATCCACAAACGGTTCATAAAGGACGGTGCCTATCTGTTTCGCAATCAAACCTGGATCGCCGCCATCTATGATGGTATCCATTATTTCAATGGGGTCTGCACTGCCCCACCAGTTGTTCGGTATCGTAAAATCGAATTTTACATTTAACCTCAGGGCGAAAACGTTTGCATTCAGGTTGTTATGTTGAATGATAGACTGTACATTTTCAGAGAAGATACCTGTCTCATTTTTCGTGATCTTATTTTTCTGAATACGGGGAAGCGTCTGACGTCCGATCGTGCTAATTCCGGTGTTGTTGTCAAGAATATCGTTGTGATAGATGTGCGCATCACTCCCATCCAAAGCGATACCGGTTTCATTGAGGCGGAGCGTGCATTCTGCTATCGTTGGTGATGTTGTCTTAATGTCCAGAGCGATTGTAGCATATTGTATAACAGCACCTCTGATAAAACTCTCCAGATCGTGTGTGTGGTCAAAGAAAATACCGTTCCAATCGCCGGGTGCCGGTCCGATATTGTCGGATGTGAGATGTACGAGTTGGGTTACCTGCTCTTGTGTTAGAGGTGTTCCAATCTTTAGGATACCTTGGACGGTGATGCGTGCCTCTCTCCCAAATTTAACGGTGGTTCCCGGTGAAATATTGAGGGTTATATCCTTTGGAATCTCCAATGAGCCGTGGACAATGTACGTCTTCTCGGGTTCCCATGTTTCATCTTCGATGAGTCGGTAGTCTTCAAGTACGATCTCGGTGCCATCTTCGGATGGGAGATGATTGATGGTATCTGGCGTTGTACACCCCGTGCCTAATGCTAAACTTAGGTAAAAAAGTAAGAAGCAGTGTATGAATCGAATTTTCATTGTTCGTCTATTTTTTTCCAATAAATTTCTTATTTTATAGCGTTTGTTGCGATTGGCGGAAATTTGCATCAAAAAATTTGGATACATAGGTCAATTTTATAGTAAAGTTTAGAATTAATTGGGCACTCTCAAACAGTCTGAATACCTACAACAGGCATTCAGACTGGCACAAACTGGAAGTTTGTGCTACAAATGTGTCTATTTATTTTTAGGATTCACTATAATGACAACACTTCAAAGTCTTGGATCGACTGCCTCGCTCTCGAGTGATAGGATTCCGAAAACACACTCATGAACATGGGATAGCGGTTCACGATGCACGAAACGTTCAAGTGCTTCAACACCTAATGCGAACTCTCGAAGTGCAAGGGAACGTTTGTGAGAGAGTCCGCGGGAACGGAGACGTGCTAAGTTTTGAGACAACGTATATTCAGGTCCGTAGATTATCCGGAGGTACTCACGCCCTCGGCACTTCACTGCGGGTTGTACCAATCCTCGCTTGCCTTGAACAATAAAATCCAGGGGTTTGATGACTATGCCTTCGCCTCCTTGCTCGGTGAGTTCATCCCATCGGGAGATCGCCTCAGTTTGGCTTTTGTCGTCAGTCACATCAACTACACCGTAGGAGGTTGGGAACAATAGGTTGTTGTCGGAATTTTGACAGAGTTTGCTGAGCATTTCCATGTGCCACAGATGGTCTTTGTCGAAGTACACAGCGCCTTCGGTTGCGAGTAGATGAAATGGTGCGAGTTTTAGGTCTCCGACAGATTCGACGTTCCAACAGTATTGCTGATAAGCCTTGATATACTCGGTCACTGCTGCTGCGCGTTGGCGATAATCATTTAATATAACTTCTACCTCAACACCGCGTTCGGCAGCAGTTTCTAAGGATGCCACCGCTTCTCCGAGCGCAACACTTGCCGATGTACCTACTGGGGCGTACTGCTGTTTTAACAACTCCTGTGCCTTAACTGACCACGGCATTAGTTCACAGTCGAGACAGACCCAATCTGTATTGAGGGTTTCCCAATAATTGACTTTATCTATTGCTTCTTTCACCTGTTTCAACAACTCGGTTTCAATTGCGGTATCTTCAAAGAAACGTCTACCTGTGCGTGTGTAACAGATGCCAAGCGTGTCGTCTGGGATACCAAATCGCTTTTTTGCGGTTTCTGGTTCTCGGCAAACAATAACGACAGCGCGGGACCCCATGTGTTTTTCTTCCCAAATGAGCTTGGATACACCCTGTTTACGATAATAAGTGAATGCCTCGGTTGGATGTTCGAGCATCCCTGGTCTGTTTGTTGTTTCGGTTGGGGACATTGTCGGTGGAAGGTATATAAGCCACTTCGGATTTACAGCAAAACGGCTCATCACTTCCAATGCGTTTATTGTATTCTCTTCACGGATTGTCACATTGTGATGTAATCGTGTGTTGATAACGCGTTTTCCGAGTACATCATCAATATTTAGGACATCGTCATACGCTTGTGTTTTGGCAGAAGATTGTTCGTCCGCTTTATCAAGAAGCGGTTTGATGGGTTGATAATACGTCTGGTGTGCGCGGATAGATACGATTTCTCTTTCAGGGTATCGTAGTGCCGTGAGTTTACCGCCGAAAACACATCCGGTATCAATGTTGATTGTTCGGTTTATCCATTGCGGTTCTGCGACTGGTGTGTGTCCATAAACGACCGTTGCGGCACCGCGATACTCGTCAGCCCAATTGACCCGAATCGGAAAACCGAATTCATCGGTTTCTCCTGTGGTTTCGCCATAGAGTGCGAATTCCCGCACGTGCCCTGATGCTCTACCCTGTAATTCTGCCTTCATTCCGGCATGTGCAATGACCAGATTTCCACTATCAAGGACGTAGTGGCTTACTAAATTATCTAAGAATTCTGCGACTTGCGTCTTGAATTCGGTAGATTCGTTCTCCAATTGCGCCAGCGATTCCGCTAACCCGTGTGTTTGCTTTACGTTTCTGCCGCGAAGCGCACGCACCAGTTTTACGTCGTGATTCCCCGGCACACAGATTGCTGCGCCAGTCTTTTGCATCTGCATGACGAAGCGTAACACTTCGGGTATCTTTGGACCCCGGTCGACAAAATCGCCGACGAAAATCGCTTTTCTGCCTTGTGGTGGCTCGACAACGGTTTCACCGTCTGGCTGCGTTGAGATTTCATAACCGAGTGCTTTGAGCAATTCAATGAGTTCATCGAAACAGCCGTGAATATCACCAATAATGTCAAAGGGTCCGTGCTCGTCCGTGCGGTTCGTCCATAAGGGTTGGCGTTCCATACGGATGGTATCAACGGCTTCGGGTGTAGACATTACATAAAGGAAGTTCCGAAAACCTTCACGTTTGAGGCTGCGCAGTGAGCGGCGAAGTTGTTGGCTCTGTTGACGGACAACATGCGGTTTAAAATTGCGGTCTGGACGTGCCTCGTTTCTTTCTTGACAGAGTTTCGTAGGTGTGTTGAACACAATGGCAACGGTTAAGTAGTGGTATTCGCGCGCCAGTGCAATCAAAGGTTTCCGTGCTTCGACCTGAACATTCGTTGCGTCAATGACGGTCAATTTTCCGGCAGCGAGCCGTTTTGCGGCGATGAAATGTAGCACCTCAAACGCGTCGTTGGTTGCGGTTTGGTCGGTCTCGTCGTCGGAGACAAGCCCTCGGCAGAAGTCTGATGAAAGAATCTCAGTCGGTTTAAAATGCTTATGTGCAAAGGTAGACTTCCCTGAACCTGAGGGTCCAATAAGGAGGACTAGCGAAGGTTCAGGAATTTTTATTTTTCCGCGCGGCTCTGAATTTTGAGAAGCATTGGACATTTTTATTTTCCTTGCGGTTCGTTACATGGGACTTCTGTTTTATTCATCAATTTTTCGGGTAAAGACTGCCATTTGTGTTGGCGACCCGACGTTTTCAGCCTCCGGTCCGATTGGATGGAACACAACGGTGTAGCCGAAGCGTTCAGTAACATCTATTGCCCAAGACTGAAATTCGTCGCGTGTCCACTCGAAACGATGGTCTTTGTGCCGAAATTTCCCCGCCTGCAGATTCTCAAATTTGACGTTGTATTCTATGTTTGGTGTTGTCACCACAACCGTCCGAGGACAAGCAAACTCGAACAGGACTCGCTCAAAAACCGCGAGTCGTGGCAATTCCAAGTGTTCAATGACTTCTACCACAGCGGCGGCATCGTATCCAGTCAAGCGTTTATCTCGATACCCGAGCGATCCTTGGAACAAGCGAATCCGTTTTTTTTCTTTCTCTGCTAACCTGTCATAATGGAGTCGTTCTTGTGCGATTTTCAGGGCGCGATGTGAAACGTCCATTCCGACGATTTCTTCAAACTGCTTTTCGGCTAATAATTTACGAAGTAGTTTCCCTTCGCCACACCCCAAATCAAGAACGCGTTTCGCGCCGGACTGCCTGAGCATCTCAGTCACCGTAGTTAAACGGATATTGTTTAGACCGATCTGTCCTTCAACTTCAGTTTCTTCTTGTGCTTGCGTTGCTTCATCAGCCTCTTGTGCATCTTCTTCGCGCAATTGGGCGAGTGCCTCATGTGTAAGGTGTCGTTGATGTTTCAAGTAGCGACGGGCAATGGATTCTTGTTCTGGATGCTCAGCGAGCCAATCCTCACCATGTTTTAAGAGTTTTTCGATCTCCGCCTCACCGACCCAGTAGTGTTTCTCGTCGTCAAGTACAGGCATCAAAATGTAAAGATGCGTGAGGAGTTCGCTCAAGCGACAGGTATTCTCGAGTGCCACAGAAAAATAACGGCTTTGTCCCCAATCTGGGAAGTGTGGGTTCAACATATATTGTTCTGCTGTTACTGTATAACCGAGTGGCTCGAAAAGTTGTCGCAACAGTTTCTCTCCGCCGCGACAGGGCAAGATGGATAATTCTGCCTTTAAAGGGATCGGGGTATCAACGAGTTGTGGTCGATCTTTGCATTTGCCGGACAACGCGGTGCTAAAGACGCGCGCGACTGCGACGCTCAAAAACGAGGAAGCGACGTAAGGACGGTCGCTAACGTATTGCGCGAGGGCGAAATTTTCTGCGAACCGCCCGTGAGGACGGCGGACAAGCGCGACCGGATCGACATCAAGGAGGAGTGCTGCGGTGCATTTTTCGGTGCGTGCCTCTGGGTAGAAGACGTGTGCTTGTCCAAAAGCAAGTTCAAAGGATTGAATCCGCGCCGGATGTTTATGCAGCAGATAGCCGAGGTCTGTCGCCGGAGAATATGTGGTTGATATTGTCAATAGCATAACAATTAGCCGTCAGTGGTCAGCCATCAGCGGTCAGCATAGGATTTTTCAAGATAATACCCATGCTGAAGGAAGGTAGTTTTGCAGTGTTTGGGCAATTGTGACGTTTAATGTGACGTTTTAAACGTCACAGTGACGTGCATAAGTCAAGTGACACGCGGGAATGTGACGTGATTTTCGTTTTTTCGATTTAGACTTATCCGTTCTATTTGATTTTTGCTGGGTGTTTTATCCTATGTTTTGAAATATACCAAAAACAGATTTTTTCTGCCGAAAAGATACCAAAGCAAATGTAATATTTGGGTTGCTACGGATTTTATGCAAGATATTTTCAAACTTATTTTTAGTATAGTATAATTATACTATTTTTTCGCGCGGGTGTCAAATCTTTTTTCGGTTTTAAGAAATTATCGGGTTGTCCTTTTTTCACTCTGGGCATCAGTTAGCAAAATTTGTTTTAAACCCTAAAAAGCAGTATAATAGAACCAATCTTTCTTGTCCAACACATTGCACGAAAAAATATGATTGAAATCTTTCTCGGAGGACGTTGTAAAAATGGCAGATTTTGATTCCTTTTCATACACACCGGTATATCCGGGTCCGAACGCTGACGTGCTTGAAGCACAAGCACGGATTTGCACGGGTCCACATCAGACGCGCCCTTTAGGTGTAAGCGCGTCGGATTTTCCGCAACCGGAACCGATTCTTGAAACACTCTTAAAATCTGCGACGGGCGAATTACCGGCATCAGATGCGGCATCGGCGGCGCAAATGGGTGCGTTTTTCGCGGCGATGACACTCCGTGCTTATTTCCCAGAAGCGACACAGTGGAGTCCGGCAGAAAAAGCGGCGTTTCAGAAATACCGTTCGGCACTCATGGCGCAACTCCCGTCGGAAATCCAGTATCTCATGGAGCCAGAGCGAGGCTATGTCCCTGCGAACCCGACAGAGGCGGTTGTCGTGAAGGCGTTAGAGAAGATTTTACGGGCAAAACATCTCAGTTACGCCGAGACCCGCGAGATGTGTGAAGCGATTCTGAGCGATGCTGTGAGTCCGGCACTCAAGGGTGCTGCACTTATCGGACAACGGATGAACCGTGAGACCTACCAAGAGGTGAGAGGCTATCTTGATGCGTTTTATGGACCGGAAGCGGTTCAACCGATCGATGTGCCGACGTTAACACATTTTGGGCAGCCTTATGACGGTGCGACGCGCTATTTCCGTCCGACGCTATTTGTCGCTGCAGTGCGTGCCGCGCTTGGGGAGGCATCACTTCTCCATAGTGTCGACGCAATGCCGCCGAAGAACGGTGTGACAGAGGAGACCATTTTAAAAGCACTCGGTGCGAACACACAATTGTCGCTTACACAGACGGCTTCCTTGATTACGGACGCATCGGTCGGATTTGGGTATATCAGTCAGCGTGAATATTGTCGCGATGCATACGATTTGCGGGAATTGCGGGTGCATATCATGAAACGTCCGCCGTGGGCTGCGACGGAGAAGGCGCAGCAGTTTTTCTCGGCGCGGGAGGCGAACTATATGGTGCTTGGATATTACCATATCGGTTATGAGAAACCACTTCTGCAATTGGCGTGGGAACGTGGGGTTGATGCTGCGGTTGCTATCAAAGGCGAGGAGGGGATGAGTCATTATTCGCTCCGTCTCGGTAAACCCTCTACGAGCGACAGGATGGCGGTCAACTATTCGCAAGGCTTCCGTCGTGTGAATGATACGCGCGAAGATTTCGCGCTGGATATAGACCCGAAAGTTTACGGATTCGACTATGTGCACAGTCCACGTCCAGAGGTTGTGAGTGCGGAAGCGTTTGCGGAATTAGGCGTGGCGGCACTATCGGGTGAAAAGGGAGTTATTTACGACAGGATTCTATTGAACACCGCAATAGTAGACTCCCTGTTAGGGATCTGTCCTGAACCTGAAGCGGCACTTGCCCGGACGCGATCGGTCATGGACAATGGTCAGGCATTGGCGCGTTTGCAGGCGTACATAGCCGAAAGCCGAGAGTCATCTTGCTGAAAGCCGAGAGCCAATTAAATATATCCCGTTGAGCCGTCAGGACGGATCGGACAGGTGCGTTGCCAGTGGATGTATTCGTTATCTGTGATCGCTTCTTCGTTCACTTCTACACCTAAACCGGGACGGTCTCGCAATTCCAGATAGCCGTCTTTCGGCAGATAAGGTTCATCTATCCATTCGGCATCGGTCGGTAGGAGATATTCGAGTATCTTGAAATTCGGGGTTGCGGCGGCGAAATGGACATTGACAGCCGTTGCGAGGGGTCCCATCGGGTTGTGCGGTGCGACGCTGACGTAGTGTGCTTCGGCAATCGCGGCGATCTTGCGCATCTCTAACAGTCCGCCACAGACACAAATATCTGGTTGGATAATGTCGGCGCCTTGTCCGGCGATGATGTCCAAAAACTCGAAGCGTGTGTAGAGGCATTCCCCGGTCGCGAGGGGTACTTGCATCTGGGAACGGAGGCGCGTCCATGCGGGGATGTGTTCGGGACGGAGCGGTTCCTCGTAGAAATAGGGATCGTAGGGTGCGAGTGCGTTAGCGAGTTGGAGCGCGCGAATCGGTTCAAAGATTTTAGCGTGTGGATCGAAGGCGAATTCCCAATCCTCTGGTGTATTCTTCCGAAGCTGCTCAAAATAGGTCGCTGCTGCATCGCAGACGCGTCCCCAGCGACTTGCGTCGGGGTCGAGTTTGTAAGGACTGGTCTTGAAAGCGGTAAACCCCCACGCCTCATGAAGTTCGCGTGCCTGATCTGCGGCTTCGATACCGTCTCTGCCGCCGATGCCGCGGTAGACGCGGACACGGTCGCGTGCGTGTCCCCCGAGGAGCATATAGACCGGCAACCCTGCCGCCTTCCCGCTTATATCCCAGAGTGCATGATCCACAGCAGAGATGACGGCGAGTCCGGCACCGCCGGGTGGGAAACGGAACTGCTGATGCAGTTTCATCATGATATACTCAATCCGTCTCGGATCGTCGCCTTGAATCATCTCAAAGATATAGTCAGCAATGGGTTCGACGGAGAGATCGGGTCCCGTGGAGTATGCCTCACCCCATCCGTAGAGTCCTTCGTCGGTTTCGACTTTGATGAGGCCGCGGGGTCGGTTACCGAAGCGTGCCATAAAGGTTTTAATCGCGGTAATCTTCATTTTTTGCCTTTATTTGCTAAAGTAACGCAAAACATATCTTGCTTATGATCTTTGTATGTCTTGCGTGAAGGCTTCTAAACTTTGTGCTCGATGTGCTGCGCGGAGTAATTCTTTTAGGCGTTCCAAATCTTCAATGGTTTCAAGTCTCGGTTTTAAGGCTTGCACGGCTTCCGGCTGAAACTGGTCACTAAGGAGCGTCAGAATTGAGTCGATGGTCCCCGTTCTTCGCCCGCGTTCAAGCCCGCGTTCAAGCCCGCGTTCAAGCCCGCGTGCTTCTGCCTGTTGCACATACTCTTGAAAGAAAGGAGATTCTTGCATAATGCCCTCCGGTAAACGTTCTTCTATCAGTTGTTTATCGTAAATCAAACTGCCAAAAATACCCAAAGCTGCTAACAAGAGCTTTACGTCCTCCGAACCCACACTCGAAACAGCCGTTGCTTCAACACATTTTTCTAACCATCGAACCGCGCTCATCTCGGATGGCGGTTTCATCAAGGGTGTCAGCGGTAGTAAACCTGGTTCTTGCATCTCCAAAATTGATTGTCCCTCTATCTCAATCAGTCGAACAACCCTATACTGGTGCCTATACTCACAACCGTGCTTCTGATATGCATAGAAACCCGGATCACTTACCCCGGCACGAGGATGGAGATAGAGAACACTGCAGTAAACATTCAGTTGATGTTGTCTAATAAGGAAACCGTTATAGCCTGCAAAACGGAACTGCATCGGTTCGCGACTATCATGGGTTTGGATCTCGTTATGAAGGATAGCAACCTCATCCTGAAACCGCACTTTCAGGGTACTATCAGTGTGGTGCGTTTTGAGCGTAATTTGCTCTGTTGCCAATTCCTCCAGCACGATGAGATTTGGATACTCCAGAATATGCTCTGCAAAAGGCTTTGGATAGCCCAGGGTCACAAATTTCGCTGCATTGTCGTAGCGTTGTCTCATAGAGATAGTATACCGCAGTGTACGGAGTCTTGTCAACCGTTTTTAACGTTTACCATGCATCTGTACGAAACGGGGATGCGGGTAATCCTTCCTTGTTCACGAAATTGGGTTCCGCGCTCTGATGCCACCCGAATCTGACAGCGACGGGGTTTGCAATAGCATCGCTGAAGACGACGACCGTATCACCATCAATTGTCGCTTTCGCTTCGACGAATTCCTGATCTTCACCGGCGATCTGAAACCATGTGAGCGGTTTTTCATCTTGCGAGGTTAGACCGCTACCGACGTGATCGAAAGTGAGTCGGATTGTGTTTCCTTCGACTGCCATTGCTTTGTAGAGCGGTCCGGAATATGTCACGTCATCTCTGCCGTAGTCCTTGGCAAGTGCCCACAGTGCGAGTCGCCTACCGACATCCTGTTTGTTTCTCGGATGGATGTCTCTGAGGTTCCCGATGTCTGTTGTCACCGCCATACCGGTATTTGGGAGTGCCAACGTTGCGGTTTGCGCTTCCCAGATTTGGGGTAGGAAAAGTGGGTTCGCGTTGCGTCCGCCGTAATTGAATGGCGCGAGTTGTACGAAATAGAACGGGAAATCGCCTTGTCCCCAGACTTCACGCCAGCCATTGATGAGTGCCTTCATCTTCTCGTGATAGAGCATCCCCTCTCGAAGGTTGGATTCGCCTTGATACCATAAGGCACCGCGCATAGCATAAGGGACAATTGGATGTACCATACCGTTGTAAAGTGCTGTTGGTCTCTGTTGGTGCGCGAATGGGTGCGTATTGTTCGGCATTTGTGTCAGTTGTGCTCCGGTGTCCAATGCTTCCCGTGTTTCGGTGATCCATGCTTCAATTTCGTTCATTTTTTGCGGAAGTTGCGCGCGATAGGTTGCTTGCACATCTTGAACCTCTTTGGATATGGAGGCAAGCGCGGGCACAGCAGCGAAACCGACAGGTGGTGTCCAGGGTTCGATGCGGGTGCCGCCCCATGAGGTATTAATTAAACCGATTGGGACATCAAGGTTTTTATAGAGTTTCCGTCCGAAATAGTAGGCGACGGCGGAGAAATTCGGGATCGTCTCCGGTGAAGTTTCGTACCAATCGGCTTCTACATCTTTTTGAAGTAAACCTGATGGTACTCTTGGGATGTAGAACAGTCGGATTTTCGGATACATCGCTGCGGCGATTTCTGCCTCGTTGTCTTTTGAGGCGTTCACCGACCATTGCATGTTGGATTGACCTGAGCAGACCCAGACTTCCCCGAAAAGCACGTTTGTCAGTTCAAGGGTGTTGCTGCCTTTGATGCGGAGTGTATAGGGGCCCCCTGCTGCCATCGCTGGGAGTTTAGCCTGCCAGTTGCCTTCTGCGTCGGTAACTGCGGTAGTTGTTACAACCGGTTCGACACCTTCGGCTTCAGCACTGAGAGTTACGGTAACCTCTTCGCCTGCGGATGCCCATCCCCAGATGGGTGCCTGCATGTTGCGCTGCAGTACCATGTTGCTACCGATGACGTGTGGCAATGTAACCTCAGCATGAATGAAGGGTTGTGTGAGGAATAATAGTAAACCGATGAGAAATAGGGTTAATCGTTTCATGTCGTCGCTCCTTTGATTAATTAGATGAGAAGGGTTCATTATTCCAAACGTTAGGATGTGCGATCATCGTAGGGGCGAGGTTCCCTCGTCCTCTATCAGATCTGCTATCCGTTCATCTTACAGGTTGGGAAACCTGGGGGAAACACCCAAGCAAAAACACCTCTACGAGAAATATTTATGCCCCACCCTCAATTAGATAACTTTTGTTTGTAGTAGCGCAATTTATTGCGAGTTGAGAATTTGTGACGGGCGATGAATCGCCCTACGACGAACAGCAGCGAGTGCCTAATTTTCGTAGCAGTATTACTAAAGCGATTTCTCTCTACCTACCCAGATACAGAGGAAATCAAGGGAGGGTCTTGTAATACCGGTATAACATAACTGTGAATCGTGCATCCATCAACGACATCTGTTTCGACCTTGGGATTTGGGTGCTGTCGGTGGTCAAAGACAATATAGTACCCTTGCGTTTCTCGTTCAAGTTTCAGATACGCTGTAAGTTGCTGTTTACCTGCCTGATAGGCTTTCTCGCTGCGCCAAACTTTTGTTTCGATAATGTAGTGTTGTAGGTTGTGTGTGATAACGATGTCCGCTCTGCCTCTGCCAGTTTGCACCTCTAATCGCATCGTAGCCTGCACTATTTTGATGAACTCGTCGAGATAAGCGAAAAGCAGATATTGTCCAACGAATTCTTGTGGTGTATCAGGGACTTGGAGTATTCTGAACCCGGCCCGGGCGATGAAGTCCTTAAAGTTTTCAAGGAGCGTATTCATCTGAATCTCACCAGTCGGCTTGATATACCCCGTAAAGTCAATGGGTCCATCTTCAGGCAGGTATTCGTCCTCCAACCCGTTTATGAGCGGTTTAAATGCCTGAATGATACAATGTAGATAGATAGGACTAAGGATTTGACACATTCCGTGTTCATCGGGGCCGATGATGCCGTAGGTGGCAAGTTCGCTGATGACCTCGTTACGTAGCGTAAAATTTAGGCGGCTGCCATGAAAAGCGATCCGCATCAGTGTTTTCTCAAAGCGCGGGTCCCTACGAATGTTTGTAATCAGATGTGAGATGTTGGTATTACGTTCAACGAGAAGTTTCTGGTAGGCGGTTAAAAAGTGCGCCATCTGAATCATCTCGGTTTTCGGAATGTCAAGTTCTTCGGTGAGAATTTGTGCGAATCTGTTGATGAGGAATGGCTGTCCCCCCGTCTGTTTATGTAGTACTTCAATGACTTCAGGGGCAAACTGCTGTCCGACTTCTTCGGTATATTGGGCGAGGAGTTCGTTGACCTGTTCAAGGGTGAAATTCGGAAGCGTAAAATCGTCTTGTATATTGAACGGAGATATGGAGAGATCGTAGTCAAGTTGGGTGATATTCTTCACGCCGACAATAGCGAGGCTATACGGGGATCGAGTCTCACGCCCAGTAAGATAGATACGACGAAGGATATGCAGAAAATCACTCACGACGGCTCGCGGTATGCCATCAAATTCATCAATAATCAAAACGATCTGCGGGCAGTTGGACTGCCCGGATCCAAGAAGGCGCGGCAGTTTCACGAAGAAACGTCTCATAGCGAGATGGTCGGTGATCCCAGGGTTTTCCAAAAGAGTTGTGAGGTGTTGAGAAGACTGATGTCCGCGCTTCTGAAGCACTTGGTTAATTGCCTCGATGAGTTCTTCAGCAAGGTTGGCGTAAAACGCATCCTGTGTTAAGTTTTGATATGCTTCAAAATTGAGTTGTATCGGAAAAAAGTTTGGGGCTTCCTCTATAAGCACATTGAGGGCATTTTGGAAGAAAGTGGTTTTTCCGGTCTGTCGGGGTGCGAAGAGAACAATGTAGCGTCCAAGTTTTATTCGCCTTATGAAGTCAGCGAGGTCCTCACTCCGGGCAACAACGTAGTTATCTATTTTATTGACGGGACCATAAGTACCGAAGTGTCTCATCTTGGTTTGCTCCCAACAGTAAATGTAATCTGAAAGTTTATATTTCAAATTTTAGCATATACTGAGGCATAGGTCAAGTAGCGGTTGACGAGCGATCCCCGCAGCAAGAACCTGTTGATTTCTATTTCAGCCCTCTTGAAGCCGTTCGGCGAGATAACTGTTGCGTTGCATGACTTGATTGTTACGGATACAGATGCCGAGTGCCTTTTGGGTGCCGACGATCACGACGCGCTCCCTTGCACGGGTGATGCCGGTGTAGAGAAGATTCCGTTGTAACATGATATAGTGCTGCGTGTGCAAGGGGATGACAACGGCAGGATACTCGCTGCCTTGTGCTTTGTGGATCGTCGTGGCATACGCCAAGACGAGTTCCCCGAGGTCTGCCGTATCGTAAATCACCTGTTTATCAGGATACTGGATATGAACTTTTTTGTCAAGGCGTTCGATAGCGACGACTCTCCCGATATCGCCGTTAAAGACATCGTAGTCGTAGTTGTTTCGGACTTGCATCACCTTATCACCGACACGGAACCCGCCTGCGGTGATGGCTTGGTTTCCGTGACTATGTGTTTGGCTATGTGTGCCGGGTCCGATGTGTTTCTTTATGAACGGATGGGCTGCTGGGGTTGTATATGGCGGGTTCAGTACCTCTTGGAGCCGTTTGTTGAGGTTTTCGGTGCCGAGTGTGCCGCGTCGCATCGGAGATAGAAGTTGGATGTCGTCTATGGGATGGTAATTATAGTGGCTCGGCAGTCGATCCGATATGAGTGAACATATCAATTCGGTAATTGCCTCGGGATCTTCCGCCTCTATGAAGAAAAAGTTCCGGTCTATGTCGCCGGTGAGTTCTGGGAAATCGCCTTTGTTAATACGGTGTGCGTTTGTAACGATCATGCTCCCCTGGGCTTGGCGGAATATCTCGGTCAGTTGAATGACGGGTATCTTCTGTGAGTCGATGAGTGCCTTGAGGACATTGCCGGCACCGACGGAGGGGAGTTGATCGGTATCGCCGATGAGGATGACGGTGGTGCTCGGACGGATGGCTTGCATCAATCGGTTCATGAGGACAAGGTCTACCATAGATGTTTCATCGACGATAACGACATCGGTATTCAATGGGTTTTGGCGATTGCGTTTAAAACTGTTGATATGGGGCGAGAATTCGAGGAGTCGATGGATGGTTTTCGCTTCGCCGCCGGTTGTCTCGCTGAGTCGTTTTGCGGCGCGTCCGGTGGGTGCTGTTAAGGTGATATGCTTGCCTTGTGTTTCAAAGAGGCGGATCATCCCGACTGTGGTTGTTGTTTTACCGGTGCCGGGTCCGCCGGTGAGGATCATTGCGCGCGCTGTCATCGCTGTTAGGATCGCCTCTCGTTGCTGCGGTGCGAAATGGAGGTCCATCTCGTTCTCTAATTGTGTGAGGTATAGCGTCGTGTTAGGGGGTAACAGAACGGGACTCTGTTTTTGACTCGCTAAGAGCCTCGAAAACTGGTTTGCGACACCGAGTTCGGCATAGTAAAAGGGTGCGAGGTAGATGGCGGAGTGATTATTAGTTATCAGTTGTTGGTTGTCAGTTGGAAAAGGTTTTTGATCTCCCTCGGAAATATCTTCCGGATTGCTGACGGCTGATGGCTGATGGCTGATATCATATTCACCACGTGGCTCGTCTATGTTGATTTGTTCGTCAGTGTCTGCGAAGTCTGTGAAACCGGGATTGATGATTTCTTCTATTTCGACGAGTGCGTGGATACCTTGCGCAATTGCTTCGGGTTCCTGCTCAAGCATGGTTTGACACGCCTCGATAAGCTCTGCCCGGTGTTGAAAGACGTGTCCATCATCTGCTTTCTGGCTGAGTACGTATTTAATTCCGGCTTGGACGCGTTGCGGTGCGTCTTTGTCGATGCCGAGTTTCTGTGCGATTGTATCAGCGGTTACGAATCCGATGCCGTAAATATCATCGGCGAGACGATACGGATTTTCTGTGACGATTGGAATTGCATCGTTTTCGTAGGTTTTGTAAATTTTTGCGGCGTGCGCTGTGCTGACATCGTGCGATTGCAGGAAAATCATAACGTTTTTAATTTCGCGTTGTGCTTCCCACGCCTCTTTGATGATTTCGACGCGCTTGCGTCCGATACCGGGGACACGCGTCAGTTTTTCGGGTTCGTGCTCAATGACATCCATCGTATCCATCCCGAATTTACGGACGATGAGTGCTGCCATCTTCGGGCCGATGCCTTTGATAAGTCCTGAACCGAGGTATTTTCGCAATCCGACGACGTTTGCGGGTAGGACGGTTTCGTATTTCTCGATTTGGAATTGCCGACCGTATTTAGCGTTGTCTACCCATTCACCTTGTAGGAGTAGGCTTTCGCCGGGGTTGACGGATGCCAAGCTGCCGACGACGGTGACGAGTTCGGCGTGGTCGCGCGCGGAGAGCCGTCCGACGGTATAGCCGGTGTCAAGGTTCTCATAGACGATGCGTTCAAGTATACCGTGTAGCGTGTCCATGTTTTGTTCGGATTGCTCCGATTAGGTGAACTACTTGAATAGGTCTTCAACTAAACAATGAAATCCTGGGACGACATCTTCGCCAGTCAGTGTATCCTCGCGTGTGAGGATCTTAATGTTTCTCTCGGAAAGGTATATTGTCACTGTCTTGGAAACAGGTTCAAGGACCCAGACGAGACGCGTTCCTGCCTCCAGATAGGCGAGTGCCTTTTCAGCAATACGAGACAGTACATCTGATGGAGAAACGACTTCGATTGCCAGATCAGGCGGTATAGAAAACCCTTTTGTTTTGTCGCCTGTCAATCGGGCGGTTGAAACAAACGCGACATCCGGTTTCACTGTGCGTTCTCCAATTTGAAATGTCGTCTCTGCTGTGTACAATCTGCCGAGTTTTTGCGGATAAATATGTGCATACAAGTGATGAATGACGTTAACGCTAATTTCACCATGTTCTCTTGAAGGCGGTGCCATTGGGACTAATTCTCCGTTGACGTATTCATATCCATCTACGTCCTGCTCCAGAAACTCTTCTATCGTCATTGTAGTAGGTATTGCAAGCATTTCTGGCGGGAGTGGCGGTGATTTTGGAACTAATTTGCCATCTATGTATTCATATCCATCTACGTCCTGCTCCAGAAATTCCTCTATCGTCATTTCGACACTTTCTGGTGGACGTATACCTTGTTCAACTTCGTGGATTTCTCGTTGTGTCATGTTTTGAGTCCTCCGTATAGACTGTCCACAGTGTTATTGATTTTCAGCGATGGTTACGCAATTTCTGTCATCAGTTTCCGAAAAGCACTGAGTTGCGGCGGAATGAGGTGCGTTGAATCGGTTTTGTTTTCGAGTGCCTCAACGGTTTTGAGTCCGTTACCTGTGATTGCGAGTACGGTCGGTTCATCGGGTTGGATGTGTCCGTTCTGAATCAATTTTTTCGCAGCGGCGAGTGTAACACCGCCAGCGGTTTCGGTGAAGATGCCTTCCGTAGAAGCGAGGAGTTTGATAGCGTCAACGATTTCGGGGTCGGTTGCGTGTTCGCCGGCACCGCCGGATTTTCGGACGGTATCAACGGCGTAGATGCCATCTGCGGGGTTGCCGATAGCGAGTGATTTCGCGATTGTGTTCGGTCTGACAGGCTTCACAAAATCGCCGCCTTCTTTATAGGTATTGACGATCGGACCGCATCCCTCTGCTTGGGCAACGTGGATTTTGGTATTCGGTTTATCTATTAGATCCATGAGGTGAAATTCTTTGAGAGCTTTGCCAATTTTTGTGATGAGAGAACCGCCGGCGGCAGGTGCGACAATATGCGCCGGTGCTTTCCAACCGAGTTGTTCAATCAGTTCGAAGCAGAGGGTCTTCGAGCCTTCGGCATAGAAAGGTCGTATGTTTATGTTAACGAATGCCCACGGATAGATGCCACCGATTTCACTACAGAGCCGGTTGACATCATCATAAGTGCCCGTAATACCGACGACTGTGGGGTTGTAAACGAGAGATGCGACGACTTTGCCGATTTCGAGGTCAGCCGGGATGAAGATGAAGCAGTTGAGTTTAGCGATTGCGGCGTGCGCTGCGACGGCGTTAGCGAGGTTACCGGTAGAGGCGCAAGAGACGGTATCGAAGTCGAACTCTTTTGCTTTGCTTAAAGCGATAGCGACAACGCGGTCTTTGAAGGAGAGCGTCGGGTGGGAAACAGAATCGTCTTTGATATAGAGTTCCTTGATTCCGAGTGCGTCTCCGAGGTTTTTGGCACGGATGAGTGGTGTGAAGCCTGTGTTATGTCCATCTGTGGGTTCTCCATCAATGGGGAGGAGGTCGGCGTAGCGCCACAAATTTTCGGGACCATTTTCTATTGAGCGTCTTGAGATAACTTTTTTTATCTCTTCATAGTTATAGTCTACTTCGAGGGGGCCGAAACAGAATTCGCAAACGTGAAGCGGTTCCTTGGGGTATTTGTTATCACATTCGCGGCATCTGAGGCCTAATACTTTTTCCATTGTTTTATTCCTCTGTGATAGGACTTACGCAATTTTCTACGTGTTATCTACGGTGAGCGGGTTTGAAACCCTGAAGAAACACCCCAGCAAAAACCCTGCCTAAGGGAGTGCATCAGATTGTCAACTTAAGGTTAAATTCGTTTTTTCCGGATTGTAGTGTGAGGCGGATGAAGAGTGCATGGTTTCCTATCCACCTAACATCGTCCGTGTTAGATTCAGTGAGTTGTAAGCCGTCGTGGTCTCCCCATACGGTGATCCCATAAGGCATTGCTCTTATCGACTCTACTGTGATAGCGATGCGTAATTCTGTACGGTACCGGGTCGGTGCGAAGGCTGTCAGCACGGGTTTGGTTGCCTCAGATTGTACCACGCGTTCGCTGGTATAATTTTTGATTTCAACGGGTTCCATTGTCCCTTCAACAAAGGCGAGTTCACACGCTGCATCGCAATAGAACGCCCTTAGTGTCGGTTTTGGGTTCGTATCTCCGTTTTGTCTTTCTGTATTTGCCTCTACAATTGTTATCGGTTCGGTCTGCTCATAGTTTTCGGTGTAATCATCGACGATCTGTGCGAGTGGTAACGGTTTCGTCTCTTGAACGCTAACGACGTGTGCGAAGTATGCATCTAAGCGTTCGAGTCCTTCCGCTCCGAGCTGGGCAACGGCAAGCGGGTCTATATGTTCTACATAACCGAGCCACTGATTCCACGCCGTGTTTTCTACATAAATATCGTAATATTTCTGTGCCGTTCCGTTGAGAAGCGCGGCACGGAGGTTATCGGTATCCTCTGCGAGATGTGTGGCGGTATGGTACGGCATACCGACGATGTTCCTGAATGGGTCTGTCGTATTTTTATCCTCGGTCTCTCGCGGCACGATTGCATCCATGGCTGTTGAAGCCTCAAGCGGATAGAAGTATCCGAAACCCCCTCGGTCGGTTTCGGGTTCGGATGCGTCTGGATTGTCAGGATCGGTATTGCGTTGGTGTGAGTGATACCCCCAGAGTCCACGGAATCCTGAGTGTTCGAGTGCTCGGAGCAGAACATCGTTTTTGAAGGCTGCACCTACGATGTTCGGTTCTGCCCAAGGCAGTGCGCGCTTGACTCTCTCCCATTCCTTGGTTATGTGTTCTGGGAGTTTCTCGCGCATGTTGACGAGATGCACCGCCATGGCTTCAGTGCTATTGCCGGGGTTCGCCTCTTGTTGTGTCTCCCAACTTGCTTCCCACATCGGTTTGATATTGAGCATAAGCAGGGGAACGTCGCCGTTCTGGGTGTGCCATTCAGTGATTAACTTTGCAGCAACGGACACCGATTTCGTGTCTACCGCCCATGTTATGGGGATCCCGTATTTATGCGCCGTTTCCGCCAGCAGTCGCATCCCGTTGAGCAGTTGTGTCCTATCCTCCCCTGCTATCGCTGTACTTACCAATCCGTAGTTCAACATGTTTTATAGGGTTATCAGTTTCCAGTTTATTTATTCCAAAAAGACGGTAACGCCCATATCTGCGTATTTCTGGCGTGTACTGGGGTTACCGTTCCGAAAGCAGACAGCGGTAGTCGTTCCTTCCAAAGCTTTTGCGACGTATTCAACACAAGCGTCTACGGTCTGCAGCGAATGATTTGGGTGTTGTTCTATGCTGAATGTCAGATCAGCGGGTCCGAAAGAGAGGCAATCGACACCTGGCTTGGCGAGGTGTCGTGCGTGTGTGACGGCTTCTATGGATTCGATCTGCATCCAGAGTATTCCGTTGTTGTTCCACCATTCGGCATATTCGAGCCGTTCTTTGCCTGCGGAATTGACTCGCGCTGCACCTCCCCAGCTCCGGATGCCTTGCTGTGGGTAGTAGAATGCAGCGACTGCCTCGTTCACCGTTTCGTCTAATTCGACTTGTGGCACTTCGATGCCGGTGGGACCGAGGTCGAGGTAGTTCCCGATGAGATAGGCGTTTCGGGTATGTTTAATCCGAAAGTTGACGGGAATCCCGAGTTCGTTTGCCATATTGCAGAAAGCAACGAGCCGATCTTCGTTGTATGGAGAGTGCTGACTATCGACGGCAACAAAATCGTAGCCGCCGTTTTCGACTCTGGCAATCAGATCCTCGCGGGATGTTGATAGAGAGGCGTTAGCACCATAGACGAGTTCTCCGTTGTGTATCCGCTGTTTTAAATTTGCTGCCGACATTATCATCCTCGCTTTTTTGATGCAGCTTGTAAGCCGGGTTTGCTGTTAAATCGTTTTTGTGGTCTACTCGTTATTTTTAGCGCCTATAAATGTGCAAATAGCACGGCGAGATGCTATTCTGAAACCGAGGCAGGCACTGTATACGACGACTGAGCCTTTATAATTATACCCTAAAAACGGCTTTCTGTCAACGGATTTGTGGATTGTAGAGGGCAATTGGCAGTTGGAAATCGTCAGCCGTCAGTGTGGGGCGCGAGATTTAGGCATTGGAGAGGGTATTGGTGTAAAATTTCACAGTTTTCACAGTAAAATCGGAAAACTGACAGATTGGGAAATGGCTGTTAATTCATGCTATGACTGGGTTTCTGGACGATTTTGATAGGAATCGTTTTAGACGTTACTGTGAAATTTTGTTGTGTGTGTCGGTTGTGATCGGATAATCAGCACCTTTCAGTGAAAAACCGGTATCTACGGTTCGTTGGGCAGATAGATAACCTCAGGCGGTACGACAATTTTTTCGGAACTATTTGGTAGTTGGTAAAACCATTGTAGCGCGATACGGTATCGGGGGCCTTGGAAATAGTGAATCTCAACAGGGTGGATACCGATGTTAAGTTTTATGCTGCCCTGTTTAGTTACTGTTCCGTGAATTCCGTCGTTATCTATTATGCGTTCTCCATTAATATAGAGTTGTGAACCGTCGTCTGAGCTGAGTTCAAAGATGTATATTCCAGGTGTGTCAATCTTCAATTCTGCGCGAAAGCGAATCGCGAAATTTTCAGTGATAGATAGCATGTCAGGCATCGGGAATCCGATAGCGTAGTTCCGTGTGGGGACGTTTAAGTTTGCTGTAATAAAGGTATCGGCAGGGTGCAGGCGATCAAAATTGGGCATTCGGAAGATATGAACACCCGGCACGAATACCTCTCCGATTAATCCGTGTCCCGGCATCGCTCCTGTATCGAAAATTCCGAGACCCCTTCTTATATCATGACCAAGGCTGATATTGGAAACTGGACTGGGTGCCTCGATTTGCGGCAGCTCGGTGTACGTAACGATATCGGCAACGGCATCAGCGTAAATCAGTGCTTTAGGCGCGCTTGCCCGTAGGGCATAAGTCAACGGAGTAGCGGAAACGTCTGATACCCCAGCATTTGCCATCCGTCGATTTGGACGGACGTGCCGTTGCAAAATCCGCCGCCGGACCTGCTTTTCTGGGGCAGCTTCCAATATCTCCGCGGATATATATGCTTTCTCCGTATCAAAATGGTGGGCAAGTAACAGCGCAAAAACGAATACCAGAGCAATATGTACACAAAGTGAGAATAATAACGCGCGACTTGTATATTTTTGTATTCTCATATCTTTGATCCTTTAGAAATTAATGTCTATAAGTAAGATGCCAAAAACAACTTAAGTGTTCAAAAAAAATCAAATGTATACACAACCTGAGCAAATTTTGTACCAATTCACCTAAAAACGCGGAATATATGTTGCAATTCCAATCGTATCTGTCACTTTTTTTCCAAGGATGTAATACCATTTCTGATTTTATTTCCCCCTTATGTAGCATAGACTGTTAGTCTGTGTTCCGGTATGCCACCGTATTTCATAACATGCGGTAATGCGACAACACTATTTAGAAATGGTATAAGTACGAATTTTTGCGCGGCGCGTGTGGATTTTAACCGCGGAGGAGTTGCATTTGTCGGTTGTCGAAATGGCGTTCTGATTTTTGGGTGGGACGGATGCGCCACGCATCGGGTAAACGGACGAGGGTATTGATGCTGTCCGGGTTCTCGAAGTATGCGTCGTCGAGTTGCCAGAATTGGAGGCGTGGATAGTTCTTCTGATTGTGCTCGAAGCTGCCCATATTTTCTGCTTCCTGACGCATTTTTGCGGAGATGGGTTCAATCGAGATAAAGATGCCGACTTCTGCGTTGTGCTGATCCATGACGTGGCAGAAGGCGCGGACTTGCGTGAGGGTCGGTTTGCCGGTCTTGACTTCGGCGAGGATGCGTGCGTTTGTCTCTTTCATCTGCTGCGGGTTCCAGAGTGTCACGTGTCCGACACCGTCGAGTCCACCATCACCGACATCTTTCGTGGGTCTGAGTCCGAGCCGTGTCACTGCCCAATTGGAGAAGTCGTGGTATTTGCGTTTGTCTCCTTCTTTCAAGAGTCTGTGGACTTCCTGCATGTTGGTTGGGTAGCCTTCGATTTGGTAATCTATGGAGGGTTGTAATCCGTGTCGGTCTGCCAAGCGTTGCCGCATCGGATCGAGTGCGAGGATGGTTATGTCAATCCCCATCCATTGGCGTTTGAGGGTGTGCGCTGCGTCAATGGTAGTGCCGCAACCGCAGAACGGATCGAGAACGATGTCGCCTTCGTTGCTGGAGGCGGTTATGAGGCGTTCGTAGAGTTCGCGAGGCTTTTGTGTAGGATAGCCAAAATGCTCCTTGGACCTGCTTGTGAGCGGATTTATGTCCATCATGATGTCTTGTACTCTTCTTCCTTTTGATGTAGATAAATACCGCTTGAATCTTGGAATACTGCCTTTCGGGGGCCAATAAATTAAACCGTTTGCATCCAGCGCATCCAGTTTTTCGTGAACCGAGAGAGATTCATAATTCTCAGGAGGTTCCACACCGTCAGGCCACGCTTCTCTGCGTGGTGCGCGCCAGTGATTACCTGCAACATTTGGATCTACGCCTCGCCAAGGTTTTCCGGATTCGCCATTTCTAACCCCGCCGGAGGCATTCAGATCTCCTACTTGGTAGAAACCTCTTTTGTCCTTGTAGCGATAAGCCTTCTTTACGTACTCTGGGTCGTGCTCCATATAGATAGGATTCCATACGTTCTTGCTGCTTTTGCTGTAGAACAGGAGGGTGTCGTGGACTCTGCCGTATTGTTTGCCGTCGTTATGTGCATTCGTGCGTTGCCAGATAATCTCGTTCCTGAAGTTGTCTACGCCGAACACAGCGTCCATGATGCCTTTGAGGTAGTGACTGGCGGTCGGGTCGCAGTGGAGGTAGATGCTGCCGGTGGGTGTGAGGACTCGGTGCATCTCGGCGATTCGGGGTCCCATGAAGGCGAGATAGGCACGCATCGCGCCCCTGTTACCGGAGACAGCGTTTTGGAGTACTAAATCGTAGCCTTTGAGACAGTTGTCCAATGCTTTGTAGGTGTCGCTGGTGTAGGCGCGGTGTTCGATGTCGGCGCGAGCGTCTTGTGTGGTGGTGTCCCAGGTCCATGTATCGGTAAACGCTTTTTTCTGTGCGAGGGAATCGCCGATAAAGGCGTTATAATCACGTCCAGAGTTGAATGGCGGATCGGTGCATATCAGGTGGACGCGTTCGTCGTCGAGTTCGCGTAGGATTTCGAGGTTATCGCCGAAGTAGCATTTGTTCATTGGGGGTCACCTTGAGCGGGCAATAAATCTGGCTCGGTAAAATCAAGAGAAAAGGTGTCAGAATATTTTGTACCGCGCGAATCTTCATAATTAACCGGAATCGTAACTTGCAATTGACTTAAGTCCCCAAATGGATCCGCAACGCTGGGTTGATTCTGTCTTCTCTCCTGTCCTGGGGCAAGGACATCAATTCCCTTTTTCAGGAAGCCAATGTTTTCGAGCGGTTCACCACCATAAGGCGCAAAAGAAAGGTTATCTCCAAACTCAATCTTACGGGCAACACCCGGACCTACATTTTTTACACAAAGCGTTGTTTCATTGACTTCTAAATTATCGCGGATTAACGTTTGGGAGGCACGTAGATAGACTATAACTTCTGGTTTGTAGGAGGTTTCTACGAGCTGCTTTGTTAAACGAACGTACCGCCACGTGATAAACGCGAGCGCAGCAGTGCCAATTGCTACAACTGCACCCGTAATTACTGTTAACCATCCTATCATGAACTATACCTCTATTGGGCAGACTCAGCTATAACTTCAGCTGCTGTCTTCGCTAACAAGTCAAGTGTTACATTCGTTGCTTTGCTACACCTCGTATCTCCAGTCTTTCGGTCAACAACGCGAAACTCAACTTTTATTTCTCCGTTTGCGTCGGCGTACTGCGTGATTTGTGGATCACCTACAAAAAGATTCATATACTCACCGACATAGCACTCCACTATGAGAGGGTCAGTTCTATCGTTTGGATAGGTTATCTTTACATTTTTATGGAATGGTTGTTCGCGCATATTGAACCAGGTCCACTTCTTATCCCAATCCGGTTCACCATTTGTGACAACACCAGGCACGAAGAAACGCCTTCCTGTTTCTTTTTCTAAAGTTTTACAGATATTCCCAGCAACCGAAAAATCGCGTTTAGCACTTAAATGATCCGGTTTAACTCTTACCTTTAGTGCGTTGATGTGTTTAGAACCCGTCTCATCATATTCTAAGTAGTCATAACTTTTCAAGGCATGCTTCAGCGCATGCACAATTGCCTGATCTTCCCATAGTTGCATTGTATTCTCCTTCATAAAATCAGGTTGTTTTGATGTCCTTGCACAACCTGCAAAGCGAGAATTTGATTTTAAATAGACGGGGTTGTTGTTCATCCGCGTGGGATGTCAAGGTTGTTGTCGAAGTAAAGTTTGTTCATGATTAGTTGTCAGTGAATTGGAACCTATATCTAATAGAATAAAATAACATAAATCGGATGTAAAGTCAAGTGAAAATTGCCTAAGTTTTAACAGCAGAAATCGGGGTTCCAAATCCCGCCTACAGATATGATTCGGTGCGGTTAGGAAACCGAACCTACCGGCCTGGGCTGAGGAAGATATGCCTATTTCAGAAATTGACAGGATCGGGTTTTCGGGGTATGATGTTGCGATGTTAGAAAAGAATGACAGAGACGATGGAGACGATATGAAACCTTATGAATACCTTGAGCATACGGCTGATATGGGGATGGTAGTTCACGGCGAGAATCTATCGGAACTTTTGACACACGCGGCGATGGGTCTCTTTGACGCAATTGCTGTTTTGGAGACGGTTGATGAGACGGTGTCGGTTGAGATTCGGCTCACGGCGGATTCTGTGGAGGAACTGTTTGTGGCGTGGCTCGATGAGCTCATCTTTCGGCACGAGACAGAAGAGACTTTCTTTAAGCGCGCAGAAATCCAGCAGTGCAGCGAAACGGAGATGTCGGCGACGGTCTACGGGGAACCGGCGAATTTTGATAAACACGCGGTTTATACGGAAATCAAAAGCGTCACGTATCACCAATTGCAAGTCGTTCAAAAGAACGATGGAAGTTGGTTTGCGCAGGTGATTTTTGATCTTTAAGAATGTGAGTTTCGGTGCATAGTAAGGTTTAGGCTACATGAATCACTGCTACGGATAGAACTGATACATTGTGGTGTTTAGGAGGATGTTTAGGAGGCTCCAGGTGCTGCCCATCAGGTAGTCACCGAGAACTAACCCTAAAAAGAAGGGGATGACACGCCGATAACTCTGGATGCCACCGTGCCGGAGGATGAGCCATTTTAGTGTTAACGCAATGAGCAACGGTATCCAGAGGTCGGACATCTCTTGATTGCTCGCCATGACGTAACCGAGTGGATGCAGCGGTAGCCAGAAGAATTTGACACGTAGGTAGGTCAGAATCATCATGACGGTGAAACCGATGCCCATGAATATTACGCCGAGCCAATCTGTGTCAAGCGGGTAGGTAATCCAGTTTGTCAAGCGTTGGAAGTATTGTCTGCCGTAGCCGAGTGCCCACGGTCCGTAGTATCCGGAATCGGCACCGAACTGGTAGTAGAGATGGAGTTGTACCCAGAAAGCGACGAGTCCACCGAAAATAGTGGCGATGACGATCGTGAGGAGCATCCGCCGTTGGTTGATATTGGCGAGTTCAGCGATTTTGAATGCCTCTAACTGATGCGGCATCTGTTGCGGTCGGTAATCGCGGTTGAAAAAGCAGACCGAGAGTGCAGTGAGGTTCTGTGCGCCGAGGCGGTGTGTCCCTAAGACGGTACTGAGTATGTATCGCGGTGCCTGATGGTGGTAGGCGTGAACGAAGATACCGGACTCGGCACGGATACGCGTCGTTACCAGCGGTGTTATGAGGAACAGGACTGCGAAGGTCAACGCCAACCAAGGTTCCATGCCTGCCTTGTAGAGCAGGAATGCGAACAACAGGATACCGATAACGAATCCCCAGACAGCGACGCGATACGGCATGGGTTCGTCGTGTTGCTCCGGTGGCGGTTCGCGTCCGCGGGATGGCAGCGCGCTTTGCAGAATAGCCTTGAAATGCCGTTTACCTGTCCAGCCGAAGAAGAAACAGAGTCCGACAAAAGCACCCACCGTCTGTTCGTTAAGGTAGGGGAAGCGTGGAATAGCATTCCACCCGACCGCTTGCGCTAAAGCGACTTCGTTCCGATAGAGGAAATAGAAGAAGGTTGTTGAGAAGAGGACATCCAATGGCATCAGGAACATAATACCGATAGCGAACGGATAGAAAGCGGTGATGATGGTGCCGTAGTAGCTGAACGGTGCGTCGTGGAATCTGAAGAACCGGCGTGTCACAGGGATATTCGGAAGTACGGGATAGAGATGACTTAATCCGTTGAAGAGACTGATACCAGCGGCGATAGCGAAGCCGATCCACATCCGCTTGTTTCGGAAGAACCCGGAGGTCGGATTCGTCATTGCGAACGGGAGTTGGATAACGGGGAAGGTGAGACGTTCTCGGTGTGTCCATTGTCGGCGGAGGATCGTGTTGAGGCAGAGGAAGACGAACGCTATCACTGCGAAGAGCAACAACCACGCGCCGACCACCGGTAACCAAGCCCGTAGATGGCGCGGAAGATATAGGCTTGATTCTCCTTGATAGTAGCCGCGGAGTGCGTCTCTGTCGGAAACGGTGAGCCACTGTGGAATGTGGTGCCAGAAGAGGGTGCGCCATTCGTTTTCTTCGGTTGCGAACCAGAACCCGTGTCCGAGTACGGAGAGGATCGCCTGTAAGACATCGCATCCGGCGAGTGTAGTGGCGAAGCTGAGTGTCACGTAGAGGAGTAGAAGTTCGCCTTGTGTGAGTGCGAAACTGCTCTTTAGGAGACGGATGACGGCGTTGATGATCATCACTGCGGTGAGGATGAAAATGACATTGGAGAGCGGGACGACCCATGTCGGAAAGGTGTAGCGCACCAGTTCCATCTGGATGAGGAAATAGCAGTTAATGGGTGCGGTAATAGCGAAGATGCATAAAACACGCCACGTGAGGGCGCGCTGTTGCTGCGGAGAAGTCAATGTTATTTTGCCCCTGTTTTGTGTCTGTAGGATGTCCAGTTGATTGTAGCAGATATTCGATGTAGAGGCAAGCGATTTTTGGCTGTCAGCGGTCAGCGATCAGTTGTCAGTGGGCAAGGTTACAAACCTTGCCTGCAAAATCAGAATCTTTTATCTTAGAAAATCACAGAAATCAGATAAATCACAGTTCAGGTTTTCGGTAGGTGCGGTTTGGAACCGCACCTACTGCTTTTGGGAGGTTGTAAAAATTTTACCACTGTCCGTGGACGGGTGTTTCTCTTGCTTTTTCAAAGAGTGTTGCCCATTCGTCGGTGCCGTCGTCGAAGGTGAGTTCGAGGCGTGCGCCTTCTGCTTGTGCCATACCGTTACCGGCATTGAAATAGCTCAAACCGTCGCCTGCTATATGGATGCAGCTGCCATCTGGATAGACAGCCGTCTTGATGATACGTGGCACGGGATGGATTGTGTAGCCGTCAGCGTCTAATTTTTCAGCGGGAACGCGGAAACGTTCGACTGCGTCTTCGTTGATTTCAACGCCTAATCCGGGTGCATCTGGCACCTTGTGGCATCCGTCTGCTACCTGTACGGGTTGTGTGAGGAGATGATCGCTGTAGAGGTTGAGGCAGGTGATAGCGGGCCATGTGGCGTGCGTGAGTACGCTGCCGAGATGCGCTGCCCATGTTGTCGTCAACCCGTTTCCGACGATTTGGAGCCAAAAGGGCATATCCGCTGCAGCGCTGAGTTCACCCTCACGGACGACCCGAGACTTACCGCCACCGATGACGAACCCGGTACATACATCTTCACGGATACAGGTCGTATAAGGCGGTGAGCCGAAGTGCATTGCTATTTGGCAACCGACATCTTGGCGGATCTGTTTATTGCCATCAACATCGCTCTGTGGGATCGGTGTCTCAAACATCGCTACGTTTGGATGTGTATCGAGTTTTTCAAGGATGGGGATGGCGGTCTCTGCATTGCGGAGGGAACCGTTGGGATCGAGGTCGAGTTTGAAATCCGCTGGTACGACCTTTGCGACGGCATCCACCTGTGCGACGATATCCCACCACGGGCGGGGTTTGTTCTTGAAACTGGTATAGCCGTTCTTCACGGCGTCCGCGGCTTCCGCTGCCCAGTTTTCCGGGGAGGAATCGATACACCACCACGAAATCGGGACGGCGTTCCGACACTGGTTGCCGAGGAGTCGGTAGACGGGGACTTCCAGAATCTTTCCGACGACATCGAAGAGTGCCATCTGTAGGCCGGCGCCGAGTGAATCGTCGTTCATGTGTTCGGCGGGACTTTGTCCGATCACACGTTCGACGCTTGCCTCGCTGACGCGCGAATAGGTGTAGTGGACGACGGTTTCGCCCCAACCGATATGTCCGGTGTCCGTTGTGACTTTACACAATTCGAGGATTGACCAGTTGTAAACGGTTGATACGCTCTGCGTGGTAATCTGTTGTTGACGCGGGGTGAAAGGGACATCTACAAGGACACGTTCAACGTTTGTGACTTTCATAGGTAGACTCCTTGGATGCTAATGAGGGTGTGAGGCGCGATGCCTTCACACGACAGTCATAAGAGTTGCGAAAGGCTTTGCTTACCTCATTATACCACAAGGAGTCTTTTTTTTTCTGACATTTCCGTCGATGTGGGAGAGTC
Organism: Candidatus Poribacteria bacterium WGA-3G; assembly: GCA_000406005.1. Classification (GTDB taxonomy): domain Bacteria; phylum Poribacteria; class WGA-4E; order WGA-4E; family WGA-3G; genus WGA-3G. The sequence continues at coordinate 95,623 of ASZN01000014.1, forward strand.
GGAAATCTCACCAACGAAAAATTGATGGATAGCGTCTAATACGTCGTTTTGATTTCGCCCCACATTGTTGTGAGTTTGTCCTTGACATCAACATCAAAACCGCTGGGACCGGTAACAAGGATACTATCAATCCGTCCCATACCCCAACTTTCGTGCCAGATCCCGACGGAACCTGCGCCTTTAGTTGTGGCTTTGTCAGATTCAAGGATCGGATCACCGAGGGTACTGGAATCTGCGAACAGGTCCTTGACCTCAGCGAGTTCCATATACCAGATTTTGACGTTATCGCCATTGACTTCGACACGTCCAAGATAGGGGACAGCGTTTGTCTGGTCGAGTCCAGCCCCTAATCCATGTGGGACGCTGTCTATTTCTTTCCCGCCGTTTTCACAACCGCATTGGTCGAGGCATTGTCCGGATGGGCAGCACCCGTCTTCGAGACTCATGAAAAGGACCTTTGGTGTTTCATTATACCCAAAGACGGTGAGATAGCCTTTATCATCACCTTTTCTGCGGAATTGAACACCGAAGCTGTCATCATCACCGAAAGAGAAGACCACTTGGATAATACCGTCGGTAAAATCGTCTACGCCTGGGAGGGGTGTGTTGCCGGAGATACCGCACCCTTCAGCGGTTTGTGCCATTGCACCTTTCCCGCCGATATTTCCGCCTTTGAAATCTGCTTCAGCCCAGATGGTTCCAGCGTTCTCCGGTTTATATTTTTTGACATCGTTCACACCGGCGTTCGGTTTTGCCTCCTTAGAACCGGGCTCAAAATCGGCGTAAAACACGATGTTTCCGGCGGCGTGGAAGGAAAAAAGTAGACTCAAGATGACCGTTGAGAGCAAAAGACGTATTTTCATAAGATACCTCCTCTGTTTTTTTTGTAGTTTGCAAGCCGAAACTTGCTATACGAAAGGAACGGATTTTGTTGCCGTCTATTCGGACGAGGCAACAGGGTGGCAAGGCTTAGACGGCTACTTATGCGCCGAAAGTGACCACGCCGTAGAACTAATCGGGATGGGGTGAGGCAAAAAGTGCCTCACCCTATAAAGACAGGTCATGCAATGCGGGGAGACTGAGGTTTGGGGCCCCCATCCCGCAATGCGAATTGATTTGATGGTATCAGTCTATACCGGATAGAGACTAATAACTGCTTTTAACGTCGCCCCATGTTGTGGAGAGTTTGGCGTGCGGGTCAACTGCTACAGTGCCGCCTGGGCCGGTAACAAGGACGCTGCCCATTCTTCCGTTGCCCCAACTTTCGTGCCAGATACCGGCGATGCCGGGTCCGAGGTCATCTGCGCCGTCGTATTCTGCGACCGGATCGCCGAATTCTGAGGAGTCTGCGAGGAGGTCTGGTGCGTCTGCGAGCGGCATATACCAGGCTTGGATGAGGCTTCCAGTGACCTCGACACGTGCGAGGTAGGCGACGGTGTTATCTTGCGTGAGACCTTCACCTAATCCGTGATCGACACTGAGAAGTTCATTGCCGCCGTTTTCGCATGTACATTGGTCGAGACATTGACCTGAGGGACAGCATCCGTCTGCGAGGCTTCCGATGATGACTTGTGATGTTTCGTTATAGCCGAATGCGACGAGGTATCCTCTATCGTCGCCGACGCGACGGAACTGGAAACCGACACCGTCATCGTCTTGCCAGGAGAAGACCGCTTGGATGATACCGTCGGAGAAGTCGTCAACACCGGGTATTGGTGTGTTTCCGGAGATGCCGCATCCTTCAGCAGTCTGATGTAATGCGCCTTCACCGCCGGGGAATTCCGTCGCTTCTGCCCATACGGTTCCGTCGTTTTCTGGCACCCAATTTGCGGGATCGTTGACACTGGCATCTGGGATTGCGTCTTGGGAGTTGGGTTCAAAATCGGCAAAAAAGATTATCTGTGCACTCGCGGGACCAATCAGCATGATTGAGAAAAGCGCGATGAGCATTGTAAGGTGGGTTCGTTTCATAATGTCTCTGTTAGTAAAAAACTATGTTAATCTATGTCCATCTGAAAAACACGGTTCTCTACGGGATTCCTTAAGTCCCTTTGTAGACACCGTCGTGTCTAACCTGCCCGCATCCAGTGTCGTCTATGCACG
>ASZN01000015.1 GCA_000406005.1 Candidatus Poribacteria bacterium WGA-3G
ATGGCGCAAGCTAACAGCATACGCTACAAAAAAGCGTTTCTTACGTAGCATAGCCTGTTAGGCTGTGTGCGTTTTAGATTGGACTCGTTATGGCGTAAGCTAACAGCATACGCTACAAAAAAGCGTTTCTTACGTAGCATAGCCTGTTAGGCTGTGTACGCTATCGTTGGCTTAAAGGTACCGCATGAGATAGCGTCTATTTTGACAGATTTATTCACTGTTTTCGCTTACAGAAGCATTTTTGAGTGCTTCGTCCCAATCCCATACAAGGATAGTTCCATCCTGCCCAGTACTTACGAGCGTTTTACCGTCGGGTGAAAAGACTAACGTCTCTACTATTGCGATGTGTCCATTGAGGGTGGTAATTTTTTCACCTGTTGTCATATCTAATAATTCGATTCCGCCGTTGCGGAGTCCGGCGAGGAGAACAGTGTCATCAGGAGAAAACGCTAACGATTGGGTGCCGTATGTTACATCTTTCAGGTGTGGCTGCTTACGACTGCCCAACAAACGGATTTCTTGTTCACTTCCTACAGCGAGTAAGACCCCATTTGAGGAGAACGCCAACGCTGTAATCGGATCTTCATATCTCACAGTAAAATTGCCGTGGCCTCCCTTATCGTCCGGTTCCTGTCCTGCGAGGAAGGGAGCTATCTCAACACCAGTTTCAGCGTCCCACATCTGAACCTTTCCGCCCATAGTTCCACTGACCAGTTTTTTTTCATCTGGTGAGAACATCAGAACCGTGACTTCATTTAGCATTCGAGCCATCATATGCTGATTGACCATCGCGTCATCACTGTTTTGTTCTGAGAGTGGGATAGTAAGAACATTCCCCGCTTCCGTGTGCCATACGCAAATTTCATCCGATCCGTAGAAGGCTACCCTTTTTCCATCAGGCGAGAAAGCCATACCTACTTTTTCATTCATTCCGCCAACCGTCTTTTTTAATGTTGCCAATTCACGTCCTGTACGAACATCTGTCAGGCGAACCAGATGATCTGGCTCCCGCGTAGCGACCATCTTACTATAACCTATATTGAGGAATGTAGCGGAGTCGGCACCGGTGCTAACGAGTTTCGTTCCATCCGGTGAAAACGCTGAAGTCAATAAGAAATCCGGAGGTACTATCGTTTGGCCCCTGATTTTTTGCGATGTCTTCAGGTCCCACAAGGTAATTACGCCGTTGAAGTCAACGCTGGCGAGCGTAGAACTGTCTTCAAAGAAGGAAACAGCTTTCATCCACTCGGTGTGTCCTGTAAGACGAATTGGTAACAATGTTCTGGTAGTTGTGTTCCAAAACCGGATTGTACCATCCGTACTTCCGCTTGCGAGGGTTCCTCCATCTGGTGAAAATGCCAGTGCTGCGATACTCCTTATATGCTCGGTGAGCGTCGCAAGATGTGCGCCAGTCCCAGTATCCCATAGCTGTACGGTCTTATCGGTGCTCCCACTTGCAAGCATTTTTCCATCCGGTGAGAATGCTAAAGCGTTTGTCGAACCTGTATGTTTTCGGAGGATAGCCAATTCATCGTGGGTGTCAGTATCCCATAATCGGACGGTTTTATCTTCACTTCCACTGGCGAGTCGCGTGCCATCCGGTGAAAATGCTAAAGCCAACACAGAAGAGTTGGAGGTGTCTCCAAACTTCCACCGAATCTCTCCTGCTGGCGGAATCTCCGGAATATCTGCATTTGCTGGGAATGGTACCCGTTCCTGAATGCCGCCTATATGTCCGATAAGGGTAGATAACTTTTTACCTGTCATTGTGTTTCCCAGTTCGATCTCTCCGCCCTTCCTACCCACTGCAAATTTATCCGCTGTGACGGCGTAAGATTGAGACGAATTTGTTCTCTTTACCATTTCTTCCATTTTCCTCGCACTCGCCTCACCTGTTTCGACATCTAACCTGTCAATGGTGTCTTTCCAGTTACCCAAACTGACAACTTTTTTGCTATCTTCGGAGAAATGCAATGCTGCGGCAGGAAAAATCTTCTCAATGTGTGACATTTTCTGACCGGTCGCTATCTCCCACAGCTGAAGTCCGGGGGGACCGCCGTTACCTGCGATGAAGCGTCCGTCGGGCGAAAAAGCGATGGCTTGACATACACCTGGGAACATCGTAATCTCTTTTCCTGTTTCCACATCGTATAGCCACACACCAATGTTACTTCCGACAGCGATTTGCGTGCCATCTGGCGAGAATTGAAGTACATTAATACCACCTTTTCCGAGCCTCGTTTTCGCTGCTTTAGGGAGCTCCCACTTTGTATAATCCTCGGTAAGTTCATCAGCATGTGCTTCCGCAACGAGCACTGGCGTATTATTAGAGGGTTCTTCGGATTTGCTAATCCTGTCCGATGTGTTGGTGCTTCCGATCTGTGTTCGCATATCCGGTTTAGACGCAACGTTCAGCACGATAGGCGTTTCGATCAGTTCAATTGTCATCTCTGACGCAGCATCAAGGTTATACGGTTTCTGGAAACGGAGCGCGTGTTGCTGGTTTCCAATCCCCAGCATGAGCAATATCACGGCAACCGTGGAAGCGGCGATTGCCCACGGCATGAGCGGCTTACCACCCGACGGTGCAACCGGTTTAATACGGGCAATCTCTCGCATAACATTCTCTGTGAGATTCGGCGTGATTTGGAAGTTTTCTAAAGCCTCTCTGATCATCGGTTCGTCCTTTTTCATGCGCTGCTGTGCCCGACGGAGGCGGCTCTTAATCGTATTTTTGGATACGCCTAAGAACGTGCCAATCTCTGTGCATGACATCTCCGCGAAGTAGTGAAGCGTAATAATGGTGCGTTCACTTTCTTGTAATCTTTCAAGCAGCTTCTTAACGACATCGCGCTGTGCGTCTGCGGTGGTGCGTTCGTTTTCCGCAGCAACGTATCCAGAATACGTCGATTGTTGTAGCTGCTCGTCGTCTGTCTCCTCAAGTTCCTCAAGGGGTCGCGTCCGCAACCGCTTTTTACGGAGCCAAGAACTGCAACGATTTGCTGCGATGACATAGAGCCAGCTTACAAACCGCTGAGGCTTCTTGAGTGTAGAAAGCCGTCTGTATGCGTTCAGAAAAGTGTCCTGCGTGATCTCCTCAGCGATGTGGAAATCCCCGATTTTCCGCCATGCAAGGGCATGCACCTGTTTCTGGTATTTTCTCACTAACACGGAAAAAGCACTGTCATCGCCTTCAAGGACTTGTTGGATAAGTTCGGCATCATTGTTTTTCATAAATCGCCTCCACAAATAGATGGTTGCATAATTCTGCATTCATATCACGTGACGCTACTTATGAATGGAACGGGTGCATAATTCTGCAAAAAGCGCAGGAATGGAAGCATGGAAGATTGGAAGGGTAGGGCCCCAGCCTTCCCACCTTCCACCCTTCCAACCCCTTCTTCTATTCCTCTCTGTTTTTTCGCAGCAGCATCGGAGACGTGAGGTCCCATAGGCGGACTGTACCATCTTTACTTCCACTTGCAAGCGTTACGCCATCCGGACTAAAATCAACACTCTTGACCGGTGCCGTGTGCCTTGTAAGTGTTGCGATTTGCGTACCTGTGGCAATATTCCAGAGCCGGATTGTCTTGTCCTCGCTCCCACTTGCAAGTACTAATCCATCGGGACTGAAGGCGACGCTCCAGATCGCAGCAGTGTGTCCAACGAAAGTTTTCAGTTGCTGTCCTGAGGTTATATCCCAGAGCCGGACAGTTTTGTCCCAACTTCCGCTCGCGAGTGTCCGTCCGTCTGGACTGAAAGCAACACTAAAGACCCAATTCGTATGTCCTGTAAGTGTTTCCAAATTCTCGCCGGTAGCAATATCCCACAAACCGATGGCGTTTCCTGCATTGCCACTCGCTAACGTTTTTCCGTCGCTACTGAAGGCAACGCTAAAGATATTCTCTGTATCCTCAGTCAGTGCTTTCAGCCGCTTACCTGTTTCTACATCCCATAGATAGAGATTACCGTCCTCACTGCCACTCGCAAGTATCTTGCTATCAGTGCTGAATGCGACAGTATTGACCCAATGTAAAGCGTTCGGCGCATTTTCCCGCATAGACCTAAGTTGCTCGCCGGTGGCAGCGTCCCAAAGACAAATCACTTCGCTTGCGTTGATTCCACCTGCGACTATCCGTCCATTCGGACTGAAAGCGAGGCTGTTAATATCCGCAGTGAAGTTCCCCTGAAGAGCCACCCAGAAATTTTTCTCCATTTTGATTTCTCCTCCCGTGACAGCATCCCAGAGTCCGACGGTGTTGTTCTTGTCACTTGCAACTATTGAACCATCTGGGCTGAAAGCAACACTGTGAACCCCTCTCTTGACGGCTAAATCAATCGTGATGTGAGACAAATCTTGGGCGGAAGTTGTTTGCATAGTAGATTCCTCTTTTTGCGTTGCATTTTCAGATTTCGCCGACACTATCTCAGCACCGCAAATTACGGACACACGAACTTACCCAGAACCTTCCGGACAGATGCACCCGTCGCTGAAGGTAGATTCCCTGCGTTTCCGTGAAGCGTCTCATTCGCCAGAATCGCAAACGCAATCGCCTCCTTCGCATCCGCCGAAATACCAGAGTTATCCACCAGTTCGACTGACGTATCTGCCAATAGTTCATCAAGCCGTCGCATGATTGTCTGATTGTGGACACCGCCACCGCTCACATAAAGCACGTCTATCAGACTTTGTCCTGTTATAAATCGTGTGATGTAATCGGCAATCGTTTGAACTGTCAGCTCGGTCAGTGTCGCGATGCAGTCGTTGTCCGAAAGTTCATGTTCACCGCAAGCCGCCAGACACTCCATCGCATAAGTGTGTCCAAACATCTCACGTCCGGTAGTTTTCGGCGGGGACTGGTGGAAAAACGGGTGTTTTAACCATTCGTCAATAAGCTGTTGGTACGGCGCGCCTTGTGCAGCGCGTTTACCTGCTTTATCGTAGCGTTCTGAGCCTTGTGTAATTTCTGTGATGACAGCATCGATGCACATGTTGCCGGGCCCCGTATCCGCAGCAGAGACGGAATCAAACGTTCCCTTTGCAGGTAGCACCGTGAGATTCGCAATCCCACCGATGTTCAAAAGTCCGACTGTTTTAATTTTATTGTAAAATAGTAGATAATCAATGTATGATACCAACGGCGCGCCTTGTCCACCCGCTGCCATGTCCGCGACGCGGAAATCGGCTATCGTTGGAATACCGGTTTCGTGCGCGATAACCGCAGGTTCACCAATCTGTAGGGTCGAGGGATAGCGCGAGGTGTTTGCGTCTTTCGGGAGATGATGAATCGTTTGACCGTGTGAACCGATGAGGTCAATGTCGTTGGCATGTATTCCACTTTTTTTCAGAATATGATTCACTGCTTCAGCGAAAAGGTGTCCGATATAGAAATTCATCTCACAGATGTCGTCAACACGACCCGTATCGGGTTGGCAGAGCGCAAGGACCCGTTGTGGCACGCCAGATGGAAACGGAAAAGTCTCAAAAGCGATGAGGTCTACTTCAGTCTCTAAACCGTTTCCTGTGATTTCAACGACGGCAGCATCGATACCGTCAACGGAGGTGCCGGACATTAACCCGATAACGAATTTTTTATCTTTCTTGAGAAGTTCAAAGAAGTTTTTCATCTGCTTTTTTTAATCATAGACGTGATACTGTGTTGTGCGGTCCTGCCATCCTTGAAGTTCTTGACTCCACCGTGCTTGGAGGGCATCCGCTGAATTCCGACTTGATAATGCCTCCCGGAGCCAGGTGTTCCCTGCCAATCTATCGAAATGTGATGCTTTGAACGCGAAGTGGTCACTGTATTCAGTGGTTAGCGTAGATAGCATCTGAATGGCTGTCTCTATCGGACGGAAACGTTCTCTGTCGGTAATATGGATAGCGACACCCTGGCAGGTCTGTTTCGCGTATTTTGTGGTCTCAGACGCAGGAGCGGGTGTAAAGACAACAGAACGGAACAGAACCCCCGGCAGTTGGCAGTCATTGAGTTGCCCGGCCCACTTTTCGCCGTTACACCAAGGTGCGCCGATATATTCAAACGGCTTCGTCGTTCCACGTCCTTCACTCATATTTGTCCCTTCAAACAGACATAAACCCGGATAGAGTATCGCTGTTGTCAGGGTCGGCATGTTCGGTGAGGGTGGCACCCACGGCAATCCGGTATCATCGAACCACATCGCTCGCTTATATCCGGGCATCCACGCAACTTTTAGTTGACAGGACGGCACGCGTTCCGCTTTTAATAGTGTCGCCAATTCTCCGATTGTCAACCCGTAACGTATCGGTATCGGGTGTATTCCAACGAACGATTCGGATCCACTTTCCAATACCGGTCCCGCTACAGCATTACACGTAATCGGATTAGGTCGGTCAGTGACGATGAATGCAATCCCGTAGTCCGCGGCTGCTTCCATCGCGTACAGCATCGTGGAAATATAGGTATAGTAACGCGCACCTACATCTTGCATATCGTAGACCAGTAGGTCTATGCCTTCAAGCTGATTTGCTGTTGGACGCATTGATTGACCGTATAAACTGAAAACGCGAACATTTAATCGGTTTTCGTCTCGTAGGGGGTTTTTGCTTGGGTGTTTCTTCAAGGTAACCTTGTCCCTACTATTGATAGCGATACCGTCTTGTACCGCACCCCAGAGTCCATGCTCTGGCGTGAAAATCGCGGAGAGTTGGCACGCCGATACTTCTGCGAAAAGTCGATAATTGTTTTGTAAGGTCGCATTGACACCGGTATGATTTGTAATAAGCCCGATGGATTTCCCTTGAAGCCAGTCGCGTTTTTCAGTGAGTAAGACGCTCAATCCTAATTCGAGTGTTTGAGAATTTGTTGTGGTAGACATAAGGGAGTCCAGTGAAATAACCATCGCAGGCGGGGTTTGATGAAGTTTGAAAAATAAATAGGTAATTGACGGGCAATAATGCACTTCGCAAATGTAAAGCAAAGACAAATTTTGCCGCGTGTGGGCAAAATTTGGGTGCGTACACCGCAGAATTGCCCGACTACAAACGGGCAGGCTCGTAGTCGTGCGATTCATCGCACGTTCCTATATTACCGAATTAATAAATTAATCTTCATTAACCCCGCTTATCCAATGATCGCGTATCGTTACGAAGCGTACAAGACGTTATGGAACATCCTCCGAAATTCGATGATACCGCGCCGGTCAGCATCCGGATGCACCCGATTTGTCAGCAGGATAGCCGCGAGTTTTCTTTTCAGGCATATCCGTATTGAGGTACCGGTGAACCCTGTATGATAGAGACACCCATCGTCTGTTACGATCCAACCGATGCAGCGGCGTTCTCCTTCCGCTGGAACGACTTGCTGCATTCTGTCAAGACTCTCCGGACGCAATAAGTTGCCGCCGTTATCCATCAACGCTTTACAGAACTTTCCGAGGTCTGTTGATGTAGAAAAGAGTCCCGCGTTTCCTGAGATCCCACCGAGGAAGTGCGCGTTTTCGTCGTGTACCTGTCCGATAATCACGCCTTCACGCCAGTCGTAGCGTTCGTAGTTAACCATGCGACGTTCAAAACTGTTGGAATCCTCTGTCGCTGCGCAGTTCTTATGCCATTCCTGCGGCGGGTTGAAACGCGTCCACGCCATACCGAGCGGCGCGAAAATCCGTTCTTCTGATAGTTGGTCAAGCGGCTGTTCTGTTACCCTTTCAAGCAGTTTACCGAGTACGATATATCCTAAGCAGCTATACACCGTCTTCTCTCCGGGCTGAGATGCCAAAGCGATCTGTCCGAGATAAGAGATGACGTTCTCAGGCGATTCTGCCCGTAGATAGAGCGGCAGCCATGCCGGGAGTCCTGAAGTATGTGTCAGCAGATGTGTGAGTGTTACATCTTTCTGTCGAAATTCTGGCAAATATTCCGCTGCGGGTCTATTCAGTGAGAGTTCGCCACTTTCAACGAGTTGCATGCAAAGTGTCCCGACAACAACAGGCTTTGTCAGCGATGCTAAATCAAAGAGTGTCATACGAAGCATCGGAAGTCGTTTCGGTTTTACGCATCGGAAGCCGAACGCTTCGTGGTAAAGCACTTTTTCGCCGGTAAGAATGTACGCAACGGCTCCGGGGAAAACCTTTTCCGAGATGCTATTTTGAATAAGTGTTGAAATTGTATCTTTTAGCAATGGGAACCCCTCACAGGTTAGAAGGTGTGACTCGGATTTTCGGTTGACTGAGATACTACCTATATGATACACTATTTCTCATATTTTTGTTAGCGTTTTTTGATAAACGCGCGCCGCTGCCCAGGGAATCAACCATGCAATTACTTCTAAAAGAACTTCAAGAGATAACAACGACCGAAAAACCGTGGGGCCGCTTTATACAGTATGTGTTGAATCAACCCGTTACAGTCAAAATTTTAGAAATTCGGGCAGGCGAACAGGTGAGTTATCAGTATCACCACCACCGAAGCGAATTATGGATACCACTCGATGAGGGTGCCTGCTTAAAACTTGATGGCACTATTCAACGTCCTGAACCGATGGAACCTGTGTTGATCCCACAAGGCGCGAAACATCAACTTATCGGTGAATCGAAAGATTACCGGATACTCGAAATCGCGTTTGGACACTTTGATGAAGAAGATATCGTCCGCCTTTCAGACAAATATGGAAGAGCGTAAAAAAGAGGAACAGGATGTTGTTGGATACGGAACTTAATCTATTAATCGATGGTCGGACACCGGATTCAATTCTGGAGTCCTCACCCGCTACTGCCGAGGAGCAAGCGGGACAACAGAAAGTTGATACCGATTTACAAGTGATTCACGCACGCTTTCAAGATGAGAGGTCCGTGTCACTCGCTGAATTAGAGTCTACACTGCGGGCTTGGACCCGTAGCCATCTCCAGGACGAGGATATTGATAAGGTTGGAACATTAGCAGCCCGTGCGCGTGAGGATTTTTCGGTGCTGGTCACCATCGGTATAGGCGGTTCTGATCTGAGTGCTCGTGTCTTTCACGATTCTTTCAATCATCCGTACCATAACTTATTATCGACTGAAGAACGTGGCGGCGCACCGGAGGTCTATTTCACCGGTGATACTTTCGATCCACGCAAACTCATCGGCTTAGTTGAGATGCTCAAGGCGCGGAACCTCCTTCAGAAGACGCTTTTCAACGTTATTAGCAAATCCGGTACGACGACCGAGACAATGGCGACGTTGATGGCTATCCGTGAAGTGCTTGCTGATGTCAACTGGCGGCGGCAGGTACTCGCAACAACCGGTCTAACTGCTGACAGTGTGCTGTTCCGAATGCATGCGCAATCCCCGTTTTACGGGGGCACACTGCTGCCTGTTCCAGATGGTGTCGGCGGACGCTTCTCAGCTTTTTCTCCTGTGGGTCTGTTTTTTCTGGCGATGACAGCCGGAAAAGACGAAACGCCGGAGACGCGCATCCGCACTGCAGTGGAAGGTGTACAGCAAGCGCACGAAGATTTTTTCTCTGATCGTGAACATCAGGACAAGCTCGCTTATCAACTCGCGCGGTGGATTCATCTCGCGGCAGAGGGCGAAGGTACAAAACACACAAGCAAAAACACTGTTGTGTTTTATAACTATGCTGACAATAGCTGCCTCGGTGAGTGGTTCGTTCAACTCTGTACGGAGTCTGTTCAAGAGCGAGGTGTCGGTCCTAACGTCATAAATGCAAAGGGCCCTACAAGTAACCACTCAATTCTCAACGGTATCATCGCCGGCCCGAGGGATAAAGTTGTACTTTTTATCCATTGGGAGGACCTCGGACCCGATTTAGTGCTGCCAACAGACACCAAAATGGATGAGAAGTTGACAGATATTGAAGGGCTATCCATGACACACATGCAGACCGCTTCCTATCGTGGTACTGCCTTGGATTTTAGCGATAAAGGTGTAGCCAACGCAACGCTGGTACTCCCGAAACGAGATGTTCAGTCTGTTTGCCGATTGATGCGGACGTTAATGGATACTATCGCCGTGAAAGGCAGACTCCAAAGGTTACATCTTGACAACAGCGACGGAAATGAGTTAACATATCTTCAAGACGGTGTTGAAGGCTATAAACAGAATTTCCGATCTTTTGCGATGGCACCAGATAACCAATTTGTAAGGTGTGCCGAGAATGAGGAATAGACTCTCCGCTCTCCATTTTCAGGATAAAATATTTATCGCTTACGGTTTCGTGTTCCTCGTTATGTTTGGTGCTGTGTTTGGGAGCACCAGTTTTTTGATCCATCTCGCTTTTAAAAGGGAAATTGGCGCCTATGTCGAGACGCGGCAGGCACAGATCTCAAACAATTACCAAGCATTCCTTAACCAGGTTCAGAAGGATGTTCACGCCGCAGCTGCTGATGAGAGGTTACACCGCGCTATTGAGAAGCCGTCTTTTCCGTATCAGCCAATATCGGAGTTTGATCTATTCGAGTACGGCACTCCGGACGGAAAACTTCTATATCCCGATCCACAGATGCGGAGAAACGCGCCTATATACCGTTCTTTAGACAACCGTGAAGCACATATAGAATTCAGGCGTATTCCGCAACGGAGCGATCTCGGTCAACAATTTGTAGTTCAAGTAACGGCGGCCGGCGAATGGGGTTTTGTTACAGGCGGCTATAACCTACAAACATGGCTGGAGGAAAAAGAGACCATTATCCAGTCGGATGAACATCCGGTTTTCCTTGTCCGAAAACCACCGATGCCTGAACCGACGGCATTTGATTCCGAATCGGGCGAGATGACGGCAGAGGATTGGCTACCGCTGAACAATGCGGCGCGACGGGTGCCTTTTGACGGCTGGCTTCAATCGTTCTCTCGTACGCAACCACAACAAAAGGTCGTTATACCCGGATCCGAAGAGACCGATGGCAGTCCATTTACGGCTTATCTGATAAAGCCCTTCAACTCAGCTTTCGCGATGACCCGTGAGGCAGCACCGGTCGGACTGATTGTCGCATATTCGCATGCGCGTCAGATGCGGTGGCAACAACAGCTGACGCTCACACTCCTTCTGAGTGGTGTCGGCGGGCTGGTGTTGGTTTACCTCATTAGTTACATCGTCAGTCGCAGTATTGCGCGTCCGATCGCAGTACTACGAGAGGGGGTCAGTCATATTGCTGCTGGCGATCTTAATCATCGTGTTAACATCGAATCTGGAAATGAGATGCGCCAACTGGCGGACGGTTTCAACCAGATGGCGCGAGACCTCAAACGAGGTTTAGATGCGCGTATGGCTGCAGAACGTGCAGCGACATGGCGGGATGTCGCACGGCAGGTGGCGCACGAAATCAAAAATCCGCTTTTTCCGATTCGGTTGTCCGTTGAAAACTTGCAACAGGCGAAATCGCAACCTGAAGTTTTTGAGAACATATTTAGTGAGTGTACCGACACTGTCATTGAGGAAGTTGATCGCATCGGGAAATTGATAGATGAATTCCATCAATTCGCACGGATGCCGAGAGCACAGCGGAAACCAAACCATTTAAATGATATTATAAAGTCTGTTCTGACGTTATATACCGGGGGACGGGTGCCAGATTCCGATCAAGCCGATTCTGACACAGCAGCAGATTCAGAACACGAGAAGGATTCTATCGACGGTATTTGGCTGGAAAATATTTCTAAAATTAAAGTCGAAACCGAATTAGAAAAAATTCCGAAACTGTTGCTTGATCCAGAGCAGATCACACAGGCACTCGGTAACCTGCTAAAGAATGCAATTGAAGCGATGCCGGATGGCGGCACGCTTAAGGTGACAACCTATTTCACACCAAGCACACCATACGGAAACTCTGAAGACCTACAAAACGGCGACAACGAAGCGAAAGAAGATGAAGACACTGACCCCAACGGTATCGTTACACTCGAAATACAAGATACCGGTTGTGGTATGTCGGATGAAACTATGGCGAATCTCTTTGTCCCTTATTACACAACGAAGTCTGAGACAGAAGGAACAGGGCTCGGTATACCGATTGTCAGGAGAATCGTTGAAGAACACGGGGCAGAGATCGAATTTGAAAGTACCGAAGATGTCGGCACAACCGTCCGTATCTATTTTTCATACAACCGAAATGAACGCGCCGAAGAATTAGCCTTAGGACCGGAAGGATTAATACCGCTCACAGGTTTGACACCGAAACTGGAAACACAAGATCGGTCAATAGAACCGCCAGAGTAAAACCGAAACATACTGCGATAGGATTTATGAAATGGAAACTTTTCTGATTGTAGACGACGAAAAAAATATACTTAAAATGTTATCCCAAGGACTCGAAATGCGGGGGTATCAGACCTTGACCGCTGCGAGTGGCGAGGAAGCTTTACAACAAGCGATGAAATCTGATGTTGATCTCGTTCTGTTGGATATCCGTATGGAGGATGGGATGGACGGTGTCCAGACACTCGTCAAACTCCGTGAACGCTATCCCGAATTGAACGTCGTGATGATGTCAGCGCAGCAGGATATCGAAATCGCCGTTAAGACGATGGAACTCGGTGCGAAACGGTACATCACGAAACCCATCGGCATTGATGAGATTTTATCGAGTGTCCAACCCTTTTTGGAGATATCGCGTTTATCACAAGAGAACGAGATACTGAAGTCTCATATTATCCCTATTGATGATATGGTCGGCGAAAGTGTCGCTATCAAGCACCTCCGTTCACAGATTAATCGGGTCGCTGGTAGCAAACTCGGTGTCCTCATTTCTGGAGAGAACGGGACCGGCAAGCAGCTTGTCGCTAACGCTATTCATCAAAAAAGCAAACGCGCAGCAAAAACCTTTATTCCACTCAATTGTGCCGCTTTGCCTGATGAACTTATTGAAAGCGAACTCTTCGGACATGAGCGGGGCGCGTTCACAGGTGCGGATTCCCGCAGGCAGGGACGTTTTGAACTCGCAGACGGTGGTACCCTCTTTCTTGATGAGATTGGCGATATGAGTTTAAAGGCGCAAGCAAAGGTCCTTCGCGTTATTGAAACCGGTGAAGTTGAACGTCTCGGTGGCAATCAGATTCGCACGGTAGATGTACGCATTATTGCCGCGACTAACAAGAATCTACCGGAAGATATTGAGAACGGACGGTTCCGACGTGACCTCTTCTATCGGTTGAATGTTGTGCCTATTGCGGTGCCACCGCTTCGAGAAAGAGCAGAGGATATTCCGTTGTTAGTCAAATACTTCGCCGAACGTCTGCAGCTCAATATGGGGTCTACCCCGAAGGCTATTGATCCGGGTGCTTACGCCGTGTTTCAAAGTTACCATTGGCCCGGAAACATCCGCGAGCTAAAGAATATCGTTGAACGTCTCCTTATCATGGTGAACCGAGATGTTGTGATGGCACCCGATGTCGCTGAGGCACTGTCCTTGGTGCCACAAGTGCCTTCCACATCTAACTTGACGGGTGATGCTATGGATTATCAAGGTTCGCAGTCTCTCCCGAGCGTCGCACTTTACAAACCAGGAGCACCCTTGAGTCAGATGATGGATACCGCCGAGGCGCAGTGTATTCTCACGGCTTTAGAAGAATTCAACTGGAATATCCGGCGTACAGCGGAGGCGTTAGCGGTTGAGCGGAGCAACTTGTACAAAAAAATGAACAAGTACGGTATTTCGCGACCGAGTTCCGAGGACTAAACTTGCGGTAGGAGGGGTTTCTAACCCCGATGGAATGGACTAACGATGCTTAGGAAAAACATTGATGAAAACGGTGGGATGACTCGCCTTCAACTGCTTATTCTTCTTGTCTTAACGGCTGCGATTGGGGCACTCTCCTTTCCGCCGTGGTTGGAGTATCGTAAGGTCGGAACAGCGGATGTCGATGTTGAAACAATTGCCGTTGCTATCAAGAAATACCATAGACATACCGGCGGTTATCCGACGCGTTTGGACGCACTGGTGACAGACCCCGGTATCGAAGGCTGGCGCGGGAATTATCTCGAAGCTATTCCTGAAACACCCTGGGGTGGCAGTTACGTCCTGCTTCAAGACAACTATAAAATCGGGATCGCGAAGGAGCACCGGCGCGTTCCGAAAAAATATCGGGTTGGCGGTGTCGCGGAGATCAGTCGAGTCTATCATGTTGACTCACAACTCGGTGAGAAATATTGGTGGTAACCTCCGTGATTGAGACTTGGATACCCGTATTCATTTTCCTTTTCGGTTTGGCAATCGGTAGTTTTATTAATGTCTGTATCTACCGTATCCCTCATCCAGACGTATCCATCCATTCACCGCGCCGCTCTTTTTGTCCCGAATGCAACGAAACGATAAGTGCTTATGACAACATCCCAGTTTTGAGTTATCTGATCTTACGCGGAAAATGTCGGCATTGCAGCGCGCCGATTTCCGGACTTTACCCGTTGGTTGAGCTTGCCACAGCGGGACTGTTCCTTGTGATGTACTACCGTTTTGGACCCACTTTTGAATTTCTACTTTCCCTTATTTTTGTTGCAGTATTAGTACCAATTTTTGTAATTGATGCGCAGCACTACATCATTCCGAATGTCCTCATTGTCACCGGACTGATTCTCGGTTTCGGTATTGTTTCTGCGATTGCCTATCAACGCGGCGATGTCTGGTATCTGCTTATTCGTCTCATCGGTGCTGTTGCGGGCGGGTTGGTGTTATGGTTGGTTGCTGTTATCGGGAGTGCTGTCTTACGCAAAAAAGCGATGGGCGGAGGCGACATCAAATTGATGGCACTTAACGGACTGTTCCTCGGTGCGTGGCCCGAATTAGTAATGGTAATAGCCTTCTCTGCGTTGGGCGGCGCGATTGTCGGGACGACACTCATCGTCTCAGGCGTAAAAAGCCGCCAGAGTCCGATTCCTTACGGTCCGTTTCTTGCAGGTGCTGCGGTGCTTGTCCTTTTATGGGGAGATAACCTCTGGCGTATGTACTTGCAATCCGTTGGTTGGAATTAAGAAAACAACCGTTGCCGACCCAGGTCCGGTAGGTTCGGTTTTTGCGGTGTACTCACCCAGATGCGACGTGCATCGCGGCGTACACGCCCAGATGCGATCTGCATCGCTAACCGAACCGGATTTTTACGCGGAAACCTTGAAGATTTCAAAAAACTCTTCAGTCCGGTAGGGTTTATTTGCTTTGGTGTTTTTCAACATGTTTATAGCAGCGTCCGAAATATTTTAGGAGAAGCTATGAAAACCTTTTACATAATCACCTGTCTACTGATGTTAGCCTTGAGCCAGCAGGTTGTATATGCCCAACAACTGCAAGTTAAAGAAGAATCTGCCGAAGACTTTGTTAAATTAGAAATGCCTCTGGAAGAAGCACTCACCAAAATTACGTTTGTCGTTGAGTGGTTAAGTGGAGACGGAAGTGATGAAGTGATTTTTCAAGGTGGAGGCGTAATCCGCACCTCCGATTACATAGAACTCCGCTCTGATGAAGATGAACACGGCAGGTACAGTTATTATCGGATCCTACCTAAGGATACTGTTGAAGGAAATCGGTATATTTTTGTGCCTTTGGTTGAGAGTGGTGGAGGTTCCGGAGCCTTTTGGGAGCTCCAGGTGGTCGATAAAAAAACGCTCAGAACTGTTGATGATATCGGATTAGGGGATCGCACGAGGCTCAAGGAAATTATTTTAGCGGATGCCTCTACTAACACCATATCTATCACCTATATTAGGCGGGAGGTTAAGGATTATAAAGTTGTATATGACCCTGATAAAGAAATTAAGAGACATCTTAGAATGATAGATGGTAAACTTCGAGATGTGGCAGATCCGCTAAGTCCAATCCCACCGGATATGGCGTTCTTTCGGGCAGGCAGATTTTTTAGGATGGGAAGCGACAATTGGGAAAAAGATGCCGAAACTGATGAGGAGCCACAGCACAACGTCCACCTTGATGCGTTCTATATGGACACATACGAAACGACAAACGTACAATACAAGGAATTTATTGATGCGAACCCACAGTGGCAGAAAAATCGTATCCCAAAAAAATACCACGACGGAGATTATCTGAAGCACTGGAATGGAAATGATTACCCACCCGACAAAGGCAACCACCCCGTCGTTTATGTCAGTTGGTACGCAGCAATGGCTTATGCAGAGTGGCGCGGGAAACGCCTGCCGACAGAAGCAGAATGGGAGAGTGCCGCGCGGGGGGCTTGGCATGCCATTAATGCCGACACAGCAAACTATGGTGAAAATGTCGGCGATACGACACCCGTCGGAACGTATCCGCCGGACGCAAACGGCTTATACGATATGGCAGGCAACGTCTGGGAATGGTGCCTTGATGAATACGATGCAGATTTCTACTCTATTTCTCCACGTCAGAATCCACTTGCCGGTGGAACGATGGAGAATCTCTTATCCGATTGGACAAACGTTAAAACCGTCCGTGTGTTACGCGGCGGTTCTTGGGTAAGTAACGCCAAGTTTGTGCGAGCCTCTGATCGGACAAGGTTCACGCCAAAGATCACGAACAAGGCTCGTGGATTTCGTTGTGTGAAGACTGTAACACCTTAAACCTTTCGTCAAATCCAGTGAACCTTTAGGTTGTAGCATAACCTGTTAGGTTGTGCAAACTTGAACCCTTTCAAAATGGTATAACGCGAAGGAGAAAATATGAGCAGCAACCTAAAAGCCTTCCGCACAATCATTTGCCTGTTGATGCTCTTTTGGAATCATCACATTGCCTACGCACAACAACCTATTTCACAACAAGCGTTCGTTATCTTTGAAGAACACTGCCTCAGCTGCCATGGCGAGTTCGGTTCGTATACGGACGCGCTTCTCATTAAACGCGCGAATTTAATCGTAGACCGCGCTGTTGTTCGGAAGCAGCCGGATGCCTCCGAACTCTACCTGCGTCTTCTCGGTGATACGGACACCGGTTCGCAGATGCCTTTGGGACAAGACCCTCTGGATGCTGAGGAAATCGCCACCATTCGCCGCTGGATTGAAGCGGGCGCGCCAGATTGGGACGCAATCCCCAAACCCGAACGCCGTTTTATCACCACCGAGGCGATGCTCAAATCTATCCATACCCATGTAACCTCACTCGCTGCCTTTGACCGCTCCTTCGCACGCTATTTCACACTGACACATCTCTACAATGCCGGTGCAAGCGACGACAACCTCCGCGCCTATCGGAATGCCTTGTCGAAATTGGTTAACAGTCTCTCTTGGGGTTCTAAGGTCGTCAAACCGACACCTATTGACCCGGAGGAGACGATTTTCTACATTGATCTCAGGTCCTACGAATGGAACATCAAAAGCGATAAGTGGTATAAGATTGAACAGGCGTATCCCTATGGTGTGCGATTGAAGTCATCAAAGTATACAACCGTATGCCAAGAGACGGACTGTGAGTTGCCGTTTGTCCGTGCCGATTGGTTCATAGCGACGGCTTCTTTACCACCGCTCTACCACGAGATCCTTGACTTACCAAAAACAGACAAAGAGTTGGAGACTCGCCTTGAGGTGGATGTTAGTGAAAACATAAAAAATGCCCCAGGTGTCCGTGTCTGGCGTGCAGGTTTTAACGATTCTGGTGTATCCGTTAACAACCGCATTGTAGAACGTCATAAATCCCGGTATGGAGCGTATTGGAAATCCTACGACTTTGCGAGAAATGTGGGTACGCAAAACATCTTCACGCATCCACTCAATTTCACGCATGATGGCAGCGAGATCATCTTCAATCTCCCCAACGGGTTGCAGGTGTACTATCTCTCCGCGGCCACAGGTGAGCGGCTTGATGAAGCACCGATTAACATCGTATCAAACGCTGGTGCCAGAGACCCAGTTGTCCGTAATGGACTCTCCTGCATGGGGTGCCACACGGAGGGGATGAAAACATTTGAAGATCAGGTGCGCCCAGTCATTGAACAGAATCGGAACCCTTCTTATGACAAAGCGCAGGCGTTACGTCTCTATGCGGAGAAATCAGAGATGGATAGCCTCGTCCGCCAAGATATTGCGCGTTATCGACAAGCGATCGAAGCCGCGGGTGGTGTGTTCGGTGGAAGTGAACCGATACAGCAGTTGGTCAAGCAGTTTAAGGGACCGCTTGATGCTGTGCACGCTGCAGCAGAAGTCGGATTAGAAACCGCTGATTTCCTTAAGGAGATTCGTGAGAATAGAACACTCCGTAAAGCCGGGTTGTTAGTACTAATGTTAGAACCGGTTATTAATCCCGATACCTGGGAACCACAATATAAACCAACAGTTAAGCGCGATGCTTGGGAATCAAAATTTAAGGAGATAGTTGCTGCCCTGCAAGGACGGGTTATATCTGAGGGACTCGGAATAACGAAACCGACTTACAAATTTAGGGTGGAACCAAAGTATCCAGACACTGCTAAAAAGGCGAAGAAGGAAGGCACAGTTATTCTACAACTAACCATTGATGAAAACGGTCTCCCTAAAGATATTGTCGCATTGACAAGTCTCGGATTTGGACTCGAAGAAGCAGCAATTGAAGCAACAAAAAAAATGACCTTCCATCCGGCAACGAAAGGTGGGACACCGATCAGCCTTGAGAATGTTCAAATTCCATACGAGTTTAAACTTGAGTTAACGCCATCAGACACTGCTAACATAGGCATGGCTCTGATTCCCGCAGGCGAGTTCCAGATGGGCAGCAACGACAATGAAGCAAGCGATGACGAAAAACCGGTCCATACAGTTTATGTTGATGCGTTCTACATAGATAAATACGAAGTGACCGTTGGCGAGTACAAAGAATTTATTCAGGCTACGGGGTACCCTGCTCCTGACTGGAGTGAGATCGCTGAGGATTCTCCCACTGATCGTCACCCTATCGTTCATATAAGTTGGCACGATGCTATGGCTTATGCACAATGGGCAGGTAAAAGGCTTCCAACAGAAGCAGAATGGGAGAAAGCTGCGCGCGGCGGGTTAGTTGGACAAAAGTACACTTGGGGCAATGCCATCGATCCCAGCAAAGGAAACTATAACCGTAACGCCGGCGGAACAACTGTTGTTGGCAGTTATCCGCCGAATAGTTATGGCGTGTACGATATGGCAGGTAACGCGTGGGAGTGGTGCCTTGATGCATACAATTCGGATTTCTATGCGAGTTCTCCGCTAAAAAATCCGATTTCTGGTGGAACTGTGAAAAGTATTGTCTCAAATGTCGCAGTTGTCAAAACCGATCGTGTGTTGCGTGGTATTGCCTGGACGGATACTTCAGAACCTGTGTTAGTTGCGACTCGTGTTGGAAAAAATCCGGCAAAAACCAGCCGTCTCTACGGTTTCCGTTGCGTGAAACCTGTAACACCTTAGTGCTAATAGACAGTAAGCGGAGCAACTGTTCCTTTAACAAATACTCGTTCGTAGTAGGGCAATTCATTGCCCGTTCTGGCAATTAATAACTTCTTTGGAGAAGATATGAAAACTTTTTGCATAATAACTTGTTTGCTGATTTTAGCCTTGAGCCAGCAGATTGTGTACGCACAACAAGCACTTGAGCAACAAGCGTTCGCTATCTTTGAGCAACACTGCCTCGACTGCCACGGCGAATTCGGATCTTATAGCGATGTACTTACGATGAAGCATAAAGACTTAATCGAAGATCGCTCCCTCATACCGGGGCAACCCGATGCCTCCGAACTCTATCTGCGCCTGCTCGGTGATACGGACAGAGGATCACAAATGCCGTTGGGACAAGATCCTCTTGATGCTGAGGATATCTCCACAATCCGCCGTTGGATTGAAGCGGGCGCGCCAGATTGGGAGACAATTCCCAAACCCGAACGCCGTTTTATCACTACCGAGGCGATGCTCAAAACTATCCACACCCATGTGACATCGCTCACTGCCTTCGACCGCTCCTTTGCACGCTATTTTACACTGACGCACCTATACAACGCCGGTGCGAGCGACGACAACCTCCGCGCCTATCGGAATGCCTTATCGAAATTGGTGAACAGTCTCTCGTGGGGTGCCGAGGTTATCAAGCCGACACCCATCGACCAAGAAGAGACAATCTTCTACATCGATCTCAGGCACTACGAATGGGACATCAAAAGCGATAGGTGGTATAAGATTGAGCAGGCGTATCCGTACGGTGTACAGCTAAAATCATCAACGTGGACAACGTTATGTCAAGAAACGGACTGTGAGTTGCCATTCATCCGCGCCGACTGGTTCATCGCCACCGCCTCACTACCACCGCTCTACCACGAGATCCTTGACTTACCAAAAACAGACAAAGAGTTGGAGACTCGCCTTGAGGTGGATGTTAGTGAAAACATAAAAAATGCCCCAGGTGTCCGTGTCTGGCGTGCAGGTTTTAACGATTCTGGTGTATCAGTCAACAATCGCATTGTAGAACGCCACAAATCTCGATACGGTGCCTATTGGAAATCCTACGACTTTGCAGGAAATGTCGGCACACAGAACATCTTCACACACCCCCTCAATTTCACACATGACGGGGGCGAGATAATCTTCAACTTACCCAACGGATTACAGGCGTACTATCTCTCCACTGCCACAGGTGATCGGCTTGACGAAGCACCCATTAACATCGTCTCAAACGCCGGTGCAAGAGACCCAGTTGTCCGCAATGGACTCTCCTGCATGGGCTGCCACACGGAAGGAATGAAAACGTTTGAAGATCAAGTACGTTCAGTGATTGAGCAGAATCGGAACCCCTCTTACGACAAAGCACAAGCGTTACGTCTCTATACTGAAAAGTCAAAGATGGATACTCTCGTCCGCGAAGACATTGCGCGTTATCGGCAAGCAATTGAAGCCGCTGGTGGTGTCTTCGGTGGGAGTGAACCGATCCAGCAGTTGGTCAAGCAGTTTGAGGGTCCGCTTGATGCAACGCACGCTGCGGCGGAGGTAGGATTAGAAACTGATGACTTTCTCGAAAAAATACGTGAGAATAGGACGCTGCAGAATGCCGGGTTGTTGGTACTTGGGGTTGAGAAAGGAACTGTTAAGCGAGATGCGTGGGAATCGCAATTTGGTAAAACGGTCTCTGTCCTGAAACTTGGAAAACATGTAAACCCTTACGCCAACATGGTACTAATTCCAGCAGGCGAGTTTCAGATGAGGACTAACCCTGATGATTCTGACGAAGAACTTCTGTATACAACAATCTCCGTTGATGCATTTTATATAGACAAATATGAAGTGACGAATGCACAATATAAAGAGTTCCTTAATGCTAATCCAGAGTGGCGGAAAGAGGAGCGAACTAATCCTAGAAAGTACCATTACCTTGCCTATAACTGTTATTTGTATGACTGGAATGAGGACACCTATCCGAGTGGTAAAGGCAATCAGCCCGTAGCCTTTGTTAGTTATGATGCTGCGGTGGCTTATGCACAGTGGATAGGCAAGCGTCTACCAACGGAGGCAGAATGGGAGAAAGCAGCACGCGGCAGGTTAGTAAAAAAGAAATATCCATGGGGCAATTTGATTGATTCCAACAAGGCAAATCCTCGGGAAAGTGTTATCACACCTGTTGGAAGTTATCCTCCAAACGGATATGGCCTGCATGATATAGCTGGTAACGTGGCGGAATGGTGCCTTAAGGAACCACTCCGCGCTGACTCCGATGTTGCTATTGAATTTAAGGATATTGTATTGCGCGGTGGCCTACGCGTTGATCTGCGTGTTTCTTACGGTGGAGACATAAGTTACTTTAACGGATTTCGTTGTGTTAAGGATGTAAAACCTTAATCTTACCTTTAACATAACTATAGCCAAACATCTCCACGACCTTTGTTACATAGACGTATCCGATGCATCAGGGACTATCCACGGTTGGTCGAAGATTCCCTGCCAATCATCAGTGAAATCTACCGACAAATCTCCCCCTAATTTTTTTCCCTTAAACAGAAGATAGTATTTCTGTATAAGTTCCGCAAGGTAGTCTATACAATCATCTAAGGCCTTGAACGGGGGAGATCCCTTGAGTCCCTTCTTGATGATCTTTTCGTCAAGATGGGAAACCCGAGTGTCAGCGAATTCCTCCACTGTTCTGGATAGTGCTTTTAACTTACACAAGTCTTGGCAAACAATGATCGCATCAATATGATCTGCACATTCTCCTGCAAACTTTTCGTCAAAGAGGTCATTAGCGCGCTGTTCACCTCCCGGATGTAGATACACGAAACGCTCCACAAATCGCTCTCGCGAAAGCACAGAAGGGGTTTGTATTATCTTCTCCAACAGTCCGACCAGTGAAATACTACTCCTATGATGCCTAACTTGCCGGCGAATTGCACTTACAGCATAATCAAAATAAGCCTGCCCTAAAAACACATTAAACCAGTTAGGCTTATAATTCTCAAGATTTGGGTTATTCCTAATTATTGCTTGTACTTCCCAGAAGATGTGTCTATTAAAAAAAACTTCCGCAAAGTTTTTGTAGAGAACTTCAAGCCATTTTTCCCATTTTTCAACCTGTTGATTCATATCAATTTTTTCCTTTGAATTTATTCTACTTTTGTATACTTGTGTTTAATTTTCAGCATCCGCTCAACTTAACCTACGTGCTTAAGTCGAAGTCACGTTTAAATAGTATTACTTAAATAGTATTACATTATCGCTGAATTGTCAAGAGAAACATTTTGAAAATCAGAACCGTTTAATTTTGAGACAAAGTTCTCGATCTGACGATCAAATCTAACAAAATTTGGTTGATATCCTTGCACGGAGTATGCTATTATTTTCACACCAAAGGAAAGCCGCATTTTGGAGAAAAGCAATGATCACAATGCCAGATCCGCAGGATCACGTTTTCTATAACAATCGCGGTATTGATTACGGCGAAAAGGGTGAGTACGATCTTGCCATCAAAGATTTTACCAAAGCTATTGAACTCAAACCGGACTACGCAATTGCCTACAACAATCGAGGGGCTGTCTATCGGAGCAAAGGTAAGCACGATTTAGCTATACAAGACTGCAACAAAGCCATACAACTGAAATCAGATTATGCCGAACCTTATAGCAATCGTGGTGCTGCTTATCGCAACAAAGGCGATTATGACCGTGCCATTAGAGACTATGACAGGGCAATAAAACTAAAACCGAATTTTGTTCAGGCATATTACAATCGAGGTCTTGCTTACCATGAAAAAGGCGAATTAGATATTGCCATCAAGAACTACAACAAGGCAATAGCACTAAACCCAAAACTTGCCCATCCTTATAACAATCGTGGCAATGTTCATCTCCAAAAACGAGATTTTGATAGTGCTATTGAAGACTATAGCAAGGCAATAGAATTGAATCCAGAACTTGGTCTTGCATATTACAATCGCAGTGAAGCCTGGTTACATCCAAAAGAATGGGATAAAGCCAAAACCGATCTGACCGTTGCCAAGAAATTAGGCATGGATATCATTGCTGCGTTTCATAACGCTTACAAGGACGTTGAGACGTTCGAGAAGCGAAAGGGTTTTAAGGTGCGGGACGACGTTGCACTCATGTTAACACAGCGACGGCGGAACCGGTACCCCAAGACGCTAAAAATATTGGATGCCGATGGTAAGCCTCTGGAATCACCGAATGTGGTGAATTTACGCGAGCAGCTTCGCAATACTGGCACGCCATTGGGCAAATACCTTAAGGCAAAATCTACTTTTGGCATCAACACAGCACCCACAGAGGCATTCGTTGTGGACAAAGCCACACGGAGTAATCTCATTGCGGCACATCCATCATCCGCTGATATTTTGAAGCCGTTCTTGCACGGACGCGATTTAAGACGTTGGCATGCAGAGCCACAAGGAAAATGGTTGATATTTGCACACCGAGGCATCGCGATAAACGAGTATCCAGCAATCTTGAAATACTTGGAAAAGCACAAGGATGCCTTGAGCAAGCGGGCTGGTAAACAGGCATGGTATGAATTGCAGGCAGCCTGCAGCGATCCGGAGCGTTTTGCCCAACCGAAACTTGTTTGTCCAAACCTCTATGAACACCAAACTTTTGCGGTTGATACTGCCGGTTTTTATTGTGGGAATACAGCCTACCTGATACCCACTGAGGAAACGTGGTTATGCGGTCTCCTGAATTCCCGCGTTGTGGAGTGGTTTTATTCACAGGTGTCGAACCAATTAACCATTGATTACCTGCGGGCACGTAGTGGTTATATGCAACAAATCCCTGTTCCTGACATCACATCAACGCAGAAGGCACTTATCGGTCAATTTGTGGCGTACCTTATCTATCTCCAGCAGCAGCCGACAACAAATAGTAATGATTTGGCGCACGCTCGCGACGCTATAATGCTTAGATATTTTGAGCGGATAATTGATGGCATGATTTATGAGTCATATTTGCCAGATGAACTGCATAAAGGCCGCAAACACTTCTTCCAACCGTTACGGGATGAACAGTTGCCGCAACTTGAAGATATCCAGGGAGATAAAATGTCTGCGTTCCGGGACATCTTTGAGCACTTGCATGAAAGAAAACACCCAGTGGCAGTCAATCTATTCTTTCTCGATAGTGTAAAACCTGTACGCATTATTCAGGGAAAACTATGAAAATTACGGAAATCGATATCAAAAACTTCAAAGCCTTCTGCGGTACCTACCATATTGACCTGCACAAGGCAGGAAAGAATCTGCTGGTTTATGGTGAAAACGGTAGTGGAAAAACTTCGTTATATCAGGCGTTGAAAAGATTTCTCGAATCCAGTGAAGATGCACACCAAGCCGTATCCTAAATCCCCTCAGCCATACGACGATTACAAATATACCAAAGAAAGAAATTGAGGATGCCATCGAAGCGGTAGCGCGTCTTAAAACTGTGCTGCAGTAGGACGAACGCTGTACCTTGCAATTAACGACGCAATACGGTATAATTCAATTCCATAAGGAGGATGCAACATAATGGATGTTAAAGACGCGATTCTTACACGACGTACTATTTTCAAGTTCAAACCAGAACCCGTCCCGAACGATGTTATCGAACAGGTCTTCAGTTTCGGGATATGGGCACCCAATCACCATGTCACAGAACCGTGGCGTTTCACTGTGATTGGCAAGGAGACAAAGTTAATCCTTGCAGACCGCTACCGCGAAATCAAGATGGAGGATACCCCCGACCACGTTGATGCCGAGAATCTCGCCAAAATCGGTGAGCTCGCTTACGAGAAATTCATGTCGAAGCCGACGATTATTGCTGTTTCGTGCTTACAAGAAGGCGATGAACAACGCCAACGCGAAGATTATGCCGCCGCTTGTTGTGCGATGCAGAACGTCCAACTCGCCGCATGGGATGCTGGCGTCGGGATGCAATGGAGCACCGGCAGAATCACAATGGAAGAACAGACCTACCAGTTGTTAGGCATTGACTCAGCACAAGAGTATATCATCGGCTTCTTCTACACGGGTTACCCCGCCGACATCGCGCAACCGAAACGGCAACCAGCAGTTGAGTTTATTCGCTGGGTCGCATAATGTGTTACCTCAGCGATTTTTCAATGAGACCCCCAGAGTAGGGTATTAAGAAATAGGTTTATATAAAACAAGACTTAGAGGCATCTCTATGGAAGAGGAAAACAGAGACCAACGGTCATCGATATTTACAGTTCGGAATGCTGAGAACGCGATGATCACGTTCACAATCCTAGCACTGTTCTGTTTTTTAGTAGTACTCTTTCATGAGATGTTGATCAAAAGTCAAAGTTTTGTTGATGCACTTTACAGTGTTGCAAGGAATATCTCAAAAATCATGTCAGCAGCAACAATGTTGACGATCTTTGAGGAGGCTATTGATATTATGTTTCAACGTATTAGAGATACTCTGAAAAAAGAAAGGGAGCTTAAAGCCCGGATTAGTGCCGAGGCCATGGAGGCAGGCAGAGCAGAAGGCAGAGCAGAGGTCTACCGAGAGGTCGCTGAATGGAATCAGCGTAGAATTGAGGCAGAGGCTCGTGGCGAGAAATTTACGGAGCCGCCTCCCATCTCACCACAAGATTCCTCGGCATAGTACTACAATCAGCGTTAAATGGATAATTTATACGCTGCCTTAGCATTCTGCCAGAAATACTTCGCCTTGACAGCATCGCCTTTCGCGCTGAAATAGTCGTCCACGATCTGTTGCACGACTTTATACGGTGCGAAACGTTCCGAAACGGGCCAGTTGCTCCCGTAGATAAGCCTATCCTCGCCAAACGCGTCCCATAAGACATCAATCGTTGGCGTGTAATAGGCGACATCCGTCGGTGCTGGCGTTTGTCCCGTATGTTCTGCCAATCCGGAAACCTTACAGTAGATGTTCGGATAGCGTGCCACTTCGTTAATAGCAGAAACCCACCCTGAATCTGGTGGAGCTTCTGATATACGTGCACCAGCAATATGGTTGATAACAATACGCATCTCTGGCGTATGTTCGACCAGTGTCGGTAAAAGTGATAAGGCATCAGGGTTAATCAGCAGGTCTAAGGTGAGTTCTTTCGCTGCCAGTTTTTCGATATTCGCCATGAAATTCGTGTCGCCGATGGCGCGTAGGTGTCCGCTTCCGAGGCGGATCCCGCGAAAAAGCGTATTTGCTGCAAATCGGTTCAAGTGTTTTTCAAAATTCGCGTCGTCGGGTTCTAAATGTCCAACGAACCCGACAATAAACGGTTCATCTGCGGCGAGATCAAGAATCCACTGGTTATCTTCAAGCCATTTGCTCGCCTCAACGACAACAGTACCGGTCGCGCCTTCAGGGACTGCAAGTGTTTTATAGTCGTTCGGCATCACCCGTCGGTAGAGCACCTCATCATTAGGGTTCGGCCACGGGACACCTTCAGGGCGCGTTGGATCGTAGAAATGCGTATGTGTATCTATAATCATTTTTTTAACTATTGCCTCTTGCTATGCTCAGCACGTTGTGCTGAGCATCGGTTTCTGATTAAGTTGGGATGTATCCGTGAATAAGTACGTTCTCTTTCTTTTTAATCTCAAGCATTTTACCATAATGCTAACAGTGCTTTTAGTAAGCAGTCTGTTTGGATGTAAGTCTCCTGATCCGGTACAACAGCAGAAGCGCGAACTTCAACGTGACGCGTTAAAACTGCGGATGGGACAAGCACTCAACCCGACAGATGCAGAAGGGCATCTTCAACTCGGAAAAGTTTATCGTGAATTGGGCGAGTATGAAAAAGCGATAGAATCTTTCCAACATGCCCTCGCACTTGATGCAGAAAATGCACATGTCTATAACAATTTCGGTCTGGTTTACATGGATACCCGTTTGTTTGTGCTTGCGATTGAGATGTTCCAAGCTGCGTTGGAATTGTCGCCCGAAAATCCTGCATTCTTGAACAATCTCGGCTATGCATACAATATGACCGACCAGTTTGAAGAGGCACTCGCCGCTTATCGCAGTGCCATTGACTCGGACCCGACTTTTGTTGATGCCTATTACAACCTCGCCGATACCTACCTCAATCGCGAGATGTATCCGGAGGCTGTCCAGTATTACGAAGCAGCACTCGAAATCGAAGAAGGCGATGCCGACGCCGATATCTATTTTAACGCCGGACTCGCTTATGAGAAAAACGGGCAATTCCTTCCTGCTATCCAAGCCTACGAAAAAGGATTATCGCTTGACGACAGCGATGCGGAGGCGTATTACCGTCTCGCACAGACATATAAGAAAAATGGCGATCTACTTATGATGCGTCGCTATCTCGAAACGTTTTTGGATCGGGCGCGCGGGCTGCCGCATCTTGAAGAACAGGTCCGCGAGGCAGAGCAGCTGTTTGACAAGTAGCACGCTTTCTCAGGATTAGTAGAAATTCTGATTTCATCCCGTCTGGATTCTTATTCTTCCGCGCACCGAACAGTTTCCGCGTCTTAATCCGATCCTCATAGACCTTTTCAAACGTCCATCCGCGTTCCGTGAAATACTCCGCCAATATCCGCCACAATTCGACCATTATGCCGTCAATTCGAGGGTTACCGACGAAGATACACGCTGCGGCGTTCGGTTTCAATTGTACCATCGCGTTTTCGAGGGCATTGACCGTATGACAGAAATAGGAATCAAGCCGTTTGCAAAGGTCGTCCCGCGTGAGCATCTCCCTGACTTTATCCAACGTTTCGGTCTGGACTATCCGATCTGCCTTCCGATACGGGATTTCAAGCCGTGATAATTCTCGAACCTCTTCCTCGGTGTGTCCTAACCAGAACAGTTCCATCTTCGTGGAACGGATATACTCCTGCGCTTGGAGATATGGCGGCGATGTTATCAGCGCATCGCATTCCCTCGGCACAGTAATATAGGACGAATCCACACCCCCTTGCCACTGTATTTCAGGTGTATTTTCGTTGTAATGTTGCTGTGTGTACATCACGAAATCCTTGAGACTTCTTAACGTCTTTAGCGAGAGACTGTGAACCATCTCATCTAACTGTTCTCTCCAATTCTCCTTAAGCAGCTCCGCTATAGCGTTCAACTTACGTTTGGATCTCGCGAGTTTCGGTGTCCTGTCTTCTGTATTGGAGAAACGTTTGCTCGCCTTCAACAACGCAGCCTTAATAATGGAAGCAAAGACATCGTCGTCCATGTTATTGACGAATCCCCAATAATATGATAAGACCTCTAAGATTTCGGGCGCGTACCAGTAATCGACGTTTGACCAATCGGGTATGAACCGGTGGTTGCTCTCTTGCATTGTCGCTAAACGTCTGAACAAATCCGCCTCGTTCAACGGTTTTTTCCCGCTATAAATTTTCAGCGGCATAATATGGTTCAGAAGTAGATTGAGATCGAAGAGAACAGCGTTGCGTTTGCACAAGTAAGCCTCAACACCTACTGTCCCAGACCCCGCGAACGGGTCAACAATCCAATCCGTTTCTTTTGTGTAGGTGTTAATCGCGTAACGGACGATTTGTGGAATAAATTTCGCAGGATAGGCAAAAACAGCGTGGGTCAAGTAGCCGGTATCGTCGATTTCAGGAACGAGGTCGCGAAAGGAGACCGATTCGACCCCTTCAGATGTCGTCTGCTCTGTTGGCGTTTCAAGCTCGGTATCTGTAGGAAAAAGCGTGAACTGTTCTTCCATAGGACTTACGCACCCTCCCTTGCAGGCATAGAACTTACGCACCCTCAAAGGCTATTGTTGTCCTTCTCCCACTTCTACTGCGTTTTCTATCTCTTCTTCCGTGAGTTGGAAGTCGAACACCTCTTCTCCTTCTTCAACTGCTTCCGTGTCCGGTGTTGCGGCACCTTGAATCTGCTCTGAGGGTTGTGCAGTCTCTTGTACGGCTGCTTCTGTCGTTTCAAGTTTCTTTGCAGTACCACCGAGGATCGTCAAGACCACAATGCCGATGACGCAGACACTCGTGACCGTCAGCGCAATCGGACGTTTCCAGAGGACAGCACGTTCGCTTCTATCTAAGAACGGAAGGAATAAGAGTAGCAACATGCCGACAGTCGGGATCACAAACGTCCCGAGAATTTCAAAGGGGCCTTGGAAATATTTCAGCAGTTGGAACAGGAACAGGAAATACCATTCCGGGCGCGGATCGTAATCGGCATTCGTCGGGTCGGCGACATCTTCGAGCGGAACAGGGACGAACAACGCAACCGCAGCGAGGGCAACGAACAGAATTAACATACCGACGACATCTTCAAATACCTGATCCGGATAGAACGGTTTTCCGGTTTTCATCTCCTCCGGTGTGTTCTCCGGTTTCCCTGAAGACCCGTAGTATCGGACAAAAAAGAGGTGCACACCGACCAATCCGAAGGCTAACCACGGGAGCCAAATTGTGTGGAGCGCGTAAAACCTCGCCAACGTCACCGCACCTATTTCCGAACCACCGCGCATCACCTTAGCGACAAAATCGCCTAATACGGGTGCAGTGCTGGAGATTTCCACACCGACAACTGTTGCCCAATACGCCTTTTCATCCCACGGAAGCAGGTAACCTGTGAACCCGAAACCGAGTACGACCAATAGCAGGAGAACGCCGAATATCCATGTCAGTTCCCGCGGTGCTTTGTATGAACTGTAGAGGACAACACGAAGCAGGTGCAAGACAACGATGATGACCATCGCACTTGCACCCCAGTGGTGTAAACCGCGCACAAACGCACCGAACGGGACCTCTGTGCTGATATAGGTTACAGCGTTGTGTGCGTGTTCTGGGGAAGGCGAATAGTAGAACGCAAGAAACGCGCCTGTCACTGCTTGCAAGATAAGCAGGAACATCGCTAAACTACCAAGTGAAAAAAGCAGATTGATGTGTTTCGGCAGCGGTTTGCGTAGATGTGTGTCCAGTGCCTCTAACGGAAGACGCTCACTCAGAAATTGTTTTATCCCAGTGTAGCTCATCAAGACTCCTTCACGTATAAGATACCCGCTTCTACTTTGACTTCGAGTTTCTGCAGCGGTTCCGGCGGTGGACCAGCAACAACGGAACCCGTCTTATCGAATATCGCACCGTGGCACGGACAGAGGAACGATTCCTGTTTTTCGTCCCAACGGACGAGGCAACCGAGGTGTGAACAGGTCCGAGAAAAGACGCTCCACTCCCCGTTGCCAACGTCGGTTACGTAAACAGAACGTTTTTTTCTCGCCTGAACCCAGCCGTCTTTTGCCGTAAAGGTATAATCCACCTTTTTGAACCGACTGTTTCTAAGCCGGTCTGCAAGACCCAAATCGACCCATTTCGATTCCCCTTTTTTGAAAGCGGGTGAAATCGCGAAGCCGATGAGCGGAATACCAGCAGCGAGACTTATGATTCCACCGATAAACGCCGTAGCAATTTCTAAAAATGAGCGTCTACCCCTCTTTTCCATCTATTTTCTCCTTTTGCAGTTATCAGAGGAAAAGTCGCCTGTTGCCACATCATACACCACATACTGATCCTACTGATAACTGAAAACTGAAAACTATAAATTACCGTTTCCGCGTTTGTCCTTCAAACGGTGCACGGAGGTCGTAACGTCCCGCTTCTAAGACCGGCAGCGTGCCGTCGTTGACCATGAGTTCGAGTGGTAATTCCTTGGTTTCCATCGGCATGGTGACGACGTTCTTGATGCGCAAAGATTCATAGATAGCCAGCATGATTTCAAGGGTATAACGGGCTTGCACACCACTGCCGCGATGGTCAGAGATGTCCCCTTCAATCCACTCAACGAGTTCCTGATATTGGTTCTTCGGCTCCGGTGGCGGTGTAATGGTTTGCCATCCCTGCGCGTCTCCGTTTTGGAGGAGAAGTGTTCCATCAGGACCGTTGCGAATTTGCCCTTCCGTGCCAGCGATTTTGGGCATTGAGACAGGCGGATCCGGCAAGTCGCCTTCATAGATACCGCGTGCACCGCCTTCAAAGCAGACTAACCCCATACACAGGTCTTCGCAGATCGTACGGCGTTCCCACCGGTCAGTCGTACGCGATGTCTGCCCGATTACCCACAAAGTTTCAGGATCGGACAAAGTAAATCGCCAACCGTCGATTGCGTGCGTGCCTGTGTTGAGCAGCCCCGCGTGCTTTTTCGCGCTATGGTGGAGGGTTGTCGGTTCGCCAATTGCCCCCGCAGCGACGAGCCGGCGTGCCTCTATATTTGCTGCGGAATATCTGCCTTGGTGACCGATGATAAGTTTGACATCGTTCGCTTCGCAAGCGGCAAGCATAGCGTCGGCTTGTCCAAGTGAGGCAGCCATCGGCTTCTCACCGATAATCCCCTTCACGCCTGCCTTCGCCGCCGCGACGGTGGCTTCCGCCCGCGGTCCCTGCCATGTTGTGATACTGACGATGTCTAAATCCTCTTTTGCTAACATTTCATCAACGTCGGTATAAATGGCGGGAACATCGTATTCGTCCGAGACGCGTTGCGCTGCCTCTTCAAAGATGTCCATCGCTGCAACGACTTTCGCTCTGGGGTGGTTGCCCCATGATCTGGAATGGTTTCTGCCCATCCCACCACAACCGATGATTCCAACGCGATATGTCTGATCTGCCATCTCTTTAGTCTCCTTATCTTGGCTTAACTTGCAAACCAACTGCCTAAAATCGTGTTGATTATTTTATCACTTCGGTCTATTTTTGTCAAATTTTCTGGAAATACGCTATATCGTTTTCCTTGACAAACCCTCGAAAACGTTGCAAACTATAGAGAGCGATATAGATTTGTAGATTACATCAAAAGAGAGGCATTTTAATATGGCTGGTTATGAAGATAAAGGTTCCGAGATTCGCGTGACAAACCTTGAGGCTTACCCGATGGGTGTGAAGGCGTACGTCAAAATTGAGACCAACATGGACGTTACAGGGTGGGGTGAGATTAACAACATGGAGACCACTGTCACCTGTGCGTTGGCGCGTTCCCTATCCGAGATGATCATCGGCGAAAACCCGACACGGATTGAGCATCACTGGCAACGCCTGTTCCGTGCGCATCGCAATATCCGAGGCGGCGGATTGATGGTACATACCATCTCCGCAATTGATATGGCACTCTGGGATATTACCGGAAAACTCTGGGGTGTACCCGTGTATCGGCTCCTCGGAGGTCCCTGTCGCGACAAAATTTGGAAATATCCGAGTCCAAAAGCGATCAAAACGGGACCGGGAGGTTCTAAACCGTTTGCGGGCACCCCGGATGAGATTGCTGACATGGTTAAACGCGTGCATGATGCGCGGGAGAAGGTCGGTTCTGATGGCGCAGTGATGTTTGATGCACATAGTTGCCTACCGCCGCCTATCGTCAAACAATTCGCGAGTTACTTGAAGCCTGATGACCTACTTTTCCTTGAGGAAGCATGGGTGCCGGGCAATATTGAGGTGATGCGGAAAATCCGAGAATCCGTTCCCGTGCCGCTGGCAACTGGAGAGCGCGATCGCACAATATGGGAGGTACGCGAGATCCTTGAGGCGCAAGTCATTGACATCCTTCAACCCGATTGTGGACACGGTGGCGGTATTACACAGGTCAAGAAAGTCGCAGCACTCGCGGAAGCGCATCACGTGCCGATCGCACCGCACTGTACGATGTCCTACCTCGGCCTTACGGCGAGTTTTCACTTATCGGCGGCAGTACCGTTTTTCCTTATCCACGAAGGCTATGAGAACGTACTCCCAGACGGTGTTGCACACAAGACATGGGAGATGGACGAAGATGGCTACGTTTCGCTACCTGAGGGACCCGGTTTAGGTGTTGAGGTGGATGAGGCGAAAGTGATAGAAGTCGGACAGGATGCGAACAGACGCTTCACCTGGCCCAATAGCCGATTGGCAGATGGCTCCATCGCCGATTATTAAGATGGTGATCAAATTGTAGGCGCGCTCTGCAAGCGCGCCATCCGCTTTATATATACTTCCGTTTTTCCCAAAAAACAAAAATTTTGCATAAAAATGCATTTTATGCAACCTTTCACGCCTTAAAATACGACTTAACGCCATGAGGCAATTTCGACGAAGCTTGCAAACCGAAACATGCTATCAGATAACTTTGGAGGGCGGTCTCATGAAAAATGAAGATGTTAATCTGATTCAGCGTATCCTGTCCGGTGATGAGGACGCTTGCGCTGCACTCGTAGAAAGGCATCGGGAGTGGGTCCATTCGCTCGCATGGCGAGAAATCGGTGATTTCCACGCTGCACAGGAGATTACCCAAGATACTTTCATTCAGGCGTTTAAATCGCTGCCTACCTTGAGGGATTCCAGCCGTTTTTTGGGCTGGTTGTATATGATAGCGAAGCGTCAGGGCATTGAATGGTTACGGCGAAAGCCGATGACGATGCAGTCCTTAGATGCAATGCCGAAATCCGAATTAGAGCAATTGTACTATACGCAATATCTTGAGGAAGAACAGGCACAAGCGTCAACAGATACGTTACGTGAAGTCGTGGAACGGCTCCTCCAGAAGTTACCAGAAACTGAACGTTCTGTGATGGTCCTGCACTATTTCAACGGCTTGACATGTGAGGAAGTGGGTGAACGTTTAGATGTATCTTTGAACACAGTGAAAAGTCGGCTATATCGGGCACGGAAGCGATTAGAGCAGGAGGCGCGCGCGATACATTCATCAGCAGATCAGCAGATTGAGCAGATTTGGGAAGAGGTTGACCGAGAAGAACGCCAGTTTTTAGCGAACAGTCCGCTTGAAGGTGAACCTCGAAAGTTTAATCTCGATGTTCCGCAGTCAAACAGTTTCTCATCAAAGGGGCACCTCAGCAGACGGTATGGAATGGATATGAAATTGGGAACACAATCAGATCCGTTAGTACCACACGTTCAAAAGTATCATGCCACCATGGGGGCGTTGTATATCCGTTCAGCGGAACAGATCGCTTTAGTCCGAAAACAGACTTTGGATAGCACCTCTCTCCGGCAATCCATAAGGCATGAACGGCTCATGAAACTCAGTCCTGCAAGCCTCTATACGTTTACAGCCGCTGCTTGGGCAGGTACCGATCTGGAGTGCATGTTTGATTTTGTTCAAGCTGTTCAAGGTTACCAGCGTACCATCGTTGACTATTTCCACGATAAAGATGCGTTCGGCAGTCGGAAATGGTTCGCCTCTGACAGAGGTGCAGTAGACTGGTGGGATTTGCCCCAGTTCCATTTTGATCGGACAGATGTCTCAGAAAACGCAACACGAGCACTACCAGAATTGTTTTTACTCCTATTAATCAATCTGGTTCTGTTCACAGGGACCTTCCTGATTTTCACTAAAATTGAAGTTTAAAGGAGAATCCCAATGATCTGGCACATTATTAAACGAGAACTCTTTGACCACATCAATAGCCTGCGTTTTATTCTAACGGTTGTGATACTTTCCGCCTTAATGGTTACCAACGCTGTGGTGCATCTTCGGGCGCACCCCAAAAGGG
Organism: Candidatus Poribacteria bacterium WGA-3G; assembly: GCA_000406005.1. GTDB lineage: Bacteria > Poribacteria > WGA-4E > WGA-4E > WGA-3G > WGA-3G. The sequence continues at coordinate 34,829 of ASZN01000015.1, forward strand.
TCCGTAACTATTCCGAGAAGATTACCAAATCCGCTAACGAGTTGAAATCCCGATCGGAGTTGTATGCTCTGGCACGAAAGGGTCCCGGTGACCTTTACAAACGTCCCTCTTCGCTTGCGTTCATTGCAGACGGCGGCGATGCCTATTTGCCCAAAAATATATCAAACGGGGAGTCTTGGTCTATAAGTGGTCAGGGGGGTGAGGTCAAAAGCAACTGGTGGTTGAATTACGGCACCGTGAACCCCGACGCAACAGACCTTCGTCCCTATGCAACAAAAATAGATTGGGTATTTATTATCACTTACCTGCTCTCCTTCATTCCGCTCCTCTTCACGTTTGATGCACTCTCCGGCGAGCGAGAACAAGGGACGTTGCGATTGTGTCTCGCGAATCCGATTTCACGACCCGTCCTGTTAATCGGTAAATTCTTGGGGACCTTAATAACTGTCCTCATTCCTTTTGTTTTTGCGGTGCTGCTGAATTTAACAGTGATCTCCGTCGATAGTTGGACACAATTGAGTGCAGCCGACTGGGGACGTTTAGCACTGATCCTGCTGATTGCTTCCTGCTACGCAGGTATCTTCGTCGGATTAGGTCTGATGGTTTCTGCTGGCACGCGAGAGCCGCGGGTGAGTCTCGTTGTGCTCTTATTGATTTGGGTAGCCGGTGTGATTTTTATGCCATCCACCCTCGGCACACTCTCCACCAAGTGGATGCCACCCGTGCAAACAATGGATCAATTTCGTGATGCAAGAAAAGCAGCCCTTAAGCAGATTAATGACGACTATGGTGCCCGAATGCGTGCCGTTAAAGAAAAAAAGAGCCCGAATCTTCCAAGTCTCAGTGAACTTCAGAAACTTTATGAAACGTCACCTGAAGCTGCCATGGCCGCAGCAGAAAAGTTAAGAGGGACCTGGGAGGCAGAAGGCGACGAAGAATTGGAACTCAAAGCAGAACTCATTAAGGGCGATGTAGAAATTCGAGAACGCCTTAATCGCGAGCGTTTGGATGCACAAATCGCGCAGGTGCAGCGCGCAAGGGCAGTAACCCGGCTTTCACCGGCAGCGATTGTCCAATACGCCCTTGAATCAATGGCAGGCACCGGTTTTAATCGACACTTGCAATACTTGGAACATGTGCATCAGCACACAAAACAATTTCGACAATTCATCGTCGAAACCGATAGAGCAGACATCCAGAGTCCTCACTTCATCGGTGTCCCCAAAGGCATGTCTCAAAAACCGGTTGCGAGTGAGGCGATCCCGAAATTTGAGGATAAGATCGCCTTTAGCGATACATTCAACACCGCAACTTTGGACCTGCTGTTACTCGTTTTACTACTCGGCGTATTTGTTTCAGGGGCATTCCTTGTCTTTATACGTTCAGAGGTGTGAACACCCACAATCACTGATGAGCATTAACGGCTCGTCACCAAACAAAAGGAGAAATAACCATAATGTTGAAAAGATTTCGCACCTTTTTTACCCTTTTACTCGGCTTTGGGCTCAGCGCGGTACTAATAGGCGATGCAGCCGAAACTATCCAATACTTTCCAGAGACACTCGGAAGTTACTGGGTTTACGAAGACCCAGATGGAAACGAATTAACGCGGCGTGTCGTTGAGGGCAAAGAGATTGCCGGGGAGATGTATCACGCCTTCAGTTATGAACCCGTGTTGGAGGATTCGGCAAATTATGCCCATCACATCCATCCAAATTTCTACCGGATCGGTGCGGAGAAGGTCACGTTCTGGGTCGGGGATGAGGTAGAGAAATCCCTCAAAGCACGTCTTACTGAAGAGATGGAGGCTTTTCTGAAAATATTGGAGAAAATAGGGGCACCGTTTACCATGCTCTATAAGGTTGAGACAGAGGCACAAGACCCGTTTTATGTGCTGCCAATGCCTGTCACGTTCAACGAAAAGTGGAAGGCAACACAGATAAAAGCCAAAATCACGATGACCCCTTTTCCACCGCAAGATCCTCCAGAAGCCGCAATCGAATTCACTATTGTCGAAACAGGAACTGTCATAGGCACGGAAAACGTTGAGACACCCGCGGGCATTTTTGAAGACTGTTTGAAGATTGAATACCGAACAAAAACAGCGATGGAAGTATCCTCAGCGGAATTGGGATTCGGTTCAGAAACGCCCGGCGAATCCTTTACAACGCTGTGGGTGGCACCCAACATCGGGATTGTCAAGTTTCATCAAAAAGCTGAGGATATTTTTCTGAAAGTTTTCCCTATGCCTCCTGGCTTTGAGGCTCCACCTCCCGTCAGACCCTCTGAATTAAAACTTGAATTAAAGAAATATGAAGTCAAATCCACTGATTCTGGTGGACAATAAACGCTACAGGTGGGAAAGACTGCCTAAAGATACATTCTATGCAACCTTTCCCTCTTAAAACGCGACATAATATTATGAGACAACCCACTTTTCAAGAGAAGTTAGGAGAAAACAAGAAATGACAAGCGTTCGCGCGTCAAACACCGTTTTAGCACAACAACGGACAACAACCCCAAAAGTAGAGCGAACTATTCCTGACTTGTCTGAGAAAGTTCCAACCGATCTGAAAGAGATAAAGGTTATTTTCAATGAAGAAATGACAGGTGTTGATATAGGATATTGTGGGGTTCCAGTCGGTGATGTCCGGTGGGAAAACAACACGACCCATGTTATTTTGTTTAATGAACACCTATCACCCTCAAAGACCTATCGGCTTATATTCGGACGCAATGAGGGTTACCAGAATATGGCAGGCGTTGTATTGGAAGAGTATGTTCTGACATTTACAACAGAAGGTCCTGATCCAGCTACGCCTACTTTTGTGGACACAACACCTGTCCATGTAACAGATATTGAGAAACTTGACCTCTCAGATAAACTGCTCTGTCGCGTTTCCGAGAGTCCTACAGAAGGGTTTAACTTCCCGTACTATCTGCTCATTCCACAAGGTATAAACCTGAACAAACCGATTTATCTACTGGTAGAACCGAACAACACAGGGGTCGGTAGCAATTTTGTGAGCCTTGATAGGAATACAAAGGACTCAATAGAGACCTGTTCTGCCAGTAGTGTCGCAAGAAAACTGAAAATTCCACTGCTCATGCCTGTTTTTCCGAGACCCGGCGGGACGCTCTATACACACGCTTTAGATAGAGAAACCCTCCTGATAAAAGACGGAGATCTCAAGAGAATTGACCTACAACTTATCGTAATGATAGCACATGCACAAAAACTCATGTGCCACAATAATGTGAAGGTGAATGAGAAGGTTTTCATGAACGGATTTTCGGCTTCCGGGACGTTTACAAACCGGTTTGCAATTTTGCACCCGACGGTTGTCCGTGCTGTTGCCACGGGCGGCATCAACTGCATCCCGACCTTTCCAACGGATCAGTGGAACGGGACCACAATGCGTTACCCGGTCGGAATCGCTGATGTGAAGGAAATCGCTGGTATTGACTTTGACGAAGCAGCATATAAAAAAGTGTCCCAGTATATTTACATGGGTGCTTTGGATGACAACGACACCGTTCCGTATCGAGATGCTTATGATGAAGTTGACGCTGAATTAGTCAAAAGCCTCATTGGAGCTAAAATGATGCCGGATCGGTGGGACACGAGTCAATCAATATACAGGGCACTTGGAATCCCTGTGCAATTTGTCACGTACGAGAATACTGGACATGAAACCAAGCGTGAAATGCATGATGATATTGCTGCCTTTTTCGAGGCAAATATTGGAGATGAAATTGTTGAAATCGTCCCTCATCAATATCCATCTCAGGAATGAGGTAAGCTTATGCGTGCACTTTGGTTCATTACCCAACGAGAATTCGTCTCAAACGTGTTGACCTCCCGATTTATGATTGGGTTTATGGTGTGTCTGCTTTCAACGGCTGTCGCCGTCTTCGTCCAGGTGGATGATCACGAAAAACGGTTGGTAGGATATAACACGGCTGTCCGGGAATCTCAGGCGGAAGTCCAGAATTGGAAACTCTACACCGATATTAGCGCGAAGGTGCATAGAAAACCGAATCCGCTCGGCATTTTTAATCTGCTATTCTTTATTCTCGCGCAGGTCTCGTTTCTCATGAGCGAGGTAAAATAGGTGCGGAAGCACCTACACCAACTATCGATCTCCAACGATACAGTCGGATTCAAGTTTCCCTGTACTATGTAAGGAGTTCGTTTTGCAGGTAAGGTCCCAGCATATTTCGGAGTCTTTGACGGGCATGATGCAGGGACGTTTTAATAGTGCTCTCCGACTTGTCCAAGCGTGAGGCAATCTTTTTTATCGGGAGTTCGTGAAAGTAGCGTAAACGAAACGCGCGGCGTTGGCCAGACGGGAGTTGATGCACGGCTTTGCGGATAATATGCCCGAGTTCCTCCTTCTCAAGGATTTGACAAGGCGACGGCTGCTGCTGGAGCATTGGAAGAACATCGTCTCCGTTTTGCAGCAATTCCTCACACGCAAAAAGGATTTGCTTATCTCGTTTGCGCATAAAATCAATACTGCAATTGACAGCAATTTGATAAAGCCATGTATAGAATGCCGATTGGTTTTTGAAATTCGGCAATGATTGCCATGCCTTTAGAAATACTTCTTGACAAAGGTCTTTCGCTGTTTCACGGTCCCCAACCCGTTGATAAATCAGATTGTAGATTTTTTGCTGATATTTCCGCACCAGAGGATTAAACGCCTCTGTATTGCCATTCTGAACGAGCCTGACAAGTTCTTGCTCATCGAAATGGTTGAGTTCAGTGTGTATTGTCGAAGCACTGCTCATATTTTTTTCTCCTTGCATAATATATTATTCAATCCATTGCATTGTTTCTCGGAGTTTTTCCTTTGCTTGTGCGTAATCTCGGCGGGCTCGATAAAACACGCGTTGTGCCTCCGTGAATTGCGCCTGTGCTTGAAACGCATCATCGAAAGTTGAACCTCGATAGCCGGGGATTTCAACCGTGATTTCAGTCAAGACCCGTTCTATCGTTCGTAACCGTTGCCCAAAAATTCTGACGCGTTTTTCTTCGATCTCCACCCGTTCTTTCGCATTCGCTACAGCACGGTAGTCACGGCGTACCTCTACACGGATTGACTTTGTTTTTTCCACATATTCCAACTGAAGCCGTTCCAATTCTGCAAATTCTACAGAGCGGAGATTCTCAGTCTTTTTTCCATCGTATAGCGGAATGTTGAGGTTGAAACGCACCTCCCATCCGTCTTGGGCACGCGGGCTTGTCTCAAAGATACTCGATACATCTCGCTCCCGATCGAGTATTATCGGATCATAAAGTGCCTTTGCGTCCCAGGTTCTGTTCTGTTGGTGTTGTTCCAGCAACACGTGGAGATCCTTGTAGCGTGCTTCGGCAGACAGCTCAGGGAGTCGGTTCCAAATTGTCTCCGCAGCGAGGCGTTCTTGCCGGACGATATCACCCCGTAGATCGCGCAAGTCAAGGTTATTTGTGAGTGCAAGTTCAACGGCGGCTTCCAGTGTTACATCGTCATCAGGGAGCGGTTGTGAGAGAACAACTTGTGCCAACGGATCGAGTCCAGTGAGACTGATGAGCTCAGCGGTATCTACATCAAGCCGCCGCTGGAGCTCGTTGAGGGCGAGCTGCTGTTCCAACAATTCGAGTTCCGTATTCAGGCGGCTGAGGAACGGAATCCGCTTTTCGGCTTGCTTGAGTTTCGTGCCCTCCAATTTTTTATTAAGTTCTACCTCAATTGCACGGCGTTCTTTAATCTCTTCTTGTGTGAGGATGATATTGTTCCAGAGATTCCGCACGTCGTAAACAATTTTCTTTCTTGCGTGTTCGTATTCAATTTCTGACTTACGGACCTCTTCTTGGGCGGCATCGAGTCCGTCGGGGATTTCGCCGAATTGCGCGAAGAGGACGCTCATCTGGGCGCGCGTGAGATAGTCTCTTTCATCTATATCACCATCTTTTTGACGTTGATATTCGCTGGTAAGTCCTACCTGTGGTAGGTACACGGCTTTCGACACACGGAGGTTCGCCTGCGTCCGTTCTAATACTTTTTCCGCTTTTTTTACCGCCTCGTTGTTTTGTAAGGCGAGCTCTATTGTGCGTGCGGGTTGAAGCGAAATCAACCGTTGTGCTGAGACGACACCCGCGGTGAAAAAGAATACACAGACTGCAAGTACCGTTAACCTTTTGTTCATTTCAATTTTTTTAATCATGCCTAACTCGTATTATATTTTTTTAGTTGGAATCGCTTTGAAAATTTCGCTGAAGTCTCCTGAAACGAAAAGCGACAAATTGATTTTACAGCAAATCTACAAGTAGAGATACATCAAAGATTTGGCGGGGTTTGGAACCCCGCCAGTGAAAGCGGACGTTGGCTCCAATAAAAAATCAGCGTCGGCTAATGCGGATTGTAACGATAACAATCCCAATCATGAGCAGTATCAGTGCACCGAAAAGGAGCGTCGTCACTGACATCTGGGTCTGTGATTCAACTTGTACCGTGATGGAACGGTCGCGTGCCTCGAATTTCCGGTTATCAACGGTAACCTCGGCATTCAACTTCGCCTGATATTCACCTACGCCGATGTCCCCTGGTGGACTCAACGTCAGTTGTATCTCCTTCTCCTCATTCCGCGCGAGTGAACGGATGACTTCAGGGACAACAGTATATTTCCAATCGGTGTTAACATCAACTATCATGCGGATATCAACCAAATCACGGGTACCGATGTTCTGCAGCGTCGCTGTCATGTTAACCTCTTCGCCAATTTTGATCGTCTGAAATGCGTTCTGCACGAACACTTCAATCTCCGGCACACCTTTCGGAATGAGTTCAAACCGCTCGACACCGCCTTGTATGCCCGCAATCTGATCAGCAGGTAGGTCCAACCGATTATTAACGCCCCCGAGTTCGTTCGCTTCTGCTTCGTCAAGCACCGCGACATGGAACTCAAGTGTGCTATCAAGATAAGAGGCATCCAATTCCTCCGGTAGGTAGACAATCAAGGATAGATTCCGCTTCGACTCCTCCTGCGTAAACTTCACCTGAGACTGTCGAGTCCTTGTCTCTGGGTCTTGAAACTCAAAGGAGAGACGGTTCAATAGGTTAATAACGCGCAACTGGAATGTGTTCTCTGTTTCCGCCAACCGGTCCAACGTCAAATCATAGGTAACGCTGCTGCCGAGATTCCCTTCCTGCGAAAAGCGGAGTGAACTGACATTGACCACATCTAAGGCGGACTCTTTTTGCAAATAGATGAGCCGCGTCTCTGGCATCTCAAGTTCCGGGTAGTTCAACGATACCTTCAGACTCTCAACATCTTTCTGGAGCTGGAAAGTCAATTCCACAGTTTCATTGTAACCAAGAACTGGGATCTTCTCCTCATACGGTTTGACGATGTTCGTGTCATCAGTAACATCAAGTAAGGAGACATAAATCGAGCGAATCTCATTCGCCGCAGCGATCTCCTCTGGGCTCGCATTGATCGACATCGCTTCAGTTGTAGATGTGTTCTTTAACTGAAGCGTTACCATCATCTGGTTCTCGACCCGAAACTTCTTCGCACTCAGGATAGAGATATGGCGCGTGTCCTCCTCAAGGTGGATTTTATACGGATTTTCCTCCTCAAGGTATGTGAGACTCACAATGAGGCTATCCACATTCCGTCGCAGCTCAAAATCAAGCGTTTTTTCCTCGCCATCTTTCAGCGTCGGAATACGATGTTCATAAGGAAAACCGATGATAGCAGCCGTGTCGTCTTTGATGGAGACATAGACGTTGTTAATTTCTTGTGCCGTGGTGGCATCTATCGGCTCTGCTTCATCATTTAACGCCCCGTACCTGAGAACAACTTCCAGCCGGCGGCGGTCGCCTTCCTTATAACGCCTCGCCGACACAACAGAGATATACGGATCCTCCTGTTTAAGGTGGATGTTTTTATTTTCCTCACGCCCCGAATACTTTAACTCTACGACGACATCTCGTACATTCTCTTTGATGAGTTCAAATTCCAAAGTAACGGATTCATCCTCTTTGAGCGTCTTGATCCGTTGTTCATAAGGTTCGGTGATAATCGCACCGCTTGAACCATAACCTTCCTGCTCTTTAATTGTGACGAAAATATCGTCAATCTGCGCGCTAAGGATAATATCTTGTCCAACGACTTCCGAACTCGCAACGAGTTTGACAGGAGATGAATTATTCCGTAGGGTAATTGAGAACAGCTCTCTGCCATCGGGAGATTCATACAAACTTGTCTCTTCAACGCTGATATGCCATTCATCTTGTAGCGATTCAAGCTCCACCTCTTGCAGTTTCAGTTTTGCCTGTTCATACTCAGAGACAGCCGTTTCGTAGTCTTCCTCCGCAGTATTCACTTCAGCAACGGTGACGATGTTGTCTTCCTCCATCGTCATTGCCCTGAGTTGTTCGAGCTCAATCTGCTTTTTTTTCATCGACCTTCTTGCCGATTCCATCTTCTGACGCTCGATTTCTATCTTAATATGACGGTCCTGTTCGTCTCTGGTTTTCGTACGCTCGCCATTAGACGGCGCGGGTGCTTCCGACTCTTCTGCCAAGGCAACCTCAAACAGCGCGCTTGGCAGCAATATCCCTATTGCGAGAATGAAAACCGATGTAAAAATATTAATTCGCATTTTTAATAGACTTTCGTGCCGATTTTTTGTATTGACCATCAACGCGTCCCTTTCTCTATTATGTTTGGACTCGAATTGTTGGTCAAAAAATCGGGTTTTCGATTAATCCAAACCGAAAGTTGGTTAATTGGGTGGTAGTGAATGGTGTAGACACTACTCGGCTGCGTCTTCCTCAGGTTCGTACCCAGCAACGTAATGGAGATATAGGGCTTCGAGATCCTCTTCCAGAATCTCTTCACGCGTCAATTCTCGCTCAAGGTTACCTTCCACCAGGATGCCTATTCTGTCAGCGATCTCCTTGGCGCGGAAGATGTCGTGCGTGGACATGAAGATGGCTTTGCCTTCCTCTTTCAACTCACGGAGCAGATTCAGGAAATCGGCACCACCCTTCGGATCCAAACCGGAGGTCGGCTCGTCAAGTAGCACAGCCTGTGCGTTCTTCATAATCGCAATGGCGATGCCTAAGCGTTGGCGCATCCCTTTAGAGAAAGTCTTGACGCGTCGTGTAAACGCTTCTTCTGGGAGACCGACACGGCCAAGCGTTTCATCAAGTTCGGCGTTTGATACCTTCTTGCGTCCACCGAGTTTCGCAAAAAAGGAGAGGTTCTGTCGTGCCGTAAAGTTCCGATAGAGTTCAACGTTCTCAGAGACATAAGCGAGATGCTTTTTCGCCTCCAGCGGGAACTTCGGAATCTCAATGTCGTCTACCAGTGCTGTTCCACTCGTCGGTTCGATGAAATTCAGGAGCATAGAGATCGTCGTGCTTTTACCTGCACCGTTCGCACCAAGGACGACATAGATTTCGCCATCCTCCACTTTCATGTTCAATTTGTTGACGGCTAAAACGCTTTCGTTATAGACTTTCGTGAGTTCGCGGGTTTCTAACATCGGGTTTCTCCTATGGTTGATACGTCTCTATATGTCTATAAGACCATAAATCTGAGACGTTAGTTTTTCGCGTGTTTGGCATGATCTTTCACCAACTTGTTGATATACGCGGATTTATAAGATTTCCAATCATCCATCGGTGGAATGTCAAAAATCTCCGAATGCCGTAGATCCGGATTATCTTCGAGAAATGCCAAAGTATGCCGCTTTAACAGATGTACTGAATAGTTGTGGAAATTTTCTATAGTGATACCACGATCTAAAAGCAGTTGGAGCCATTCTGCTCGCGGATACCTCGCATCGATCTCGCGCATTGTAAGGTTACTGCTATGCGTTGTGACCTTTTTCTCACCAACTTTGCGAAATACGCTTACTTCAGCTTTTAAGAATCCTGTGTTGTAATCACTATCTAACGCATCCATGATTTCTTGCGCATTTTGGCGACCGGTATACTTTTTATATCCGTGTGGTGCTGTTTGCCAGTTGAATTTAATTTCTTCACGGAACCGCATATCCGACGATCCATTTTCATGACTGAAGGTGTACGAGTAGGTACAGCCTCCTAATAAAATGGCGATTCCCAAGACTGTGAAAAGCGGGAATATCAATAGAAGGTCCACATTCTGAAAAGTGAGATTCATTTTTTTCTCTCTCCTTTGTTTTTTCTTTTCTAAAGTGAGGATATTGCATCCATTTAGCCATATTTTTCAGGTTTAACCTGTAAAAAAATATATGCCTATATCATATAGACGCGTTTTAAGGGTAAAAAGGTTGCAATATTTTTTTTCAGTATCGAATTTTTGCCATGAACCTACTTTCGGAGGCACCTTATTGGGTTAACCCCTCCTTTCATGAAAAATTCAGAAAAAGGCGCGCGACAAACCGGATACTCAGGAATAGTACCGATGCTTACCGGTCTACTATAGCGGTGGATAGGGGGATCTCTTCTTCAGGTCCTGAGACGGCGGTGTCGGTTTTTGACGACGTTCTAAAACCTCTTCGACCCGCTTAAGTCGCTTCCTTGTCTCCTCAAGTTGCTTCTTGGCATTCGCAAGTTTTGTCTGTGCCTGATTAAGTTGCTTTAAATTCGACTGTCTCTTCGCGCGTTCAAGTTGTTTCTCACCCCGTTCAATCTGTGTCTTGAGGCGTTCAACCTGTTTTAAAGATTTCTGAACTTTGTCGTGAACCAACTTATTGATATAAACGACTTTATAGGCTTCCCGATCATCCATTAAAGGCATGTCCAGAAACCCGATTTCCTGTAAATCTGGGTTGTCCTCCAGAAATGCCAGAGTATGCCGCTTTGATAGATAGATCCTGTAATCGTCGAAGTTCTCTATAGTGATACCTCTCTGCAAAAGCATCTGGAGCCACTCCACCCGTGAATATCTGGCATCTATCTCGCCGCTAACTGCAAGTTCGCTGCTATAAACGATACCATCCTCACAAAGTGCCATTACCCTCGCCTTTGAATACTTTTGGTTGTACGCCGTATCAAAGGCGTTCATCAATGCCTTCACGGTTTGCGATCCGGTGTATGTGTCAGGAGTCGTGGATGGTTTTGGCGACTTGACTTCTATCGCTTCTATGAAGGTATTAACTGTTTGCGAGTTTGCTCGGAACCCAAAAAGAGTCGTGAACCCGAGAACGATCAGAGTTGAGAACATTCGTGCAATGTTTCTGCATTTCATTTTCATCATGTCTCCTTTGTTACAATATTAGGACTTACGCACACCCCATGCAGGGTTTTTGCTGGGGTGTTTCTTCAGGGTTTGTAACCCCGCCTGATGCCCGTATTATGTAGAATCTCATGAAAAAATGCGTAAGTCCTAAATATATGCTGATTGAGATAGAGCCTTTAATTATAATGATCCGATTTGTGAGCAGAAAGGGTGCATAATTTCGGAATTGGTGTGTACATCAAATATCTAATCTGAAGAATTTCAGGAACGCTACGGTCGTCAACACCACTGCAAAGAAGCAGAGCAGCAGCACATCCACAACCGATTGACGAAGCGTTTCCCCTAAGGTGTCGGTTTCCAAAGATGGTGGTTGTGTGATTTTAACAATATCGGTCGCTAAATTGTACATTCTTTTGGTGGCATAATCATCTATTTTGCTGAATAAATTTGCATGGAGCATATCATAGTAACGATCGCCTGTTTGAAGGTAATTGCTTCTTTGTGCCTTTCCAGTTTGTGCCAAGCTTGTCGCGAGATAGATGAGGGAAGATGTCGGTGTGATTCGGGAAAGCGTCTCCCCAACCTGTTCTTGTCGTTTTGTTTCACGTTTGTAGTCTCGATCGAGTCTATTAACATGGTCCTGAAATTTTAATCGATGTTCCTCTGCAATGGGTTTCATGAGTTCATTCAGCTTGTCGCCTGTTACTATTATACGTCCTTGATCGTCCGGCGGGATTTCCATCATGCGTTTCATTTTTTCCTTTTCGAGTTCCGCCTTGAGATCGTCTCTCAAGGCTTTCTTCTCCATATAGACGCTCTGGGCGGTTCGTGCTGGAGAAATAACCTTCGCTGTAAGAAAACCGATGCGTGGCGTAATCAGCACAGCGAACACCCAGACAGTGAAAGCGATGATGAGTGCTGTCTTGCCGCTGTCCAAATAGGTAGAAATCACCGTCCCTATTGCAAAAAACACACCGATGTAGAGGAGAGAGAGCGCCGTCAGACCGAGGACGCGTGGAAAAATGTCTAACTCACCAAGAGGAAACCCTTGCCAGACAAGCAGAAGTAAGCCGAATAGAAACGACACCAGAAACGGAACAACGAACACAAGGTAGCCACCGATTAACTTACCCCACAAAAAGAGATCGCGCGGCACAGCGTTTGATAGGGTAATCCGAATTGTACCCACTTCTCGCTCCCCAGCAACAACATCAAACGTAAACAGCAACGCAAGCAGACTGAAAACCGTGCTAACCACAAACAGAAAATCGAGATGCCCTAAAAGTTGGGAGAGAGGGGCTGAAAACGTCGATGGTAACCCATGTGTAACCCCGTTGCGCGTCATACCAAGATAACTTGGTAGTGAGTCCTCTAAACCCTTTGCAAAGACGCTCAAAGCGGTCGGTTTGAGGATAAGTTTGGAGACTTCAATCTCCGGTTCCATTGGCAGCTTCGGGTTCACTGTGGTTTCTTCAATGTTCGCGAGTTTAACGGCTTCTTGGTAATCTACTAAGTCTTGGCGATAGCTTCGATAATTGATAGAAAGCGTGAGCGGAATCAGCAGGAGACACATCAAAAGGAGCGCGACAAAACGGACACTCAAAATATGGTGCATCATCTCTTTTTGAATCAGTGTAAGCAACATGCCTTAATATCCTCCTACTTTTCGGATTCGATCGCCTGCTTAACCTTTTGCGAAAGCACTTCTGGATCAGACTCTATAAACATATCTTTGACAACCAAATCCCGATTTAAAAGAAGCGTTATAAGTTCCGTTTGCGGTTCGGACGCATCTCTATTGAGGAGTGTCTGCATCTGGTCGTTTTTATCAACCCAGATGGGCATCGAAAGTTGGTGTTTCTCTTTGAACGTCTCAATCGCTTTCGCGGAATCATCAGTGCTAATGCCAACCGCTTGCAATTGGGTAGCGTCGTAGTTTGCAAGCAGTCTCTCCAGCTGTTTTAACTTCGGTCCACAGACGGTAGCATCTATTGAAAAAAGGTTTACAAGGACAAACTTACCGCGGAGTGCTTCTAACTTAACAGGTTTTCCCGAAAGGTCTGTCAACACCATATCTGGCATCGGTTTGCCCAATAGAGATGCCAATTCTTCGCTGGATACCTTTGTTATTTGTTGGAGCAGTGCTTTTCCCTCTGACGATTCAAGAAACGCCTCGCCGAATTGTTCCTTAAGCTTCGCTTGTGGGTCGTCCGAGGGCTTAATTTGCAAGACGGTTCTATTGACTTGATTATTACCGCCTTTAAGAGGTTGATCTTCTATCTGCTTTCTAACTTCTTCGGGCAGCTCTGACGAGGAATTCGTTTGGATGGAAATGGCATTCACTGTGGTGTTATTATAAATTCTTCTTTGCGGTCCGTTACGGTAAATTTTTCCACTGACGCTTAGATTGAGCAGATGATGTTGGCAACGCACTATAGGCAGCATATCGCCTTCTATTTTTAACAGAAATTCCTGTCCTGTCTTCTGCTCAGGGCGAAATTGATAGAGATAACTACACGGCAGTGTCGGATCCGATGTGCCTTCGGTTAACACGCCGGGGACACCTACTGTTGTGTCTGCAGGACAAAGCAGCTCTTTTTCCGCCAGATATTGTGGAGAAAGTTCGGAGAGCCAGCGCGGTTCCGCATCTGCTTCAGCGCGGTGGTTTTCGAGGGCGAGTTGTATCCGCCTTAAATTCTCTCTACATCTCTCAATCTCTGTTAAATCGTCAGGCTTCTGTTTTTTTATCGGCGAGGGTAACTCATAAGGGTAGGCATCTGTCAAAAGGAAGCGGTTCAAACGGATTAAGGCTTCACGGTTTTGCGGATTTTGCGCAAGAATTTCCTGCGTCGGTTCGCTGAGTTTAATATCAGTAAAACTCTCGGCATCGTAAAGCGGACCTGCTTGGAGAAGCTGGTTCAGATCCGAAATCAGTGCTTTCTGAAGTTCTGGAGACACATTGCTTATACCATCATATTCGTCTAATAGCTGTTGTGTCTCAGCAGAGAGTTGCGCTGCTATGTATTGCGATATGACAGCGCGTGTGTCTTGAAGTTTCACCGCTAAACTACCGGGGTCTTTAAGATCTTTGAGGTGAAACAGAAATTGATTTCCATCTGCAAGGGTAACTGATGTCAAGATCAGTAAAGTAATAATCGGGAGGGTTATGATTGTGTAGCGTAAGAGCGATCTAGAATCAAGCATCTTCAATTGTAAAATCGTTTTTGGCATATTAAAATCTCCGTGAATAGCGACTGTTTTCTACTGAATTTTCGCATCACTTTTCGGAATTGTGTTGCTGCATTACACACTGTACGTCCAGAAAAGTTGCAAACGGCGGAGATTTTGTTGAAAACTTGTTGTTTTTCTTCTGATCAGTGGTAGTGGGGCCAGTTTACTAAATCAAATATCCAAACTGAAGAATTTCAGAAACGCCACGGTCGTCAATACCACTGCTAAGAAACAGAGCAGCAGTAAATCCACCATAGAGTGACGGACGGTTTCTGATAAAGAGGTTCCTGCCAGGTCTGGCGGTGGGGCGAGTTTCTTTGGTTCTGGAGGTTTACTTGATGTGAATCGCGCCATCGTCGCAAATTGATCGTCTGCAATTTCACTGAAATATGCCGCCTCAAGTTGATTATAATAACGAGCACCCGTTTCAAAATAAGTATTTCTTTTGATTTTTCCTGTTTCGGCTAAATTCATGACGAGATAAATGAGCGAAGATGTCGGTGTGATTCGGGAAAGTGTTTCTCCGACCGATTCTTGACGCTTTTTTTCTCGCTGGTATTCTCGGTCAACTTTGCCGACTTGCTCCTGAAATTTCTGTCGATACTCGGCATCAATCGGCTCTCTCAATTTTCTGATTTTTTCCATATCCTCGTTGAAATTAATCGAGGTTCCCAAGGTTTCGATTATCTTTCCAACAACCACCTGCTCCTTTTCTGTATTGAGATTATTGCGGATCGCCGTTTTTTCCATATAGACGCTCTGAATCGCGCGTGTCGGGGCAATAAGTTTGGCAGTAAGAAACCCAACGCGTGGCGCAATCAGCACAGCAAGCACCCAAACAGTAAAGGCGACAATGAGTGCTGTTTTGGAATTGTCTAAATATGTGGAAATAACTGTCCCTATCGCAAAAAATACACCAATGTAGAGCAGCGACAGTAACGTCAAACTTAACACGCGTAGGGAGATGCCAGATTCACCCAACGGAAACCCTTGCGAGACAAGCAGGAGTAAACCTAAGAGAAACGATACAAGGAACGGAACGACAAAGATAATATAGCCGCCAATCAACTTACTCCATAAGAACGTATCTCGTGGGAGGGAATTTGCCAAAGTTATCCGAAGTGTTCCAGCTTCTCTTTCGCCCGCGATGGCATCAAACGTGAATAACAGCGCAAGCAGACTGAAGACTGTGCTGACAATAAACAGAAAATCAAGATTCCCTAAAGCAGAGGAGAGCGGTGCTTCCCCAAGAGACATTGAACCTTGTTTTACGCCGTTACGGGTCATCCCCAGATAACTCGGAAGTGATTCTTCTAAACCCTTTGCAAACACGCTCAAAGGTGTCGGTTCAAGAAAAAGTTTAGAGACTTCCGTATCTGGATCTGGCGCATCAGGTGGCTTTTCTTCAAATTCTGCGGTCGAGAGTTTAAGGGATTCCTGATAATTGATTTGGTTTTGGAGATAATTGCGGTAATTGATGTGCAAGGTCAGCGGAACAAGCAGGAGACACATCACAAGGAGCGCAACAAAACGGACGCTAAGAATATGATGCATCATCTCTTTTTGAATAAGTGTCGTTAACATTTAGTGTACCCCTTAGGCAGTGGGTAAAACCTATCTTTCTTTTACAAAGGTGGATAAGTTGACTTCTTTTTCTCGCTTCGGTTGAGCTCTTTAGTTGACGGTTTGGTCGTTTTGTTATGTTCCAAAACCTTTTTGATGTGTTCTAAAACCTCTTTGACCTGTCCCGCTGCGTCCCAACTACACACTCTCCGCATCGGAAAGTTCCCAGAAAAGTTTGTATAAAAACCGCGGTGCTACGCGCCTAACAGTTCAGTCTTGTATTCCTCAACAATTCCCTCTAAAACAGATTCGGGAATATCCTCCAACTGAGATGCTAACGCCTCTTCGACGTTAATCATCAAACTGTGATCAAACGTTTCGCGTTCGGCACAAGGATCAAGATATTCACCGTGTGCTTCCAACAAGATTGCTAATCGTGCGGGTGTCAGACCTTCGGAGATACCGTGCAAACCCCACGCTGTGCCGCGGTAGCCTCTTTCATAATCGGCACCGAGGTGTTTCTGTAGGATATCTTCTCTTTCGGCACCTTGGGCACCGCTGTTTTCGAGTTCTTCCGCAGCGGTAATCGCGTGCGGATCCAGTTCGACTTGGAACGCAGTGGATGCATCCGCCGCTGCGACAGGGTAGATTTTATAGTTTTCCATGATGTCCTTGATTAATTGCAGATTTTTGTATAGCGGTTGCTCTGTGATAGGCAGGGTCATTTAGTTTTATATATTTACTTTATCTATGTAAATACGCCTCCCCTGTAGGAGCGAGCTGTGCTCGCGATCTTCCGTAAGAAAACGTCAACATCTATAAACGAAAATCAAAATTAAAACCGAGAACTAAATAACTCTGCTGTGATAGGTACGTATGTTTTACATGCTACAATCGCTCTTTGCTGAATGCTGAAGGTTTCCGATGGTCTCCGACAGCCATGAGAATCTATACGACTGCGGAGAGTCCACCATCAATATTGATTGCCGTTCCCGTGATGAACGAGGCACGGTCCGACACAAGGAATGCCACGAGATGTCCCACTTCACTCGGTTCGCCTAAACGTCCGAGCGGATGCTCCGCGCCACGTGCATCCCAATATTCGTCAAGCGTACCCGGAGAACCCGCTGCCTTCCAGGCGCGTTCGCCTTGCGCGCTTTTAATAGAAGTGAGACAGACAGTATTAACTAAGATTTTGTAAGGTAAAAGTTCTTTGGAGAGTGCTTTCGTCAAGGCAATACCTGCAGCACGACTCACCGAGGTCGGGCACGAACCCGCACCGGGCTGTTTGCCGCCGGGATGCGTGATATTGATAATCCTGCCGCCGCCGCTTTTTTTAATATGTGGGATTACCAACCGCGCACAACGGACTGCGCCCATCAATTTGAGGTCTAAGTCGTCATACCACGCCTCGTCGCTTGTGCTTTCAAAAGCACCACCTGCGGATCTGCCAGCGTTATTGACCAAAATGTCTATTTTGCCGAAATGGTCTGCGGTTTGTCCGATAAAATTTTCCAGTGTCTCCGGTTTCGTTACGTCTGCTGGGATAGCGAGTACGTCGCCACCGGTATGTGTCCGGATCTCTTCAGCGGCATCTGATAGGACGGTTTCCCGGCGTCCACAGATCGCGACTTTCGCACCCTCTTCACATAGACGGTGGGCAATGCCTTTACCAATTCCCTCGCTTCCACCGGTGATAATCGCAACTTTTCCAGTCAATCCGAGTTCCATGATACCTCCGTATTCTTTTTAAATGTAAGCGATGCTGCATTGCTATTGAATCAGCGAAGAGATCGCTTCCGGCACCGCCTTGAGTACATCGCTTGCAATAAGTCCGTGCATACCTAATCTCTCTGAGACG
The DNA here is from genome assembly GCA_000406005.1 of Candidatus Poribacteria bacterium WGA-3G. Classification (GTDB taxonomy): domain Bacteria; phylum Poribacteria; class WGA-4E; order WGA-4E; family WGA-3G; genus WGA-3G. The sequence continues at coordinate 52,707 of ASZN01000015.1, forward strand.
ATGTCTCCTGCGAAACCGTGTATATAGACAGCAAGCACCGCTGCCCTTTCGCCTGATAAGCCTTGTGCCATCAATCCGGCGATGACACCTGTCAGGACATCTCCCATGCCCCCTGTTCCCATGCCCGGGTTACCGGTGGAATTGATCCACGCGTTTCCATTTGCGTCAGAAATAACCGTGGGCGCGCCTTTAAAAACGAGCGTTACACCGTGTTCACTCGCATACGTTTGTGCCGTACGGATTCTGTCTGCTTCTAATGTAGACACCGGCGTATCCGTTAACCGCGCCATCTCGCCGGGGTGTGGTGTTAGCACTGTCTCTCTATCTAAGAACGACATGATTTCGGGAGTTCGCGCGATAGCGTTCAATCCATCAGCGTCAATAACCAACCTTAAGTTGAGTCTTTGTGCTCTGTTCTCACGTACCAATTGGCGTACAAGTGCCACTGTATCCGGGTGTTGGGATATCCCGGGACCTATTGCAAGCACGGATTTCGCCGTTTCTGCGAATTCAAGGATGGCTGATATTGCCGATGCCGATAGGCTGCCTGCATCCGTTTCTGGCAACGGAAGCGTCATTACCTCTGGCAACAGAGCTTCTAAGATCGGATTCAAATGTGTTGGGACCGCGAGCGTTACCAGTCCTGCACCAGCGCGCAAAGCTGCTTCACTTGTGAGTGCTGCCGCACCTGTCATACCGGTAGAACCCGCGACGACAAGCACACGACCATAACTCCCTTTGTGTGAAGTGGACGGACGTTGCGGTATCCATTCTGATGCTTGTACTGCCGTTGTCCACTGGACCTTAATACCTTGGGTGTCCACAACCTGTTCAGGGAAGCCGATGTCAACGACTTCCAGTTCACCAGCAAGCTCGGCACCCGGATGCACTAACAATCCTCTTTTAGGCAAACCTATGGTTACCGTTCGGTCTGCTTGCACACAGATGCCCAACGGATTTCCTGTATCCGCATCAAGACCGGAGGGTAGATCAACGGAGAGGATAGGTGTGGAGAGGCTATTGATAGCATCAATGAGGCTGGCAATTGAATCGCGGACTGCTCCGCGCAGCCCTGTACCGAAAATGGCATCGATCAAGAGTTCACAATTCGCTAAGGTAGTAGACACAGTCCCTGTGCCGTAAAACCCTGTGTCCGTCAGGATTTCCTCAATTTGTAACCCTAAACGTTTCACAATCTGAAGATTAATATCTGCCTCGCCTGTGAAACTGTCTGCTGGCGAGACGAGGAAGATATGCACATCGTGCCCGGTGTGTGCAAGTTGGCGTGCGATGACCAAACCGTCGCCACCGTTATTGCCTTTGCCGACAAGGATACCAATCCGTTGTGCTGTTGGATAGTGCTGTTCAATCGCGCCGACAATGGCACTCCCAGCAGTCTCCATGAGAACGATGCCGGGAATGCCGATGCCTTCAATAGTATCCTGATCGATTTGACGCATTTCCGCCGCAGTCACGACTTTCATGCAGCACTGTCCTGAAGTTTTTCAGCAAGCACTAACAAGTGTGCTTCCATCTGGTGGGCTGCCTGTTTTAAACTTTCCTGTTCTATCTGTACCTCCTGAACTCGCTCGTCTTGATGTGTCTGAAGGCAGAAGTTCAGATTTGTGCGAAGATCAAACAGGCTCTGTTGGATATGATCTTGGAACGAGCCTTCTGGATACATCCACCGCCTACCGCGGGTCTGTCGCAAATTAAAGTGACAATGTCCATTATCACCACCAAAGCAGTCGAAACGCATAATTTCGTCGTCGTAGACGTACAGTGATGCTGCCGGACCGCGTCCGCCGGCATCATCACGCCAATATGCCTGGAGTCGGACGTTATCCTGTATCGGATATTCCACGAGGTCATGTTTTCGATTTGCCATCTGTAGTCCCTCCTTGGGTATTTCTACGGGGTTAAAAGAACCACGCCTACAGTAACAGAAAAAAGTAACTTGAATTTCAACCAGAGTTGCGCTAAAGTATAGCAGCGTCAAACGCAAGAGTCAACATCTAAATTACACAAAATCGTACCGAAAGGAAATTTACTATGGCAGCTTTTAAGGCAGGGATCATCGGTTGTGGTGGACGTGGACGCTCCCATGCCCGCGGGTATCACGCATCTCCAGATGTTCAGATCGTCGCGTGTTCCGATCCGTTTGCAGACGCACGGGACGCTTTCGCAGAGCAGTTTGAGGTCCCCAACACCTACGAAAATTATGAAGAGATGTTGGAAAAAGAAGCGCTCGATTTCGTCAGCGTTTGCACCTGGATCGCACTCCATAGGGATATGGTCATCGCTGCTGCGAACAGCGGCATTAAAGCCATCCATTCCGAGAAACCCATGGCACCGACATGGGGCGATGCAAAAGCACTCTATCAGGCGTGTGTTGATAACGAGGTCGTCATAACATTCTGTCATCAACGCCGTTTCGGTGCACAGTTCATAAAAGCGAAGCAGTTGGCAAACGAAGGCGCGATTGGTGAACTCCGACGACTTGAAGGGTCATGCCCAAATTTGCTTGACTGGGGAACACACTGGTTCGATATGTTCCTTTTTTATAATAATGACGAACCTGTTGACTGGGTAATTGGTCAAATAGATGTAGCAGAAGAGAAACGCGTCTTCGGAACGCAAGTTGAGACGAGTGGTTTATCATGGATCCGATGGAAAAATGGTGTCGAAGGCTTGTTGACCACCGGTGGTGTCTCTTTAAACGGGTTCTCGAATCGTCTCATCGGGACGGACGGGATTATTGATGTCGGCGGCGGCGCACCCGTCCGACTGCTCCGCGCAGGTTCGGACGGCTGGGAAACCCCTGATTTAAGCGATATTCCCAAAGGCGACGATACCGTCCTCTCTGTGCTTGATCTGGTTGACAGCGTTAAAACAGGACGCGAACCAGAACTCAGCGGACGCAAGGCAATTCAGGGCGCGGAACTCATTTTCGCAACCTATGAATCGAGTAGACGGCGGGCGAAAATCATTTTACCACTCACGGTTGACGATTCCGCATTATTGACGATGGTCGCCAATGGCGAAATCGGTTAACCGCTGTTCTATAACCTGCAGGCGCGGTTTAATGAAGATTCACAACCGCGCCTTGTCCTCGTATTACATTCCTTGCAGTTTTCTGTAATTTTAATCAACCTAATTGGGTTTTTTGCGTCTAATCATCATAAAGGGGTTGCTGTGCATTTATCCCAAAGAGCATCATATTAAAGGATTCAGAAGCAGTCAATAGATACAAAAAAGTTCTCGACACACTCCCTTTGATGTCAGAGGCGTGCGCAATAGAGTGTCCTATGTGCAAAAAACACATATTTTAAATGCCGCTTGCTGTATCAAAACGTGGAGGTGCCGATACCGGCGTAGGACAACCGAACCTGCCCGGAAAATTTGTGAATCAACGCGAAGCACCGAACCTTGGCAATTTTTCGGACTCGCGAAAAGCAGGGAGAAACGAGTGTCAAAAACTAAAAATATGTCCGGTGTTACTTACGAGCCGGAACACAAAAGTCGAAACCAACTGAAGTTTGCTATCATAAGTCAGATTTTCGTCTGTCTCACAATGTTAATCGGGGCCGCCAATGTTTGGGCAGTCCCTACTCTGACGGTGACCGCCGAGCTTACCGAATTTTCTCCCAACCAGGATGGTGTCCTTGATACTGTCACTGTCTATTATAGTATAAGCGAAGCTGTTGACCAAAGTGAATTGCAATTTTTACTGAAAACGGGTGATACCGAAACGCCATTTGGACAACCTGTTCCCCTTGCGAAAAGCGAAGGCGGACATACCTTCCGATGGGATGGAGGAGACCAGAATTTCAAAGTCTTTCCAGATGGGCAGTACGTACTAAAATTTCAAGTCGAGGCAGCCGGTAGTACCTACTCGGCTGAAACAAATCCTATTACCATTGATACACAAGTGCCTATAATATCCAGTGTTGTTACGAATGACAATCTAATGCTCGTTGATGGCGTTTTTATCAATTCCCCCATCCACTCAATTCAGGGGACAGCGGATGCCGCAGGCGGTGCTCCCATTGATCTTACCGCCTCGGAAACCAGTATTACTGTGAAAACACAACGAGGGGCTACTATAAAAGGAAATCTCAGTTACAACCAAACATCATTAACGTTTGCCTTTGGCAATCGTTTGGACACAGCATCCGAAAATGGGAAATATACCGCCGCAATCGCTGTCACTGATAGAGCCGGAAACGTTGCTCAAAGAACATTAGATTTCACTTTTGATAACGTCGCACCTAATTTGACAGAGGTTGCTATCTCAAACGGCAAGTTAATACCTGGAGATGGGGTTAGCGGCACCCTAGATTTTGTTGAGGCAACGCTCAGTGATAACCTTCAGAACGGTCAAGACCTCTCTGACTCCACGATTCGTCTTACTGGACCCAATGGCACTGTCTTAGGACGACAGACACAACCTGTCGCTAATAAAATCCGTTGGATATTCTTGTCGCCGCTCTTGGCGCGGGACGGCCTCATGGACGGTCTGTACACAATTGAGATTAACGCCGTCGATAAGGCGGGAAACCAAACAGGTGCTTTACAAATACCTTTTATTTTTGATAACCTGCCACCCGTTGTTACCTTAGGTGCTACAGAAGAATCTCCGTTCACACTAAATCAGGACACGATTTACCACGCACAACCGCTTTCACGGATTGTCGCAACCTTTGATGATGCCGGTATCGGTGTCAACTTGCGAGGCGACACTCGGATCGTTTTCGGAACCAGGAATGCTGATGGCGGACTCAATACACTTCCCGGACGCGTCGTGCTCGCACAGGAGAGTGGTCAATTAACTTACATCTTGGAAAGACCGCTGACGAGTCGAGACGGAAGCCAAGATGGACACTATGTCCTCAACGTTCAGGCAACGGACACCCTCGGCAATACGAAGACTTACAACTACGATTTTGTCTACGATACACAGATTCCCGCACTCGTTTCTACGCTCCCAGCTGCGAATCAGACGGTCTCAGAGCTCTCGGAAGTTCGCGTTGTACTTGATGAGACAACCAGCGGTATCGATTTCATTCAGAGCACCTTCCGATTAACTCACGATGTCAATGGAGAGGTGCCTGTAAATCTAACGAGTAACGGCACAGATGCAGCGACTTTGACACTCGCACAACCCATTGCTTTAGACGGCTCCGATGAAGGCACCTACACAATCGAAATCTCACCGACCGACTTAGCCGGGAACGTCGGTGTTACCGTTCAACGTGAATTCTACTTCGTGAGTCAAATCCGACCTGAGATTCGATTAACCATGCCGGAGACTAAAACGGTCAACAACCTGACGACGGTTACTGCGGAACTCACCGGCTATATCGGTGCCGGGATTGATTTCGATGCGTCAACACTGACCGTCAGCAACGCGCAAGGCACCCTGATCACACAGACCGAACCTGAACACGATAGCGTCAATAACTTGTTGATTTGGAACATTGACGGCACGATTCCACGCGATGGCAGTGCCGATGGTGAATATACCGTAACTGCGACATTCGTCGATTTTACCGGACAACGTTTAACACAACAATTTCAACTCTCTTTCGATACACGAATCCCAGCAGTCACTTCAGTCTTGATTGGCGGTAAACTCGGCGTTATCGTTTACGTCAACGGTGACGCTTCGGACATCGTCGCTAATTTCGCTGATTTGAGTGGTGCCGGGTTAGACTTGGATGAGGGCGGGTCAACGATCTCGGTAACGAGTGCTGAGGGGCTCCCTATTCCCGGTATTACAACCGCTAACGGCACAGATCAGTTGACGTGGATACCCATAGTACTTCCCACCAACGGCAGTGCTGATGGAAGTTATACCGTCATCGTTACACCGAAAGACAAAGCCGGTAGGCAAGGCGATGTTACGTATCGTCAATTCGTCTACGATACACAGGAACCACGCATTACAGATGCTACACCGATTTCATTGACGCAACCCGTTACTTATATCGGCGGCATTCTCTCGCAATTTCAGTTTACCGTTGAAGATGTCGGACCTGCCGGTTTAGAACTCTCGGAACAGACGATAGAACTCCTTGATCCCCAAGGGGATTCCGTTAGTGCCACGCTGACGTTTGATGAGATAAGCAGTCAGTTGTATCTCACGCTTGACTCTCCCCTCGCACAAGATGGCAGTGCCGATGGCGAATATAAGGTAAAATTACCGCTTGTTGATAGATCCGGAAATGTTTCGGATTCGGAGCATGTCTTCGTTTACGATTCTCAAGTGCCTCGTATCTCCTCCGTCTCGATAAACACCGAATCATCTTTAGAACTGCTCCCACAAGAGATTGCCGAAGTTTCGGAATCTATCAGCAGTATCACGCTCCAATTTGAGGAAGCGACCCGTGTTGATTTCGCGAATACCGTCGTCAGTTTGATCGGTCCCGACGGGCAACCCATTCCAATCAATATTTCCCCTGATGGTCTTACGCAACTTACCGCACGCTTCGTCGCACTTACCCAAGCAGGATTGTATACACTCTCTGTCACACCGCAAGACATAGCAGGTAATGTTGCACAAGGTGCCCTACAATACGCATTTCGACTCGATTTCGTCTTGCCGAGTGTGAGTGTTGTCGAATTGGGGGCGCAGATTGGCGATGTTGTTTTCCTCAACGATAGTAATACTACGATCGTCGCTACTTTGATTGATGGTACAGGTTCCGGACTCGCTTTAGGCGATGGGGGTTCAAGCGTTGTTGTGACGGGACCTTCAGAAGCAGTTGTCCCCGGTCAGACGCGCACAATCGGAACGAACCAGTTGGTATGGCAACCGATATCTCTGCCGACTGATGGGAGTGCTGATGGTCGATATACCGTCACGATTACACCCATTGATCAAGCCGGAAGACAGGGCGATGTCGTTCATCGTGAGTTTATCTATGATACCGAGGTGCCTCGGATAACCGCATCTTCTCCCCTCACTTTGAGTCAACCCGTCTCCTATATCAGTGGCGGCTTAGATCAGTTTTCGTTTACTGTTGAAGATGTGGGACCAGCGGATCTGCTTCTGGAATCGCAAACAATTGAGTTGATAGACAGTGCAGATGGTGTCGTTCCAGCAACCTTGACGTTTGACGAACTAACAAACCAACTCTATTTGACGTTGGCGACCCCGTTTGCTCGAGATGGTAGTGTTGACGGCGCATATACCATGCGGTTATCTCTCGTTGACAGAGCAGGCAACGTTCTAAATGTCGGGCACACTTTGATCTATGATTCTCAAGCACCCCAGCTCGCTTTGGTGATGGCGGATACGGAGACACCCATCGAACTTATCCCACAAAGCACCACCGAGATTTTAGAACCTGTCAGCAGTATTACCCTCCACTTTGACGAAGCAACGAGAGTTGATTTCGCGAATACCGTTGTTACGCTGGTAAGTTCTGGTGCCTCTACAACAACTGGTGGTACTGAAGTTGTAGAGATTCCGATCACATTGCAAGATAACGGCACGTCTCAAATGACCGTCCGTTTCGTGGAATTGAACCAACTTGATACATACCTACTCTCTGTTACACCCCAGGATATAGCAGGGAACGTCTCACCGGCACCAACGAATTACACGTTTGTTCTTGATATACCGTTGCCGGTTGTCAGTTCTGTCGTTATAGGCGATATCGAGACGGCAGCTGGCGGCGATGTTGTTTACATCAATGCAAGTAACACGATTATCGGTGCAGTACTTGAAGACCCATCAGAGACAGGATTAGATTTCAGTAACGATGGTTCGAAGATTACCGTCGCAGACACGGATAACTTAATCGTTCGCGGAGTAACAGGGGCTAACGGCGTGGACCTCCTTATATGGGAACCGGCAACCTTCACAACCGACGGTACAACAGATGGGAGATACGGCGTATATGTTACCCCTGTTGACAAAGCGGGGCGTGAGGGAAATATTGTTTATCGTGAGTTTATCTATGATACGCAGGAACCGGAGATTAGTGACGCTGAACCAATTGACCTGAGCCAACCCGTTTCCTATATCAGTGAGAGTCTAAGGCAGTTCCGATTCACTGTAGCGGATGTTGGGCCCGCGGACCTCGTGTTAGCAGATCAAATTGTTAGCCTACGCGATGCCAGTGGGAACTTGGTTCCAGCGCGCCTCACAAACGATACCGGAAACCAGGTTTTCCTTACGCTTGACCAACCCTTACCGCGGGACGGTAGTATGGATGGTGAATATACCGTCGTTATTGCCTTCGCAGATAGAGCAGGGAACGCACTCAATATTGAACATACGCTTATCTATGACACGCAAGCGCCGACCGTCGTTAGCACAGTCCCTGCTAATGGTGCATTCCTGACTGAGGATATTACACAGATACAGGTAACACTCAATGATGAAGGTGGGAGTGAGATCGACTGGTCAATGACAACAATCACACTCGTGAACCCGAGTGGACAGCAGATAGCGGGCGAACTCGTCAATAATGGCACAACAACGTTGACGCTTAGCACCAATCAACTCGTTGAGGATGGACAATATATCGTCCGCGTTCAGGCTATTGACCGAGCAGGGAACGGCGGTGTAACATCGCTTGATCGGAGTTTTGTGCTGTCGAGAAGTTTACCTGTCATCACTTCTACAGAACCCAGAACCGCACCAGCGGACGAAGCGTTTACCAATGAAGAAATTGAACAGATAGAGGTGAATCTCGAAACCGATGATGCCAACCATCTCTCAACGCTTCGGCTCTTAAATCCTGCGAACCAAGTCGTCGCAGGGAAGCAGGAGCGCGCGAGCGGTAGGTTAATCTATAATCTCGTACGTCCACTCGCAACTGACGGCTCCGAAGACGGTATCTATACCATTGAGTTTACACCTATCAGTGCTTCTGGTCGAAGCGGCGAAGTTCAGCGATTGACCTTCACCTACGACACACAGGCACCAGAAATTGAGAGCGATGATGCAATCCAATTCGTCGTCGCTGAATCTGCAGGTAATAATTCATTGACCGAGATTCGCGTCACTCCAACTGACGACACGTCCGGGATTGATTGGGAAAATCTTGACGATGCGTGGGTAACTTTTCAGCAGATGTCCCCGAACCGCGCAAAAGTGTCAGGACGCGTTTCTGAGGATAGACAAGGCACACTGATTTTCCTTCTAACAGTTCCACTCGCAGACAACGGTTCTGCTGATGGCGAGTATCAGATTACTGTTAACCCCGTAGACCGGGCAGGGAACGATGATGAACCCTATGAAAGGGTCTTCGTCTACGATACCAGGCCGCCAATGATTGATGTGAGCACACTGCTTATAAATGAGGTACCCCTGCTGGTTGACATTGATGCCGAGAACTATCCGAGCGCGATTTCTACAACCGGTGGCGTCGTTATACAAGTAAGTATCTTTGATACAGGTTTAGGTGTCAACCTCACACAATCACAGATTACTGTCCGAGGACCAGACGGATCGGAAGTTTCTGGTAACACACAGCAAAACGGTGTAGACACAATCGTGTTTAAATCCGGTGGATTGACGCTACAAGGACACTATCAGGTTACGGTTACCAGTGTCGGCAACGATTCCGAACAACTCGGATTCGCACCGAGCGATTCCATCACAACGCAATTCCTTTATGAAACGGATGAACCAACCGCCGCTGTAACCAGTGATGGTGGCGAAACCGAACTCACCGATGAGCCGATCCTTTTTGAAGGCACAGCCTCGGACCCCGAAGGGACACAGCGAATCGGTGAAGGAGAGATTACTGTTCCGCCATCGCGGGTCTGGCTCGTCGAAATTGTCGGCATCGGCCCAGATGACCAACCGATTGATCCGGTCCCCGCAGTTGACGATAGCGGCGCACAAGAGGAACCCTGGACCCGTTGGTCCATCGATTTCCTGCCGTCGCGTTCCGGTGAATACGAATTAGATGTCCGTGTTACCGATAACGCCGGAAATTACGCCGTTTATGATGTCGGCACCTACACGATGTCTGTATCTCTCACCTTCCGCGGTTCGACATTTGGATGGCCAAATCCGCTCCGACTCTCAAATCGGGATGTCGCATTCTTCTCATTTGATGTCAATGTACCCCTCGGAGAGACGATTGACATCACTTTGAGCATCTACGACTGGAGTGGAGACATGGTGCGAACAGAAACATATTCCAATGTTGTATCCGGGCAGCGTAACGATCAATTGGTTAAATGGAATTTGGAGAATCAAGCTGGCACACCTGTTGCGAGAGGTCTCTACATCTTCCGTTTAGAAGCCGTCAATGCAGCAGGAAATAGCGCGAACGCTGTCGGTAAAGTGCTTGTCGTTGACTAAGTTTGTAACCCCGCTCGCAGTGCCTATTATTTCGGAAAAAACACAAAAAATACGTACGTCCAAGCAGATACCAAAAAGTTAGGATAAGGAGAACTCATGATACTGAAAAGGGGAGCCGTTCTAATCGCAATGGCACTTCTCATAATAACCGCACCGGCTCAAAGCGCCCACGCAGTTGATATTCACGATGGCGCAGGAACAACGGGTGCCGCATTCCTCAAAATTGAAGGCGGCACCCGGCCCGCTGGATTGGGTGGCGCATTCACTGGACTTGCCAACGACATCAATACCATCTTTTGGAATCCAGCAGGGTTGACCGCTGTCCACGACCGAGAATTGACAGCGATGCAACACTTCTCGTTTGCCGAAATTAACAACCAAACCATCGGATACGCACAGCGCTTAGAACGGATCGTCTGGGGCGCCAGTTTCCTCGGAAGTTTCACAGAGATTGAACGACGACAGGGACCGACTGAAGACCCAGATAGCACCGTAACGGTCGGTGGGTTTGCTACAGGCTTATCTCTCGCTTATCCACTCAGTACGGCACTATCCATCGGTGGGACAGCAAAAATAATCTCAGAGCAATTAGATATTCAGAATGCCTACGGCGTTGCAGCGGATGTCGGAATCATCTTGCAACTGCTTGATAATCATCTCGGTATCGGCGTGGCTGTTCAGAATGCAGGGATTTTAGGGGGCGGCGAAAACTTACCGATGGCAGTCCGCGCAGGACTCGCTTACAGAATGTGGAAAGAAGGGGCTGCAGAGGCTGAAGAACCGATGCCTGTGCACGAGGTCTGGGCATTGGTCGCAGACGCACATCTTCCGCTCATTGACGCAAATCCGAGCTTTCATGTCGGTATAGAGCGGTGGTTTTACGAGAGCATCGCTGCACGTATCGGTTACCGAATCGGTATGAACGAGAACCCAAGCGACGGTTTGTCTCTCGGTATCGGCGTACGCCGCAGCGGTGAGGACGTATTGGCGAATATTGACTTCCAATTTGATTACGCTTTTGTACCCGATGCCTATCTCGGAAACGCGCATCGCGTCTCTTTCATCACGCGCTTCTAAGGGTTGTCAGTACTCAGTTGTCAGTACTCAGTTAAAGAGGTATCTTGTGGCAGTAGCAGGAAAAAGAACCACTGCAAATAATCTCTTAACTGACAACTGGTAACTGACAACTGGTAACTATTACACACTCGCTTCAAGCATCCGTTCGATCGGTGTTCGTGCTTTGTCGATAGTTTCAGGACTGAGCGTAATCTCGAATTCGCTGAGATCGTCCTTCTGATCGATCGCTTCGAGAATATTGGCGATCTTATTCAGGTTCACGCGTGCCATGTGTGAGCATCGAACTGAGCAGGCTGTCCAGAATTGGACTTCTGGGAACTCTTGAGCGAGGTTAGAGGTTAATTCGCACTCCGAAGCAACAAAAGCACGTTCGAGACCGTTTGACGCGACACGTGCCGCAATATCTTTCATAATCTGGCTGGTGCTACCGTAAAAATCTGCCTCTTTCAAGACATCCGGACGGCACTCCCAGTGCGCATAGAGTTTACGGTGTGCATGCCTTTTCGGAATTTCAAAGGATTCACGGATCGCGAGTAGATCGTCGAGGGTAAATTTTTCGTGGACTTCACAGACCGCACCGCGGGCAGTATTGTCTTTGCCGGGATAGACGATGTTTTTCTCATCTCTCAACTCTTCTTCCAAATTCTGCGCGAAAAAAATATCGGGGACAAAGATGAGGGTATCCCCAGGCATAGTTTTCGCGATGTGGGCTGCATTGGCTGACGTACAGCAGATATCCGACTCCGCCTTCGCATCGGCGTAACTATTGATGTAGATCATTACCGGCGCGCCAGGGTAGAGCGATTTTAGGTGCCTAACATCCTCGGCACCGAAATTATCGGCGAGTGAGCAACCCGCTGACTTGTCGGCAACTAACACCGTTTTACTCGGATTCAGAATCTTTGCTGTTTCCGCCATAAAAGGGACACCGTTAAAGATGAGATACGGGGACTCTGTGTTTGCGGCGTACATGCTCAAACCCAGTGAATCGCCTTGCTCCTCTTTTTCTGACAATCCGAAGACAAGCGGCTCCATATAGTTGTGACCAAGCATCACAACGTTATGTTTCTGTTTAAGGGTACGTATTTTGTGGATGGTCCTTGCGTGCGCCTCTATGTCAAGAAACGTTAAACTGGGGTGATGACGATTGTACAGCTCCTGCTTAACGTCCTCAATACTGAGGTCCGTCGTACAGTTGGGTACATCTGTCGCGTGCGGAGTATCTCCGTTAGAATGCATGCTGATCACGCTCCAAGTCAATCGCTAATAGATAGGGTTTATCTTAAAAAATCCATAAACTGCAGACACCATTAGCGATTCTTTTGTTATCAGTTCTATTAGGATACACTTAAAACAATTTCTTTGTCAAGCCCTAATATACCAAAATATCATACCAATGCGAAATTTTTGTCAAATTTTCTCTAAAAAAATAAAAAAAATATCTGCTTTCGCGCTTGTACTCTGCCTCGTATACGGGTTAACACCCGCTGCGGAGGGTATTTCGGCAAAATTAAGAGGGAAAATTGCGTTGGGAGTCATTCTGTCCGGCGTTGCATACACAACACACGCACTTATTAAGCGCGATAGACAGGCAGCAGAGAAACTACGACGTCATCTCGGTGTACCTGAACGTGTCGTCGAATTTGAACGTGGATTTGATTTCTGGCGTATTGAGCATTATGCGGATCGGCACTATATTTTTCGCAATAACCGCTTGCTGACTATAGTAAAACGTGCAACTAACGATACACCTATAGGAAACGGGGTTACAAACCCTGAAGAAACACCCCACCAAAAACCCTGCTGTGCTTATAATGTGCCGCTGGATTCAGGCGTGCGGTTTGGTTGGCAAGCTGGAAGTTTGGAAGAGATTGGTTGGAAGAGTGGAAGAATGGAAGAGTGGGGACCCATCCTTCCGATCTTCCGATCTTCCAGTCCAGTCCCTTCCAATTTTTTACCTTTTCTTACTGATATGCCCGTTTCAGGGAACCCCAGGTGGTCGCGACTTTACCTTTTGGACTCACTGCGAGTCCCTCAACTTGTATTTTCCGATCCTGGTCGGTTGGCAATCGAACGTTCGCTTGATCCGCTATTGTGGCTTTCACATTAGTCGTCACGAAAATTGCGTCTATCATGGTTGCATCTTCGCGCGTGGCGATACGTAAGGTCGTTTCACCGGCTTGCTTGAACTTCCATTCCCTTTCAAACGTTCCACCGTCTAACCAATGATTGATGCGGTCCCAGTGCCAGACGGCACCTCCTGCGACACCCCAGCGAAACTCTGTGTTACCGGTTTGCTGCGCATTTTCATCCGGGTCCGCAGGCATCCAATTTACCCAGAAAGAGTCGCTATTGCCATCCCACGCGATGACGTGTCCCCACAACGCATAATCACCCGGTTCCGGAATATTGATGATAAAATTCGCGTGTCCTCTATCGCCACCGCCAGTGAGAGGTTCCCCCTCCATCCAGATAAATTTTCCGTCAGAGGCGTTATCATCGTCAGCAATAATCATCGGATCCACAATTTCATTCGCCAGTTCTGCCTCGAGCGCAATTTCGACCTCTGCATTGAGTCCAACAATTCCGAATAAAAAAACAGTTAATATGCTCAGTGTCAATATTGTTATGTATTTCACTGAAAACCTCCTTTCTACTGTCTGAAATACGCGGGCAGCTCTGTCAAACCGCCCGCGGTAGATTAAGTCAATAGCCTATCGTCCGGCTTTAAGCTCTCCCCACGTTGTAGCGAGTTTGCCTTGCGGTTCGACAGGTGTAAGAGAATCTTCCGGAAGTGGATCGCGAGGACCGACTTCGGCTTCGTCCTCAGAGAGATTGTCGGTGATGTAGATGACATCTAACATCGTCGCATCTTCTCGGACTGCGATACGCAAGATGGTGTCTCCTGCTGCATCGATCTCCCATTCGCGTTCAAATGTACCGCCGTCGAGCCAGTGGTTAATTCGATCCCAGTGCCACTCGCTACCTCCTGCGACCCCCCAACGAAACTCTGTATTGCCAGTTTCTTGGGAATTTTCGTCTGAGTCCATAGGCATCCAATTGACCCAGAAGGAGTCGCTATTGCCATCCCAGGCGAGGACTTTACCCCAGAGCGCGTATATACCAGGTTCCGGAATATGGATATTAAACGTCACCGAACCCGCATCACCACCACCCGTGAGCGGTTCACCCTCCGCCCAGACGAATTGTCCGCCGGAGGCGTTTGGATCGTCGGCAATGATCATCGGTTCTTCGATCATATCTGCCATTTCTGCCTCGATCGCCCTATCATAGCCGTAACCGATACCGCTTGTTAGCAGTAAACCAAAGATAAAAAGTGTACCTAAGACCAATGTCTTGAAACGCATACGAAGTCTCCTTTTCTGAGTTGTCAGTTATTGATTAAAGAGGCATCTGATTTGTGTCAGAAATTCCACTTTTTGCGTAAGTCCTAATTTATTCAACTTGTGAGGTTCGGATTCTGCCCCATAGTTGGATTTGTAATTGAGATGGCTCTATAGGAAGCGCGTCTAAACTGTTGCGCCATTTCGGTTGTGCTGCCCATGCACCGTTATCAATCAATTCGCGGCGTTCACTGCCATCAGCATGCATGAGGTGGACAACCCATCTGCCGTCCTTCTCAAATTGGAAAGCGATGAACTCACCATCAGGTGACCATCCCGGAACCGCCTCATCTGTCGGTGTATCCGTGAGCGCGGTTTTGTTTCCGCCGTCTTCCGCATCCATAATATACAGGTCGAAGTCGGCAAGATCTACTTCTCGGTGCATCGCGGCATAGACAATCCGGGTGCCATCAGGCGACCAAGCCGCATAAGTATCCATCAACGGTTGGTCTGTTAATCGCCGTTCAACTCGGCTATGGATGTCAACAACGTATATATCCCAGTTGAATTCCCGTTTTGAGTGGAAAACAAGGGCATTTCCGTCAGGCGACCACGCCGGTGCCTCATCTTGAAACGGGTTTTCGGTGAGATGTTCCACCTCACCGTTCGTGAAATGAAACAGATAGATGTCGAAATGTCCACCTCGGTTTGATCCGAAGGCGAGGCGAGTACCGTCAGGCGACCACGCCGGTGCTTTATCCGTCGCAGGGTGATGCGTCAACCGTTGCTGATGCGTCCCATCCGACTGCATCACGTAAATCTCGTGGTTCCCGTCGCGACGAGAAAAAAAAGCGATTTGGGTGCTATCGGGTGACCAGGTCGGATAGTAATCCGCTGCTGGATTGTGCGTTAGATTGATGGGCTGCTTTCCGGTTGTGTCTGTCAGGTAGATTTCCCAATCACCGCTCACGTCCGAGGAGAACGCAATCGGCACCGGTGAAGGCAGTTGACAGAAAGCACTACCAATTAATACGAAAAACATCATCAAAAAACTACCATAACATACTAACAAAATTCGCATTTTTTGTCTATATTTTTTAAATTATACCATTTCTGTTAATAAATCTCTCTTTACGTAGAACAAACTGTTAGTTTGTTGCGCAGTGTTACACATTTTACGAAAACCGATAATGTGATAACATCGTTTAGAAATGGTATAACAACTATTAAAACTTTCCGTCACGCACTTCAAAATGCGTCGGTTTATGGAGCGTTGGACCACCGATCCGAACCCATTCCGCCATCCATTCAATCATCTGTCCTAAAGAGACGCGCGGGTATCCAAAAAGTCGGTGGCATCGAGCGGCGTTGCTTAACAGGGCCGTTTGTGATTCCTCACCGTCAAAACGTGGCGATTTATTGAAAATTTCGCCGAAACGCACCGCAAGATACCGGATAGAGACAGTCTCCGGCCCCGTTACATTGAGAACCAACGGTGGACTCTGTGCGTGCGCAAGGACTCGTAACGCCACTCCGTTCGCATCGCCTTGCCATATCACGTTCACATTGCCCATTTCCAGTGAAATGGGGTCTTCCGTATAAACTTTTTCCGCGATGTCTAACAGAATCCCGTAGCGGAGGTCTATCGCATAATTGAGGCGCAGGATTGCCATCGGTGTGCCGAATTGCGACGAAAAATGCGTACATATCCGTTCACGACTCAGACACGATTGCGCGTATTCACCAATCGGTGCAACCGGTGAACT
Source organism: Candidatus Poribacteria bacterium WGA-3G (assembly GCA_000406005.1). Taxonomy (GTDB): domain Bacteria; phylum Poribacteria; class WGA-4E; order WGA-4E; family WGA-3G; genus WGA-3G. The sequence continues at coordinate 69,224 of ASZN01000015.1, forward strand.
CTCAGTAGCACCGCTGTGAGAGACCGGTGTCAGCGGGTAGACATTCCCCGTCGAAAAGATGACCAACCGAGCGTTACGAAACTTTTCCGCGATCCGTCCCGGCATATAGCCGTTCATTGCCCACGTCAGACTTTCATTACCCGTTGAACCGAACTTCCGACCCGCCATCAGAATGACATTTTCGGTCTCAGGTAAGTTTTGTAGGTCGTTTTCGGAAAGTAGATCCGCTGTAATCGTTTCGATACCAGCTGTTTGCAAATCTTCTCGCACATTCGGTGTCGAAAATCTGGAGACACCTATCACCTTTTTAGCAACCCTCGCACGCTCGATGGCGAATTTTGCCTGTTTAGCGAGTGTTGGACCCATCTTCCCACCAACACCGAGGATAAGGATATCGCCTTCCAGTGCAGCAACCGCTTCTATCACTTCACTTGTCGGGTCGGACAGGTATGATTCTAACTGGCGTTCTGTCTGTATCAATGTGCCATGCAAATTTAGCGATGATTGCGGACGTTCCATCGTTCTTTCCAAATTGCGTCTGTTGTCGGATAAGGTATGAAACCACATCGTAGCAAATTTTCGTTTTTATTTCAACACCAAAGCGTTAATTTCGATTCGGATACCTGTTGCGTCTTACGGCGATACACTTTTCGCACAACGGAATCCGAGCGCACCGATACCCGCATACTTCGGACTTGTTCCGTGTCGATTTGAGGCACGCAACCATTCAGGTTCGCTATTCCAGCCACCACCACGGATGACGCGGAAATCTATGATGTTCTCGAAATCGTTAACAATCTCGTCAACGTTGTCCGCACCTGCGGTCGGGTTTCGGCGGGGCGAGTTCGCATAGAAATCGGCTTCGTAGCCGTCAAGGCACCACTCCCACACGTTTCCAGCGATGTCGTGTACACCGTAGTCGTTCGCAGGATACTCGCCGACAGCTGTGGTTATACCGATATTCTTGCCGTAGTTTGCCCGGTTGAAATTGATGCCGTTACCCCACGGATACTGTTTTTTCTTTAACCCGCCGCGCGCTGATTTTTCCCATTCCGCTTCTGTCGGTAAACGTTTGTCCATCCAGACCGCATAAGCCATCGCAGCATACCAACTCACATAACGGACAGGTTGTTCGCGTTCACCAAGCGGGAAGTTATTTCCGTTCCAATCCTGCAGATAATTACCATCGTGGAACTTTTCATCAATCTGTTCTTTCTGCCATGCTGGATTTGCAAGAACGAAATCCTTGAATTCGCCGTTAGTTATCTCGTTTGCATCTATGTAAAACGCGTCGAGGTGGACGGTATGCACCGGTTGTTCATCGGGATCAGCGTTTCCATTATTGCTGCCCATCTCAAACTCGCCTTCCGGAATGAGAACCATTCCATCCGGGATTATCGGTTCCGGTGCAGGCTCTGCTGCAGGTTCCGGGACAGGTTCGGGAGTTGATGTAATCTCAGTGCTTGGATCCGCACCCACTAATTCCGTCGGGCTAACCTCATCTGCTTCTTCACCTTGCCCACAACTCAGAATATAAAGAACAAAAAAACATATAAGTGCTAAACCTATCCGTCTAAATAACATTTCCATGACTCCCAACATCAATAAACCTCCAAATAATTGTCAGTTTCCCACTGGCTGACACGCAAGTGGTAGTCGCGCCACTCCTTGCGTTTCACCTGAATATAATAATCGGCGTACGTTGTTCCAAGTGCATTCTTGATCACTTCGTCTTGTTCGAGCGCGGCTGCAGCTGCGTCGAGCGTCGCGGGGAGAGAATTAATTCCGCGGCGTTGTAATTCAGATTCCGACACTTCATAAAGATTGTCCTCATTTTGCACGCCAGGATCGATTTGGTTTTCGATGCCATCGAGTCCTGCTGCAAGGAGGACTGTCGCCGCAAGATAAGGGTTCGCCGCACCGTCGCCCAAGCGGTTTTCGATGCGCCCGGGTGCAGGAATCCGAATCATCTGCGTCCGATTGTTTGCACCGTAGGTAACATAAACGGGTGCCCACGATGAACCCGAACGCGGTGGTCTACGAACCAAGCGTTTGTAACTATTCACCAGTGGGTTTGTGACTGCCGTGACCGCATCGGCGTGTTTAAGAACCCCCCCGGTGAACCAATAAGCGAGTTGAGAAAGTCCGTTCCGATTTGTCTCATCGAGAAACAGATTCGTCTGATTCTCCGTATCCCAGAGGCTCATGTGGAAGTGCGCGCCGTTACCCGTTAAATTCGTGAACGGTTTTGGCATAAAAGTTGCCAGCAGTCCACGGTCTTCGGCAAGCGTCTTGACCATCCACTTGAAAAAGGTATGTCGATCGGCTGTCGCCAGCGCGTCCGAATACGTCCAGTTCGCCTCAAACTGACACGTACCATCTTCGTGGTCATTTGCGTATGGCTCCCACCCCAATTCTTGCATGTATTTGATCAAAGTCGTCATCATATCAAGATTGCGATGCAACGCTCTTAGATCGTAGCACGGCTTGTCAAGCCTATCGAGCTTGTCCCACGGCGCGTAGGCACCAGATTCGTCCTGCTTTAATAGCATGAATTCTGCCTCTATACCGACATTAAAAATGTAGCCTTTCGCCTTGGCAGCCGCTAATTGCCGCCGCAGAATTGTTCTCGGGCAATAATGCCACGGCTTACCTTCAACATACATGTCCCCTGCTACCCATGCGATGTTTTCCCGCCACGGCACGGTTGTCAGCGAGCTAAAGTCAGGGATACTCGCCATCTCCGGATCGTGCGGATATTGACCGATCTCGCCCGCAGCAAAGCCACCGAAACCGGCACCCGCTTCCGCCATGTCTTCAAGGTGTGTAGACGGGATAACCTTTGCTTTTGGCGCACCACTCATCTCTACGAAAGAACAGAGAAAAAATTCAATGCCGTTTTCTTCTACTAAGCGTTTGACCTGTTCGATGGTCATGAAACGTTCTCCTATATCCTAAAATGTAAAAATACTATCTATAAATGCCGAAACATGCTAACATTATAACCGAACCCCTTAAAATTTCAAGGTTGAATCTTTCTGATAAAAGGAACAGACGATGGCGTTCTTCTCTCGTTTCAATACAAAAGGGTCGCTGTTAATCGGTGTATTAATCGTCGCGTATCTATTGCCGATATGGTTGTTTCCCTATTTTCCGACACAAGACGGTGTGAGCCACGTCTATAACTCACAGATCTTGACGGAATACAACAACCCCGAATATCAGTTTCGTGACTATTACGAGATCAACTGGTACCCGTTTCCGAACTGGATTTCTCACGCTTCGTTGGCGGTGTTGATGTTCGTCTTTCCGCCACTTATCGCTGAGAAAATTTTTCTAAGCCTCTATGTAACACTGTTCCCACTCGCAATCTATTATTTCCTCAACGCTGTCCAACGCGAGCGACACGCACTCGTTATACTCAGTTTCACCTTTATCTATAATTACCTCTTACTGATGGGGTTCTACAACTTTGCTGTCAGTGTGCCACTCTTTTTCCTCGCACTCGGCTACTGGTGGAAATATAAAGATGAGATGAACCTGAAACATCTCGTTCTCCTCAACCTACTCATCATCATCACCTATTTCGCACATCTCATCTCTTACGCATTTATCTTGTTCTCCATTGCGTTGTTGGCACTCCTCCATTTCAAGCGAGACTTCAAGCGAATTCTGATGACCGGATGCTACCTCTTACCCGCAGCTATGTTGCTTCTCGTCTACCTTCCGACATCCGACTTACTGGCAGGGGGACCACCTGAATTTGGATTTGGACGGGTCGGAGAATTGTTCGCCAACCTGATCGGTATGCATGTACTCATCTCCTACACCGAACCGCCAAGTTGGATTTCTGTTGCCATCGCTGCTTTTTTGATCTTTCTCGTTGTTACAACCCTCTGGCAGAATAGGAGAGGTGCTACAGCAGAACACCCCGGACAGAAGGCGTTTCTCTACCTCGCTATAGTGCTGCTTGGACTCTATTTTATCCTGCCAAATTCGGTCGGTCCAGGCGGATGGGTCAATGATAGGCTCGCCATTTTAGCGACACTTGCCATTTTTGCATGGTTTCGCGGGTTTGACAATCTCCAATGGAAACGTGTTTTTACAGCAGTCGTCACGTTGCTCGCGCTTGTTAACCTCGTTTATATCGGCATCCTTTTCAAGAGACTCAATACCGAAATCAGTGAGTTTAACGCTTTCGTCGAGCAGGTAGAGAAGAACAGTGTTATCCTTCCGCTTCACTTTGATCCGAGGGGCAGTTCCGAACGTGTCGGTATCTTCGTCAACGCTGCCAATTACTACTGTCTTGACAACGGCTGTATCAACCTTGGGAACTATGAGATACAGTTCGACTACTTTCCTGTCCGTTTCAACGCCGATTTTGAGACACCCTTAGATGAGAAAGAGTGGGTGCAAACCGTTCATTGGCAACCCGAACGGATAGACCTCTGCGATTACGCTGATAATGTGGATTACCTATTGTTGTGGGACACGCCTGACGAACCCATCGTCGCTGAGGCGATTGAGGCGTGCTATACGCTGATCGCATCGGACGGGAAGTTAAAACTTTACAAAGGGCAGCGAGAATAAAACGCTGAAAACGGAATTTGAGAGCGACTTTAATACGTTCCCCGGAACGTGACGGTCGCTATCGTGTGTGTGTAGTTGAGGAAATCGAGGAACGGATCCATTTCGTTCGTGCGATTTTGGGTCATCTGATAGTCGGCGTTGAGGGTTAGGTGTGTGTTAAACTGCCAGTTCAGCTGCAAGTTGGCACCTATCTGTCTATCGCTACGATCTGGAGCATCTTCCGTAATAATTCCCATCTCGTTCAGAATCTGTCTGCCTTGAAAGTCTATCCACACTCTCGACAGCCGAAGTCTCAGCCACCGGCCCGTCTCAATTCTGTAAAAGGTACTCGCCGCCACCTCCGTACTAACAAAGGTAAAGAAATCGACATTTGAACGGTTCATAAACAGGTTAACCTCTTCCTGAAACATGAGTTGTTCAGTCGCAACTTGAATCAGTTTCGCAGAACCGATATGTCGCAAATCGTTTCGGCGTTCGTTATCCTCAAGTCCCGCCACACCTAAGATGAGGTTGTTTAAATTCGTCTCGTAGCTGCTCTGTTCTAACCCGTATTCCAGTTTACCGAGTATCTGTTTAAGGATACCGAACTGCAAGCGTGCTGTCGTGTTATGCGTGTTAGAACCGACGAGTAGGAAATCCTCTCTGCGAGATTCTGCATCGTCGAAACGGTGCAGACGAAAATTATATTCCAACACACGTCCGAACCGGAAACCGAATTGCTGCTCCATGTTGTTATAGACATTTGAGGTTCGGAGGAGACGTTGCACCTGATAGGAGGCAACGATAGGCGGTAGACTCGCAACCGGTTGGAATCGAAGTTCAGTGGATAGCGCGTTATTGAACGCGTTGAACTCGCTGAGTTTTCCTTCAGCACCGGTGTAGTTTTCAATTTGTGGCGTATATTGTAGTTTGAATCGGAGCTTATCGACAACCGGTAAATCGCCGCTCAGGTTGACACCGAAGCGGTTAATCAAACCTGAAAGTTGCGGATCGTCTTGGCCAGCAAGACTACTGGTGTACGGATCGACGCTCAAACCGAGTTCAATATGATTGTTGAACGTATTAGAGATGTGTGCATTGACGCTCAATTCTGCAGGTTCAGTTTCGGGCGTTTCAGGTTCCCTTTCGAGGAGGCTCTGTCCGAATTCGGTCTGAAGTTGCGCGTTGACGTTTTGGACATCAGCTAAAAATATACTGCCGAATAGTTGCGTTACAACGATCAAATATATCCAAAAAAAATGAGTTCTTTTTTTCACACACCAACTCCAATTTTGTAACAGGATAGTGCAGATACGATCTCTCTCTATGAGACTCGTTTCTGTTTTATCTCATCGGTTTGTTCGATTAATTTGGGATTTTTGTACCGATCAACAGCATAAACCCCGGTTCCCGGTTCACAAACTCTCAAGAAGTGTGGCATTCCACCGAGTCCAAGCGTTTCTATAAGCAAGTCAAGCCCGATTCTATAAAGGTCTTCGTCGGAAATCTCTTGGAGACGCTTTATTTCTGGTTTTCCATTGCCGCAAATATCCGTTTTCAGCTTGGTTATACGCTTATTCTCTATTTCTACTTTCTTATTAACCTGCCGAATTTGCTCAACAAGAGTGTCAATATCTGGTAAAGTGTCTAACCATTTATGTCTTTCGAGCGTGTAATTACCTGTTCGCGGCTCAATTTGATTAAGGAACCGGGACGTGCCAGCGGCACCAAAATTGTTAATAAGGGCATCAATACCGAGGTGATAAACCTCACTGTCTGTTCTTTTTTTAAGGATTTTCATCTCTGATCACCTCCTGTAACCATTCATAAGGATTGGCAACTCGGACTTGTAGTTGTGAACCGAAACGCTTCGCTCTTTTGAGGATTCCGTCGTCTGTTGTGAGGAAGATATCTACATCACTGCTTTCAGCACAAGCGAGATGTAAAGCATCTCCTTGCTTGAACCCTAAAGATTCAAAATATTTTGCTTTTGAGGTTGCTGCTAAATCAATGATGACATTTTGATATACATAACTCAGATGAGATTGAATTTGATCGCGTTTACGTTGATTTTGGGTGTTATTAACCTCAAATGCTAAAACTGCACTTCCAAACCAGAGCCATTGTCTGGTGGAACAATAGTTGAGAATTGTTTCAACGGCTTCCGCTTCGCGCTGAATCCGGACGCTTGTTGCAATATCATCAAGGCGACTTAAGCAACACGTATCAAGATAAATTTTCAAGTTGTAAGTGTTCCTTACTCAGTTACGCGGATCTTTTGTTGACAAAAGCGGCTCTCGTTTTTAGTCAATCATCCCCGTTTGGGGACTTGAAGCCGTCGCATAGAGTTTCCGAGGAATCCGCCCTGCTAAAAACGCCGCTCTACCCGCTTCGACGGCTTTTCTCATCGCCTCCGCCATCAGCACAGGACGATGCGCCTTCGCAACGGCTGTATTGAGTAAAACACCATCACACCCTAACTCCATCGCTATCGCTGCGTCTGAGGCTGTACCCACCCCAGCATCCACAATGAGCGGCACCTCCACAAGATCGCGGATAATCTGAATGTTATATGGATTACGAATCCCCATCCCCGAACCGATCGGTGCACCCAACGGCATCACCGCTGCGCAACCGATGTCTTCTAATTTCTTACAGGTAATCGGATCATCGTTACAATACGGTAGCACTGTGAAACCGTCTTTCACAAGTGTTTCTGCCGCGCTGAGCAGCTGCTCCACATCTGGAAACAAAGTCTGATCGTCACCGATGACTTCGAGTTTGATGAGCACTGTCCCAAGGGCTTCGCGTGCAAGGTTCGCAGTCAGAATCGCGTCCTTTGCTGTGAAACAGCCTGCTGTATTCGGCAGGATCGTCATGTCGCGTTCGCGGAGGAGCGAGAATAGGTTTTCGCCGGAGGCATCCGTAAATTTCACACGACGCATTGACACCGTCGCAATTTCGGCACCACTCGCGGCGATGGACTCCGTCATGATATGGAAATTCGGATACCCCGCCGTTCCGATTAGCAATCTGGATGTATAAGTTTGGTCTGCTATTTTGAATTCTTGCATTTTTTGTTTTTTTAACGGCTGTCGGTTATCAGCCATCGGCTTTCAGTTAACAAAAGACTTCTTATCTGACGGCTGATTGCTGACCCCTGACGGCTATTCTTATTTTTTGTAGAATTCTACGCCGACACGTTTAATCTCGGCAACCATCTCAGGGTTACGGATATTATCGAAAATGGATAGATCAATAGTGTAAGGCAGAAGTTGGTCGTCGAGATCGTTCGCGATTCGAGAAAGGATTATATGTGTCAACGCATCCCCACCGCGAAGCGTCAGATCGATGTCGGACCCGTTTTTATAATCGCCTCTGGCGCGAGACCCGTATAATACGGCTTCTTCTACCTGTGGGTACCGCACGAGAATATCGCGGATTTTTTGGAGCGTCTGAGCAGACAAACCGTATTGCATCCTTAAGCGGTTCCCTCCACTTTTAGTTGCTCCAGTCGAACGAGCAACTTCTCAAATTCAGCGAAATAAGCATTCCGGACAGTCGTAACAACTTGCGCTGCGGTCTCTTCATCGTAAGTATGTGAGGTTAGGTTGCGTTTCTCAACCATATCCATCCAGATTTCGCCGTTTTCAATCAGGCCATTTCTGAAAGCAGTCCGGGTCGTATCTCGCGAACCGTAAAGGTTCACTGTGCCTTGTGCTTCGAGGAAATTTTTCAAGGTCTTCCAAGCGAGTTCATGCGTGTATTCAAACCCTTGTATCAATCCTTGTGCTTCTAAGTCTGAAAGCTCCCGTTGTTCCGCAAGTTTGATGGCTGCCCTTAAGCGATCCAAAGCCCTTTCAAAACTATTTGCACGTTGAATCCAGCGAACCTCTTGGCTTTGCATAGTATGGTGCCTACAAATCTGTCCTTGAACTTTTTCAATTAGTATAGCAGGTAACAAACCAGTCTATCAAGTGCTTTCCGAAGTCTCAATTCACCTTACAACCCGCTAACCGCCTTGGACAGCACGTATAATCTCTACATCGCTATTTTCACAGAGTTTCGTCTCTTGCCACGCCGTTTTCGGAATAACCACCTGATCCACAGCAACAGCGATACCTGCCTGCACCGGCTCTAATTCTAAAGCGATGAGCAGATCGTAAACATTTATGTTGAGGCGAACCTCTTTTTTTTCTCCATTCACGTGTATTTTCATCTTTTTCTGTGTGCCTACTATTTTAAAAACCTATCCAATTGAAATGGAAGGATGACCTCTGAAGTTTCACCGGTCAGAACCAGTTTGGCGACCTCGTAAGCCGTAATCGGTGTAAGTAAAATACCGTTGCGATAGTGACCTGTGGCATATATCAGGTTCTCAACAGGCGTTTTACCGAGTATAGGCGCGTTGTCTCTGCTCCCCGGACGTAAACCTGCCCATGTTTCGAGGATCGGCAATTCATAGACACCCGGCACCGCTTCCCACGCACCCCGGAGCAGTTCAAACACACCACCAACCGTTAAACGTGTGTCGAACCCCATCTCCTCGATCGTCGCACCGACAATCAGCCTGCCGTCAGTTCTCGGAACCAGATACACCGATGTCGGATACCTTGCTCGGACAGTACGGATAACCGAATTGATGGCGATGCCTTCTTCCATCTGCAGTGCCAGCATCTGTCCTTTCACAGGACGCACGGGTGGAACGATGGCATCTGGAATGCCTGCTATCTGCGCCGACCAACATCCCGCTGAAAGAATAACAGTATCAGCGTTTTGGAAACCGTCCTGTGTCTGAATACCCATTGCGATTCCGTTTTCAATGACGACCCTTTCAACCGTACTGTTTCCGTGTAATGCGCCACCGTGCTGCTGATAGGCGCGCTGCAGGGCGGTTACCATAAGCCGATTATCAACTTGGTAATCGCTTGCACAGTGAATCGCTGCCGTCACACGAGGTGAGAGCGCCGATTCAATATCACGCGCCTCCCGACCCGTCAACCAGTTCACGTCGAGTCGTAAATTCCGTTGCGCCTCGTAAAGATGGCGGAGTTGATGCGTGTCGTCAGGCGCTAACCCCACAATGAGCGTGCCTTCATCCCGATAGCTGACAGACATCTGCGCCTCTGCCTCTAATTCGGCGACCCATTGCGAATAACGTTCTAAACTTTGGCAGCCGAGTTTGAGGAGCTCCGGCTCTTCGCTATGTGCCTCAGCGAGTGGTGCAAGCATACCCGCAGCTGCCCAAGAGGCGGCGCGGCCGACTTCTGAGCGATCGTAAATAGTGACAGCGGCACCCGCCTTCGCAAGCTGCCACCCAATACCGAGTCCTATCACGCCGCCACCGATAATAATTATCTTCTTGTATGTCATTAATTCTATGCGAAACGGTTATTCTTCCAGGATGTTGACGAAACAATCTTTGGCATCAACTGTTTTGGAGATTAACCCTTTTTCGTATGCGAATTTCGCAAAAGCATCCCATTTTTCAACGGATTGCACCTGTGTCGTCGCGAATACATCAAGTGTATCCCGAAACGCCAATTCTTCTAATGCTTTGCTGGCATTCGGGTTTGCCTGAAAAAAGAGTTGAAGGGCATCATCGGGTTTTTCCTTCGTAAATTTAATCGCTTCCTGAACCGCCTGCATTAGTTTTTTCGCAATTTCTGGATGGTTTTCCAAATAAGCATCATTCGTAATAATTACCAATTCATAATAGTCTGGGATACCGTGTTTCTCAAGTGCAAAATAACCGGCTTCTGCACCTTCAAGTTTCAACAAATTAATCTCGTAATTCCGAAACGGTCCGATCACGGCATCAATTTGACCGCTGAGCATCGGTGCCACAATGTTCGTACCGACGTTTATCAGTTCGTAGTCATCTTCGGACAATCCCGCATTCGCCGCAATGGCGTTAAACAGAAGGACATCCAACGGTGCGACCGTGTATCCAATCTTCTTCCCTTTGAAATCAGCGGGTGTTTTAATGCCGGTCTTCTTCAGGAAACTAATCGTGTTGAGTGGATGCTCCACGAGTAAGCCGATGGATTTGACCGGCAATACCTCTTCACTCGCCCGCGCGATCGTTACGCTCTGTTGGTAACTAACAGCAAACGGATATTTCCCCGCCGCCACCAATTTGAGCGGCGCATCCGGATCGTTACCCCAGAGTAATTCGACTGCCAACCCGTGTTTGGCGAAGATTTTATTTTCTTGCGCAACATAAAGTGGCGCGTGATCTATGTTCGGTGTCCAATCGAGAAGCAACGTAACCTTTTCCATTTCGGAAACCTTCTGATGGCTGTCCGCGTTGCTATCAATATGTCCAGTTAAGAGTATACCACAACTGATGAGAAACATTAAGCAAATTGCTGTTTTCATGAGATTTTCCTTCCTTTTTATATCGAGGGTCTATAAAACGCCATCGAAAATCGCTAAATTAACACCTATGGATGCCGCCACGGCATTACATACCGTTCCAAAAGCGTCATCAGTCCAAAGAGACCTAAACCTAAAAGAGTTAAACAGAAAATAGCGGCAAATACCAATGAAACTTGGAGTTGTCCATTCGCATACAACATCAGGAATCCGAGGCCCGCTTTCGCACCCACCCATTCGCCGATGACCGCTCCGATTGTGGAGATTGATATACCGATCTTGGCACCAGAAAAAATAAACGGCAGTGCCGACGGGATACGCACTTTCCAGAGTATCTGCCACCGCGTGGCTCGAAGAATCCGAAACAGGTTTACTGTGTCTGGGTCAGTAGACTTTAAACCGTCTAATGTATTCAGCACAATCGCAAAAAATACGATCAATGCTGCCATGACCACTTTCGAGGCGATCCCGAAACCGAACCACAGCACTAACAGCGGCGCGATCGCGAAAACCGGGACCGTTTGGGAACCGATGACGTATGGATAGAACGCTTTCTCCAGCACAGGAAACTCAAACATTAGCACCGCTAACGGGATACCGATGCTCACCGCGAGGACGAATCCGATGAGCATCTCTTCTAAGGTTACAAGTGTATGTTTCAGCAATTGCTCGCGTTCCGCAAACAGCGTCACCACAATTTTCGAGGGAGGCGGCAGAATGTAGCGCGGTATATCGAAAGCATGCACGCTGATTTCCCATATTCCTAAAACTGCGAATAGGATCGCTATAGGGACGACGAATTTACTGAGCATACATCCTTGTTCCTTAAACCAAAAAACCGTCTTCCGTTTTGGGCATAGCCAAAAGGAAACGGTTCCGCGCCTCAGCAGAAGAGATTCGCAATCGGAAGTATAACGCCTAATTGCTATAATCTCTTAAGAACGGACAGACATTCGTCGTCGTTCTTTATGTCTCCCTACGCTGGCATGACCCAGATCAGGTTCAATGGGTGTTTTCTCAGCTCTTAAACACGTAAGAGCACCCCACAATGTTTTACAAAAAACATTATATCCTATTTTCCGTTTTTAATGCAAGTATTTATTTTTTTTTCCTCTCAACACTTCCTTGCATGCTGATTCCTTTAATGTTATACTATAGACAGAGCAATACAAACTCTGACTTATGGGAACTCAGTCATGCGCATTATCCTTTACACGGGTAAGGGTGGCGTCGGAAAAACAACTATCGCCGCCGCCACGGGTATCAAACTTTCTGAACTCGGATACAAGACGATCGTTATCTCGCTGGATGTCGCACATTCGCTCCGAGACGCTTTTGATAACCATGAGAAACTCGTCTATCAGCAAAAAGAAAAACAGATCCGAATCAGTGAGAATCTCTGGATACAAGAAATCAACGTCCAAGAAGCCATTATTGAATACTGGGATGACGTTTACAACTATATCCGGTCGTTGTTGAACCGTTCCGGACTTGACAGTCTCGTTGCGGAGGAGATCGCGGTATTCCCCGGAATGGAAGAGATTTGCGCACTGCTCTATATCAACGAGTACGTCCGAGAAAAAAGTTACGATGTGATTATCCTCGACTGCGCCCCTACAGGGGAATCCCTACGGTTTGTCAGTATCCCAACGACCTTAGAGTGGTACATGAACCACATCTTCAAATTGGAGCGCGGTCTGGCGAAGGTCGCCGGTCCCGTAATTGAGAAGGTCAGTTCTGTTCCTATTCCGCGGGACAACTATTTCCAAAATATACAAGACCTGTTTGATAGACTTGAAGGGATTGAAAATGTGCTGACAGATCCCAAAATTACGACTGTCCGGCTCGTAACGAACCCAGAGAAAATTGTAATCAAAGAGACACAACGAGCGTTCATGTATTTTTGCCTATACGGTCTCTGTATCGATGCAGTGATTATTAATCGTATCTTTCCCGATGGCGTTGATGCAGCGTATTTTGAGGCTTGGAAACAGACGCAGCAACACTATATTAAAGAGGCGATGGACTACTTCTCGGATGTACCCATCTGGAAAGTGAACCTTTTCGCAGAAGAAATCGTCGGAGAACACGGACTGCACCAGTTAGCAGAAGCACTCTATGCCGACATTGATCCAGCAGATCAGTTCGCTAAAGAGCGTCCCTATCAATTCCGAAAAACAGCCGAAGGATACCAATTGTCAATGCGTTTGCCGTTCCTGAGTAAGGAGGAGATCGGATTGACAAAACATGGCGACGAATTAATTGTCACAATCGGAAGCTTCAAGCAGCACGTCGCATTGCCGAGGACACTCTCAAATAAAAAGACAATTGGCGCAAAGCTAACCGGAGACCAACTCGTGATTAAATTTGAGGGAGAAAATCAACAGTAAAGAGACTTAACTGGAGCGTGTATGCAAGTCAAAACGGGTAGAGCGGTTTACGTTGTAACAGGTACGACGCTTTTAACGTTTTTAATAGCAAACCGTGTTCGGACTATTGGGCTTCTCGATCCGGACGTATTAATTTGGCTTCTCTATCCGAACCTCCTAATCGCAGCCATCCTGTTTTGTTACTGTATCTTGCAAGCGGATGAAGACGTATCGTTACTTTCAAGCAGTGCCATTTTTGGGGTAGCAACGGTGCTGACGTACGTTCCGATGGACTGGCTTTTCTCACGAAAGGTGCACCTCATCTTCTATCTGCGGTCAGATTTCTTGCCAAATCTAACCACACCAATTGGAATCATCTTGAATTGGGTGGTGTTCGCGACGTTGGCGGCTTACTGCTATCAACGGTTCGCGACGGTTTTCCAAACCCGTTTTGCTGACGCGTCTGAGAAACCGAGGCTCAGTTTTATGGGGTCTGCGATGGTGGCAGCAGGTATTACCGGTATTACTGCCGCGATTGGAAGTGTTGTGATTTACGCGCTCGGCGCATCGCATCTGTGGGTCTGGAATGCCGCACAAGTGGATCATATCCCTCAGATTCTGTCCGTTCCGGTTTTTGTGCCGCTCGCTTTTCTACTCACGTTTCTGTTATGTCCATACTTTTTCGGTGTAACCGGCAGTTTTCTCAGGGAACAACACACAGGTGTAGCGGGAATCCGGTGCGGTATCTTTATGGGGGCATTTCAGTTTCTCGGTTTTTTACTGTTTTATGCCGGGAAATGAAATGCCAAGTCATATAGAACAGACAACTTTATTTTTAATTACAAAAGAGGAAATCTAATTGCAGCAGAGAAAGATCGGAGGCATGCGAATTCGTTCGACAACGATTTTAGCCGTACGACGTGACGGTCAAGTCGCTATTGGCGGCGACGGTCAAGTCACTTTAGGGGATACGGCGATCAAACACGGTGCGCGGAAAATTCGTAGAATCCATAACGACAAAGTCCTCATCGGTTTCGCCGGTTCCGCATCGGATGCCATTACACTCTATGAAAATTTAGAGAAAAAGTTGGAGCAGTATCGCGGGAACCTCCAGAAATCGGCGGTAGAACTTGCGCGTGAGTGGCGCAGTGATAGGGTGCTTCGGCAAGTAGACGCACTGATGATTGCTACGGATGCCAACGATAGTTACCTCATTTCTGGGAGCGGCGATGTTATAGCCCCGGACGACGATGTAATCGCTATCGGTTCCGGTTCATCTATCGCACTCGCAGCAGCGAAAGCCATGCTCAAATACTCAGACCTAACATCAAAGGAAATCGTTTCAGAGGCACTCCAACTTACAAGTGAAATCTGTATCTATACCAACGCACGAATTGAAATCGATACAATAAAGGAGGAGTTAACAGTTAACAGTTAACAGTTAACAGTTACAAGCGGGATCGGGTTCACCAAACACCTTTCGGTGAACCCAACGCCTCTTAACTGAAAACTGACGACTGGCGACTGATAACTAATGAAACCTTGGAGAAATCTAATGCAATACACGAAAAAAGCACTTTAGCAGAGGCACTCACGCCGCGACAGATTGTTCAGGAACTCGATAAGTATATCATCGGGCAGTTTGAGGCGAAACGGTGTGTTGCTATTGCCCTACGCAACCGCTCGCGGCGACAAATGTTAGGTGAAGATATGCAAGACGAGGTTTCACCTAAAAACATCATCATGATCGGTTCAACCGGGGTCGGTAAAACCGAGATCGCACGGAGGCTCGCACGGCTTGTTGATGCACCTTTCATCAAAGTGGAAGCATCGAAGTATACCGAAATCGGCTACGTCGGACGCGACGTTGAATCCATGATTCGTGATCTCACTGAAATTGCTATTGGCCGTGTTAAAGCCGAGCAAGCCGAGGCAGTTGAGGAAAAGGCGCGCGAATTCACCGAAGAACGACTCCTTGATTGCATCTTTCCGATGCCGCGTTCGCTACAGCAACGTCCGCGCTTGGAAAAAGAGGCGATGGACGAAGCTGAGGAAGAGGATGAGAACACAGCCCTACAACTGCCTTTCGATCTCGGAATCGACGCTGAAGCTGAAGCCGAAGAAGACCGTGAAAGAGAACGAGAACGCTATCTCAAAACACGCGAGAAATTTAGAGAATGGCTGCGCGAAGGTAGACTTGAAGATAAACCTGTCGAAATCAACGTCAAGCATCAAAGCGTCCCGTTTGTTGAAATCTTCTCACCCAGCGGCATTGAGGAGATGGATATCAATTTCAAGGATATGTTTAGTAACATCCTCCCGAACCAGACAAAAAAACGACGCGTGCCTGTCTCCGAGGCGCGGACGCTCCTAATGCAAGAGGAATCTGAAAAACTCATTGATATGGATGCCGTCATCAGCGATGCTATACGACGCGTTGAAGATTCCGGGATCGTCTTCTTAGATGAAATTGATAAGATCGCAGGTCGAGAGTCGCGGCACGGACCCGATATCTCGCGCGAAGGCGTACAACGTGATATCCTCCCGATCATTGAAGGTAGCACCATAACTTCAAAATACGGTGCCGTGCGTACCCACCACATCCTATTCATCGCTGCAGGTGCTTTCCACGTTTCAAGCCCGTCCGACCTAATCCCCGAATTACAGGGGCGGTTCCCCATTCGAGTCGAACTGAAAAGTCTCAATAAGGATGACTTTAAGTCTATCCTGACGGAACCTAAAAATGCCTTGGTGAAACAGTACACCGAACTGCTCAAGACTGAAGGGATAGAGGCGACGATTACCGATGACGCAATAGACAAAATTGCAGCACTCGCTTTCCAAGTTAATGAATCCGTTGAAGACATCGGCGCACGCCGTCTCCACACTATCATGGAAAAACTTTTTGAGAATCTCTTCTTTGATGCACCAGACCTCGAAAAGAACGAGGTCACGATTGATGCCGACTATGTCCAGGCAGAACTCGCTGAAATCGTCAAAGACCAAGATTTAAGCAGATATATCCTCTAAGTTGACTGTCTCGGCCCCAGGTCCGGTAGGTTCGGTTTTATGAAGTTTAATTATTTAAATCGGTAATTCCGATTTCCCCCAGGTCCGGTAGGTTCGGTTTTGCGGCGTACACGCCCAGATGCGATCTGCATCGCTAACCGAACCGAATTCTACACGAAAACCTTGAAGATTTCAAAAACCTCTTTAGTCCCGTAGCGACGATATGTTTATTAGGAATCCGCTTGCCGAAAAGGCAAGCGGAAGGGGAACTCACCGTGCAAAAATTCCGAATCTTCGTATTTCTCTCCCTGTTTTATCTCTCCTTTCTACCGAGTCCCTACGCACAAGATATAACGCGGTGGCATTTGCCGGAAGGCAGTGAAGCACCCTTCGGAACAGCGACAATAAATGCCACCGTCTTCTCGCCTGATGGCACACGACTCGCCGTCGCAACCGCAAACGGTATCACAGTGTCCGATACCTATACCGGCAAAGAATTGGCGATGCTTCCGGCCTCGATGGATACCGTAACCGCACTGGCGTTCTCACCCGATAACCAGACACTTGCCAGCGCAGGGGCGGATGCTACTATCCGCCTCTGGAACATATATACGGGTGAACACAGAACCGACTTCACAGGACACACCTATCCGATTGTGTCGTTAGCATTCTCACCTGATGGTAAAACCCTCGCTAGCGGGAGTTTCAGAGAAATCCGTCTCTCGGACTTAAGAACGGAACTATCACTCCGTACCACCGTCCTTCGCGGACACCGCGATATGGTCACCACGTTGGTATT
This sequence comes from Candidatus Poribacteria bacterium WGA-3G, assembly GCA_000406005.1. Taxonomy (GTDB): domain Bacteria; phylum Poribacteria; class WGA-4E; order WGA-4E; family WGA-3G; genus WGA-3G. The sequence continues at coordinate 86,348 of ASZN01000015.1, forward strand.
CTCACCAGATAGCGAAATACTTGCCAGCACAAGTTTTTACGGCACAGTCCTGTTATGGGATGTAGAAACTCGGAAACGCCGACACAATCTCCCCACACACACGGATTCAATTTTAGCACTCGCTTTCTCGCCAGACGGTCAGACCTTAGCAAGCGGCGGATATTGGCGCGCAGACGCGGAAAGCACAATCCGTATTTGGGATATACCGACGGGTGAACTCCTGAAGACCTTTGAAGGACATACCGATCCGGTGTTTGCCTTAGCGTTTTCGCCAGCGTCGGACAGTATCTATGGAGACACACTCGTCAGTGCAGGTTGGGATAACGTAATTCGGCTCTGGAACCCGCAAACAGCAGAATTAAAAGGAACCTTTAAAAGCGATACCGCCCCGATTCTTGCCGTAGCATTCTTACAAGGATCCCCGTCCCTTACTGCGGATACCCACGGCGGCACCCTCGCAAGTGCAAGTCTTGACGGTACGATTCAATTGGGGTCCCTAACGTCCGTGCCAAGACCGGGGGATGTAAACGCCGACGGTATTGTGAACGTTTTAGATTTAACCTTTATTGCTGCACGTTTTGGACAAGCGACACCAGACCTTAACGGTGATGGCATCGTCAACATTTTAGATTTAGTACACGTCGCACGGCACTTCGGAAACTATAGTGATCTCTAAAAATAAAGAGACACTTTCATACCCCCGGTAGGTTCGGTTTCTAACCGAACCGGTGCGGAGTGTCCTGTTAATTCTAAACTTTACTATAAAAGAACAATCTTTTCTGACCAGTAGAGACGCATTGTCCTCGCCAAGGGAGTAACAAGCGATGAAACACCTCATCTTTACGCTTCTATTGATATTAACCCTACTTCTGTCAAACGGGTACGCCCAAGACTACACAGCATGGGGCTTACCTGAAGGCGCGAAACGGCTCATCGGAAAAGGCGAAATAACTGGCAATATTGCTTTTTCACCCGATGGTGTTCGCTTTGCCGTCGCAACTGCAATCGGTACTTGGATATACGACGCACACACCGGAAAAGAACTGGCGTTGCTCACCGGGCATAGTAAACGCGTTCGTGCTGTGGCATTCTCTCCAGATGGCAGAATATTTGCCAGTGGAAGTGGCGACAATACGATTCGCTTGTGGGACGCATCTACCGGACAACACAGGGCAACACTCACGATGCATAGTGACTCGGTTGAGACTTTAGCGTTCTCGCCAGATGGGAAAACCTTGGCAAGCGGGAGTGCGGACAAGCAAATCCTCTTGTGGGATGCAGAAACTGCGGAACATCGAAACACGCTCACGGGGCACACCGGTGGCATCAGAGTAGCGGCGTTTTCACCAGACGGGACAACCCTTGTGAGTGCAGGACAGGACTACACAATCCGAGTCTGGGACCCGCACATAGGCGAAACCCTCAATACGCTTACCGGAAATACAGGAAGTGTTTCTGCGCTGGCGTTTTCACCGGATGGGAAAACCCTCGCAAGCAATGGCGCAGGACGCACCATTCAATTGTGGAATACGGACACCTATCAGCGACAGTTAGCCATCAGAACGCACTACGATTCAATCTATACCATCGCATTTTCACCGGATGGAAAAACCATCGCGAGTGGCGGCGGTTGGCACGACAACGTACTGAGAATGTGGGATGTCTATACTGGCGAACATCAAAATGCGCTTCATGGACATACGGGCAGCGTTACGGCTATAGCATTTTCACCTGATAGGGCAACCGTCGCAAGTGTAAGTCAGGACGATACAATTCGAGTATGGGATTTAAACATAGAACAACCTCGCTTCATTCTCAACGGACATGTAAACGTCGGGACACAGGTGGCATTCTCACCAGATGGCGAAACGCTTGCCAGCGGCGGCGATTGGCCCGAGAATACAGTCCAATTGTGGAACCCAGACACCGGGGAATTGAAGGATACCCTTCAAGGGCATACCGATCGTATCAGTGCATTGGCATTTTCCTCTGATGGCACAACGCTTGCCACCGGCAGCTGGGATAAGACAATTCGTTTGTGGAACACACACACTGCTGAACTCAAAACTACGTTTGAAGGACAGAGGCGTGAGGTTCAGTCCTTGGCGTTCGCACCGGACGGCAAAACCCTCGCCAGTGGAAGCGGTTGGGAAGATACAATCATACGGCTATGGGATACGGATATCGCACAGCAAATCGGAAGACTTGAAACCTACACCCGTTGGGTTTATGCTTTGGCGTTTTCACCGGACATCCAAGATACATCCCGGATGTTCCTCGCCAGCGGAAGCCGTGAGGGCACCATTCAAGTGTGGCATCTCGACTCCGAGCGGACACCGACATATAGACCGCAGATGACACTGGCAGCGCATACAGATGGCGTTGTCGCCTTGGCATTCTCGCCAGTAGGGGTTGGGTTACCCAACCCCTACAAATATAACTGGGTTCTTGCCAGTGGCAGTTCGGATGACACGCTCCGGTTATGGAAATTAACTGTAGGAGAACAAACGCCGCGTTCTTTCCTCCTTCAGGGTCATACGGCTGATGTCCGATCAGTGGCATTTTCACCAGATGGGAAAACGCTTGCCAGCGCAAGCACGGACGAAACAATCCGCTTGTGGAACGTCCATTCCGGTGAACATTACAAAACACTTTATGGGCACACGGATGATGTCACTTCACTCGCATTTTCACCAGATGGGAAAACGCTTGCCAGCGCAAGTACGGATAATACAATCCTCCTGTGGGAATTTGAACCCCCACAAAACCCATGGGACCTTAACGGTGATGGACTTCTAAACATTCAGGATTTAACATTAATTGCATCGCAGTTCGGGCAGGATACACCGGATCTCAATGGCGATGGCATCGTTAATATCCTGGATCTCGTGCTTCTAACGAATCACCTCGGGAAATAAGTGAAATCGTGAACAGTTTCGTAGGGGTTGGGTTTCCCAACCCGTGCAGGCTGAAAACGCTCTTAGGAGGTACCTTATGATAAAAGCACAATTATTCAATTTTCTACACCCGATTTCTGTCACATTCCTCCTGTTGGTGCTACTTGCATTGCCACCAAACGTTCATGCCCAAGACTCCAGCTACAGAAATTTGCCTGAAGGTGCTAAAGTCCGATTTGGCAAAGGTTTTATGACCGACATAAAATTCTCACCAGATGGCACACAGTTCGCCGTTGTCAGTTCAATAGGGGTTTGGCTCTATGATGCGCGCACGTCCGAAGAAATCGCCCTGCTCACCGGACATACAGGCTGGGTGCGGGCAGTGGCGTTTTCACCCGACAGCATGACGCTTGCCACTGCCGGCTTGGACCGCACAGTTCGGATATGGGACGCTAAAACAGGGCAACACCGCACCACGCTCTATGGACATGAGAATTTCGCAGGGTCATTCAATTGTACAATTTCTCATTTTATGAGGTTAACTGCGAGTTTAGGTTCTGAAGCCAAAAGTTGGAGTGCGTCG
>ASZN01000016.1 GCA_000406005.1 Candidatus Poribacteria bacterium WGA-3G
AGAACGGGCTGCAGTCAAAATTGCGTAAGTCCTACTTTTATTATAGCATTCAAGGTCTTATGATACTATTTCACTATCAAGAGTTTGCGTGTTGCTGTGAATTCGCCTGCGGTGAGCGTATAGAAATAGACACCACTCGCGACAGGTTCACCAAGTTGATTTCTGCCGTCCCAATACGCTGCACGTCCACGACTCTCATAAACTCCCGCAGTCTGATGACCTAACACCAACTGACGCACCGCTACACCATGTGTATCGTAGATCGTCAATGCCACTTCCGTATCCTTTGCCAAGTGATAGGGGATCCACGTCTCCGGGTTGAATGGATTCGGATAGTTCGGCAATAACGCCGTCTGATCGGGGATCGCACGCATCTCTGTCAGCAGTGCTAAAAGCGCTTCAAGCAGTGCCACGCCTTTTCTGAGACGCACATCGCCGGTCGCGAGATGCTTCACATCCGATAGCGCATCAGCTACGTTTTTAGGGGTGATACCACCGGAGAGGACATGCGTGCCGAAACCCATTGGTGCCCCTGCGACAGCTTCAATCTCCGCCGCTTGCGCTGCCGCTGCCAACAACGCCGCTTCCACCTCCCACAGCGGAAGTTGATTCAGACCGCCACCCGGAGCATCAATCGCTTGGGCAACAGCAGTGAGGTCCAACAGGTTAACAACACCATCGGCATTGACATCTGCGGGGAGGCTCATACCCGCCGGCACCTGCGTCCCATAAAAGAGTGCGACAACCGCAAGATCGATGACCGTCACCTGCCCATCTCCATTGACATCCAAGGGACCGGGGCCTGGGTCAGTCACCTCAATGGTGAAGTTCAAAGAAGCGGATGCCCCTGCCGCATCTGTGGCGGTGTAGGTGGCAGTCGTCGTTCCCACCGTCGTGGGTGTGCCACTGAGCCCCTGTGCGGCTGCATCAAACAGCAACCCATCAGGGATCGGTTCCAGGGTGTAGGTGTAGGGCGGTGTGCCACCGGATGCGAGGGGTAAGAACAAGGGATCCATCGGACTGTTGGCAATGAACGTCTGATCGGCAATAACGTTCGGACTGAAGCGAAGTTCACCAAATTGAGTGGTGTCAATACGCCATAAGAGCAGCGTCCCAACATCATCACCACTGGCAAGCATATGTTCGTTTTGATTGAAACTGACCGGATTGAAAGCGAGTCCTTCAATATCAGAAGTATGCCTTGTGAGGGTTTTTAAGAGGTCCCCGGTATGTGGATCCCACAAACGAATTGTGGGGTCAGTAATCCCGTCCCCCCACTTGCCGCCTCCACTTGCAATCAGTCTCCCATCGGGACTGAAAGCGACTGAGTAAACTGGATTCATATGTTCGGTCAAAGTTCTTAGGTGTTCACCTGTCTGGGAATTCCATAACCGGACAGTTTCGTCCTCACTCGCGCTTGCAATCATCTGTCCATTTGGGCTGAAAACGATCGATCTGATAGGGTCAGGGTGCTTAGTTAGAGTGGGACCGATTTGTCGTCCGGTTTCATCCCACAACCGGATCGTGCCATCCTCAGAACCACCGACGAGGGTTTGCCCATCCGGACTGAATGCGACTGCTGTCATGGATGATGTGTACTCGATGAGGGTTCTGAGAGGCTGTCCAATATTTACATCCCACAACCGGATCGTGCCATCCTCAGAACCACTAGCAAGGTACTGCCCATCCGGACTGAATACGACTGATAGGACCTGTGCTGTGTACCCAACGAGGGTTCTAAGATGCCGCCGAGCATTTACATCCCACAATCGGATCGTACGATCCTCAGAACCACTGACAAGGGTCCGCCCATCTGGACTGAATGCTATTCCCTCAATCCATCCATTATGTCCCGAGAGAGTATCTAGGAATCCACCGCTATGCGGGTTCCATAACCAAATGTCCCCGGCACCGCAACCTGCAAGGATCTGTCCGTCAGGACTGAAGGCAAGTCTGTTGATATTATTTTCATCTGGTACAGGGAGCACTCTTAGAGGCACTAGTAGTTCGCCCTGGGAGAAAACGTCCTGTACCAACAGCACAAAAAATAAAAACAACCCAAAAGTGAAAATAAAAAGAAACGGAATTAGTCGTTTTGGACTTGAGAAAATTTTGAAACTTGACATTTAAACATCCCCTTATTAACTTCGCGGAGGTATTTTCATCGCGATAGTTGTATTTATGGAGGTTTTCGGTAAATTGATGAGATAGAGGTCCCTCATACCGCTCTTATCGCATTTGAGGGTTTTCGGTTAACAATGATGAGATAGAGATCCCTCATAATCCTCTTATCCCATCCGCATTCAATTATCGTAAAGTCTAACATAAGTCTGAAAACAACGTCAATGAAAAAATCAGAATGATCTTTTCATTGACGAACAAAGACAAACGTAGTATCCTAAGGGAAACCGATCAATGCCTATTCCACAAGGAGTTCCCTTTTATGAGTTGCCCAAGATGTCAACATCCACGCTTCGTCAAAAATGGCTTCATCAACGCAAAACAACGCTATAAATGTAAACAATGCGCGTATCAATGGAGAAGAAAAAAACACACCGAGGCAGACCCGTCGCAGAGAAAGCACTCGCTGTCTTCCTGTATTGCCACGGACTTTCCATGAATGCCATCGCAAAAATGCTTCACGCTTCACCCTCAACAATCCTCGAATGGATACGAAACTTCGGGGGCGAACACGCAAAACCGCCTGAACCACAGGAAATAGGGGCTGTCGTGCTTGAACTTGATCAGATGTGGCATTATCTGAAAAAAAAAACAAACTTTGGATATGGAAAGCTTTGTGTCGTGATACCGGAGAACTCATCGCATGGCAATGTGGTGATAGAGATAAAGCGATCTTGAAAAAACTTCTCAAACGTTTGGAGAACTGGCAGGTAAAGATATACTACACTGATGATTGGAAACCGTATAAAAGTCTCATTCCCGCAGAACTCTTGGTTCAGACGAAAGCAGAGACACACGGTATTGAACGCAACAATTGCCGGATGAGACATTGGTTTGGACGGTTCAAGCGAAAGTCTATTATCGTTTCTAAGGGTTGCCTGGAGAGGGTCAACGCGACAATCGCTTTGTTTGCGAGGCTTCGCCTGAATGGCGATGTTTTTGACAGTCTAAAAATCGGGCAGACGAAACCCAATATCATTATCTAAAGCAAAACCCTGATCTTTCGCTATGTAATACTGCCCGTGCTGCTCTTCGGGTCTACCGGATCGAAAATTCGGAGAGGTTGATATAATCTGACCGTCATCAACTTCCAGGACTCGATCTGGTCCGAGCTCCAGAATTACTTCAATCCAGGTATCTATTGCTTTGGGATGCTCAATCACGTTTCCATCGGGCATAGTAACACGTAAACGGGTCTGCGAGGCATTACGCGTCCGAGGTTCGCGGCGTAGTGTTGGTTGTGCAGGCGAAATAGTCTGCGGATGGCTACTTTCCGGTCTAGTTTTCCTTATCTCTAGGCTTTTCAGAAAAGCTAATACCTGCCCATCGGTAGGTCTATAGTCACACAAGTCTTCGGTTTTTTCTGCTACGGCATGTAGTAAAAATTCATCTGCTTCCTCCAATAATTTACTCCATGCCTCGGGTAACCGTGTTGCAACTTGTCTTTGCTGAACGACCTTTTCATAGTCTTCCTTGATTGCCTCAACAGCTTCACCTGTGCGTATTGAATCATAGTTCAAGTATCTATTGAGACATTCGGCACTCTCTACACTTTCGTCTTGGATCATATCCAATTCGTGTACCTTACGTTCTCTGTAATTCCCTTCTCCGATCGGATAAAAAAAACGCCATGTCTGACCATCGGTGAGAATAGCAATTGGGACACCTTCATGAAACGCATATTCAAACAGTTGCCGCTCTGCCCCTTCAATATTTCCGACTCGTTTAACCTCAATAAAAACGATCGGCTTTGATGGTGGATGGCACAGGGCGAAGTCTACTTTTCTTGCTTCTACGCCATATTGAGGAAACACAGCTTGGGTATCGTACGTAGACCAACCCAATGTCCCAAGTAACCGTAGCACGATGCCTTGTGAAACTGCTGCTTCATCTGGGTAGCGGTTTGTTCTTAAGCCTTCGCGTATATCGTCAATGTGTTCCTTAAGTGTCATTATTTAACGAGTCGTTCCTTTCAAAAAATTGGGTTTACTAAAAACGCTTCCATACCCAAGGCTTACCTCAAAGTGAAGAAATCAGTTGGAGCATTCACTGAACGCTTTGAATCAATTGCATACTGCTGCGAAGCCATTCATTAACCAATTCTTCAACATTTTTGCCTTTCTCGTCAGCGAGCTTGCGTATGAATTCATCAACGTCTTTCTCTAAATAGATGGGGAGATTAAAAACGGCTTTTGGTTCGTAGAACTTACCGCGTTCTCCTTTTGAAAAATCATATTTTGTTTTCATGCGTTAAATTTCTCTTTCTGTTGCCTTATTTTACTTTTTTGATTATATCGGAGTTTTATACAAATGTCAAGAAAAAAATCAGTTAGATACCAGTATCTTCCGTGTTTTTTGGTTGTACGAATTTTTTAATCTTTTTTTTCAAAATGTAAATTCCTGACGCGGCCTCCTGTCAGTTTAAATCCTGTAATGTGTCCAGTGTCGTCTCGTGTGAATCGAATCTCTGCGAAAAACCACGTGTTCCCGGTAAAATGATCGCCGGTGTAGGTGAGCGATATGTCGTCGTGTCGTCTGTGCTTTGCTATGAGTCTGTTTTCGCTCACAACAATCGTATAGGTCGTGTCGAGTTCTTCGGTGTAATAGTCGCCTGTGAATTCGGTTAGCTGGTCTGGTGTTAGCGGGTCAGGCTTGTTATCTTTTTCAGGGGTTTGTGATGTATTCTTTGGGGCAGGTGTCTCTTCAGGGGCAAGGATATCGGCGAGATAGATGTCGGCAACCTTTTCTGTGAGACGGAGCGGGTTAAAGGTATTTAGATTGCATAAGATGACAACGCCAAATTTCTGCTCAGGAAAACGGATGAAATGGCTCCGAAATCCGCGCCACGATCCGCTATGTCCGATTGTTTTCAAACCTCTGTATTCACCGATGCTGAGTCCTAAGGCGTAACTAATTTGCTCACCGTTGTTTAGCACACCGCGCTGGTGCATCTGGTCAATCGCTGTCTGTTCGCCAATCTGTGTGTTATCAAAATTTAGAATCCATTTTGCTAAATCTTCTACCGTTGAATAGAGGGAGCTTGAACCGAGGGCGGTTGTGTTGTTGATGGAATGTTTAAATCCGCCGTTCTCAACGGCTTGATACGAGTATGCCCGGTTCTTCAGAATCATTTCGTAGTCGTCGTGGAAATGGGAGTTCGTCATGCGAAGCGGTTTGAAGATGTTGGTATGAGTCCATTCTCGAAACGGGTCTCCGGTTACCGTTTCGACGATCTCTGCCAATAGATTGTATCCCGTATTGCTGTATAGATATTCCTCCCCCGGCTTGAAATTGAGTGTCTTCTGATGCCGTGCCATTTTCAGGATATGCTTAAACGAGATTACGTCATCCATCATATCACCAGCGATAACAAGCGATTGTACCCAATCCCGCAATCCGCTGGTATGATGCAGGAGATGCCGGATTGTGATTGTGTGTCCGAAATCTGGGACATCGGGTAGGTGTACCCGTATATCGTCATCTAACGAAAGCTTACCATCGTGTGCTAAAGTAACAATGGCAAACGCCGCGAATTGTTTGGATACTGAAGCGATGTCGAAGATGCTTGTCGGTGTAATCGGGATATCGTATTCCAGATTTGCTATGCCGTACCCTTGTGTATAGATAACCTTGCCGTCTCTGGTAACCGCAATGGCAGCCCCCGGAGAATCTGGTTTATTCCATTCTGCAAACAGTTGATCGACTTTTGCCGCAAGTCCTTCGTGAGTTGTCATTTTCAGTTAGTCTCCAATATTCTTAGTTCAATTCCTATATTCCCCTTTAGAGGCGATAAAATTCCCGGGCATTTTCGGATAAGATTTTGCGTGTTAGCGATTGTGGTAACTGTGCCGGGAACGCCTCTTCGGGGGTATCGTAATGCCAGTGCGGATAGTCGCTTGAGAACATCAGCATATCTTCGGAGTCGAGTTGCCCGACAATCTGAAGCAGTTCTGATGCTGTTGGTGGCGCATCAATGGGTTGGAGTGTCATACGTATATGTTCTCGAATGTATGCCGATGGGGGTCGCTTGACCCACGGTGTCAAGTGTCTTAAGCCGCGCCACTCTTTGTCGAACCGCCACATCAGCGACGGCATCCATGTTACACCGGTCTCTATGAGTGCGACACGTAAATCAGGGAACTGGTCGAAAACGCCTTCCGATATGAGACTCAGTACTTGTGCCTGAAACACCTGAGACATGCCTACATATTCCTCCAGATAGGTTGAGGTCCACCCGACGGATGTTGGTGGCAATCCCGGTGCGCCGCCGTAATGGATACCGATGACGAGTTGATGACGCACGGCTGCCTCGTAAATCGGATGATAGCGTCTATTGCCGTAAGGTGCCTGTGATCGGGCAGGTAGCATGACTTGCACAAACCTCGGATGTCCGCCTAAACGTTCAATTTCTCGGACTGCGAGTTCAGGGTTTTGGCTCGGCACAATCACTGAAGCATGTAAGCGCGGTTCCGGGTCGAGCCAGTGTTCAATCTGCCAGTCGTTGACTGCCGAGGCGAGTGCTGCTGCGAGGTCTTCGTTGTGTACGCTCTGTACGCGATACCCACACGTGAGTATCCCGCGTTCGACGTTCCAGAAATCGAGCGAATGCTTACGTAGCAGTGCCAAATCGGATGCCGGACGGTCTTCTGACGGATGTGTAATCTCCGGACGTGTTGAGGTCGGCACGCCATCAGGATAGTCGTCGGCATCGGGTCCAGGGAAACCGGATTCTTCGCAGTAATCGCACCAGTAGTCAGGTAGGTACGGGTAGAGCATCTGAAGGGAAGGCAGTCGGTTATGGAGATCGCAGTCGATTATAGACATCCCCGCTTGAACGAAACTCGGTTTTCCATTGTCTGTTCGCATTATGCATTTCCTTTATGTGGCAGTTAGGTTGTACCGTAGGTATGCCAGAAGAGTATCGGTTCGTCTTCACAACCGTGTGCCTTGATGTAATGAGTTAACCCTGCCAATGCCTTGCCGGTATAAGTATTTTCGAGCGTGATTCCTTCGTGTTCAGCCATCATTTCTACTGCTTGGGTCCCGGCTTTGGTCGGGATGGCGTATCTGTCTCCGAAGTCGTCGTGCCAGAGTTCGATATGCTGTGCACGGATGCTACTTGAATCCGCCGCGCCGATAAGACGACGGGTTTGTCTGACCATCCGTGAGATTGCCCACGAGTTTGCGACCACTCGGTCGGCGACGCGGATGCCGACGACGTGGGATTTCAACCCTGCAAGCCGAACTCCGACCACCAAACCTGCCATAGTGCCACAGGTGCCTACTGGCACGAAGATGAATCGTGGCTCTGGCAGGATACCCTCCTCAATCTGTGATTTCAGTTCTGAGACCGCTTTCACATAACCGACGGAGCCGAGTGGCGACGAACCACCCGCCGGAATAAAATAACGTTCCTCTCCAGCGCCGCAAGCCGTTTTCAACTGTTCATAAGCGTAACGCACGAACATTGTCGTCATGCGATTGACTTCGTAGACCGCTGTGGCGTGTTCGCAGATTGTGCGGTAGTTTGTTTCCGAATACGTGGTAGGCGGTTGTTTAAAGAGCAGACATTCCACTCGGAATCCGGATGCCTTGCCATAGACTGCTGTTGCCCGAACGTGGTTAGAACCCGTTGGACCGATTGTGAAAAGCATTTTCCTTTCACCCCCGTCGGGATGTGCTGCTGCGAACATGTACTCCAGTTTTCGCACCTTATTTCCACCGCCTAAGGGACCACTCAGGTCGTCTCGTTTTATCCAGAGCGACTTGAAGCCGAGTACATGTTCCAAGTTCGAGAGACGCTGCACGGGGGTTGGGAAGTTGCCGAGTGAGTAGTGTGGAATTGATTCAATCATAATACAGTTGTCGTGCTATACGATACCACTTTCGATTATCTGGCTTGCGACGTGTTCAGCAAGCGCGGCGATCGTCAACATCGGTGGCACGCCTACGGAGGTTGGAAACAGACTCGCATCGGCGACAAATAAGCCTCTCACCGCACGAGATTCTCCGGAAAGTTTAACAACGGATCTACCCGGATATTCACCCATTCGGAGTGTGCCTTGCGGATGACTGGCAGCGAGCATGATGTCATTTGGCACGATACCGCGTTGGCGAATAATTTCGAGATCTGCTTCTGTCTTAATAGGGCGGTGTTGTGTGTAAGGCATCACAATCTCAGTCGCACCGGCGGTAAAAAGCAGGCGAGCGGCGTTGATCGCGCCTTCTACTAACATCCTTTTATCTGACCGTCCCAGTCGGTATTTGATGTTTGGCGTGCCCCTGTAATTTATCGATACTCGTCCGCTTGTTCTATCGTGCAAAAGAACGAGGAGCGCGGCAATGTGGCGATAGCGTTCCATCAGTTCTTGATGGCTGTCGCCGAATCCTGGCAGGCTTGCGGCAACTATCATCTGTGAACCGAAAGCAGGCATCAGCAGATAGCCTCTGCCCGATCTCTTTTCCATGTCAAGAAACTCATCAATATAGAAACTTTGTGGGATACCGAGATGCCCGTCAATAGTTTGGTTGAAGGTTCCGCCGACAAAAACGGCGGGATGCAGATGAAGATTTGCTCCGACCCACCGGTTTGTGTCTGGCAGTCGGCTTTTTAACCAGAGTTGTGGCGAGTTGATGGCACCTGCGGCGAGTACGACGACTTTGCTTTGAACATACAAATTACCGGATGGCAGTTGTGCAGAAACACCGATGACGCTATCTTTTTCAGCGTGGATTTTCTCAGCTGTGCAGTTGCTATAGAGCCGCGCACCTGCAGCAAGTGCCAAAGGGATATACGTGACCGCCATGCTCTGTTTGCCTGTCCTTGTTGGGTTTTCCTGAATTGATTTCGAGAGTGGACACCCGAAAATACACTGTGATCCGCAGGCATGGCATGCGCCTCTATTGTGTCTTTGCACAACCCCATGCCACTTCATCACCTCGCATCCCTGGCGGATAACGGCATTTAAACGGTTTACATCTGTCTCTTGTATCTGTGTAACACCGAGGGTCTGCTCCACGCTATCAAAATGTGTCGAAAGGTCTGGGACCCTCCATCTGTCTAATAGAACCTGTGGTGGACGGACAGCATAGCAGAGGTTATGTACGGTTGAACCGCCTACCCCTTTACCTTGTGAAATGACGATCGCGCCGTCGCGGGTGCGCCGTAGGCCGCTATCCCAAAAGAGGCGGCGCAGCATCTCCGGTTCGTAGCTGCCGAAAGTCGTTGGATCGTGATTTTCGCCTGCCTCTAAAATGATGACGGATAATCCGGCTTCGGCGAGCACTTTCGCAACGACAGCACCGCCTGCCCCGGAACCGATAACGCATACGTCGGCGTGCTCTTGCTGTTGTGGCTTCTTTCGATTCAGCAGAGAGAAGAACTTGCTGCTGGTACTTGAAGACTGTGTGTGTGATGTGTTCATATATTTAGAGAAGTTCCTAATCAATGATTGCTGAAAACTGCTGCATTTTCCTGTTTCTTGATGGACACGATTTGATGTTTATGATAACATACTTTTATATGACTATCAACCCTCTATTAAGGCGCGGGCTGGGCCATTCAATTTTAAGAAATTATTGGATTGGATGTCTTTCTAGCGAAATGCTGCGAAATGCTGCGAATTATTTTGATTGGATTCCTCAGATTTATAACATAATATATATTAATTATTAACTTATGTGAAAAATCTACAATTGAATGACCCTGAAAAGGAAAATTAAAAAATGGAATTTGTTCAGTTGACAGAGGCACAACGCTCGGAATTTGAAGATAACGGTTACCTAATCGTGCGTTCCGCGATTGATAGCGAGATGATTGACCGTTTAACTGAGACAGGCGACCGGCTCATGGAATCGTTTGAATACCACGGGTATTACGCGCATCGGCGGGACGGGTTGGTGCAGGAGCCTGCATTTTCCGATCTCGCTACGCAGTCAAAGGCTGTGCCGTTGGTTCTTCAATTGCTCGGTACGAATATCCATATTACGAATACCGCACTGATCTACAAACATCCACAAGCACCTGAGAAACCAGACAACCGGAACTGGCATCGGGATGTCGGTGTGCATTTGGATGTCGGGCACGAGAAGTGTCCACGTGTCGGTCTGAAGGTAGGTTACTGTTTAACGGATTTCAGTGTCCGAGACTCAGGGGCAACGTGGTTTATTCGGAAAAGCCATAAGTTGAGTGAACCGTTGCGTATCCGTGAAGATGAAGTCGATCCGCCTGTGTATGATGAACCGCTGCTCCAAGCAGGCGATGCGTTTCTGTTTGAGAGTCGTATCTACCATGCAGCAGGGATGAATTTTACGGAGAGCGTCTCTAAGGTGGTGATCTACGGTTACCATTATCGTTGGATAAAACCGGATTATTATCTACGGTATTACAACGACATGTTACAACCGGATGCCGCTCTGGTGGAAAATCTGGACGATCTCGGCAGGCAGTTTCTTGGTGCGTCAACGGATACGCAGGGCAGGCGCGACCCGAACGGTGTTCACTGGGCTGGTACAGAATGGGCAACGGCGCATAATTTGAACTTAGAACAGGCACCACAAGTCGTGACGGTCTAAATTGTGCGTCGTTCCACACGGCTATTCGGGAAGGCTTACCGTCTCCGGTTGGTTGGGGCTGTTGAACATGGAAGCATCTCGTTGCGTGTAATTGTTTTTAGCAGTTTATCGTATTGCACCGTTATTAGCACGGCTCGGGGTTATGATTGCTTCAGTTTTTCGATTTCTGTTCCTGTGAGGCCCGTTGTTCGTGTAATAACTTCGGTACTTATGCCTTCGCGAATCAGTGAACGTGCAATAGCCATCTTTTCCTGCTGCCTCCCTCGATTATGTTCATCTATTAGCGTGTCTTCCCAAGCCTCTTCATCCTTAAGTACCCGACGTTCCTCAGGCGAGATGTTATCAAGTTTAACCGCATCAATCACCCTCTCGAAAATGGGGGAGTTGTAGTGGCTTTCATCTATTTCACCATCGAGGGAATCCAGCACGAGTTCCAACCATGCTTTGATGCCAGATGGGGTTTTATCGTTGACCATACGCGGGACCACAAACACAAGTTGATGCGGATAGACATCGACTTTACGGTTAAATTCGTTGACGGGATTGAAATCCGTGATGGCGACACTAAAGTTCATTTCATTCTCGCTATAAGGACTCGTTAGGACAACAATCGTGTAAACCGCCCGGTCAAATTGATACTCTTTGCTGTTTTTCACCTGCTCGACAAGGTTGATAAGATGATAATATAAGAAGCGATTGTAGAAGTGTCGTTCTTTGACGTGTTGTATTTCAACCACAATACGAGATTCCGGATCCTCAGCAAACAAATCGTATTCAATATCAACCTGCCCAACGGGTTCAAGGAATTTGTAGCCGCGATGTACCTCATCGGTATGGAATTTGATACCTAAGATATCTTGGGTAAATTGACAGAAGATCTCCGGTTGGCTGAACGCTTTTTTAAAAGCGGTGTCGTATCGTAAGGGGACAACTTGCGTCATTTCGTTCTCCTTTTCATAAAATTTACACAACATGCCGGTTCGAGTCATGTTCAGTGTCGTAGTTCTCTAATTTTCTGAGGAGGTATTCACCGATGGTTGGGGGTCTGTTAAACATGGGAGCACCTCGTTGTGTATGGTTAAGACATTTTTAGAATTCTTCAGTAGCAATCAGGGCAGAATCAGGAATCTTCTGAATATTTACGTTGAATTTTGGTGGTCTTGGTTTACCGTTGGAGTTCCTACCTTGATGGTACAAACTACCACATTGATCCAGCGTCTCATTATTTAAACAAATAAAGTGGATTTCCGATAAAATAAATTCTGTCTTGCGTCGTCTTGACATTGCTCCTCTATTGATCCTATTTGTTTCATATTTGCTGATTCCCTCTTTCAGTTCATCATGCCATTTTTTGAAACTTTTTTTCTCGTCATTATACTCTACTTCACCGATTGCAAGAATCATTCCGTAATAACCGTAATCACTTATCGTGTTTACTATCGCTTCCACATCATTTGTAACAACGTCATGCCTCGTTGTATTAGCCGCATGTGTCTTAAAGTCCCAAGAAATTTCACAAAATGCGTCAAATGTCGTATTGTTATATTTCTTCCCGGGCATGTCAATTATGCCATCAAAACGAGTTTCACATAAAAATTCAAAATAGAAACCCATCCATTCCATCTGCCGCCATTGCGTTGAACCGCCTTCTTTCATTTCAAGAATGGCACTTCTCCCATCCCAAACTTTCGGCATGTTTCGAGAGGCGTTTTGCAGTTTTTCAACTGTGTCAACTATCTTTTCGTTCATCATAATAAAATTACTCTTTCTGACTGAATAAGTCCAATACAGGTTCTTCTTCAGTTTTCTGAATTAAATATTTTCCCGACGCAAGTCGGTCAAGTGCGAATTCATAATATGCTGGCACAATTTCAAAGCCTATGTAATGCCGTTCCTTCATTTTACTGACGACGGCAACCTGTCCAGAACCTAAAAATGGGTCCAAAACGACATCGCCTTTTTCACTGGAATAATCAAGGATTTTTTCAATGAGTTCAGCGGGTAATTTGGTCGGTGTTTTGATTGCGCCTTGCCAATATTCTCTCTTGATTTCCCAGACATCTTCTTTGTCTTTGTAGTGTGCCGAACCACCGTTTTCAGTCTTGGCATCCTTATCAAATCGGCGATATGGATAAAACTTTCGTTTCTTATCGTTTTTGCACAAGAAAAGACAGTGGTAGTGAGAGGTTACGTACTTACGCTTCGTAACAACACCAAACTGATATTTCCAAATCAGGTGATTGACTGTAGTCAGTTGGCACTGATCGATTGCTATTAAGATGTCTTTTAGATGATTCCAACCCGAAAAGATGTACATACTACCGGAATCTTTTAATACTTTTGTCGCAGCAGAAAGCCACTCAAGCGTGAAAGCGAGATAATCGCTTCCTTCGATTTCGTTGTAACCCTGAAGGACACGATCATCTTTTCGGTTGTAGTTGTGGCGAGTTGCCTTGAAGTCGATGGCAAAAGGCGGATCCGTTATGATGAGGTCAACACATTCGTCCGGCATTTCGGACATCAGCTTAATACAGTCCCCCTGCTTGATTGTGTCAATGTATTCAGGATGTTTCATCTTTTGTTATCCATCTCTACGTTGCTGTTAGGATTTCAAGGAATGCTGTCATGTATCCGATGGCGTAAGCGCGTCCGCGGTGGCCCCAACCTGTGTCATCTACGACGTGCGGAACGTGGTCGGTAATCATGAAGCCTGTGAAACCGACCTCTTTGAGCGTGCGCATCACCTCGAACATATCGCAGTTGCCCTCGTTCACGAAGGATTCGGCGAATTTCGGGACATGTCCCTGTACGTCTCGGAAATGAACGTAGAAAATCTTGTCGCGTTCTCCGAAATAGCGGATCGCGTCGGTGACACCGGGTCCCATCTCGGACCAGGAACCGACACAAAAATCGAGTCCGTGTATCGGACTGTCGGCGATCTCCATGCCGCGTTTGAAGCCTTCAAAGTTACGGAACAGACGTGGCACGCCTGCAAGGGATTCGACCGGCGGATCATCGGGATGAAGTGCCAGTTTAACGCCTGCTTCTTCTGCAACAGGTAGGATTCTACGCATGTAATGTTCGTAGTTCTCCCACATCTCGTCTTCAGTGAAAACGCGTCCGTGCGATAACGGTGCGTCTTTCACTTCGTCCATATCAAAACTGGTAACCGCTGCACCGCCTCTACCGGGTGTGGTTCGGGAGGTACGCCAGACTCCGCTCGGCATCCAGTGGTAACCGAAGATTTCAATACCAGCCTTACCGATGTTGCGGATCGTGGTTGCCATATTCTCAATTTGTGCCTCGCTGCCGGGCAGACCGAGCATGGCTTTGTCGTAAAATGTTACGGGGACGTTCTCGAGTGCCGCTAACCGTAACCCGGCATTCTCCACTTCTGTCCGGAGCCGAAGGATGTCCTCATATTCCCATCGCTCCGTACCGGGGAGTCGTGCGGTGTTGAGCAAAACATCTTCCACACCGAGTTGTTTGATGAATTTCAACCGTTCTTCGCTGAGTTCACTGAATTGACCTAAGCCGAGGCGCATCTTCCGAGCCATCAATATTCTCCTTTTCAAATTCAAATTCGCATGGAACCGCACGGGGTACGTAGCACTTTCCAATAGATAGAAAAAATCGCCAGAGAGTCAAAAACCAACCAACGGGCGGCTTCGATTCTTATACCAAATATAAAAAATAAAAATGCATTATAGAGATTTTGAAACGCTATGGAACATCCGCATGTAAGACGCGCAATGAATTGCGCTACTACGAGCCAGTTTTTTGTTAATGACAGGCATTTATTTAGAAATGGTATTAAATAAGAGTTTTATTAACAAATCCACCTGACGAACGGTAAGGAAAATTAAAAAAATTGTTTGTCGCTATCTAATAGAATGGTGACGGGACCGTCGTTAATGAGTTTCACATCCATCATCGCCTGAAAGGTGCCGCCTTGTGTCGGGATATTCTGCTGTTTTAGGGTGGTGATGAACTGCTCATAAAGCGCGTTTGCGACTTCCGGACGGGCAGCGTTAATGAAACTCGGTCTCCGTCCTTTACGGCAATCGCCGTAGAGTGTGAATTGCGAAACGACGAGGGCAGCGCCGCCAGTGTCAAGCAGTGAAAGATTCATCTTACCCGCTTCATCCTCAAAGATACGCAAATTGATGACTTTGTTGGCGATATATTCGAGTTCGGTTGTGGTATCATCGTGGGCAACACCGAGGAAGACAAGCACGCCTGCTGCAATCTCAGAAACGAGTTCACCCTCTACTGTAACACTTGCAGATTTTACGCGTTGAACGACTGCTCTCATCTTTTTAATTTTTCCTTGCGGATAAGTAACGGGGTTTAAGGCCTTAACATTTTCTGTGTTCGAGCCGTGATAATTCTTTCAATTTTTGAATCTAAAACAGCAAATTTTCGCCTTGGAGTGCTTGTGCCTGCTCACCGCCGAAGGTCAAGTTGAACTGGAACCCGGGCAGGCTGTTGAATCCGAGTTGGAAAGCGAGTGTATTTGAAACTTCGTAGCGGAGTGTGAGACCGAGGAGGTTCGTCAGATGCACGCCTGCATACGGGAGTTCGCGAGCGAAATCAGCGACTAACCACATATTATCAGAAACCGCAACCTCGGTCCCCGCCTGCCAATTGAGCGTAAAAAAGTCGGTCGTTTTCAGTGATTTCGATGTTAAGAAGACACCGACACCCGCATGGACTTTGAAAAGGCTACCGAACCTTTGGGTGCCTATTAGATAGGTATTAACACCCATAAATGGAAAGCCGTCGGCGGGGGAGTGGTCGAGAAATTCGTTGTCTGAGTTGAGCCGGTCATCAGCGGTGAATCCGAACTGTACATCTCCACCGACAGAAATACTTGGGAGATTATCGTTTCGATCGGGTTTGATGTTATACTTGAGACCGATGATACCGTCAAACAAGGGTTGATCATAGACGCGGCGGTTGCTGCTTGGGTCTCCACTGTTTTCTGTATCGGTGTTATAGAAATCGAGAACAGACTTCCGCACGCCACCTGTCGAAAACGTACCCCCGAGCAAGAGGTCAAGTTCGTCGCTTAAACCGTAAGCGAATCTGACAGGTATGAAAAAGGTCTCGATCTCAAGTTCTACCCTGTGCAGTTCCTCAAAACCACCGATGTCTACGTTTTGGCGGTGATCTGGTTGGAGATCAACTTTCGCGTATTGAAGGAGTCCGAATGTGGTACTGGAGCCTCCTTTGCCGATGGGTTCAGCAGTCTGGATACTATTCAGCTGCGAGATCGGTGGCAGTTGTGCTGAGAGCGGTAGCGCGGTACCGATGAGAAGTAGACCGCAGATCATGTAGATAAAGATTTGTGGGATATGTTGTCTCTTCTTTTCGGTGTAACTTGTCAGCCAAAAGTTTGGTCCGGAAAAGTTAGCGTGCATAGATGTGTCCTTTAGGGTTATATTGTTATTTTTCAAGTCTCTTGCGAAAGCATTATAATTGCTATTGTGATCTTGCTTCTACGAGTGCACTTTCGTCGCGTCGTCCATCGGGTCCTGGTGTGTTATCAAAAGCGGTGATGTAATACTTTTTGAACAACAGGTCTTGTCCGACGAGAATCGGGTCTTCACCGGTGATTGTCCATGTGCGATCCCTTTTTCCGGGTGATGGGCGCGCCAGCAAGTTCCCCGCTGCGTCTCTGGTATAGAGTTGATAACCGTCGAGGTCTGGTTCGGTGTTCGGTATCCATGAGATGAAAGCATCGTACTTCAAGTTCGCGAGAGAACGCGGTCGGTAAATGACCCGGACGTTTTGCGGTGGTGCCGGTGGTAGGTTCGGTACAGCTGCCGTGATTGTTGTAAATGCCTCTGCGCCAAACTCGTCGACACCAGCGATACGGTATACCTTTCGGGTCCCGTCAGTTTCGAAGTCGTTATCGAAATAGTAGAGTTGATCGCGTTTCGGTTCAGCGATCAGTTTGAATCGGAGCGGTTTGTCGTCTCCCCTGTCTGGTGCGGCGTAGACGCGGAAGATAGAAAAATCGTGAGGGAATTCGTAACCGTCCCAAAAGAGTTTAATCGTGAGGTCGGTTGGGTCGCCGAGCGTTACAGTCGGTGTCGGTGGTGGGATGCTCGGTGTCGCGAGTGCTGTCTTCCAGATACGGAATGGCTCTTCACCCTCAACCGGTGGATTCGTAGGATCAGGCGTCTCACTACCGTTGATATCAATGTATGTAATACGATATTCATAAGCGAGGACCCGTCCAGAGGTATCACGCCGGTCGTTTTCGAGGTTCTGCGTGTCAATAAACTCATTCGCGGGTGCGTCAACAGAGCCGACGAACTCGAACGGTGTATCCGTTCCACTTACAGAGCGTCTGTAGATACGGTATGTTTTAATGCCTTCCTGACCTGTATCGTTCCACGTGACCCGTACCTGCTGATCTCCAGCGTAGAGTGTGAGACCGTCTGGTGCACCAGATGTGCGCAGGTTCTCTGGATCAAGTGGGTTCGCGAAATCTTCACTATTTGTACAGGCGTAGAAACCGATAACAGTGAAGATTAGAAGGAGGCTCAGGACGCTAACTTTAGGGTTGAATACAGTGTGGAATGGACGCATTATTTCTTCTCCTAAAAACAACGGATTATGGCTCTGTCGTCATTGAAATCCGATCTTGTCTCGTGAATTGGGTGAACTCAAGCCTAAAAAAAGTGCTGGAACCTCAGACTTGCACGCTGGTTTTGGAAATCGTAGTGTGGTTGTAATTGGAACGAGGCGTTTGGAAATAGCAGACCGATGTTTCCAGAAAAGCGGTTCGTGAAATCAATTTTTCTAACACGTGGATTTGTTCTATCGGTTTGCCAGCGAGGCAGCGCGGAGACGGCATCTTCTACAGTTTCGGGTGACTCCGATGGGTTATTGAGTTGGTTATAGATTGAGAAAAGTACGGCGAGTCCAACGCAGCCGAGGCCAACACGCGATGTGATGGTACCAGCGTTTCGTCTGACAAGGAAAGCGTCCTTGTGTGTTTGGATGTCTGCTTGGATTGCGGCGTTGAGATAGGTGTCGTAACGCGCTTGGGCAGAGGATTTGAGAAAAGTGCCGCCGAGATACAAACCCATGCCAGAGGTGAAGAACGCAATTGATAGCACGCGAGACCGGCGCGCCGCATCCACAGATTGACTCGTTAAAACAAAGATGAGAAGGCAACTGCATACAAACGTGATCAACTTTTGAGTTCGACTATAACGCTTCATGTCAAGTTTGTTCCTTTTACGAGAAAGATCTATTTCTATAAAGTTTACCGCATTTTTTCTCGAAAGTCAACGCTTTTTGAGTTGAGGAGTGGAAAGGGGTGAGTGTCGTACCTGCAGGAGACCAGAGAAAATAAACGCATAAGCAATTTTTTTCGTCTAAATGTATGTTGGAAAAGTCAACAGTGAAATTAAAGAGAACCTTTTCGCCGGTGGGTCTGTCTTAAGATCTAAAGAGATGTTACACCAGATTTAAAAAAAATATGCGTGGAGAATCGGAGACAACGGAGGAGAAAAATAGATGAAAATTTCCACTAAGTCGGGCAGCGTTATTACAAAACTCGGAATCGGTTGTGTCGTATGTCTATTCCTTGGGGCTGCGGTACTGCTCTATGCGCAAGAGCGAACGAGACCTGGGGTTATCGGTACAAGTTCTGAGGGGGATGATGCTCAGACACCGGAGATGGCTGCTGCCAGGATGCCGAGGATGAATACCGCACCCGGAGAGGCGCAACCCCAACGTAATAGCGCGTGGGGTCGTCAAAATCGTGGCGGTGGTGTTGACTTCGGAGAGAATGAAGCGTTTTACAAAACAATTATTGACAACGATCTTTTCCGTCCACTCGGTTGGATGCCACCGAACAACGAACCTTCGTATCGTTTGGAAGGCACGGCTGTTAATCAGAACGGTGTCATCTCACAAGCGACGCTGCTGGAGCTAAGGTCTAATCGTTATCATTTTGTCACGATAGGGACGGAACTCGACGGTATGACCGTAAAAGACATCCAAGCGAAACAGATTATCTTGGACAAGGAAGGGGAAACGGTAACATTCAGGACTGGCTCCTTACAACTCCTCACAGCGAAGCGCGGAAGTGAGAGCAATAGGGGTGGGGGACGCAGTGAAGGCGGTTCCGAAACCGCACGCAACAATACCGGACAAAATCGGGCTAATCAGGCGAATGCTGAACAGCGCGGGCAAACGGGGCGGGGAGATCAAGGTGCTGATCAACAAGCGAGGAGACGGGAAATGATGGAGCGGATGCGGAACGCTTCACCTGAGCAACGGCGGGAACTCATACAGCAGTTCCGGAGACGCGGAGGCGGTGGAGACGGTGGTAGAAGAGGTCGAGGTCGAGACAGGTAGTATCCGCGTAATCTCAAGGTCATAGACATTTAATTTCAAGGCGCGGTTTCAAACCGTGCCTTTTTTGTTGTTAGAACTAAAAGTTTATTTGACATTTCGCAAAATCAACGGTAAAATTAACACGCCCCGTCAAATTCCCATGCTTTAGTTTGCGGGATGTAGACGGCGAAAGGTGTTTTGAAAAAATAAACCTATTTCACAAGAATACGTCTTATTTTATATACCAAATTCCGAAAACATATCTGTAGAGAGTTGGAGGAAAAATAAATGAAGATTGCCACGCATTGGGGCAGCGTCATTACAAAACTCGGAATCGGCTGTGCTGTATGCTTACTCCTTGGGACTGTGGTATTACTCTATGCGCAAGACGAAAAAAAGGCGGAGTTTATCAGTACAAAGCCTAAGATGGATGCTGAGAAGATGAAAGAGATGGCTGCTGCCAAAAGGCAAGCGATGGATAAGACACCAGAACGGGCGGAACCCCAACGCAATAGCGCGTGGGGTCGTCAAAACCGCGGCGGTGGTGTTGACTTCGGAGAGAATGAAGCGTTTTACAAAACAATTGTTGAGTATAACCTCTTCCGTCCGCTCGGGTGGACACCACCAAAAGACGAACCTTCGTATAGTTTGGAAGGCACGGCTGTTGATCAGAACGGTGTCATCTCACAAGCGACGCTGCTGGAGCGAAGGTCTAATCGGTATCATTTTGTCACGATAGGGACGGAACTCGACGGTATGACAGTAAAAGACATCCAAGCCAAAAAAGTCATCTTGGACAAAGAAGGAGAGACAGTAACGCTCAATACCGGATCGCTACAACTCCTCACAACGAAGCGCAGGAACGGGGGCAACAGAGATGGCGGACGTGGTGAAGGCGGTTCCGAAAGGGCAGGCAATAATGAAGGGCAGAACCGAGCCGGTCAGATGTCGGCTGAAAAGCGCAGGCAAGCGGAACAAAAAAAGCGTGAATATTCTCGTGAACAAATGAGACGCGACGCGATGGAAAAACTGCGGAACGCTTCATCACCAGGAGAGCGGCGAGAAATTATGGAATGGATGCGGAAAGAGTTCGGTGGGGATAGAGGGCGGCGAGGTCGCGATAGATAACGCCGTATTCCTGTCAAGATATATACTCGATTTTTTTAAGGCGCGATTTGTAATCGCGCCTTGTTTGTTGTAATGGCTATGCTGCCTCTTGTGCGCCGTCCGGCATATTCTCAAGTCGAGAGAGCCAGTAGCCGACATCAAACGAATCGTCGCCGATGAGGAAACGCCACTGCTTGATCCGGTTAACGATTTCGAGCCGGACATCGTTTCCGTACCATCTGTGGTTCCTACCTAAGATGCCGTGAATAGGTGCGGAGTCAACATCTTCTGTGTTCCAGAGTTGGCATTGACGCACCGTCGGGTTGAGACGGAGTTTGAACATGTAGCGCGTCTGATCCGTTAAATTCGGCTGCGCGCAGTGCCACATTCCGTGATGCACCACGAAAAGCGTTCCTGCCTCACACGCGATTGGCAGCTGTCCGAGGAAGTTCTGATAACGCGCGATGTCCGTCTCGCAGACACGACGATAGTGGCTCCCCGGTAAAATCATTGTCCCGCCCATTTCGCGGGGTGTGTCATGAGAAAAATAGAAGAACTGGATATCAAAATGCATCCGCAGATCAATAATCGCATCGGCATGCCAAATTTGTCCGATCTCGTTTTGTGGACGGACGATGTGAACGGCATGGTGATCGTAAAGCGGATCCTCGCCGACCAAACTGTGAACGATCCCAGATACTTCTGGTGACCGGAAAACTTTACCGACAGCAGAATCGTCTGTCCAGACATCGTTTAAAACCGTGCCACCGCGACCGCGGACAATCAAACCATCTTCCATCTCCGCGTGTGCAGCCTTGTTCAGTTCATCAGGAATTAACTTATCGAAGCGGAGGTAACCGTCCGCGACGAAGTTCGCCATCTGTTCCGTAGTGAGTAAATGCTTTTTATCGATCATTGAATTTCCTCCATTTTCTCAAGGATATATTCGAACCTGAGATATGAGGTATGATATTCCATGCCGGGATAGGCAGGGAATTGTTGCGGGAACTGGATCACGCGCCAGCCATCCCGCATCGCTTCGACCACCGAGTTGTAAGGTGGTGTTTCGCTATCGCCTGTCGTATGCCGTTTGGCACCGGTGCCGTCATACATTGCCCAAGCGACAACGTTACTATTTAAATCTGGTGTGTGCAAGTGTAGCACCAGAAGTTTCTGTCTTAATTCAGGCATGTTGAAAGTTAGCCTTTCTTAAGGCACGCTTTTTAAGCGCGCCGATGAGACATACACCACTTAGACGCTATTGAGCTTTAAGCCGACTCCATGTTGTCACCAGTTTTCCACCCGGTTTCACGTCTAACGTAACTTCCATCCCATCTTCTATTAATTCATTAAGTTCCTTCTCACTGAGGGCTCTGTCATAAAGCACCACCTCATCAATGGTGCCTGTCATCCAGTAATTACCGATGTCGCAACCACCGATAAAGAAGAGATTATCGCTCGTATCCGGTTTCGTCCCTGGCGCGACTTGTGCATCGACGGCACCATCGAGATAGAGCTTGAAGTCAGAGCCATCATAAGTCCCAGCAACGTGATGCCAATCGCCATCCGTCACAGCCGTTTTGGCATCAAAAGATTTCCAGCCTGCGTTTGTTGTGAAAGAGTAATGGACAACCCCGCTGTTGATATTGCCGAAGAGCCCATAGTTTCTGCCGGTGGGGTTACGATTCTCTTTGGAAGCGATAATCTGCCACGCGCCAGAGATTTTCGGGATATTCACCCACGCGGCAAGCGTGAAATCCGCCAAGTCGAGTGCAGCATCATCATCAACGGTCACCATATCGGCACCGCCGAATTCCATTGCGCCACCGAACTTGCCATCCACCCACTTCGGTTTACCCTTCGCGATTTTCCCATCCAATCCGTTATCAGAAGAATCCGTAACGGCTTCGCCTTTGCCTTCATCGAACAGCCATGCGCCGACGAGACCGTCTGTGTCGAGTGCTTTGACCTGCGTCGCCACGAAAAATGTCAGCGCAAAAAGACTGAGTACCAGAAATGTTAGTGCTCTGTGCATCAGAAAGCTCCTTGTTGCGTAGACCTTGATTGTAAACTGATTCAAGGTTACAGATTAGATGACGGTATTAGGGAGTATCGTTGCATCCTTTGGAACAATAACGATGCCATCCCGGATGTAGTAATTTTCACCGTCATAGTTATCAATGGTATCTCGGTTGACGAGTACTGAATTATCACCGATACGCGCATTTTTGTCAATGATTGCATTCTGAATGAGGCAATTCTGTCCGATACCGACATGCGGGATACCGCTCTGTGAGTCCCCGCTCCGATCTATCTCTGGCTCATAGAAGTCCGCTCCCATGAGAATGGATTGGTAAATCCGGCTGCCGCCAGAAATAATGCTACGAATGCCGACGATGGTCCGATCAATTTCGGAATCATCGATGATAGAGCCTTCGGCAAGAATAGAGGAACGGACGCTGCTGTTGTTAACTTTGGTGCTCGGAAGGTGGCGGCGGTTGGTATAGATCGGCGCGTGTTCATCGTAGAAATCGAATGCTGGTGTGGTATCGGTGAGTGCGATGTTCGCCGAATAGAAGGCGCGGATCGTACCGATATCTTCCCAATAGCCATCGAAAAAGTAGGCAAAAACGGATCGTTCTCGAATACTCATCGG
The DNA here is from genome assembly GCA_000406005.1 of Candidatus Poribacteria bacterium WGA-3G. Taxonomy (GTDB): domain Bacteria; phylum Poribacteria; class WGA-4E; order WGA-4E; family WGA-3G; genus WGA-3G. The sequence goes on from ASZN01000016.1 coordinate 22,880, forward strand.
TATAATGTCCTTACCGAAATCTACGTTGGATGCATCTTGAAGTATCTCTTGTAGTACCTCTCGGTTAAAGACGTAGATTCCCATTGAAGCGATATATTCGCGTCCGTGTGCTTCAATGCCGCGCGAGTTAAAAACTTCAGGCTGAACACGGAGTTGCTGAAGTTCCGCTTCCGTTTGTGGCTTCTCAACGAAATTGACGATCCGTCCGCTGGCATCGGCTTGGAGGATACCGAGTCCGCTGGTAACCTCTTTCTCTACAGGAATGACAGAGACCGTAATATCCGCGCCGGATTCGGCGTGAACAGCCAGCATCTTTTGATAATCCATCCGATAAAGATGGTCGCCAGCGAGGATGAGTACATGGTCGTCCGTGAAACGCGGGTTGAGAATATAGGGTTCATTGTGTCTGACAGCGTCCGCTGTGCCTTGATACCAATCGTCTCCCATCAGTGTCTGTTGCGCTGCAAGGATTTGGACGAAACCGCGACGATACGTATCAAACCGGTACGTCTGGACGACGTGTCGGTTCAGCGAAACGGAGTTGAACTGGGTCAAGACATAGATTTTTTCGAGTCCTGAATGTAGACAATTACTGATCGGTATATCTACGAGTCGAAATTTTCCTGCGATCGGAACACTCGGTTTCGCGCGGTCCCGTGTCAATGGAAATAGACGTGCGCCGCGTCCGCCGCCAAGAATAACTGCAACAACGTTCTCGTTGTTCATAAAAACGTTCTCCTAATTGGGCTATCGGTTATAGACCCACGCTTTCCACTGACGGCTAACAACAATACTGCATTACAAGCTTCCTTTAGTAGATAGCACGCCTGTGATGCGTGCATCGAGACGTGTCGCGATGTGCAACGCTTTCGCAACTGCCTTGAAAATCGCTTCTATGATGTGATGCTGATTTGTGCCGTAGGGGACGTTGATGTGCAAAGTTGTACCACTATGGTTGACGAACCCGTGAAAGAACTCCTCGACGAGTTCAATATCAAAATCGCCGACTTTGCCGGGAACAAGTGTCGTTTCAAAGTGGAGATAGGGTCGTCCGCAGACATCCAAGTCAACTTTAGCAAGCGATTCATACATCGGGACGGCGAAGCTGCCGAACCGTTGCATCCCTGCTTTGTCGAGTACTGCCTTTTGAAATGCTTGTCCTAAGCAGATGCCGACATCCTCGGTTGTATGATGTGCATCTACATGTAAATCCCCGGTTGCTTCAATATCCAAGTCAAAGAATCCGTGTTTAGCAAAGAGTTCCAACATGTGATCCAAGAAACCGACACCGGTCTTAATGTCGGATGTCCCGTTTCCGTCGAGGTCAAGACGGAGTTGGATACGGGTTTCTGCTGTTTCGCGGGCGATTTCTGCTTTTCTGTCCATACCGATTTTTTTAGATGGGAGCCTTTCGCTCCGTTTTTTCTATTTCAGGAAATGTTTGTACTTATAAGACGAAGTTAACAAATTGAGGCTATTTTAGATGCATAAGTTATAAGCGTCCTACCTTAATTATACGCTTAAACCCCGGAATACGCAATAAAAAGTAAACCTCCCGTTAAAGAGACGGGAGGTTTGGCTTTATGCCCATGTCACGAGACCGAGTTCGTGTGGCGATTGTAGGTCCTCATGGTCCGGTAAGGCGCGCAGCGTGTAGCCGTATAAACCTGTCTGTTGGACAGTGAGCGTCCCTTCAAAGAGATAGGCACCGCCGCCGAGGTCAGCCTTATATTCCATTGGACTCACAGAACCATTGGAAATCTGATCCGCTGCGTCTAACAGGCCGTGGTAGATTTGCACCGTAATTTCGTGAGGAAATAGAACGTCGGTTCGGACGACTGCCTGAACGACTGTAGATTCACCGACACCGAGTTCGAGGCTTTCTGTAGAAGAAGTTTCGCCACGTTTTTCCTCAATACGAAGTGGGCCCCAATGGTCTCGGATGTGGGTTTTCCAGCGCGCCAAGGCGATGCTACGCTTTGCCTCTGATTCGTTAAGTTTTTGCCAACGCTGATGCGCCGGAAAATATAACTGCTCTGCGTATTCTGAGACCATCCGTTTCGTATTGAAGATAGGTGCGAGATTTTGCATCGCCATCTTCATCCGTGTGACCCATTCGTGGGGTACATCGTCGACGGGGCTGCGTTCGTAGAAGAGGGGTACAATCTCGTTTTCGAGGAGATCGTAAATGGCATCGGCGTGGATTTTTTCTGTCGATTTAGCATCCGATGAGACGATGCCTGCATCAATTGTCCATCCGCCGCCTAAATGGTCGGCTTCAGCCCACCAACCGTCTGCGATGCTGAGGTTGAGACCGCCATTCGCTGCTGCTTTCATACCGCTGGTGCCGCTGGCTTCGTTCGGTCGTAGCGGGTTGTTCAACCACACGTCAACACCCTCAACGAGATAACGTCCGACACAAATATCATAGTTTTCGATAAAGACGATCTTGTGGTAGAAACGGGGTTCGGATGCGATCCGGGCGATACGCTGTATGAGCAATTTCCCCTCATAGTCGTGCGGATGCGCTTTCCCAGCAAAAATGAGTTGAACCGGACGTTCCGGGTTGTTAAGGATCTTGTCGAGCCGATCAACGTCTTGGAACAGCAGGGTCGCCCGTTTATAGGTTGCGAACCGGCGTGCGAAGCCGATGGTGAGTGCTGCCGAATTCAGCGTTTTAGCCGCCATGCTGAAGTTTTCTGGTGTACGCTTTGAAACCGTACCCCCGATTGCCTGCTTCTGTTCGTGGCGTTGGCGAGCGAAGTCGATGAGGCGTTCGCGCCGTCGTTCATGTATCCGCCACAACTCGTGATCTGGAATGTGTGAAATCTGCGTCCAGACATCCTGATTTGTGAGGTCAACAATCCAGCGGGGACCCAGATACCTGTCGAAAAGGCTCTGCATATCACCTGAGACCCAAGAACGCGTATGAATCCCATTTGTAATTGCGGTGATGGGTACTTCATGGATTGGCGTGCCGGGCCAGAGATCTTTCCACATTTCGCGAGAGACCTGTCCGTGTAGTTGGCTCACGCCGTTGCACATTGCCGAGAGGCGGAGTGCGAGGAGCGCGGGGCTGAATTCGCTCTGCGTATTCGACGGACTCGTTCGACCGAGACCGAGGAAGGTGTCGGCGGAGATACCGAGTTCCGCGTAGTAAACACTACAGTATTGATTAACTAAATCCGGTGGAAACCAGTCGATGCCAGCCGGAACCGGCGTATGTGTCGTGAAAACGTTGCCTGCGCGCGTCGCCTCACAGGCTTCTTCAAAACGGATGCCTGTTCGCGACATCATCTGTCGAATACGCTCAATCGCGAGGAACGCAGCGTGCCCTTCGTTCATGTGGCACACCGTCGGTTGGATACCGAGTGCCGTTAACGCGCGGTAACCACCGATTCCGAGCAGAATCTCCTGTTTAATACGCAGACGTTTATCGCCGCCGTAGAGATAGTCGGTGATGTTCCATAGTTCTTCATTCTGGTTTTCGGGGATATTTGTATCGAGTAGATACAACGAGACGCGTCCGACCTGTGCACACCAAACCTTCGCGAATGCCTTTCCTTCTGGGTATTCGACTTCTACTAAGAGGGGAGAGCCGTCAGGACGTTTCGCTGGTTGAATTGGCATATTGTAGAAGTCGTTGATAGGATAGTCCGCCATTTGCCAACCATCTGCAGTAAGGGTCTGACGGAAATAGCCGTGTTGGTAGAGCAACCCGACTGCGACGAAAGGCATTCCTAAGTAGCTGGCAGATTTTAGATGATCACCTGCCAGGACCCCTAAACCGCCGGAATAGAGCGGCATACACTCTGTCAAGCCGTACTCCATCGAAAAATAGGCGATTTGCAGGTCGGTAAGCGTCCCATCTTTGTGATCCGTCTCGAACCATGAACGGGTCTTGTGGTATTCTTTAAACTTTTGGTAGATGACATCAAGGCGAGCAAGGAATGTGTCATCTTTAGAAATGGCATCTAACTTTTTTTGTGAAATCTGTCCGAGCATTGCGACAGGATTATGATAGGTTTTTTCCCATAATTCTGCGTCAAGATGCTGGAAGAGGTCAAGGGCTTCACGATTCCATATCCACCATAGATTTAGGGCAAGTTCGCGCAGCGGTTCAAGATTTTGTGGTAAAGTCGGCACCACTGTTAATTGGCGAAGAGGCTTCATTTAATTCCATTCTCCTTCCGACATCTATGCCGCTTCTGCGTCTGAATACTGTGCTTTTAGCGTTATATAGGTGCCCTGTTTCCGTTTTTCAAACTCCAATTTTCCTTCGCGGGCGAGCCAACCGATACCCATTAGGATTGTCCGTTCGGTCTCACCGAGTTCACGTGTTAATTTTGTAACCGTGGCTTCGTTGTTCTCTTCAAGATAGTGCCATATAGCGCCCGCTATATTTCCAATATTATCTAACATTTCTACCTCCATCAGTAGAGAAAAAACAGAGAATTTATTAACAGATTTTAGCCAATGCTTGCGCCAAAATCTTTCATAAAGAACGGAAAGTATTCCATAAGCCTCCAATATATATTATAGTTGATTTTGGTAAGGTTGTCAAGGACAACGGGTAGATGTAAATATTTTGTCATAAAAGGGACATCGTTGTTCATGGGATCTAATAATGCGTCGGAAAATTTTGTGGTAGGTGTCTTCATATAAACTTACACAAGCAGTAAATTTGACTTCTATTTTCGCATTGTGCTATAATCTTTCGCAACGGACGTGCTATTCCAAAACGTTTATAATTTCATCTATTAAAAAAAACGCTTGGCGAGGTAAAAAATTTGAGTATTGTTGTTCACGTCACGCACGAAGCTGTCCAAAAGATGGGCGGCATCGGCGCAGTTTTAGAGGGGTTGTTGACGACCCGCAGTTACAACGAAGCCATTGAACGCACATTTCTCGTCGGTCCACTCTTTCCGGGTGCCGATTTGAGTGGTTTAGACACCATCCTTTACCGATCAAGTGAAGGGATAACAGACACACCACACGCGCAGGTGCTCACCGAAATTGAGCAGACCTATCACGTGGAAATCGTATACGGGCAACGAAAATTTGAGAACAGACATCAGAACGTTACAACTCTCACAGATGTCCTCTTAGTGAATGTATCAAACAGCAATGAAGAACTGACGGGACGGTTCAAGTGGCAACTCTATGAACATTTCCATATTGAATCGAGTCGTTATGAGAACGAGTGGGAGTTCGAGGAGTATGTCCGTCTCGCTGAACCGGCGTATGCGGCGTTGCAGGCGATTGTCGGCGCGGAAACGACCGCACCAGTGTTCATTATCTCACACGAATTTATGGGGATGCCGCTTGTTCTTAAAGTGCTTACCGATCGGAACAACGGCAGTGTAGATGGGGCGCAGAACATGCGGACGGTCTTCTACGCGCACGAGGTCGCAACGATACGTCCGATTGTCGAAGGACACCCCGGACACGATGTCCGCTTCTACAACGCTTTAGAACTCGCGAAAGCACAGCAGCAATCCATTCGAGATATTTTTAGCGATCCGTTCTGGTATTTCAAGCATGCGCTGATTGATAAGGCACATCTCTGCGATACCATCTTCGCTGTTGGGGATCTCGTTGTAGATGAGCTCCGATTCTTGGCGGAGCCTTTTGAAGACTTTCCGATTAATCTCGTTTACAACGGTATCCCTGCGTTTGAGGTAAGTCTACAAGAGAAACTGATTTCAAAGGCGCGACTCCAAAAATATGCGAAAACGCTTTTAGATTATCGTCCGGATTACGTTTTCACACACGTGACGCGGTTGGTTAAAAGCAAAGGGTTGTGGCGTGATTTACAGGTACTCATGCATCTCGATTCCCTGCTGGCTTCTAATGACAAGACAGCGGTGCTGTTCATCCTCTCCACAGAAATCGCGACGGGTAGGCCGAACGAGAGCATCCACGAGATGGAGGCGGCGTACGGTTGGCCCGTGCATCACAAAATCGGCTACCCCGATCTCGTCGGTGCAGAAATCGAATTGAATAACGGTGTCTCTGCCTTCAACCTACAATCTAAGGCGATTAAAGTGGTCTTCGTGAATCAGTTTGGGTGGAGTCAAGCGGCGTGCGGGCAACGGATGCCGGTAGAGATGGAGTTCATGGACATCCGTAAAGGGAGCGATGCGGAATTCGGACAATCGATTTATGAACCTTTCGGGATCGCTCAGGTGGAGCCGTTAAGTTTCGGCGCGATTTGTGTCGTTAGCAACGTGTGTGGATGTTGTGGTTTTATCCAACGTGCCACTGATAATAACGAAGTCCCGAATGTCGTCGTCGCTGACTATACGAAGCTGCAGATTCCACCGAAATCATTGGATGATGTGCTGCATATCGGTTTAGCAGAACGGAACGCGATTGAGATGGAGAATAGCCGAGACATCGCGGCAAAACTTTTAGGACGCTTACCGCGTAAACCTCGTGACGTAGAGGATATGCTTCGAGAAGGTTACGACATCGCCTCTCAGATGAGTTGGGAGGTTGTCGTTAAAGATTATTTCTTGCCTGGATTGGAACAGGCGTTGTAATGTATTGGTTGGTTTGATTCTATGAGGATTCACTATTATGAAAGAAGTGCGCAATTCTAATGATCCAATGCCATTGGCACCGGGAGAGAAATTGATGACCCCTGAGCAGAAGTTTTTCTTCGATTTACGGGGTTGGATTTTATTACCATCGGTATTATCAGCGTCGGAAATCGAAGAGATGAAAGCGGAAGTGTATGCGGGTGCGAGACACAGTTATCAAGGCGCGCTCCAGAATTTACTGGATCATCCTGCGCTTGTAGGTATTCTAAACGAAATCCTTGCTGATGAACGATTTATCTTTGATGATTGCTACGGTTTTCGATGTGAGAATTCGGTTACGACGGTCAGGAAACCTGGGTGGAGCACTTCTTCTGATAGTGGTACTGCGGTGCCGCATGTCGTGCGACCGCCACAAAGAGCAAATGCGATGCGGTATCAGGTTGCTGGTGGAAAGATATTCGCGGGACTCACACGTGTGATTTGGGAACTTGAAGAGGTGAAAGCTGGACAGGGAGGTACCACTTTTCTGAATGGGTCTCATAAGGCGCATTTCGACTATGGTGGACCGGACCCATACCGTCCGAATATTAGTGAATCTTCTTGGGAGGAGAAAATGAAGGATGTGATGGAGGACTATAGTTGTCCGCCTGGGTCCGTGCTTATTTTCACTGAGAGCGTTATACATGCTACCAACAACTGGACGAACCCTGACAATCCGCGTTGTGCTGTGTTTAACTGTTACAACTCGATATGGGCGCAATGGTTTCGTTTGAATCTAAGTCATGAAATCATAGAAAAGATGCCGCCAAAACGGCAATCTTTATTCCGTGGAACATGGGCAATAGGTGGTGGTCCTGGCGGGAATCGTGCGTATTCGCTGGAGAATAACACCACATAATTCCAAGACTATTCAAGTTATAAGGAGCTATCAATGCGAAAAGAGACGTTTAATGATGAACCCGTGCCGATGACACCAGAACAAAAGTTTTTCTTCGATTTGCAGGGTTGGATTTTATTACCATCAATATTATCCGCCTCAGAAATCGAAGAGATGAAAGCGGAAGTGTATGCGGGTGCGAGACAGAGTTATCAAGGTGCACTCCAAAACTTACTTGACCATCCAGCGATTGTCGGCGTTCTGAACGAGATTCTGTCCGAGAATCCTTTTGTGCGCGACGATTGCTATGGGTTTCGATGCGAAGGTTCCTTCACGACTGTCCGGGAACCTGGCTGGAGCAAGGGATCACGCGGCGATAACGGTCTACCACACGTCGTGCGTCCACCACAACAAGCGAACGCGATGCGGTATCAGGTCGCGGGTGGGAAGATCTTCGCTGGGTTGACGCGCGTGGTTTGGGAACTTGAGGAGGTGAAGGCGGGGCAAGGCGGTACCACTTTTCTCAGTGGATCGCATAAGGCGCATTTCAACTACGGCGGTCCCGATCCGTATCGTCCAAATATTGGCGAGTCACCGTGGGAGGAGAGTATGCGGGAGGCGATGGACGAATATAGCTGCCCACCGGGTTCGGTCGTCATCTTCACTGAAAGCCTTGTGCATGCGGCGAATGATTGGACGAACCCGTCGAATCCGCGGTGCGCTGTTTTTAACTGCTATAATTCCGTCTGGGCACAGTGGCATCGGTTGAACCTGAGCCATGAAGTCATCGAGACGATGTCCCCGAAGCGGCAATCGTTGTTCCGTGGGACGTGGGCAATCGGCGGCGGTCCCGGCGGAAATCGTGCGTATTCGTTGGATAATAACACGACGTGATAAGAAACGTATGCGGATTTTACAAAGTTTTGGATTGGTGGTAGCCAGACACAAAAAAGCTGGAGTGTCTGGCTCCAGCAACCCAACATAGACATACCTTGGTGATAGAGGTCACGGTTGGCTGTCCCTATTTTCCCCAAGAGGAAACACCGTCCATACGGCACGTATTCGGGCAAAGGTAATACAAATCTTAATCTGCGGCTTCACCACGCGTCGATTCTGTGGATGCAGGCTTCTCAGCAGGTGGTTCTGGGTCAACGAACTTATACTTACCGGACTTCCGCATTTCTTTTTCTACTTTTTGGTAATAGGCGATTAACCGATTGAGATCATGTCCGCATTCTTCTGAAATTTTCATCCGTATTTCGCGAACTTCTTCAACGACTCCGCTTACTTCTTCGGTTTGATAATCTCTAATCTTTTCCATTTTAACTCGTACCTCCTAAATAATCAGCGGGTGTTGTTAACATAGGCGTTGGCAAACCTAGTTCTTGGTTGATACGTATGATAAAATCAAACTTATTAGGATTGGCGAGATGTGCACAATTCCATGTGAGCAGCACGTCAACTTGATGAAATGCGGCAAATGCTAAATGGAGAGCATCCCCTTGCGGCTCTTTTGGCATTATCAATCTATCAATATAAATTTGTGTAATTTGTGTGATCTCGATGGTAGGCGCAAACAATTCAATACCGTCGAGTAAATCAAGCCTCTTCTGTGCTGCTTCCCTCTCTCCTCGTCTAAGTTCTGTAACAACAGCAGTGCTTGAGGTTAAGGTAAACAGTTCTGCATATTCATGCCACCATTGCCGAGTCAGTCTTTGCTTAACGAGTGATTCTTCATCGGTCCGCAATGTATAGTAAGAGCTTGGAATTGTCGTTTCAAGGTAGATGCGTTTTTGCATTGTCTATAACTTATGGTTATTATATCACATAAATATCTAATTGTCAAAACAAATACTATTTATGACCAGATACTAACACCTGCGCGCTTCGGGCAGGGACGTAGAGTTGAATCGACTGTGCCTGCCCCTCCATTGCGACATCCTGCCACGGGTAGTGGACACCTTCTACAGCCCCGTGACCACCATACACCGTATCATCGGTGTTGAGAACGAGGCGGTAATCTGCTCTTTCAGGCACGGGGATCCGCCAATCTGTGACAGATTCAGTGGGATGAAGGTTGAAAGCGAAGACGAGTCCACCGCGTGCGTAGGCGATCTGCTTCGCTTCTTCATGAATGAATAACAACTGAATGTTTGCATCAGCAAGCAGACGGTAGGTTGCATCGAGGTGCTGCATGGCGCGATCAAAAGCGTTGAGATCCTTGTAGCGGAGGGTATCATCCTCAACGAGAGACCACTGTCTCCGAGCGTACCAGTAGGAATTATTATTCCCTGCACGCGGAAAGTCGATCCATTCGGGGTGTCCGAACTCATTTCCCATAAAGTTGAGATACCCATCACCGCCTAAACTAAACGTCAGGAGTCGGATGAGTTTGTGGAGCGCGATGCCCCGAGAGATGAGATGGCTCGTCGTTAAAACACTCATGCTCGTGTAGAGTTCAGTGTCCATGAGTTGCATAGCGAGTGTCTTATCACCGACGATCGCTTGGTCGTGGCTTTCGACGTAAGCGATATGTTTTTCGCCGACCCGACGGTTGCGTAACATGCCGTAAATCTCGCCGATATGCCAATCTTCGTCCTGTTTTTCCTTCAACAACCGAATCCAGTAGTCCGGGATCCCCATCGTGAGCCGGTAATCGAAACCGAGTCCACCTTCCTCAGTAGGACGTGCGAGGCCGGGCATACCGCTCATGTCCTCAGCGATTGAAATCGCGTCAGGGTTGACAGCGTGAACGACCTCATTCGCTAACATTAGGTAGGCGATGGCATCCAGTTCAACTTTGCTGTCAAAGTAATCGGCATAGCCCGTAAATTCCCGCCCTAACCCGTGGTCGCTATAGAGCATACTCGTGACACCATCAAACCTGAATCCGTCAAACCGATACGTCTCCAACCAGTAGCGGACATTGCTCAGTAGAAAACGTTGTACCTCGTATTTACTGTAATCGAAGCATAAAGAATCCCATGCGCCGTGGTAACCTTTCGCACCGGCGTGGAAATACTGATGTCCGGTGCCATCAAAACGGTTTAATCCTTCGTTGAGATTTTTGACAGCGTGGCTATGCACCATATCCATGATAACCAGCAATCCCATACCGTGTGCCGTATCCACGAGTTCTTTGAGTTCTTCGGGGGTCCCGAAACGGCTTGAGACGGCGAAAAAGTTGCTCACGTGATACCCGAAACTCGCATAATACGGATGCTCCTTCACCGCCATCAGTTGCACAGCGTTATAGCCTAAATCCGCAATTCGGGGCAAGATGTTTTGCGTAAACTCGACAAAGGTTCCAACCTTCTCTGCTTCCTGCGCCATACCGATGTGTGCCTCGTAAATCCGTAGACCTTCGGTATTGATGTCGAATCGGGGTGGTTGATGCTGCCACTGATACGGATACGTGGGTTCCCAATACTGTCCCGTGAAATCAGCGTCGCCTTCCTGAACGACGCGCTGGATATACGCCGGAATCCGATCGAGTCCACCGATTGTTGAGACGACATGTACCTTGACACCGCTGCCGTGCGTGAGTCGATCTGCGTAATCCTTGTCTGATAAAAATAGATGCCACACACCCCAGTCGTCAACAGACATTGGGTTTGCATGGCGCGACCAGCCGTTGAAGTTGCCTGTGAGCGCGAGAGATTCCGCACCGGGTGCCCATTCACGGTACCATATCCCGGTTTCGCTTTCGTGTTCACCACGGTTGAAACCGAAATATCGGTGTCCTTGGCTTATCTCGCCTAATATACCACCCGTTTTTTCAATCTCTGCTTTGAAACGTTGATAGTGCGCAAACCGTTCGCGGAGTTGTGCAGTGTATGGTTTCAGCAACGGATCGGTTTTGATGAGGGCAGTGCCGTCAGCCATGTTTCCTGCCAAAAGTCGATTTCCCATAATGTTTACAGCATTGAAAAATTCAGCGGTGCGAAAGGAGCATAAAAGGTAAGGGAGCAACAATTTAACGATCTACCGATTTCGCGCAACGAAAACCACGGTTGTTCGCCGCGTTTTTGGGATCAATCCTAAGGCGACTGGCGATCCATATTCCGCCCCGAAAATCGAGCCAAGACCCCCCACGCGCAACGCGCAATTTATTAATAGCGACTATATTGTTTTTTCCATCTTTTACAATGATCTGAGCAATTGGGTTCTGACGCGGTGAATTCGCATAGAAATTCTCATCATACGCATCAAAGCACCATTCCCATACATTACCTGCCATATCATATAAACCATACCCGTTTGGGGGATAACTGCCAACCGGCGAAGCGAATGCGTAACCGTCATCAATATCTTTATCCGCCCAATTATCTTCCGGTTTTCTTTCTCTATCCCACACTTCGCTCAAACTCTTATCCGCAAAATTACACTGTGTTCCATCCAGCGCGGCATCGCCCCAGGCTTGCCATTTTCCTGCCAAGCCACCGCGTGCCGCTTTCTCCCATTCCGCTTCTGTTGGAAGTCGTTTTCCCACCCATTTCGCATACGCCAGCGCATCATGCCAAGTCACACCGACAACTGGATGTTGATCTGTTGGAGAATACTTAGACACCCAATCCGGTAACGGAGGATGTCCAGTGGCACGGAGAAATTGATTGTATTGCCCAACAGTCACTTCGTATTTATCTATGTAAAATGCATCGACGTAGACTGTATGCACAGGTTTTGTAGGCGCATTGTTATCGTTACCCATCTGGAAATCGCCTGTCGGAATCAGTACCATCTCAGCACCGTCGTTTCCAACTATTGTCTGTAGTGTATTCCGAGAAATCAATAGTTTTTCTTCACTGATACTCGGATCTTTCTCAGGAGGTGTTTCTGGCACGCTCGGCTTCGGTTGTATCGGTTCTCTTTCTATTTTTTCTAAATGCACATCCCACGGGATCTTTTGACCGCCTTTTAGCGTTATTCTCTTAACGCGACTCTTGTAGCCTGAAAGCTCTAAGCCTACGTTCACCTGTTTTTCAAGGCGAACACCAGCATCAAATTGGTAACTGGCCAACGGAGTCATACCAATCAAGTTGCCATCGACGTAGACTTTCGCTCCCTCCGGTGTGCTGTTTATGTTCAACGTCGCGATCGTGTTCAACTCAATACCGGTATCTTCACTACCGTTCTGATCGTTTTGAGGAAGCACGAACACAAAATCACCGGTGTTCAACTGCTGGTCGTGGATTTTCCCATGTTGTGGGTGTTGTCCTCGTGAGAACTTCGGCACCGTTCGATATAGGTAATCTCCTAATTCAACGCCTGTCAGATAGCCGTCTGGCGTTGGTTCTTCAACGCGACCTTCAAGGATGTTCAAAAATGCTTTCTTAAACTCACTCCTATCTGGCACGGGTTCATCGGCACGACCGGCTGTGATGAACTGACGCACCGGATTCTTAATCCGATCCGTGATGTGGGAGGGTGTAACTCGATTCCTTAGATTCAACACTGTACCTGAAAAGCAGCTGTCGAACATAAAGAGGACATGTTTGGCATGAATCTTCTTGGAGTCGGATACAAACTTGACCATATCCACACTATAGAGATCAAACTCAACAGTGTTCTCAGGACTCGGTGTATCGAGCATTACAAGGTAGCCGAGGTCTTCACCTGTTGCTGCTTTGGTCGTGAATCCATGCCCCGCATAGTAAAACAGGAGCCGGTTATCTTTATCTTTCCCCGATTTATAGATGAACTCCGAAAACGCTTTGTTAAACTCCGCTTTCGTCACATCTGTTTTCAGAATCACATTAAATCCTTGTTTTTTTAGGACTTCTGCGACTTCTTTAACATCTGCTATCGCGCCGGGGAGCGGATTCCAGCCGTTCTTTACGGGGTATGCCCCGTTTCCAATAACCAGCGCGTATGAATCTTTATAGAGACCAAACTCGTCTCCGCTTTCTGTCTGGATAGTAACACTCATACCGCGTTGCGAAAATAAATCGGTTGCAGCAATAAGCATGGTTATACTGCAAAGAATACAAAAAAATAAAAATAAAGGTATTTTTTTCATAGGATATTATACGCAGTTTGCGTTTATAGGCTTTAAATTGCATCGGTTTCCAATTTGTTTGGACATCAGACGCAACAGACAAAGGTACAAAAGTTCAAGGCGTTACCGACTTCACACAGCGAAAACCGCCGTTTCTGTGACGCAGCGTAGGCGAATTCGGGGTACGACAGGCAATCCACACTGCCCCCGGCGAATGGTGCCAGGAACCGCCTCGCACAACGCGCAATTTGTTAATAGCGACTATGTTATTTTCACCATCTCGTATAAGTATATCTGCAACTGGGTTCCGCCGAGGAGAATTGGCGTAAAAATTTTCATCATACGCATCAAAGCACCATTCTGCCACATTCCCAGCCATATCGTATAAACCATATCCGTTCGGTGGGTAACTGCCAATCGGGGCGGTGTACGCGTAACCATCATTAATACTTTTATCCGCATCATTATCTTCATCATTCCGTTCTTCGTTCCAAATTTTCCACAGACTTTTGTCGGCAAAATTGCACTGTGTCCCGTCCAGCGGAGCATTACCCCACGGGTGGTCTGTTCCTATCAAGCCACCCCTTGCTGCTTTTTCCCATTCCGCTTCTGTTGGAAGTCGTTTGCCTGCCCATTTCGCGTATGCTATCGCGTCGTCCCACGTTACACCGACAACCGGATGCCGATCCGTTGGAGAATACTTAGATACCCAATCCGGCAACGGACGATGTTCAGTGGCACTAACAAATTCGTTGTATTGCCCAACAGTCACCTCGTATTTGTCAATGTAAAATGCATCAACATAGACAGTATGGACAGGAATTGTCGCGCCATTGTAAAGGCGACCGGCCCCGCTCCCCATCTGGAAGTCGCCAGCAGGAATTAATACCATTTCAGCACCGTCTTTTCCAACTATTGTCTGTGGCGTATTCCGAGAAATCAACAGCTTTTCTTCACTGATACTCGGATCTTTCTCAGGAGGCGTTTCTGGCACGCTCGGCTTCGGTTGTATCGGTTCTCTTTCTATTTTTTCTAAATGCACATCCCACGGGATCTTTTGACCGCCTTTCAGTGTTATTCTCTTAACGCGACTCTTGTAGCCTGAAAGCTCTAATCCTACATTCACCTGTTTTTCAAGACGAATACCGGTATCAAATTGATAACTGCGCAACGGAGTCGTACCAATCAAGTTGCTGTCGATGTAGACTTTCGCTCCCTCCGGTGTGCTGTTTATGTTCAACGTCGCGATCGTGTTCAACTCAATACCGGTATCCTCACTACCATTCTGATCGTTTTGAAGAAGCACAAACACGAAGTCACCGGTGTTGAGCTGCTGGTCGTGGATCTTCCCATGTTGCGGGTGTTGGCCTCGTGAGAACTTTGGGACTGTTCGGTAGAGGTAATCTCCTAATTCAACGCCTGTCAGGTACCCGTCCGGTGTAGGTTCTTCAACACGACCTTCAAGTAAATTCAAAAATGCCTTCTTAAACTCACTCCTGTCTGGCACAGGTTCATCTGCACGACCCGCTGTAATAAACTGACGCACAGGATTCTTAATCCGATCCGTGATATGGGAGGGTGTAACCCGATTTCTCAGGTTCAGCACTGTACCTGAAAAGCAGCTATCGAACATAAAGAGGACATGTTTGGCATGAATTTTCTTGGAGTCGGATACAAACTTGACCATGTCTACGCTATAGAGATCAAACGCTGCAGCATTCGTCGGACTCGGCGTATCGAGCATGACGAGGTAGCCGAGATCCTCACCCGTTGCCGCCTTCGTTGTGAATCCATGCCCGGCATAGTAAAAGAGGAGCCGATTATCCGGGTCTTTACCGGATTCATAGATGAACTCCGAAAATGCTTGATTAAACTCGGACTTCGTTACATCTATTTTCAGCGTCACATTAAATCCGTGGTTTTCAAGGACTTCTGTGACTTCTCTGACATCTTCTATTGCGCCAGGGAGTGGATTCCAACCGTTCTTTACGGGATATGCTCCGTTTCCAATAATCAAAGCGTATGAGTCTTTATAGAGACCGAACTTCTCCCCGTTCTCTGTCTGAACAGTGACACTCATACCGCGTTGCGAAAACAAATCTGTTGCAGCGATAAATATGGTTACACCGCAAAGAATAGAAAAGAATAGAAATAAGTTTTTTTTTTCATAGGATATTATACGTACTAAAGTTTGGACGATATTGTAAAATTATGCTGCCTTTAATCCCTGTCTGGAAGTGTCCCGAGTCCAGGATAGATTTTTCGCCCCTGCTTTTTGATAACACCCATGAGTTGTTTTTCATATATAGACAACTCTGTGAGCGGAAACTCTATTTCATGGAGTTGTTCATAGAACGCCCTATCTACGTAGGCAAAGACACCATCCAAGTAGACAACTTCTCCAGCTTCGCTTTGATCCGCCAATTGATTCGCAAGGAGGTCTTCAAGCAATCCGCCTTTTGAATACTCATATTGCGCCAGATTTTTCTTCGTGATAGTTGTGTAGACGTTGGCATAAACTACAGTGTCAGGATTCACCCAGACCAATCCGTCTTCTCTTTTTTCGGGCACATCGCCTATGGGCATCCCGTGTCTTTTAACAGCCTCTTCTAACAGAATATCTGCATTCTGGACCGGTTGCTCGGTCAAATATCCTGCGGTGCGGAGTTTGTTATTCTTGAATGTATAAACGACTTTACAATAGATACCATTAATCCTATACTTGTAGACGAGTTCATTTTCGGTTCTTTGAAACGGTCTATGCCCCGCTTCAGAAAGTGCCACACGCTCTCGACTGAAGCCCCAGCGTGTTTCGCGGAAATGATATTTTGTGTTGTTCTCATCTAACATCTTTACAACGTTGACACATGCCGATAGCAATGGTAGCAATGCTAAGAGACAAAAAACCAGTTTTTTCATAATATACCCATTATATACTAAAGTTTGGACGATATTGTAAAATTATGCTGCCTCGTTAAAAGGCAGGGGCGTATCGTCTTGAAAACGAACATTAATATTCTGAAAGTTTGTTTTTCTTTGAACTTGGCAAAAAATGATACCACCGTCATTTGCGAGCGGAGATAAGCCACCCGTAAACTTTGTGTAAGTTTCCTCGGACGATACCAATGAATGCCGAGATGTTCACAGACCTCCTGAACGTTTATCACTTTTTGCGTTGCGTCGCGTGTTGAGAATATTAACAAAAAGCATTAGTCTCCGATTGGTTTGGGCATCAGATACAACAGACAAAGGTACAGCGATTCAAGGCGTTACTGACTTCACACAACGAAAACCGTGGTTGATGTGACGCAGCGTAGGCGAATTTCCGTTACGACTGGCAATCCACACTGCCCCCGGCGAATAGTACCAGGAACCGCCTCGCATAACGCGCAATTTGTTAATAGCGACTATGTTATTTTCACCATCTTGTATAAGTATATCTGCAACTGGGTTCCGCCGAGGAGAATTGTCGTAAAAATTTTCATCATACGCATCAAAACACCATTCTGTCACATTCCCAGCCATATCGTATAAACCGTATCCGTTTGGTGGAAAACTACCAACAGGAGCAGTGTACACGTAACCGTCATCAATATTTTTATCTGCATGATTATCTTCTGGTTTTCTTTCTCTATTCCACACTTCGTTTAAACTCTTATCCGCAAAGTTACATTGTGTTCCATCCAACTCGGCATTGCCCCATGGGTGCTCTTTTCCAACCAAACCGCCTCTTGCGGCTTTCTCCCATTCTGCCTCTGTGGGTAAACGCTTACCTGCCCATTCTGCGTACGCCATCGCATCATTCCAATTTACACTTACGACGGGGTGTTGATCTGTTGGAGAATACTTAGACACCCAATCCGGCAACGGACGATGTCCAGTGGCACGAACAAATTCGTTGTATTGCCCAACGGTCACCTCGTATTTGTCGATGTAAAACGCATCGACATAGACAGTATGGGCTGGAGTTGTCCGGGAACTGTAAGTGGTGCCGGGGCCGCTCCCCATCAGGAACTCGCCAGCCGGAATTAACACCATTTCCGTCCCGTCTTTTCCAACAATCGTTTGTGGCATATTTAGCGAGGGCGATCGCGCCTTCTTGTTTATGGTGATGTCATTTTCATCAATGGTTGTCTGTGGGACATCTGGTTTTGGTTTGGTGGAGATAGGTTGCTGGGATTCCAGTAAACGTGCGTCTCCAAGTATCCAGTGGTCGCAACTACCCCCATCGCCACCATCTGTTACGCGGATCGTCAGAGTTTTGGCATCAACAGGTATATTGAATGCGACACGCATCGGTTCAAAAACCCGAACCCGACCTGAATTATAGACGACTTTGTTATCCACTAGAAATATGAGTTCAATGGTTTCTATGCATGAGCTGGGTGTAATTAAATGCCCATCAAATTGAGAGTATTCACCCCCGCTTATATCATAGACGAGGTGGCTTTCGGCATGTGAGTACATCCAATGGTCAAATCTATCTGCATAATTGCCTGAAAAAATAGAAGGCCGTTCAGTAGGTTGTTCACCTTTTACTTTTTCCCAGAACCAACCATGCCACCCACTCCACTCCCTCATATCGTTTGTCGGTACAAGAATATTTGGATTGTCAGACACCAGCGAGAGATACGTTGCAGTTTCTTCGTCCCTCTCAATCTCAGTTATGGGTTTAGCAAGCGTGCTCGTCATTTTTTCTAAAGGCACATCCCAAGGGATCTGTTGACCGCCTCTCAGCGTTATCTTCTTAACACGACTTTTGTAACCTGAAAGTTCTAAGCCTATATTCACCTGTTTCTCAAGACGGGGGCCTGTGTCAATCTCGTAGTTGTCTAACGGTGTTACCCCGATTAGGATACTATCAGCATAAACCATCGCGCCACTCGGTGTACTGGTTATGTTCAATGTTGCGATTGTGTTCAACTCAACGCCGCTATTTTCGTTAGCGTTTGGCGAAAGCATAAACACGAAATCACCGGTGTTCAATTGCTGATCGTGAATTTTTCCGTGTTGTGGATGTTGTCCTTGAGAGAACTTCGGCACCGTTCGATATAGGTAATCTCCTAACTCAACACCTGTCAGATAGCCGTCCGGTGTCGGTTCTTTAACGCGCCCTTCAAGGATGTTCAAAAACGCCTGCTTAAATTCACTCCTATCCGGCACGGGTTCATCGGCACGACCTGCCGTGATGAACTGACGCACAGGATTTTTGATTCTGTCGGTGATGTGAGACGGTGTAACCCGGTTACGAAGGTTGAGGACCGTCCCTGAGAAGCAGCTATCGAACATAAACAGGACATGCTTAGCATGGATCTTCTTAGAATCCGATACGAATTTGACCATATCCACACTATAGAGATCAAACGCCGCAGCATTTGCCGGACTCGGTGTATCAAGCATCACAAGATAGCCGAGATCCTCACCTGTTGCTGCTTTGGTCGTGTATCCATGCCCGGCATAGTAAAACAGGAGCCGGTTATCCGGGTCTTTACCGGATTCATAGATAAACTCCGAAAATGTTTGATTAAACTCGGACTTTGTAACGTCTATTTTTAGCGTCACATTGAATCCGTGGCGTTCAAGGACTTCTGCGACTTCTTTAACATCCTTTACTGCACCTGGAAGCGGATTCCAACCGTTTTTCACCGGATATGCCCCGTTTCCAATAATCAAAGCGTATGAATCTTTATAGAGGTCAAATTCTTTCCCACTCTCTGTGCGAACAGTAACGCTCATGCCGCGTTGCGAAAACAACTCGTTAGCGGCGATAAATATGATCGCAACACAAAGGAAATTAAAAAATAGAAATAGATATATTTTTCTCATAGATACCATAAATATTCTACTTTCAGGGCTTTGGAGTGCGCCGAGGGAGATGTCGTAGAGGCTTTGCTTCCATAGATGTAAGCCTTACTGTGGTAGCGTGGTAATGGAAATATGTGCGGACCCTTCAGGATTCGGTTTGAAAGGTTGAAAACCGCGTGTCGGTGTTAGGTAGACGTACCCACCCTCCTCATACGTTTGCCCCGGTGCCAAATCGGGGAACGCTTCACGCTTAGCATAAACATGCAGCTGCTCCGCGCCAAATGGCGGTGTACACACAAACTTCCCGATCTCTAAACTTTGATTAGCCATTTCGGGACTAACATGATAGTTGTCTAACAGTAGTGTCCGCTTTCCATCGGCAAGGATATAGATTAAACGGATATAAACCTCTTGGTCCGCACGTGCGAAGACTGTCATTGTTTCACCTTCGGTATAAACCACCGGTCCTGTGCCTCTATCCGTCGCGATTTCAACAGTTAATCCGTCATTGGTGAAAACTTTCGGATTGACGATGGATTCTTCAGCCGGAACTTCTGTAGGCGAAGTCTCTGCTGTTTGGGGGGCCTCCTCAACCGGCTGTATCTCCTCAACACTGAGTGTCTCTTCGAGTGGATTAAAAAGTTTCCAGTCTTGATCGAATTGCTCAAGATTGCCGGGTTTTAGCGCGATGTCCTTGTCTCGGCGTTGACTCTCACTAAATCGCACCACAGCCGCCGCCTTAAATTCGCCCGTTGCAATATCGCGTAGCGTGGTGCGTAGCGTAATTTTGTCGCCGTCCGCCCAATAGCCACCGAAGAATTGCAAATGCTCGTCTTGAGATTCAGCCTTATGTACCTCTCGAAGTGGTTGGAACCCTCGCATTGGAAGGGAGCGATGCCACTTCAACTCGTTTGTAAGTGCCTCTAAAAAAAGTGTTGAAGAAGGACTCACAACATTGAAGCTGTTATAGGTAAGTTCCTCCGCCTTCACCTTAGTTCCCCAGTCGCTGCTTTGCTGCTGGAATTGATAGGCAGTGACACGCGCAACATCGTTGATGTTAATTATCGTTTGGGGCGCGATTTTTTCTACTTTCGTAACGACTTCTTTATGCGACATCATCAAATCTGCTTTGTCAACTCCACCTGCTGCGTCCGACAATTTAGAAAATGCCTTAGGTGGTGTTATGTACGCTGCGCCCAATTGAATGAGTTCTGCTTCTTTTAACGCTTCATACAATCGGTACGTGCTCAGATAGATCTTGGCTGCATCTGATAAATCGCCAGCGTTTTCTATGACCTGCGCCTTATGAAGAAGGTCGTTAATCTCTTGGCGTAAATCCGCAGCTTCGTCGGTATAAATCTGCTGAAGCATATCACGCTTAACGTAGACAATAACATAGGCATCCGGTGCAGTGGAGGGATAGTATTCTCGAATCCCTTTGAGTTTAGATTTTACGGAACTCTGGATCACTGTGCTGTAGTGTTCACGGACACGATTGTAGGCAAGCCAATCGTTTTCGTTTTCGTTAATAACGTATCTAACCTTGTCGAAGATTTTCTTGGATAATTGGTTTTCTGCCTGATCCATAAGGGATTCGACAGTTCCTGGTCCTTCTGACACACCAACGAGATATTTACTACTCGGATATGCTTGTAGATCCGAGGTCATATCGGCGTGTGAAGCATGAAGAATCATGGTAAATAAAATTACGGAATAAACAAATAGTTTTCTCATACACTAAAACTCCTCTCGGCTTGTGTTGTGAATTAATAGTTTTTACCAAAATATTCAGGATGGAACCCCAACCTTTAGGGTGGGGAAGAAATCCCGCTCTTCTCAGGGCTATTAGTTTTCGGCTTTTTGGCCCAACGTGTAAAATTCTGGCAAAATCTGTATCTGTCCAAATTCGACAATTCAATCCTACCTACTTTTCATAGAACCCCAAGTTGTTAGTTTGATTTTCCTTTTTGATGGTGAAGCAGCAGCGATAGCCTCAAATGCTTTCGCTTTTACTATAAGTAAATCTACTTCGTCGGTTACACCATCATCGTTAAGATCGGTGTCATAAGAAACTGAATTTTGCATACCACTTCTGACAATCAGCACATCGGATAAATCAACATATCCGTCATTATTCACATCAGCGTCTATAGATACTACTGCAACAGGCACTACGGAAATACCCATTATTTCTGCGATAGATTGTACGTGTTGCTTGTCTTCGGTATCTACATTTTGATACCACTCTTTCATATATTCGGACATTTTTGCATCTGAATATGGCATTTGCCTGACTGCATTCCACGCTTCAGGGTTTTCTTCAAAGATTGGCAGAAACTTATAAGAAAGTTGTGACACTCTTTCGTAAGAAAAAGATATGTTGCTACGCATACGATCTTCCCATTCGTCTAACCATTCAGCACTCGTGCCATCATCTGCACGATTCATCAAATTGTTTGCATAGCCTGCTAACGCGTGTCTGTAATTCACCCAATTATCATAAGGTGCGCGATACGCCCACGTTTCACTCATTTGCCTGATAGCCCATAGACTTGCGAGTTCACAAATTGCCTCATAAAACCATTTGTTTGGCGTGTTAGGGGTGTTTTGACGGATTTTGTCGTGATTTTGCATGATATGGCAGAATTCATGTCCAAACTGATAAGAGAATTGAGACCAGTATAACCCTGTAACTCTCAATCCAATTCGATAATTATCTGAATCACCACCAAAGAAAGTTCTGTAAAAAGCGATAGGACCAGTAGCATTGTAAACTAACGTGAGTTTGATAAATAATTGAAAGTTTTTGTATAAAGAGAACGCCTCTGGTATAATGAGGTTATGACATCTCTATAACCAAAAGGAGTTCTCTGATGGATATCATAACACTTTTCTGTAAAATTGACGACTTTTTTCTTGCTTACGAGAAATGGCAGACGACACATTTGGAAACGCTGTGTTGTGTGCGATTTTTGGTAGGTATCCGTTCAACCCAACCTACAAGAGGCTTCAATTTTTATTTTCAAACTCGGGTTAATTAAAAATAGACGCGGAACGAGGAAAAGAAAAGATTTGGATAACTGCCAAACTCCGACTGCAATTCGGGAGATTCGCTGTTTTTAGGTCGTTTTCCGATGCTGACGAAACCGCCGATAGAAAGGTGGATATCCTCCGCGATGTTATAAGCGACTTGTGGGGCAACCCAAGTTGATGGGTCGGATAGGTTGAGCAATATCTGTCCGCTGACACTGATTAAAGGTGTCACCTGATGCGTAACGCCGGGTGCGAGATAGTGCGTACCGAGCAGATAAACGCTCCCGCGTGTGTACGCCGGTCGCTCTAAATTCGTGAGATAATTTTCCGGTTTCCGTGCACCTGCTCCGTTGAAATGATACTCAATAAAGGCGTAAGTCTCGCCGCCGAAGCTGTAGTCCAAACCGATAGAGGTTCGCAGATAGTTTTCCGATGCGTCGGGTTCGTCATCAAAGGGTGCGGTAAGGACGTAAGCCGTTTCTAACCAGAACCCAGCACCGCCGATACCGCGAGCGACATCCAGACCGATAAGCAGGTCTCTCTGAAATTCTAACAACAAAATCGAGAAGTCTGTCTCTGCAGCGTTCAATTGTGTCCGTAGAAAAGCGGCACTCTTGTCAAAATCGAAATCGGCTCCGGCGATGTAACCGGCATCCACTTCTCCCATCACACCTACCGGAATACGAACCCGAATTGCGTCTACACCGACGCGGTCTTCTGTATCCAATTGATCGTAGGTGTAGGGTGCGACGACATCGGTCGGATTTACGATCCTCGCGCTGCCCCACGCAATTGCGTCCCGCCCAGCGGAGAAGTCCGCAAAATCTGTACTGAAGTGCAGCGAAGCCCGATCAAGGTTATGGTAGATACCGACACTACCGATCGGATCCTCCGCACTCGGATAGATCGGCGAATCAAAATCCGCAATCCGATACCTCGATGAGGCAGCACTAACAGCGATTAACGACTGAGAAAAGAGCAGTGGGTCTTGGACACGCGGTGTAAAATCGTAAGCGAAAGCGAAAGAAAGTGAATCCGTTGGCGCGTAGGAGAGATTGAGCCGTAAACGGTTAACCACGACACCACTTATCGGTGCCTCTGGAACGGGTGAATTGAATATAGTGGAAAAGTTTTTGTAGTAGCCACCGAATTGGAATTCAGCATCAGCGATTCCTACAAGCGGCGTTGCCATCACACAGATGATGAGCACCAGAATTTTTCGCATTGAATAGTTCTCAGAAGAAAAGTTTTCAGTCAGTAATGCTTATCAAATTTCAAATTACGGGTCTGATTTCGTTTGTAGTAGGGCAATTTTGCGGCGTACTCGCCCAAATGCGAAGTGCATTATTGCCCGTCCTCGAACTGGAACGTGCGATGAATCGCACTACTACAAACTAACCCTTAAGTTAATCAGAAATCTCTTTTAACGGATAACTATTTACCTCGTCTCATCAGTATCTACCTGCCCGTCGCGAAGTGTAATCAGCCGTCTTGCACCCTCCATCACCATCGGATCGTGGGTCGAAAAAATGAACGTCATACCGGTTTTCGCATTAAGACGGCGCATCATCTCAAGTAGGTCGGCACCCGTTTTTGAGTCGAGGTTTGCAGTTGGTTCGTCGGCAAGGATAATCGCAGGTTCGGAGACCATCGCGCGTGCGATAGCGACACGCTGCTGCTGTCCACCTGAAAGCTGCGTCGGCACCCGATTTGCGACACCTTTTAACCCGACAGCCTCGAGTATCGCTATAACCCGCTCATGCCGTTCCGCTTTCGGTACACCTGCTAAGAGCATGATGTATTCGACGTTTTCCTCAACCGTCAGCACAGGGATTAGGTTGTATGCCTGAAAAATGAATCCGATGTTATCACGTCGGAAGTCAGAGAGTTCGTTGCCATCCATCTCCGATAGTATCTTACCAGCAAGCCACACTTTCCCATCCGTAGGACTATCCAATCCAGAGATAATATTGAGAAAGGTCGTCTTTCCGGAACCAGAGGGCCCCACGAGTGCTGTAAACTCTCCGGATTGGATGGTTAAATCGATCCCGTTCAGCGCGTTGACAGGGATACCATCCGCTGCATAAACCTTCGTTACACCTTCAGTGACAATAACATCGCTTTCAGGCGTAGTTTTCAGGTTTTCAGAATTCGATCCAGACATATCAGTAGTTTCCATTATAGCTGCCTAAAAAATTGTTTTTGATAAGTTAGAACGTAATTAAAAACTCCGGCGCATTGCGGCTGCTGGCGACATTTTCGCTGCGTAGCGCGCGGGATAGAGTCCGGCAATGATCGTGCAAACAAAGAGCCACACTGGGTAAATAATAAACTGTTCAACCGTCAAGGTTGGGTAAAAGAGTTCCTGCATCGTCACACCTACCATTTCAATGCCGGTGTAATCAATCCCCGTACGGTTTAATATTACTGTCACAATGAAGCCGAGGAGCATCCCCAATCCGATACTCACAATCGCTAAAGCACCCGCCTCAAATAAGATGACGCGCGCCATCCCGAAAGGACGCGTCCCGACGGCACGCAGGACACCGAACTCAAACATTCGCTCATACAGCGACATAAAGAGGGTGTTGATAATCCCGAAGATGACCACAAAAAATAGGATAACACCCATGATGTATTTACTGTATTTCGTCATCTCTAATATCACTGTCAACTGCGACATCAGTTCTGTCCAGCTCAAGACTTCGTTGCCGTGTTGGGAATACCTCTCCCAAAAGGGCAGTGTCGGGTCTTGTGCGTAGGCGATAGCCGTAAATTTAATGGCGATTTCATGCGCTTCACTCCCGATAGCGAGCATCTCTTGCGCTTTTTCAATCCGTACGAACGCCATGCCGCTGTTCATCTCACCACCGGCGAATTGATAGATACCGGAGATCCGGAACATCTCTTGGGAGAGATCGCCGGTTTCGGCTTGTGCTACCGTCACAACCACCCGATCTCCGAGTCCGATTTCTAAGATTTCGACGAGTTTCGCACCGACAACAATATCACGGTTGTTATCACCTTCAAAATACGCACCTTCCGTTATCACATCGTCAATCTGGGACAGGAATCTCTCTGTCGGTGGGTGAACCCCGACGAGGTTAATCGCACTGACATTCGCAGGAGACGTAATCATCCCGGAAGTGATCGTTCTTTGTGTGAAGTGTTCAACAATGTCTTCCTGAGCTAATCCTTCTGTCACTTCATCGAGTGCCTGAATCGTTAATGAGACCTCTTGTGCGTCTCGGAATCCGACCCGATGAATCTGTGCGTCGCCGAGGAAGGAGCCGGTAGCCGTCCGCACCATATTCTCGGACATCCCAATCGTTAGGGCGTCAACAAAAATTAGCGCAGCCAGACCGATACCGATCGCTGTTGCGGCGATGAGTGTTCGCCGTTTATTCCGGAAGATGTTGCGCCAAGCCAATTTAATTAAAATCCACCACATTTTTTAAATTTTCCTTCTAATGTGTCCGCATCGCCTTCGCTGGCATAATCCGGGCGGCTTTTATTGCAGGGAACAGACCGACTATCGTCGCTGATAGCATAACGGTGATCGCAGGAATAACGAGACATCGGACGTTGACCACGGCGTACAAAGTCTTGAGTTTCATACCGCCGTAGGTAATTTCTTCGGGATATGTGATGCCGTATACAGATAGCAGGTAATTGACCAAAACGCCAAGGATCGCGCCGACACAGATGCTCGCAAGTGCTATGATGACGACTTCGCAAACGACGATCCAGAAGATTTGCACCGGCTTTGTCCCAACCGCTTTCAGCACACCGTACTCACGTGTCCGCTCCAACACCGACATCAACACCGTGTTGAGAACACCTATAGCGACAATCAACATAATTACAAAACGGGAAATCGCATCGCCTTGTTGATCGGCTTTCATAGCACGATAGAAGGATTTGGCGACTACCTGCCACGGTGCGACATCGAGCGTTGAATCATTGAGTTGTGTTTTGATTGCGCTCGTAATTTTATCGACTTGCTTGATGTTTGAAACAATCACAACAATTTCGTGGACACGTCCGTCAAGCACGAGCAATTCCTGAGCATCTTCAATATGCAGATAGCACCCGACCCGATCCGTTATGTCGTCTCCACTCTCTACGATACCGACGATCTTATACAGGTCATTTGCAATTGAACCGTCGGCACCCTGTGAGACAATCACGATTTCACTGCCAACCGTCGCAGCCGCAATCTTCGCCAAACCTTTTCCAATGACCGCTTCATGCGATGCGGTTTCTGTTAGTGTGTTGCCTTCAACGACTTTTTGATCAAATTGGGTCGCTTCAGTTTCGCGAGCGACATCAACCCCGATGATCTGGACAGCCGTGCTTTTTTCACCGACTGAACCGAGTCCTGCACCATATACACGTGGTGTCCACACTTCAACGCCTGCAATGCTCTGAATTGTCTCACCCACGGTAGAAGCGTTGTTGATCGTTTTATAAAGCGACGGTTTATCGAGGTACCCCTGGCGATGCACCTGAATATGTCCAATACGGTTCCGGGTGAACATGGTGATAATGTTCCCGTACGCGCCGTCGGACAAGCCGATGGTTAACGATAGAAGCGTAAAACCGACAATCATTGCGAGACCGGTAAGGATTGTACGCCGTTTTTGGCGAAAAGTATTACGAAAGGCGATTTTGAGTATCATAAAATAGTAGGAAAACCCGCTCCGCGTGCCGTCCAATCTATCTTCTTCTCTGAAGGTTTCGGCGGGTGAAGATTTTATCGTCGATTTCTGAATCGTAGGTAGCGTTCAACCATCGGACAACCGTTTTGTGTCCGTCTTTATTTTGTGGGATCATCTCCATCACGGACGGTGCGATTTTGTCGCCAAAGGTCTTGATCTCTTTGAAATTCATAGTTCGCATCAAGTTCCCTTTTTCGTCGTAGAACCGTTGCCATACCGGCATATAATCCTCAGATTGCACAGCTGCGATAATCTTCCCCCAAACGATTGGGGAATCCTCTTTCGGGACAAGTTGGATATAGAGATGATCGGGTGCTGCGTCTTCCGGTGTAACAAACTGATAGGTATAATCATCGAGCATTGACGACTCTCTGACCAAGTCGTCGTTTGTGAAATCGGAACCCATCCACGACCCCATCATCATTGACGGCGGGATTTTCATTGTTTTGTTTGTTTTGGGTAGATAGTTCCACATCTCGTTCCCGATGCGGAGTGTCGCGACCCCTTGCTCCTTCTTGGGTGCAGTAATCCGGATAAAGGTTTTGCTCATTCCTTGTGTCCAGACCGTCATTGCGAGGGTGCGTTCCCAGTGTGGCGTGACGATGTGCATCTCCATCTCGGCGTGACTCGTCTCACTGCGATAGAGTTGATCAATTTTTTTGACGATGGCCTCAGCATCAGGCGTAGTCTCATCGGCTTGCACTGACACACAAAGTGGAACAGCCAATATAAGCAGAAACCATACCTTCAAATTCTGTGCTTTACTTCTATATTTCGCCATTTTTTGGATCATCCTTTCTATTTTCACTTGATGTTACTATGGTACAACAAAATGTCTTAAAGTGCAAGTTTTTCGGATTTGCCGTCAGGACGATTTAGTTTTCGGTTTTGATTTTCGTTTACATAAGTTGACGTTTTCTTAGGAAAGATCGCGAGCACGGGAACACCCAAGCAAAAACACTCGCTCCTACAGAGGAGACTATACACAGATATAAAGTGAATCTGTAAAACTAAATGCCTCTGGGTTTCCATTAATATTCAGTTGACATCTGTTCGATTGGTATGGTATTATTACCCTTAAGTAAATCGCATTGTGAGAAAGTGTCCGAATTATCTGAATCGCGGCTTAAGTAAATTACGCAGATTTCAAGGATTTTTTTGAATGTGTGAGAACTTTAGACTCAGCAAATGCAATGTCAAATTTCCAAGAAATCCGTATTGTGGAAAAAAAATGACAAAAGAACAGAATAAAAGATGTGCCGAAACCTATTACAATCGTGGGTTGGTTCACAGTGAAAAGGGTAAGTTGGAACTTGCTATCGCAGCCTATACTAAAGCGATAGAGCTCAAACCCGATTATGCCGAAGCGTATTACAATCGTGGTGGGGCGTTTTTGCGTCTCGGAGAACGGGAAAAAGCTAAATCGGATATAGCAACCGCCAGAAAAATGGGGCTGAGTATCATTATCGCCTCAGATAAAATAAAACAAAACTACGACCGCGCATGGAAAATTCTCGGCAACATTTGAAGTATTTGACAATTGAGGATATTCTGTTTGTTGCCGAGGATCATGTCGGTGACTATCAATTGTTGAATGAAAATCAGTTACACTATTTAATAGCTGCTGTTAAGGCAAGAGTTGGTGAAACAGAACTGTACCCGACTCTATTCCAAAAAGCCGCAGTATATGCACATCACATTATTACCGGACATATATTTCTGGATGGGAATAAGCGTGTTGGTATGCATTGTGCACTCCTATTTTTAGTTTTGAACGATTATTCCTTGCCTCCTGATATTAATGATTTGATTATTGACCTCGGTCTTAAAATTGCTGATGGAACTATAACCGATATTGATATAATTGCAGACCGTATACAGTCATGGGTTCTCTAACAGACAATATTACCCGCACATCCATCCCGTCAAACCGTTTCCATTTAAACCCAAGAGACCTTCAAAAAATATATTGACAGCATTGCTTTTTGCAGTGTATGATATGCAGAGCATACACCACTATAGGAGGAAACAAATTTGGCGGCAGACATTGGACTCATCGGATTAGCAGTGATGGGCGAAAACCTTGCACTGAATATGGAAAGCAAAGGCTTTGAAGTGGCGGTCTTTAACCGCACCGTCTCACGTGTTGACGATTTCATCGCAGGTGCTGCGAACGGCAAAAATATCACTGGCGCGCATGCTATACCAGAACTGATTGAGAAACTCGACAGTCCCCGAAAAATTATCTTGATGGTAAAAGCAGGGGAACCCGTCGATGCCTTTATCGGACAGTTAGTCCCACATCTTTCAAAAGGCGATCTCATCATCGACGGTGGGAACTCCAACTTCAACGACACCATCCGGCGACATGCGGAACTCGCTGAACAGGGAATCCTGTTTATTGGAACGGGTATCTCCGGCGGCGAAGAAGGTGCGCTCAAAGGACCGGCGATGATGCCGGGTGGTTCGGCGAAGGCATACACGCTCGTGGAACCGATTTTTACAAAAATTGCGGCGCAGGTGGACGGCACACCGTGCTGCTCTTATATCGGACCCGACGGTGCCGGGCATTACGTCAAGATGGTACATAACGGCATCGAATACGGCGATATGCAACTGATCTGCGAAGCCTATTCGCTGATGCAAAACGTCTTAGGCATGGATGCCGACGAGATGCACACGGTCTTCAGCGAATGGAATCGCGGCGAACTCAATTCCTACCTCATCGAAATCACGGCTGACATTTTCACACAGCACGACAGCAGCGGCACGCCTTTTGTGGATATTGTATTGGATCAAGCCGGACAAAAAGGTACCGGTAAGTGGACGAGCATCTCGGCGCTGGATCTCGGTATCTCCGCGCCAACGATCGCTGAGGCGGTTTTCGCGCGCTGTATCTCTGCTATCAAAAGTGAACGCGTTGCAGCCGAGAAGGTTATCCAAGGACCCGTCGGCACATTCCAAGGCGACCGAGATGCGGTGCTCAAGGAGATCCACGATGCACTTTACGCCGCAAAAATCTGTTCTTATGCGCAAGGTTTCGCCTTGATGCGAGAGGCGAGCGAAGAGTTCGGATGGAAATTAGATCTCGGTAAGATTAGTCTCGGTTGGCGTGGGGGTTGTATCATCCGCGCAAAATTCCTGCATCGGATCGCCGAAGCGTTTGAACGTGACCCCGCACTCCCGAACTTACTCCTCGATTCTTATTTCCGCGGTGTAATTGAAGCGGCGCAACCGAATTGGCGAAACGTCATCGTCACAGCCACGCAGCTCGGTGTCCCGATTCCGGCGTTCAGTTCCGCGTTAGCCTACTTCGATAGTTACCGTAACGGCAGGCTCTCTGCGAATCTCATCCAATCGATGCGCGACTACTTCGGCGCGCACACCTACCACAAGCTCGATGCAGATGGCAACACGATCCTCGGAAAAGATGGCGAGCCGACGGTATTCCACACCGAATGGATGCTCGACGGTCGTCCGGAAATCATTGTTGATTAAGGAGAATATATGGCTCAAGAAGCACAACAAGCATTATACGATTTTGAACCGCAGCACGATTTTTTCGTCGGCATCGACTCAGACGGTTGTGTCTTTAACAGCATGGAGGTCAAACACAACGACTGCTTTAGCGTGAACCTTGTCAAACATTTCGGATTGGCATCCATTTCACGACAGGTACATCAGGCATGGGATTTCGTGAATCTCTATTCCAAGACGCGCGGCACGAACCGCTTCAAGGCGATTTTGCTGGTGTGCGATTTCTTACGCGAGATGCTGCTCGTACAGAAGATGGGTGTCTCAGTCCCTGAATTCCCCTACCTAAGAGATTGGGTCGAAAATGAAACCAAACTCGGCAACCCCGCTTTACAAGAGGCGATCGACAGTACAACCGGCGAAAGACATGACGAACTGAACCGGGTTATGGCATGGAGCCTCGGCGTGAACGAAAGTGTCGCTGAGATTGTCTATAACCTCCCCCCGTTCCCCGGCGTGCGTGAGACCTTGCAACGGCTGCAAGGCAAAGCGGATGTCATTGTCGTCTCTGCGACACCGGACGAGGCACTCCAACGCGAATGGGCGGAACACGAAATTGACACCTACGTTGCACTGATCGCTGGACAGGAGATGGGCACGAAAACGGAACACCTTACGATCACAACGAAAGACAGGTATCCCGAAAATCGTGTTTTGATGCTCGGTGATTCTCCCGGCGACCTGAAAGCGGCGCAAGATGTCGGTGCGTTGTTCTTTCCTGTCAATCCGGGTTCTGAGGACACCTCCTGGCAGCTCTTTCTCGACGAAGCGATGGACAAATTCTTCGGTGGTCAATACGCTGGTGCCTACGAGAACGCGTTGATTGACAAGTTCCAAGAATTGTTGCCCGAAAATCCGCCGTGGCAGTAAAGAAAATGGAAGGATGGGAAGATGGACGGAAAGATGGAAAGTCTTCCGCGATACTTCCAATCTTCCAGCACACATAGTAAGCGATAATAGGTTTGCATAAGTTCTAATTATGAAAGGACCCTTGGTATATGAAGATACTATTACAAGGACGTGTTGAAGACGAACGCCTCAAGCGGCTCGAAAGCATCATCGGTGATGAACACACATACATTGCCCCGAGTTCACGCGAGGAACTTATTGAGGAAGGCGAAGACGCTGAAGTCTTTTTCGGTTTCTGCAGCGAAGACATTTTCCCGCACCTACCGAATATCAAATGGATTCAATCCTCCAGTGCCGGTATGGATAAGCACATGTATCCCGCGCTCCGTCAGAGCGATGTTATTTTAACGAACGCTGCAGGTTTGTATGCAACGCATGTTGCTGACCAAGCGTTCGCGCTCCTGCTCGGTCTGGCGCGCGGTATCCACGATTCTGTCCGTAACCAAGACAAACACCAGTGGGGTGGTCGCAGAAGTTCCCCGATGATTGAGATTGACGGGTTCAAGATCGGTATCGTCGGGATGGGTGGTATCGGGATGCAGATGGCGAAGCGTGCGAAAGGGTTCGATATGCACGTTATTGCTGTCGATGCCTACCGTACTGATAAACCGGAGAACGTTGATGAACTGATGCCGATGGATCAACTCTCGAACGTGATGAGCCAAGTGGATGTCGTAATGATTGCGTGTCCATTGACTGAAGAGACACGGGGTCTCATCAATAAGGACAACCTGTCCGTGATGCAACCGACGGCGTTCTTTATCAACGTCGCCCGCGGTCCGATCGTCAACGAACCTGATCTGATTGAGATTCTGAAAGCCGGAAAAATCGCTGGAGCAGGTCTGGATGTCACCGAAATTGAGCCGCTTTCAGCGGAGAGTCCGTTATGGGATTTTGACAACGTCATCATTTCACCGCATTCGGCGGGAGGATCACAGCACCGCATGCGTCGTATCACCGAGTTCTTCTTGGATAACTTGGAACGGTATCTGAAGGGTGAAGAATTGAGGAACGTTGTGAATAAGCAACTTGGATTTTAGCAGAAATATCTATTTTTCTAGTGCCTTGATCTTGAGATCAAGGCACAGCTTTTCAAACCATGATTGAATACAAAGGTTATATCGGAGTTGTTGACTTTGACCCAGAAATAGACCTCTTTCATGGAACAGTGATTAATACACAGGATGTAATCACGTTCTACGGTGCCTCTGTATCTGAACTTCGGGAGGAAATGCAAAAGTCACTTGAGGTTTACTTTGAAGTTTGCAAGGAACAAGGCAAAGCCTCTGATAAACCCTTCTCTATTTTCTGTATAAGATAAAAAACTTGTTTGTCTGGTTTGCCGCTGCTATACTATTTATCGAGGTGGAAAAATGAAAACTTTGTTTCTGTTTATAACACTTTTGCTATTCGTCCAACCCGCGTTTGCTCAACTAACACCTGAAGATATCCACATCATCCGAGAAGAGGTCACGAAGATTGTCAAAACCGAGAACGATGCCCTTGAAAAACAGCTGCGTGAATATGTTGATCTAAAATTTGAAATACTCGACACCAAATTTACCACAAAATTGTCGGAACTTGACACCAAATTTACCACAAAATTGTCGGAACTTGATACCAAATTCACCACAAAATTTGAGGACATGGAGAAGCGGCAAACGCTTATCCTGATACTTGTGACCAGCCTTATCGCCCTCATTGTGTTAGCTATTGGCATCCCGCAGATCATCATCGCGTTCAAACAAAGAAATCAAGATGCTTTGGAAGCAGAAATCAAAACCCTCCGAGAAAAAGTTGAACTCCTTGAGCAGGCACGGTTGGTCGGACCACATTAAACCAGATTCCTGAAATTGCGGACTTATTCCTATACCAATCGCTGACACGAGAAAACCAATGGATATATTAGCCGAAAGATTAGATGCGAAATTACGCGAATGGGCACCGAATATTGCAGCGACGGTCAGGGAACGAATTACAGAAATCATTGATCTTGCAGACCGAGATGCATTGGATATAATGCGATCGCGTGCTGTAGAACAGGAAGTTTTGGATCTACTCGATGAACCCGTATCCCAGTGAGATTTGGCTATATGAGAAGGTTTGGTACGCAGGGACCTGTGAACCCTGAACACCACTATGTTGTCGCTCGGACTGATGAACTCACCGAGTTCATTAAACGCATCAAAGAGGGACGCTATATCGTCATCTTCGCGCCACGGCAGACAGGTAAGACAACCTTCTTCTACACCATCATGGACATGCTTGCCGCCGAAGAACCGACATACCTCCCCATTCACTTAGATTTTGAGGCGTATAAAAACCTCACCCCTTCGGATTTTTACAACAATCTCACTGAAGACATTCGCGAGGAAATCGAGAACCTTTATCACAAGCGTGACGAAGTGCCCTCCGAGGCACTAAGGGATTTTTTAGAAAACACAACCCTAACCGACAATGTGTCAATGCTCAGAGGGTTTCAGGCATTGGGAAAGATATTAGAAAATCAGCGAGTTGTCGTCTTTATTGATGAATTTGATAACATTCCGCAAACCGCTGCGGCTGATTTCCTATATGCCCTCCGCCGCATCTACATTTCCAGAACCATTCCCCGATCTCCCCACAGTCTCGGCATCGTTGGCGTTAAAAGCATTGAGCAACTCAACGCCGATCGCTCTGCCTCTCCGTTCAATATCCATGACGATTTTGCTTTGCCCAATTTTACACTCACACAGGTGCAAGAACTGTTTGGGCAATATACCGCTGAGGTCGGACAGGCTTTTGCTCCAGAAGTGATTGAATCCATTCACAAACAGACAGGTGGACAACCCTTCCTTATCAACCGATTCGCACAGATACTTACCGAAGAGATGGGCATTCCGAAAACCGAAGCACTGACGATGCACCATTTCTCAGATGCACTTATACAACTCTTGGACGAAAATAACACCAATCTCACACATCTCACAACGAACATCCGCCGAAACCCCCGCGCTGAAACTTTTTTGATGCGTATCATGTTGCATGATGAAGGAGTCCCCTTCAATCTCCGCAATGAACTTGTTAATGAACTCGCTACGTACGGTATCCTTACGAGAGGCACTGACAGGATGTGTAAGATTGCCAATCCAATTTATCTACATTGCATTCTACAAGCTTTCAAGCCGATAGTCAACGGATTGGAACGCGACTACTTCCCTGAAGATACTGATGGATTTCAATACCTCACCGACACCGGACAGATTCAGATGGAACGGCTCTTGGATAACTTCCGAGACTTTATTGCTCGCGCCGGGTTCAGAATCTTGCAAGTCCCCGAAACCCCGCAGGAATTCATCGGACAGCACCTGCTTTTTGCCTACCTTGATCAGTTCGTTGTTAGTGTGAATGGGGCAATGTACATGGAAGTCCCAACCGGACGCGGTAGGATGGATCTGATCATTTTTCACAACCAGAGAAAATATGTCGTTGGAACAAAGATATGGAGAGGCGACCGGTCCTATACCCAAGGGAAACAGCAGCTTGCGGCGTATCTGGCGACAGAAGGCGTAACAGAAGGTTACTACGTGGTGTTTGATCACCGTGAGGTGCCGGAGGCGCGCGCGGAGACAGAGACGATAGATGGACTAACGATTCGGAGTTACGTTATTCCTGTGGTGAAAGAACCGACCACGAAAAGGCTATAATAAACAGGTTCCCGTCGGATTGATAAGAAAAAATGCAAAAGGATTTGACTTTTGATCCAGAATGAGGTATAATTTTTATTATTAATGATAATAAAATAATGTATAAAGTAATAATGGAGAATATCGTGAAAAGAGGCAGAGCAAGTATTCCGCAGCACGTTAGAGAAACACTCGGTGAAAACATCCGAAGGGAGCGCGTCATCCGAAAGATGACCCAAGCTGAACTTGGGGAGAAGATCGGTACATCTCAGATGATGGTGTCACGTTTCGAGAAGGGCAAGGACTCCCCTTCGGTTTGGAGATGCTACCTGATAGCAAAGGTTTTTGGGACAAATATCGAAAAACTTTTGACTGAGAAACCAAACTATTATTGAGATTGAGTATTTTCGCTTAATTTGATGGGAAAATAAGGCGAACTTCTTGTTAGTAAGACTCTTCTGTTGGCATTTCATAACTACACATTCAATGAGTGCATATAGATATTGGCATCTGAACGGTTTTGAGAAATCGCCGTAAGGATGTCAGATTATAGTAAATCCCGTAATTAATTATACACTTTTATAATATCATCAATAGAAGTCTCAGCATTGTATTGACGTATCCGCTTGATGTTGGCGAAATCCTGCTCAATCGGATTCAACTCCGGGGAATACGGGGGTAAAAACAATAGATCCGCACCAGAACCCCGGATCAATGCCGCTGTCTCAGAACCTTTGTGAAAAGAGGCATTCTCCATAATCAGAACATGGGTATCATCAAGTAATGGACATAACATCTCCGAAAGCCATGTGTTGAAAGCCATCGCATCACAACTGCCCTCGAAAAGCAGAGGCACCGTGAAACACCCATCAAGACGTGCAGCAATCAAAGTCGTTGTGGTATACCGATGGCTCGGCACTTTATCTTCAACACGCACCTCCCTCGGGGCATAAGCATACCGACGGAAATCGGTCTTACTGAAACCACTCTCGTCAAGATAAACGGGTGTTTTGCCATGCGTCTGTGTCGCTTCTTGAAGGGCTGCGAGATACTCTTGGCGTTTTACCGGACACTAGAAAAGAAGGCGGTGGTGCGCTAGTCATCTATAACAAATCGGGTAAAATGGTTGCTAAAATGGATAGCACTGATGGAAACGGCATGCTATCTATTTTAAACAAGGAAGGAGAACCGGTTGGAACCATCGGAGTAGACGATACAGGGCACGGCATAATGGGTGTCGTCAATAAAGTTGGAAATATAGTTGCTAAATTGCAAGTAAGCAAAGATGGAGATGGCGGATTGGNCATTGCAAACAAAGAAGAAGTGCTAATTGC
Organism: Candidatus Poribacteria bacterium WGA-3G; assembly: GCA_000406005.1. Classification (GTDB taxonomy): domain Bacteria; phylum Poribacteria; class WGA-4E; order WGA-4E; family WGA-3G; genus WGA-3G. Next base: position 59,301 of record ASZN01000016.1, read on the forward strand.
TATCATCATTACAGACAGAAACGGCAACGGTGGACTGGCTATAACCAACAAAGAAGGGATACCTGTTGCGGGCATAGGGGTCGACAAAGACGGCTACGGCAAAATCGAAATTCGCAATAAATAAGAAAAACCTATTGTTAACTTGACAATTTTCATTTTTTGAGTTATAATTATATCATAGGTACTAAAATATTATTTATGATACAGCAACATGTAATTGGCACAGGTATTGATTAACACATAATTTTCAAGTAAGAATAAGGAGGTTTGGTCATGGAACTGAATGAAATGAATGGTTTTGATGGAGATGGAAATCCAACTACAATTCGACTTCCGGTCCCTCGCATAGTAAAGCAAGCATTACTTAATCTTGATTATTCGCAAAATGCTCTTGAGAACCAAGAAACTGCACACCAACTAGCTGAACAGTTTTGCTTGTCTGAAATACAAAGAACTGTTGCGCGGAAAGACGGTGCGAAGCTTTGGCTTATGCAGGTAAATGGGGCGATCCAGTCCTTGGTGAATGAAGGAAAATTGCTCCGAACGAAGACTGCTACGATTATTACTACCGATATATTTAAAAGTATGGTAGTTGATGTTCTTGAACAACTCAATTGCGATACTCGAGAGGTTTTTGTGAACCGAGATTGTGACACAAATACTACTCTAATTGAGGTAAGGACTAATCATTTAAATTTCAGCTTAGCATTCCTGAGACCGGATACCGGAGTTTCGGATGATCTTGATGCTAGTTAGGAGAGATAACATCTTTACCATTTTAGTTTTGGCAATAGTGATGTAAATACACTAAATGTTAACTAGCACAAGGCGTTAATTTTATTTCCCGTTACAGTGCCCATTAATGCACAATATAGTGTATTTTCTTCTTAATTTTCTCATATATTAACATATTTATACGTTTTTCTGTTTTTGTTTTTATGTTAACTTTCAACGTTTTTAGTATAGAAGGAGCGAACAATGTTAACTATAATTTCCCTTGAACACACAGAAGGTCGTGTGATTCCCTTAAAAATCAGTCGCCACCACACCAAAATCAACATTAAAAACCAACTTACAACAACGAAGGTAGACCAAGTTTTCGTCAATCCGAACAGCTTTGAAGTCAACGGTATGTATATTTTTCCTGTACCAGATGATGCCGTCGTTTCAAACCTCGCGCTGTCCGTTGATGGCAAGTCGGTAAACGGAGAACTTCTCTCTCAAGAACAATCCTATCGGATTTACAGGGACAGTGCCCGCTACGGTGAGAATAGGGCGATTTTGGAGCATATCGGAACACGAGCGTTTGTCGTAGAAGTACCGGGAATTCCAGCGTCCGGTGAACGACGTATCCAATTTGCGTATTCGCAGGTTATTTCCGCAGATAGCGATCTCGCTAAGTACACCTATCCGCTATCGCTTGCGAAATCGGCATCTGGACTGATCGGAAATCTTCACGTTGAGATGGAGATTGAAAGCGAGAATGAACTCAGAACGGTTTACTCACCCTCACACGAAGTTACCATTGACCGCAAGGACGATCACCACGTGCGTGTCAGTTACGAAGGCACGGATGTAGACCCGGACGACGATTTTCTCTGCTACTACTCGGTTTCGGATGACAATTTCGGGATGACTTTACTCACGCATCGTGCCGATGAGAAGGAAGATGGATACTTTATGCTCCTCGTTTCGCCTAAATATGAGGTGAAACAGACAGAGATTATTGAAAAGGACTTCATCTTCGTCTTGGATCGGTCGGGTAGTATGAGTGGTCGGAAGGTTGAGCAAGCGAAAGCGGCACTCCGTTATTGTGTCCAGAACTTGAACGACGGTGACCGGTTCAATCTAATCCTGTTCAACGAAGACATCACCTCCCTTGCGGACAGACTGAACAGAGGCGAAGAGTGGTTTGGTGGCGAACGCTGGTCCGACGCTACAGTTTTGTCCGACAAACTCATTGATGTAAAAAATGGACGAGAAAAATCCTTCGCGTTTATTGACGGTATTGATGGACGCGGTATGACGAACATCAATGATGCACTGCGTGTTGCGTTAGCGGAGAACCCGGATCCGAACCGTCCACGGATTATCGTTTTCCTTACCGATGGATGCCCGACTGTAGGCGTAACGAACGCAGCCCAGATTCTCGAAAATGTCGCGAAAGCGAACCGGAATTTATCCCGCATCTTTGTATTCGGTGTAGGGTATGATATAAATGACCACCTACTTGACAAAATGGCGGCGGATAACGGTGGCACGCGTAACTATGTAACGCCAAACGAAAACATTGAAGATGCTGTGTCCTCTCTCTTCAGAAAAATGAATGAGCCAGTACTGGTGGATGTTGGGATCAATTTCGGACAGATTATTACGAAAGAATTAACCCCGAATCGTCTGCCAGATATGTTCCGTGAGGAGCAGTTGACGCTTCTCGGCCGCTATGAAGGCCAGGGTGACACGGTTCTGAAACTTCGCGGAATCATCGGTAGTGAACAGCATGAGTTTTCCAAAGATGTTCACTTCTCTGCGCTTGAATCCGACAACGATTTCTTACCGCATCTCTGGGCACAACGTAGAATAGCCGAATTGGTAGACGAGGCTGCTTTGAACGGTAGAACCAGAGAACTCGATGAAGAAATTGAACGTCTCAGCAAAGCGTACGGTGTGCTAACACCTTACACATCGTTCACCGAGGTAAACGATGGTTCACTACGCAGACAGTATGGTTCACGAATTTCCGAGGCCTACACGGCAGCGAGGCCTATGTCCGACAGGATTGCGTACACCAGAGAAATAGAGGCACAGAAATCCGCTGGGTACAGGATACAGAACGCTGATACGAGATATATTGGACGTAAGACCTTTCATCGTCACGGAAATATGTGGGTAGACATTAAATATGATGGGAAATCAGAACGGACACAGATTGCGTTTGGCAGTGATGAATATTACGAACTGCGCAACCATCTGCCTGACTTGGCAAAATATTCCAAACTTGCCAAAGATGCTCTCGTGATGATTATCTGCCACGAAGGTGTAAACTATGAGATTACACCACCCACGGTGTAACTTGCTTGATTCCTAAAACCGGTGATTGTTATGGGCATGCATCCGTGCCTGCCCTTTCTTTTTACTCCGGGAAAACGGAAAGTAGCAAATACACCTTTATATCCCCTTTTAGATTTGGAAGCGACCAACTAACCTTCTATTGGATCAGCAAGAAAGATGGCGAGGCATAGGAACCTCGTCCTGCAACACAATTTGGTTCACACCTACGAATTATCAGCCTCAATCCGTACGGCGCAGAATTTTAATTCCGGTTGCTTGGATACAGGGTCGAAAGCAGGATTTGTCACGTAATTCGCGTTGGTTTCGGCGTGGAAGAGGTCTCCCCAATGGAACGGCGTGAAAAGCAACCCGCGCCGAATTGCCTCTGTAACACGTGCCTTCGCATAACACCTTCCCCGTCGCCCGACAAGATAGATCCACTCACCGTCTTCAACACTGTTTTCTACTGCATCGTCCGGATGGATCTCCACGAACGGTTCCGGGTCTTTACGGACGAGCTGCGGCACCTTACCTGTCCGGGTACGTGTATGCCATTGACTCTCAATCCGTCCAGTCGTCAATCCGAGCGGAAACTCCACGTTTACATCTTCATCGGGTGGCTGATAGACCGGCGTTTTGAATTGTGCCTTCCCGGAATCGGTGAAAAACTTTGTGCGGACGTATCGGCGCGCCGTGCCGGGATGCCGGGGATGTGGACAGGGCCAGCGCAGTGATGTTTCGGCGAGCCGTTCGTTTGTCATTCCGAACTGATCGCACGGGGTGCCTGCAGTTAAGAGTCGGTATTCATCCCAAATTTCTTCAACGTTGTAGAAATCGAAATTCCGTTTGAATCCGAGCATCTTCGCAACCTGTGTAAATATCCACCAATCCGGTTTCGCTTCACCCGGTGGTGTCAGAAACTGATCGCTGCGGACGACGAGGCGTTCACTGTTTGTCATTGTGCCCTGTTTCTCGCCCCACTGCGCAGCGGGGAGTAGCACATCCGCGTATTCCGCTGTTTCCGTTGGATAATAGCAATCCTGCACGATGACCAGGTCCGCACGACGCAAGCCTTCTTGTGATACTTTTGTGTCGGGCATACTGACTGCGGGGTTGGTGCATGCGATCCAGAGGGCGCGGACTTTTCCGTCGGCTGCTGCTTCAAACATCGGCACCGCTGTCAGTCCCGGTTTCGGGTCAATGCTGCCCGGTGGTAACCGCCACGCCCCTTCCAGATAGGCACGATGCATATCATTGGTGACGACACGGTAGCCGGGCAATTGGTGAGACAGATAGCCGACTTCTCTGCCGCCCATGGCATTCGGTTGTCCCGTCAGCGAGAACGGACCGGCACCCTTTATACCGACTTCACCTAACTGGAGGTGCAGATTGATGAGTGCGACATTTTTATCAACGCCGCTTGTACTTTGATTGGTGCCTTGACAGTAAAAGCTGAGCAACCGACTCGGTTTAGAGAGGTATTCAACGATCTCGTCAATACGTGCGGGGTGAATATCGCAGGTGGTGAGAAGCGCGTCTTCGTCTAAGCTGTTCAGATGGTTCTCATAAGCACTGAAGTTCTCTGTGCTCCTACGGACGAAACGTCTATTGACCCGTCCTACCGCAAGAAGACGTTTTGCAATGAGTTGAAGAAAAGCGACATCGCTCCCAGGTGCGAGTGGCACATGGATATCTGAGAAATCTGCTGTCTTCGTGCGGCGCGGGTCTACAGCGATAATCCGCGCGTTGGGATCCAGCGCCCTTTGTTTCCGTATCATCTGGAAAAGTACGGGATGGTTTACCGCCATATTCGCACCGATAATCAGAAAGACATCGGCGTGTTGAATATCGTCATAACAGGTCGGTGGACCGTCTGAACCGAACGCTTGCATATAACCGACCACCGCGGACGACATACAGAGCCGACTGTTCGTGTCTACGTTATTCGTTCGGAGAAAGCCTTTGAACAATTTATTGAAAATGTATGAAGCTTCCGTATCCAATTGTCCAGAGCCGTAGAACGCAATGGCATCTTTACCGTGCTCCAACTGGATTTCATGAAGCCGATTGGCTGTGAAAGCGATGGCTTCATCCCACGAAACTTCGCGAGGCTGTTCACCCCGGCGGTCGCGAATCATCGGATACGCGAGTCTACCGTCGTGGTTTTGAAAGACCTGTTTCAGATGTGCCCCTTTTGGACAGAGCATTCCGTAGTTTGGAGCGACATCATTGTCCGCTGAGATTCTCGTAATTTTATTATCTTGGACGGTTGCGCGAATCACGCAACCGACCCCACAATAGGGACATACCGCTTTTCCTGTTGAGTTTTTCATTTTTTTTAGGTCGATGACTCCTTGTTTAGGACATAACCCCTTCGGCTTTCAGACGCTGTCTCTCTGCGAGTGCTGCGTCGAATGCTCTCTTCTCTGCGGCTTGGACTGCAGGCGAGAACCTCACGAGTGCCGTAGCGACAGAGGCAGCTGTGACCATTATGCCGAGATACAGCAAGCCTTGCTGCATCGTGATACTCTCTGAACGGAACAGGAAACCCGCTGCGACAGCACCAGCGTTTCCACCTGCGCCGACGATGCCAGCGACGGCCCCCAATGCCTTCCTATTGATAAAGGGAACGATGCCAAACGTTGCACCTTCGGACATCTGCACAAAGAGACTGAAGACGATCATCACGCCGACGGCAAGCACGAGCACCGCCATCTGTGAGAAGAGCATCAGCATAACCCCTTCACCTAACAAGACAATGAAGAGGAACATAACACGTCCGCGAAGTCCCATATTTTTCGCGAAAAGATCGGAGAAAAAACCGCCAAGGCTCCGGGCAAAGATGTTCATTAAACCGAACAAACCGGCGATAAGTCCTGCGGTTTTGACATCCAGTTGGAAATGATCGTGATAGTAGAGTGCCGCGACGTTGTTGATTGTCAATTCGACCCCGAAACATGCGGCATAAATGACGAAAAGTGCCCAAACGCGATAGTCTTTAATCGCGAGCATGAAGGACTCCATGCCTTTGCCTGCCGAGGGTTCGAGTTCACCGCGTTCACGGAGGTCTTTATAGTTTCCATCGGGTGCATCTTGGGTGAAAAAACAGTATGCGAATCCAGAAATAAACAGTGCAACGCCGGGAACAATCATCGCCAGTCGCCATCCGAGGAATTGGTCCACACCGAAACTGAGCACAGCCGTAAAGATGAGGGGCATCACCATTTGTGTCACACCGCCGCCGAGGTTACCCCATCCGGCTGTTGTTGCGTTTGCTGTGCCGATAACGTTTGGCGCGAACATCATCGAAGTGTGATACTGCGTGATAACGAACGCTGCGCCAATCGCACCGATTGCCAATCGAAATAGGAGGAAGGTTTCGTAATTCTGCGCGAGTCCGATACCCATCACAGGCAGCGAACCAAGGATTAATAACCATGTATATGCCTTCCGGGCGCCGATCTTGTCGCAGAGCGGTCCGATTAAGACGCGGACCAGCACCGTAATAGCGACGGAGGCGATAATCGTATTACCGATTTGTATTTTTGTTAACATCAGGTCTTCACGCACAATCGCCATAAGTGGGGCAATTCCAAACCAACCGAAAAATGCGAGGAAGAAGGCGAACCATGTCGTATGGAAAGTGCGCATCTGAATCGTTTTTAAACTAAAGAGATTTATTTGTGTCGCTTTATTTTTTATATCCATTTTTTAAATTTTCCTTGTGGTTCGGTCAGCAGCGTTTCAGGATTTAGCTGCGTTTCCGTTCTTATATCATTTCTAAAAGTTTATATTGCATTAACCACACACCGTCCACCCAGACTCGGTAGGTTCGGTTTCTAACCGAACCGGACATAATCCAAAAATGGTGGCACTTTTAAGAGGAATCATCAATTAGATTTGGTATTACCTACGTGAAAGGTAAGGGACGAGTCCTTCGAGTACTTTCGGTAAATCGTTGCAAGGGACGTTTTCCAATACTTTGGGCGCGACTTTAGGATTCGCACTGGCATCACCCTTGAGGAATACGTCCACTGCATCGGTAACGACACCATCAATTTTAACCTTCTTACCGAGGAGTCCAATATCTGCAGCAGCGTGATTACCACACCCGTTTGGACATCCGGACCAGTGTATCGTCAACGGCTTCGTATTACCGAGTTTTGCTTCCAAATGCCGAACGGCTTCCATGGCGCGTTCTTTGGTTTCGATAAGTGAAAAGTGGCAGTAGTCGATACCTGTGCAACTTACCATACCACGCATGACCTCCGACGGATCATAGCGAAGTTCTTGTAGCAGCGGTTCCGCAGTTAAGTCGCCGATCTTTGTGTCCGGTACATTGGTGATAATGAGGTTTTGCCCTTGGGTGAGGCGGATGTTGCCGTTTCCGTATTCATCCGCAAGCCGCGCGACCTCAAAAAGTTGCTTTGTTGTGATACGTCCGACAGGCACAACAAGCCCGACATAGTTGAGGTGTGGCTCTTTCTGTGAAAAGATACCGGTGTGGTCGGTCTTGTTCTTACCGCGCATATCCTTTCCAGCAGTCTGGAGCGGCTGTTTTCTGTGCCGACGGTTTTCTAATTCTTTTCGGAATTTTTCTACACCCCAGTCTGCAATCAAAAAAGCGAGGCGGGATTTATTACGGGCTGTCCGCGGTCCGTGGTCTCGAAAAATTAGCGTAATATCCGCACACAAAACTGAGGCTTCTTCAGGGGGAACAAACACATCAAGTGCTTGTGCCGGCGTGTATCCACCAGACCCCATCTTCCCGNCGACAGCGACGTTAAAACCTTTTATCTCTTGACCGTCAATTTTCTTTACTGCAGGTGTGAGGGCGATGTCCTGTGAAGCGGTATGGGTGCAGTTCTCCAAACATCCGGTGATACCGACGTTAAACTTCCGTGGAATATCGGTAAACTCTTTATTTCCGACGATGAGTCGCGTAAACTCTCTGCCGACCTGCGAAGCATCAAAGAGTTCGTTAGGGGTTAATCCTGCAACCGGACACCCGATCACGCCGCGAATGTTGTCGAAACCGGTTTGGAGTGAGCCTAAACCGACCTCCTCAAGTCGATTCCAGACGTGCTGGACATTCTCGATCGCGAAACCGCGGAGTTGAATCTGCTGACGGGTCGTGAGATCTACAAATCCGGGACCCTGTGTCTCACTGATCTCAGCGATGGCACGAAACTGTTCAGCGTTGCTAAATCCGCTGGACATGCGGAGCCGCATCATAAAGGCCCCGGGTGTCTGTTTTCGGTAAAAGACACCGACCCACTTAAGTCGGTCACGTTCGTTTGCTGGGATTGACTCCCAGCCGTTCCGAATATAGTTCGGAATGTCATTGATCACCTCAAGCCCATTTTTTTCTTGCTTGAGAATTTCCGCAGCGTGTATCTTAGATTTCCGTTTCCTGCCAGCTGCTGTTGGTGCTGAACGCACCGTTCGGCGTTCAGGAACGGTTCTCTTTTTTGGTTGGTTCACCTTTGAATCTCCTTGGAATGGCTATTGGTTATCGGTCATCAGTTTTCGGTTAATATCCTGTGGCAGCCGCTTTTTGGGTTTCCACCACCCGTGGTCTCTGACCAATAACTGACAACTGACAACCGATAAGAAATAAAAAAGGTGTCCATCGGTAAGCAGAATGCTTAGCCAGATAGACACCTGTGTCTGGTCCCAGACCGTCGTTGGCTGGGTATTTTTATTATTTTTAGCAAAGCCTACAATTAACGAGACATCTATAGAAGGCGGGGTTCCAAACCCCGCCTGCAACATCGTTGGCTGGGTGTTGTTATTATTTTTATTGTTTGTCTATGCGCGAAATATATTATTCGGTTTTAGATTGAACGAGCAATTTTAGTCTGTATGCACTTTCTTCGGCGTTGAAGGGAGATGCTTTAAAATAGAAAACAGAGATGCTTCCTACAATTTGCTTGTCAATATCTCTGAAGCCGACAAAATGTCCTGCGAGATTTCTGCGAGCCGTCTTCTACGGTTCATCGCCATTTTCCGCAAAATCTGATACGCCTGTGCTTCGTTACAGCCGCGCTGTTGCGCGACCATCTCTTTTGCCCGTTCAATGATTTTACGTTCGGCGAGGTCCAGTTTCGTTTTTTCGAGTTCCTGTCGCAATGCCCGGAATTCACAAAATCTTGCGATGGCTGCTTCAATAATCGTTTTCACGCGGGCAACGGTGAGTTTCCCGACAGCATACGCCGATACGCCAGCATGCGTTGCCGCCTGTATCGTCTGTGGTCGTTCATCCCGTGAAAACATGACTATCGGACACGGGTAGCTCCCGTAAAGTGCTGCGACCGAATCGAGTACCGCCTGCCCCGGAAAATCGACACCAATCAGTATGATGTCCGGCTTTAAGCGTGAGACCTGATCCGTTATGTCTTTCTGTAAACGCAAAGGGGCAGAAACATTGTACCGACTCGCTTCTAAGATTTCGACTAACAAAATTGCACGTTCCGGATTGTTATCAATGATTAAAACATTCGGCGTTGCGTTGATTTGTTCCATCTTCTCCCCTTTCCAAAATTAATTCTGCGTAAATATGATGCGTATTGTTGTTTTCTACTATAGCAAAAACCTTGCCAAAAGTATGGATGACGGCTCTTTCTANGGGCACATAAGGATATATCAGGCTTCAAGAAAATAAAAGTGCTATAGGCTGTCCGCCGGATGCCAATTGTTGCCTGTTTTTTTAGCAGAATGGAAAGGTTTTTTCCTATTTTTTGGGCAATATAGACAAGATTTACACAACCGTCTCTGCAGGCGGGGTTTGTAACCCCGTTTGCAGAACTTACATGAAAAACGCGTAAATCCTAACGCTTCACATCTTCACGCGTCGTATCGTGTAGATAGAAACTTGGGAGGTCTGTTTATCCAATGTGACTGGATAGGTAGATTTCTGGTAGGTGAAGCCGTTGGTCTTGAGCAGTTTGAAAAACCCTATAGCGTTGTTCCGATTCGGCTCAGAAAAGAGGGCAACACCGTTCGGATCGAGATAATCTTGAAGTAGGGTTACAATGGGTTGCCAGTGGTGTTCTTCATAGATGACATCGGCGGCGAGAATATAGCGGAATTTACAATTAAAGCAGGGTGAATTCCAGTCCATCTGGACGAAATCGGTATGTTGGCTAACACTGTTCTGCTCCGCATTGTGGTGTGCGAAGCGGAGTGCTTCTCGTTCTGCATCGGTGAAGATCAATCGCGCCCCCATCTTACAAGCGACAATCCCTGTGAGTCCGAACCCACAACCGATTTCTAAGACAGTCGTGTTTTTTAGGTGTGTGCCGAGTTTCTCTACATGGCGCGCAAGCGCAATAGAAGACTCCCAGAGGTAGGTCCAGTAGGGAAGATAGAGTTTGCCTTCACTGTCCTCTCGACTGAGCTGCTCAAGAAACCAGTCGGGTTCTTTTATAAGCGTGAGTTGAATCCGCCCCGTTTTTAACTTGATGATGGTACTCGTGAGTGGGTAGTCTCGCAATTCGGTTTTCATTTTTTATTTACTGCCGTAAAGGTGTCGCAATGCAGAACACGCTGTCGGCGTAGGGTAGGGGTTGGGGGATTTAGTCTGGGGTTAGACTAAATCCGTTCCTTGTATTACATTCCCAACCTCTACAAAAGTTTAGCGATTTCATCTGTCTGAAAAACAGGTAACGGTTGCCGTGTATTGTCGGCATCTTCGAGCCACATTCCGCTCTCAGTTGGCAAAAACTTTCCGATGATGCCGGCGCGGATACCGGCTTTACCGAGTACTTGGCAAATTGCTTCGCCTTTTTCGGGTGCTGCTGCGATTAACATGGCACCAGATGAGATGACACCGAGCGGGTTAAGCCCGAACATATCACACAGTGTTCGTGTTATATCGCTATACAGGACGGGTGAACCTAACAGTTTATCTGTATAAACAACCACACCTAACTCGGCAGCGGTCGCCAACTCAAACACAGCAGTTGCGACACCACCCTCTGTGACATCGTGCATGGCGTGTACGCCACCTGTTTTAATGGCGATTTGTGCATCCTTTAGCACAGAGATTCCCGGATCCGTGAGATAATTTTTCGCTTGCTCGAAGAATTGAGCATCGCACTTCTCACGGACCTGCTCTTCACACTCGCGCGCGATGATCGCGGTCGCTTCGATACCGAGTCCTTTTGTAAGAATTAATACATCCTCTACACAAGCACCCGACGAAGTGCGTAAGGCGTCTTTGGCGACAATCCCCATCATTTGCCCTACGACAACGGGTTGTGTTACGGCTGGTGTGACTTCGGTATGTCCACCACACAGCGCAATGTCAAACGTCTCACATGCCTGTGTGAGTTGCGTCATGATGTCGCGAACCGTTGCGGGTGTTGTTACGTCTTCGGGTAACAATAGGGTTACCAGCAGCCATTTCGGCACGGCTCCCATCGCTGCGATGTCGTTACTATTGACGCATACCACATACCACCCAATATCTTCGGTTGCGAAGGTAATCGGATCGCTGGTTGCAACGAGATAGTTGTCCCCGAACTCGATGGCTGCGGCATCTTCACCGAGCTGTGGACCGACAACTACACCTGTGCTTTTATTCTGCGTCGGTAGAAGCTGTTTTAAGAAATCGTGTTTCAGTTTCCCAACGGGTAGATTCATGTTTTTTATTAGATAAAAATTTTGTAAGTTCGCAAGCCGGATAGGGGGCCTATGATTGCCCAGGTGCTACCGATGACGTAATCGCCTAAGATTAATCCTAAGAATAGTGGCGCGACCTTACGGTGTAGCCGCAAACCGCCGTGCCGTAGAATCATTAGTTTCAGGAACCATGCCACGAAGAAGGCGAACCAAAAATAGTCCATGGCGAAACTGATCGCGAGTGCATAACCGGCAGGATGGAAGGGCCACCACAAGAAGTGCATCCGCATATACATCATCACGAACGTTAACAAGGCACCGATCCCCATGAAACCCATACCGATGGCGTTAGGTTCCTCCGGGTTGTGGAGCCACCGTTGAAGGCGACTGAAGGATTCTCGACCGACCCAATCCTTGAAACCACCGGCTTTCGCAACGGCACCGTTTCGGAAGGTGATGTCGAGATTCGCCCAAAAGGTCGCCAGAATCCCAATGACAATTGCGATGAGCATCGCTACCCATAAACGCCGATTTCCCATCCCTGTCGCTTCACCCAACTTGAACGCCTCAATCTGGTTCGGCATCGGATGGTTCCGGTAGCCGCGATTGAACCAGTAGAAAAGCGACATAATCGTGAGACTGCTTGGATCGAACCGACGCGTGCCACCTATCGTCGCCAACATATCGTGTGGATTCACGTAATAAATTTCGTGTGGTGTGCCGAGTTCCGCCCGGACACGCGTGATCGCAAAAGAGAGCAGGAAATAGACTCCGAAGAAAACCCCGGCGACCCATAACGCCATCCCCGCAAGAGAGGCGAAGATACCGAGTGCGACGAGGGATCCGAGGATACCTAAGAAGGCAGCACGATACGGCATCGGTTCATTGGAATCGTCGAGCCGCGATTTAAACCCGAACACCTTCTTCAATACTTCGCTTAGATGCTGGCGTGTAACCCAGATCGCGAGCAGGAAAAGCGCGATCCAGGCACCGTAAGCCTGTTCGTTTAAAGCTGGAAAGTAACGTGTACCGAGTGCCGCAGCGATGACGAACTCCGCTAAACGGACTACAAAGAAAAACCAGCACGAGAAGGAGAGGTCCAACGGCAGGAAAAAGGCTAACCCGACGGCAAACGGATATATGGAGATTCGCGTGCCGCGAATAACGTTCCACGGACGCTCGGTAAAGATATTCTGGAATACGGCAGTTCGCTTGATATACGGGATCTCTGGGAATTGCGGAAAGAGATAGTGGACCCCGTTAATCACACCGATGGCTACAGCAATACTGAACCCCATCCACATCATCCGATTCTTCAGGAGCAGGATACCACCGTCTTCTGAGAGTCTGAGCGGGAGTTGGATGATCGGATACGCCAATTTCTCCTGTTCTGCCCACCGTTTGCGGACGAGTGTATTGATGCAGAGCATCATGAACATCATAATCAGGAAAAAGAGGCCCCAGAAGATCAGCGGTTTTATCCAAACCGAAAAGTTATGCCTTGTATAGAAGGTTGCTTCGCCCTCGTAGAAGCCTTGCAAACTCTGTGCATCCGAGACGGTGAGCCACGTCGGTAGATAGCGAAAAAAGAGTGCCTGCCACTCGTTTTCGTCCGTCGCGAACCGGAACGGATGCGCGATACTGCCGAACATATTCTGCATCGTGTCGTGCCCGGCAAACGTACAGGAGATCGCTACCATAATATAGACTGTAAGTAGCTCGCCCTGCTGTAGCATCCGCCGCGGTGCAATATATTTCAACACGCAGTTCGCGAGGACGCAGACGAACATAATGAAAACAGGTTGGATAAAAAGCGGGAGGCACGAACCGTCAAGTGAGTAGTACTTTACCTCAACGAGCGTCATCCAATAGACGTTGACTGGGATGAGTAAAACGCCTAAGAAAAGCGAACGTCCTGTAACACGGGTTGATGAGCGGGTTGATTCACGAGTTTGCATAGTTTAGGAGAGCGGTGTGGGGACGCTAACGGTAGGTGCTAACGATCTCCGAGATGACACTGGCTCTGTTTTTCCAATTCATCCGAGCAGGTGGGATTAGGTAAATGCCGTCAATTTCACATTCATTCAGATTACGGATGTCCCGAATCAGTTCCAAACATAACCGCATACCGAGTTCTTGCGCAGCGGTATCTCCGATGTCCCGGAATTTGTCGACAATAAACTGCGGTATGTAAAGTCCCAAATTGTCGCGTAGGTAGGAGGCACTGCGGAAACTGGTGAGCGGCAATATCCCGTAAAGCATCTTTATGCCGAGGTGTTCCGTCGCCTTCCGGGTGCACACAATGTCTTGGTATGTCCAGACGGGTTGTGTATAGGCGAAATTCGCGCCCTGCGCCACCTTATTCGCGAGATGCTTGACGTGTGGCTGGAGATTCTCGGCGACCGTGAACCCGCCTCCGTAATAGAAACCACACGGATCCCCAATAGACGACCCGTCGGCAAGTTCTCCCTGATTCAACCGATCGATAAGTTTCATCAATTGAACCGCGCCCCGGACATCCGGTACCAGGCTTGCGGCTTCAAAGGGACCGGCTTTCGGATGATCGCCGGATAGAGCGACGATACCGCGGATACCCAACGCCTCCGCCTCTAACAGATGCGATTGCATACTGATAAGGTTACGCGATCGGGTTGTCCAATGGATAAGTGTTGGGATTTGCGTTGCCTGCTGGAGTCGATACGCCGTCCCGATTGCGCCGATGTTCACCGCTGCTCCGGAATTGTCTGTCACGTCAAAGAGGTCCACGCCTCCTGCAGCGAGCCCTTTCGCTTCCTTCAGCAGTGCCCGCAATTGCGGAAATGTGTTGGCGCGCATCTCTACACTCACGATGCGTTGGCGCGTTTCAAATACCTGTTGCACAGGATTCTCGTCGGGACGAGGTGACCTCGCCCCTACGGACCTGATTTTCGGGAGGACGAAGATCCGGGACTCACGTTTTATTGGTTCAAGTCCTGTGATTGCCTGTCGAATCCGTGCTGTATATTCTGGCGTCGTTCCACAACAACCGCCAATCATGTTCACACCGAGTTCGACCAGTTTTCCGACGTAATCGCTGAAGACATCTGCCTCGACTGTATATGAAACAGCGACCTCGCCTTGCTCGACTCTCGGATTGCCGGCGTTCGGCTGCACGACAATAGGGACTTTGATAACAGGCGCAAGAAGTTCCATCGCCTCAACGAGGTCGTGTGGGCCCCTGCAATTGATACCGACTGCGTGTGCCCCGAGTTGCTCCAACTCCTGTGCAAAGACACGGACATCCAGTCCAGCACCGACAGTTCCACCTGAAACGCCGCTAATCTCAACAATGACAGGAACACCGTAAGTGAGTGCCTGTTTCGTAGCGACTTCTGCCTGTTTCGGGGAGACGAAAGTTTCGAGGATGAGGAGGTCGACACCCGCGTCAACGAGTGCATCCATCTGTTGTTTGAAGATTTGTCGGACTGTTTTGGTAGCAGGAACCGTAGCATCAAAACTTTGGAACGGAATCGGTCCAACGGAGCCTGCTATATGGCTTGCTTCGGTTGCCGCTTCGCGCGCCAGCACTACACCGGTTTTGTTAATTTCCTCAACCTGTTCACTTAAACCGTGAACTGCCAACGCTTCTCTATTCGCCTGATAGGTATTCGTCTGAATAACATCGGCACCCGCTTCAACATAAGTGCGGTGGATAGCCGTGACTTTCTTGGCGTGTTCATCAGAAATGTTGCAGGCATCAACGCACTGCAGATGTGCCGGTATCCGTTTACGAAGTTCGGTACCGATAGCACCGTCACACACCAGTATCCGGTGTGCTAAGGATTCTATGAAGTTGTCTTTTTTTCTTGAAAGGTTTGTCATATAAGCGGTTCAGAAGTTACCAGTTACCAGTTACCAGTTTATAGTTAAGACTGGTAACTGGTAACTGATAACTTCAAAGCTATCTAATGATAGAGCCTGCACTTTCAGTCGGGATAAAATAGTAGCCAAAGATGATACACATCTCATCCTCAGATGTCAGCCCAAATATAAGCGGTTCATTCTTATCGTAGTTGTTATGGGTACACTGAAAGTTGAGTCCATCATCTGTATCTAAGCGAAGTACCGGATCAAAGAGGTCAATAGGTGCATCATCGTAAGCGATACTCCGGTGGAGCATTTCGCCTGTTGATTTTTGGAAAACCTCAAACAATTCACCGTGTCTGTGCATGTGAGATGTGAGTAAAAAGACATTCAACTCCGTATCCGGGGTGTGTCCTCGGCGTTCCAATTCGTCTTCAACATACCATGTCAATTTAGAGACGCGCGTTGTACCCGGTGGTACGTTAATTGCGCGATTGGAGACAAAAATTTCAACTGCCTCGTATTTTACCTCCGCTTCCGGAATCGTATAGATATTGACATAGGTTTCGCCGACGAGCGTTTCTGTGCCGAGCAGATTGATATAGTGGGAATTGAGGTCATAAACGGTATCCGCTGGTAGTCGTAACCCGACACCTTCAGGGAATTGAAAAAGTGTATCATCGGTTTGTGTTCCGACAACGAAAAGTCTGTCGCCACCAAAGACACCAAATACCGGGTCTGGGTTATCTGTGTCAAGTTCACGGAAAGTATCCTCAGGATTAACGGCGATATCGGGTATTATCCCGTTCTTCAAGAGCCCCTTTGCCAAACCATCTTCCGTGAGTCGATAGATAATGAAGTGATGACTGCCAGCCGGATAGAATATCTCGACTCTATTAATAAAGATGTCGCCTTCTACCGAATTCCCGTTTTCATCTTTGATTTGAGTGTCGTAGTACACTTCGCGTTCCGTACCGGGTTCAATCTTGAACGGCGGTAAATGGAGTTGATAGCCTTCACCGGGTGGTGGTGGCGCGGGCGGTTCAAAAACTTCTTCGGGGTCGCGTAAGACAGCGAGATCACCGATACCAGGGACCTTACCTGTCTGTGGCGCGCCTGCCTCAATCCAGGTCCGTATCGCTTCTATTTTCCCATTGTGGATCATTCCACCACCGAATGGCATACGTGCGCCTTGATCGGCGAACTCGGGTCCTATCAATTTCGTCAAAAGGAAACTGTTCTCCGGATTGTCCGGATCAATCAACTTCATGCCGGCAGCTGCAGCCGAGGGGTTCTGTGGGACACGTCCAACCAAATCCTGGTAAGATGTTCCGTACGTCAGATTCAAGTTACCAGCATTCGCGGGTGCCGCGTGGCAGGTACTGCTTGCACAACTCTTATCAAAAATAGAGTCCTGAATATCATGGTATGTCGAATTGTCCGCGACCTCAGTTTGACCGAAACTGTTGCTCACACGGACAAGGTCTAACACATTGACGATGCCGTCGCGGTTGACATCCGGGTTCTGTTCCGCAGTGCGATCACCAGGCTGTCCAAACGCAGCTGCGACAAGCACAAGGTCTTGAATGTTCACAACGCCATCTTTGTTGATATCCTCTAACAGCGTGGAGCCTTCACCGTGCCCAAGAGCAGAGAAGGACACACCGATCACCAAAAAGAGAATAAGTGTGGAATAAATCAATTGTTTAAACATAGTGAAAAATTTAACCTCCAGAAATTGGATGTTAGCGCAATTCATCATGCGCCGTACTTTTGAAGAGTTCTGTTTTTGGAATAAACCGGTATTTTAAGAGTGTCCATGCGGCAAATAATCCGTCCGACCAGAAACGGAGTTTCTTGCCTTCTTTCTTTGTACGCGGAAAATAAGAGACCGGTACCTCATAGATACGATACCCTGCACGTAGGATTTTAGCGGTAACTTCCGGACAGAATTCAAAGCCTTCACACGTCAAGTTCAGTCGCGTTATGAGTTCTGTCGAAAAGGCTTTGTAACCGGTAGACTCATCGGTGATGCGGCAACCGTAAAGAAGGTTCGTATAGGTAGCGAGAAGACGGTTCGCAATAAAATTGTGAAGACTTGCATTTCCGCGTCCGTTCAGAAACCTCGACCCGTAGACGACTTGAACGTTATCCCGTTCAAAAGGTTTCAAAATGTCCAAAAGGTCCGTTGGAGATAACTCCATGTCCGCATCTTGAATAACGACGGCTTCTCCTTGGACATGCGCCAGTCCTTGCCGAATCGCGAAACCTTTGCCCCTATTCTCTTGGCAATGCACAACGGTTAACAGATGAACGGCTTTTAGTGCCTCAAGTGCCTTGTATGTTCCATCAGTGGAGCCGTCATTGACGACGATGATCTGTTTCTCAATTGGCAGTGAACTCACAGCCTCAACCACCTGTCCGATTGTTTGCTCTTCGTTATACGCAGGAATGATTACAGACATCAATTTTAAATTTTCCTTGCGGTTCGGTCAGGTTGGTTTTATGAATGAAGTGCCTTTCCGTATATCCGCGCTCCATTTCATTACGCGCTACATTCTTTTACCTTTCGGTTCGGTTCGGTTCAAGTGCCTTTCCGTATATCCGCAGTCAACGTTGTTGCCTGCTGCGTTCTTTGTCTAAAGAATTTAGCGCACATCGGAGAGCACCTTAACCGCGTGCAAACTATAGTAAAGTTTAGAATTAATAGGACACTCTGTGCCGGTTCGGTTAGCGATGCAGATCGCATCTGGGCGTGTACGCCGCAAAACCGAACCTACCGGGGGATGAAAGTGTCTCTTTATTTTTGGATTCACTATAAATCAGAGAAGTGACTTCACCATGCCGCCGTCCACTTGAATTGTCGTTCCAGTTATGTAGCTTGCGCGTTCCGATGCGAGGAATACAACTAAGGTCGCAAATTCATCGGGATCACCGATTCTACCGAGCGGTATATCCGCTGTCATCTTTTCGAGTGCTTCATCAAAGGTGATGCCAGCTTCTTCAGCACGTACCGTCGCGAGCTGCTGGATACGATCCGTGAAGATGATACCCGGACAGACGTTGTTGACCAGAATTTTGTCCGGTGCCAACTCCGTTGCGAGTGTTTTCGCGAAGCCGATCACACCTGTTCGCGCCATATTTGATAACATCAGGTTATCAACGGGTTGTTTAACAGAGACAGAGGTGAGGTTGATAATCCGTCCACCGTCGCGTGAACGCATTGACGGCACAACAGCACGGCAGAGGTTGATTGTACTCATCAAGTTGAGATGAACCGCGTCTTGATAATCCTGAGCATCCAAGTCATCAAACCGTCCTGCTCTGGGACCGCCAGCATTGTTAACTAAAATATCGATACCGCCGAAATGGTCAATCGCCGTATTAATGAGGTTTTCAACCTGTTCAGGTTGACTAACATCCGTCGGCACTGCTAATACTTCGGTGCCGGTCTGTTTGCGAATGTCGTCCGCTGTCGCCTCCAATGCATCGTTGTTTCTTGCACAGATGGTGACCTTTGCGCCTTCTTGTGCCAAACCGAGTGCGATGGCGCGTCCGAGTCCTTTGCTTGAAGCACCTACAACTGCAATTTTGTCCGTGAGTCCGAGGTTCATTATGTTCAATGTGGGCTTACGATAATGCCCAACATCCTTTCAAAACAGAATCAATTTTACAAGATTAAGTATAACACTATGGTGGTATAATGTCAAGTGTTATTTTCCGGGCAAGATGGGGACGATGGTGAAAATTAGAGCGATGTACAGGGGCGGGTGATACCGAAATGGGAAAACTATGACGCAAACGTGTGAGCGTGATGAGGTTCGCAAGCATGCTTATTGTAGCGGTAAATGATCGTCTATTTCGGGGAACCCTGTTTTCAGGTATTTCGGATTGGCTTTGATGTCGGGTGGGTAATAGATTTCCCAAACCTTTACTTTTGTCCCGCTTATTTTACTGTTTGTGTAGACAAGGTGAAACGCATCATGGGGGACACCTCGTAGGAATAGGCGGATAGCGACGTTATCCCAGGCAACGGGTGGTACATAATAGCCTCTTTGGAACTTATAGGACTCATTAAAATAAAGAATGATGCCCCCTGTTTTAGAAGCGTCTTGATGATCAGAGGATGTGCGTTCTTCATTGTAAAAAGCGACGTAAGGGATATCTGTAACTGTCCCATTTTTGCGTATGGTTAGGGCAGAGATAAGTGTTTTGTTTTCGGGATGCCTATCTATCTGGAGGTTACTAAAAAAAGATATTTCTTTTGCGGAAAATAGAAAGATATGTTCCTTTTCGAGTTTGCTTTGGAGTTCAATGATTTCAAAAGGTTGATCCCGTTCGGATTGACTTCCAATAACAGAATAGGTAAGTGCATGCCCAACGATGCCAACTTCTGTGAGCATCAAGTGGGTCGCCTCATGACTTTTTAGGAATTCAAGTGCTTCTTTCTCTGACTTTCCGCTGAAGAGGTATCGGTAATAGAGGTGTATCCAATGTTGTATGAACGTGTCCGTGCCCGTAATCGTTTTGACCTCCCCAAGGACGTTGAGCTGGCTACCGTGTATCCAATCCGCTGCGACGACAGCAGTGTTTGAGAGTTGTGCTTTCATCCACTGAAAAGTTTCAGCGACGGTGCTGTGTATGGGCTTGCTTCTGCGTGCATGTGTCGTATGTCGGATATTCTGTGCGTATCCCAATGGAAAAGGAAGTGATATGAGAAGTGCAAGCATTGCGATCGCTATGCTTGTTTTCAGGACAGGCTGCGGTATCCATCCGCTGAGTTTTTCGATCCGTTTCACGTTACAGAGTTTCACGCTATAGAATTGTATGAGTTCTGTGGTAAAGAAAGCGATGACGGGGGTGGTAAAGACGGAATAGCGTTCCGCATCACGAGAGAGGGCTGTCCAAATCAGAAACCATGAGAGGGCGGCGACATAAACGATTTCGTTTTTCGGTTGCTCGTCACGCCGCCAAGCCATAAGCAAGACTGCTATTGCAGTTGCAGCGATAGCAATAAAAAAAAGGAGATTGTTATTCTGTGCCCCCCACAGTGGGTCTAAGTATTCACGAAAAAAGGTGGTTAATGTAAAAAGTGTGAGAGGAATGACAAGTAAGTCACCCTGATTTTTCCACTGGCGCATGACTGAAATCATGAGCCCTATAATGCCCACTACAAAGAGATATCCGTAGCGCATTCTCCAATAGTTTGAATCTGTGTTTTTGAGTTCACCAACACTTTGCATCACTGCGTTTTTGCTGAGTGGGACGGTGGTATCTGCGAAGGTATTTTGTTGTATCCAAACATACCCGAGTGCCAGTGCAAGGGTTACCAACGTTAATCCGAGTGCAAGGGTACGTGCATATGGTCGAAGTTTTTCTACTTTTGCGAGGAGAAGGTGTCGGAGCGCGCGTATTCCCAGAAGCACAACGGGAGGCACGAGCACAAAAGCGAAAAGGTGTTCCGCAAACCCGTAGCCGTTTCTATACGCAGGAGAGACGAGGTAGAGTGTCGGCACGAAGCAGCACACCCACAAGGCATACCACCCGAATCCGTCCTCTGTGTCGGTTGTCAGAAACCGCCACAGTTCCACAACCAGAATCACGGTCAGGAATACGCCGAAGCCTTCCAAACTCAGACCGCCAAGAAAGACAATACAACCGCTGGCGAGTGTCCAAAACAGGCGTTTCCGCGGTGTATCGGCTTGTAGAGCGGCGAGGTAAGTTATCACCGCGAGGAGACCGAGCATGAGGCAAAAAGCGTCTCGGTCGCTGAATCCTGCGGTGCTTCTGTCGATGGCACCTGGGAGGGTTGCCAAAAGCACACCGACGAGACTTGCAGAGAGTAGCCGGAAGGTGTAAGCGAGACAGAGAAAGAGTGTACCCAGCCCGATACAATAGCAGACAACGGGCATGTAGAGGGTAATATCATAAAGTGTGAGTTTGGGAAACAGCGACGCGACAGCTTTATGCGTGTATGCAAGGGTATAACTATAGAGGTTGAGGAGTTGCCCGTTATCTCTACCGAGGGGGAGCCACCGGTGCATATCGCGGGCGGGTAATGTGCCTTGATCCGATATCTGTTGTGCCTGAAAATAGTAGAGATACGCGTCAACACCGGTGAAATGTCCTTCAGGTATTGTGCCTACGCCTCGGATACGAATCCAGAAAGCAAGGATCAGAATTGCGGACAGTAGTATCGATTTGAGTAGCGTTGAACGGTTGACCATTGCTGAAGGACATCACTCATCGTTTTCAGTGTCTACGGGGGCATCACTGGTATCGGGGTTGACGTTGTACCTCATTACAAGGCCATCCATTGGGAGTCCGAGTCTTTGGTATCGCTCTTTGTCCTTTTTCCACGCTTTCAATGTCGCCTTTGCTTTAGGAGACGGATAGAGATAGGCTTCTGCAGTATAAAACGCTATTGCCTCATCAACGGTCAGTCCGATGCCGTATCGGAATTTTTGATTCAAACGGATATAGGTACGGACTTCAGGAATATCTCCGAACTTTTTGACGAGCGGATTATGCGGGCTCGGATTGTCCGGGTCATCCTTGAACGGGTGGAACCCGGGAATGAAATCGGCTTTCGAGTTTTTCTGTGTATCACCGACGGGTGTTGTGTCTTGAAGAGGTGCGTTTTGGTCCAGTTCATTGGTCTGCTTCACGCTGCAACCTAATACCACAGTGAAAAAGGTGAAAAAGAAAAAGAAAACGAGGATAGCTGTGAAAGTTTTCATTGTGTTCTCCTCTCGTTGGCTTTTTTCTCCAAGAAAATTTCAAGCGTTTTCTTGGTTCTCGGATCTGGCCACAGATGATACTGGGCCCTCGTAAAAGCAATATGTTCATCCAAGGTGAGCGGTTGTTTCTTGTATCTTTTCCGTTGTATCGCGACAAATGTGTGAACTTCTGGAATGTCGCCGAACTGTTGAAGTAAACTGGTCTGTGTCATATCTGCCAGTGCATCTGGATCCATATCCTCAAGCCGATTTATTCTGCTTGCGAATGGGTCCTGAGTGGGTTGATGTTCGTGTTTGTCATCGTTTTGCCACGCCGTGCCACTTTGTGAAACGTCCTTTTTTTGCGAGTCTGCATCCACTGGCGCGGTATCTTCTTCAGTTATCTGTTCTGTGGACGTGGGAACAGTGTTTTCTTCCGCACTAGAGCCAGGTTGAACGTCAACAGCGCTTGATTCCGTTGCCGGTGCGGGATGCTCATGCGGGTGTGGATGGATATGTACGTCCACAATTTCTTCAACAATAAGCGGGGGTGGCAAGGAGTCGGTAGATATTTTTTTATCCAACTCCGAGTAGAAAAAAACGCCAGCCGCAAAGGCGAGAGAGACAAGAGCACCCATCCATAGTTTTTTCATTCGTTTTTTCATTTTCCGGCTCCTCTAAATGCATCGCGATGCAGGAGTGTTTTCACCTCCTGCATCAATGATTTGAGAAAAAGACATTTTCATTAAGGAATTCCCCATTATTTTTCAAGAATTGGGGGCAAGGAAAACAAAAATGGTAGGTTGTGTTGCTTGCATGGCAATCCTCTGTATTCTGATATAAGGTGCTAACGTAAAAAGATTACAAAATATTCGGATTTTGTATTACAATTTAGGTTAGCGCTGTCATTCCGGTATAATGGCAGTGCCGCGTCGATGGGTGCTGGAATCACCCTCGGCGCACCTCAAAAATCGTTAGAAGCTGCCATCTGAAAAATATTTATGACAATAACAAGAGATGTGCCTAAGTGTGGCACGTGTGGGTGTTATTATCATACAAAAAAGTCGCAACGCGAGGGAATACATCATATCTGCGATGCAACACAAAAACCCGCTATGCAACGCCTTGTCTATGACAAAGGCAGCACACGGGAAACGAAAGGTCTCCGTGGACGGA
Organism: Candidatus Poribacteria bacterium WGA-3G; assembly: GCA_000406005.1. Classification (GTDB taxonomy): domain Bacteria; phylum Poribacteria; class WGA-4E; order WGA-4E; family WGA-3G; genus WGA-3G. The sequence goes on from ASZN01000016.1 coordinate 82,715, forward strand.
CGGACCTTGCGAAGTAAAACGCTTAACGTTTGAAAAGTTAAGGAGGGGGGATACATGGGCGGGAACGGGATATCAGCAGATGTGCCACATCGCGTGGGCACACGAACATCTACCGTCGCATCCAAGCGATTTCTTTCTAAAGTATCCAAAAATCTGCCTCTCATGACCACCATCTTATTAATGAACCTTTCACAAAGGTTAGCAACATTCGTAATCGAAATGTATAAATGGTCATGTTCGACACTTTACGAGATTAATTATACCACCTGAAAAAGGTTTTGTCAAATTAAATTTTCAAAAAAATGCGTTTTTTAGAATTCAGAAAATTTTCTGCATGTTTTTACCTACAAGTTCCTATTTTGTCAA
>ASZN01000017.1 GCA_000406005.1 Candidatus Poribacteria bacterium WGA-3G
TCAAGAAACTTTTTCAAAACAATCGCATTTTCATATTCCTATACCTACGATCCATTGATTATTACTGATTCCTTGATAGATTTGATAAATATCAGTCAATTTTGTCGGGGCTGGTGCATCAAAAAACACGGGTTCCGGTATCTCGTTCATTAATACCTTACCGGGAGATACCAAGTTATCAGATATTCGGATTCATCAAGTGGATGTCAGCGGATTCAAATACGCCGGGATTAATTTCACAGCACAACCGATCGATAACAGTTGGAGCGGGTTCCGTAACGTCAGAATTACGAACACGACAAGCCACGACAACGGTGATGCCGGTATCAGTTGTATCGGTGCTTGGCATCCAGAACGAAACGGTTACGCACACGCCGATTTTTATATCGGTAACTGTAGTGCCTATAGGAACGCCGGTATCGTCGGTAAAGGGAGTCATTCCGGGAACGGTATTGTCCTTGCACAAGTAGATGGCGCACTGATTGAGCATTGCCGTGCCTACGAAAACGGCAAATTGAACGATTACGAAGGCGGCGGTCCCGTCGGGATATGGACGTGGGATGCCAACCGTGTCGTGATTCAATTCAATGAGTCTCATCACAACCGAACTGGGAGCAGTAAAGACGGTGGCGGATTCGATCTCGACGGCGGTGTGACGAATTCAGTTGTTCAGTCCAACTATTCCCACGACAATGACGGTGCTGGATACCTACTTGCACAATTCGAGCGGGCGCGTCCATTTTCCGGTAACGTCATCCGTTATAACCTGAGTGTGAATGACGGTAGACGAAATAGTTACGGTGGCATTCATCTCTGGTCTACTGATGCGAACGGAGGTATCGCAGATACAACGTTTTATAGCAATACGGTCTATATGAGAAAATCCGCCGATGGAAATCCTGCTGCTGTTGACTGTTCAAGCGAGGGAATCCGTAATATCCGTTTCTATAACAACTATTTCCACACCGACGGGAACGCAGTATCCATCCGCGGTCAGACGAATCGAAACGTCGTATTCAAAAACAATACCTTCGCGTCGAACTATAAATTCCCGAGAGCGCTTATTGATGTATGATTTCAGTATAGTCGTTTAAAGAAATGATCCAAAAACGCTTCAGCGGCTACCTTTATACAGACCCGCGCGTTCGGGTTCGGATGTCGGCGTTCACGCCGTAAGTCGGCAATAGTCATGCCATTTGTCAAGGTGCCTTCGGTTTCGATCTGTACGTAAGCATCAACGCTCTCAAAGTGTTCAGGATGTGTCAGCATACCAATCGGGAGCGCGTCGTGGATATGGAATCCCCAGAACCCGACGTGTTGACGATAAAATTCCATACATGCCTGTGTTGCGTCCTTGAGAAAGTTGGAGATATTATCTTCTCGTTTACCAATTTCGGCATGCAACCGCTCGCCTGTTAGGACGACTTGATGTGTTGCATCAAGCGGTGCGATATGGATCGGCACACCGAAATCGAAAACTTCGTATGCTGCATGCGGATCGACGAAGATGTTGAATTCTGCAGTTGTTGTGACGTTACCGTATTCTTCAAATACGCCACCCATCACGACGATCTTCTGAAGTCGCTGCATCTTTGCTGCGTCTTCGCGTATTGCCTTTGCTACGTTTGTTAGCGGACCAAGAGCGACAAGCGCGAGTTCATCTGGATAGCGTGTTACCATCTCAAGAATGAGATCGACCGCTGAAGTAAATAAGACACTTGTATTTGCTGGCGGGTAGAGTGGACTTCCATCGGTATTTCGCAGCTGACTCACATTGCCTAAACCGTCATCACCGTGAACATGCGCTGCTGTTATCAATGGCTTTACAAGCGGTTCTGCCTCGCCTTGCGCGATAGCCGGAAATTCGTCTAAATCCAGCACGTCAAGAATCGTGAGTAGGTTTTGTGTTGCCTGTGTCACAGGTACATTTCCGCAGACGGTTGTTATTGCTTCTATCTGTAATTCAGGTGAAAGCATCGCGTAGAGGATTGCGAGTGCATCGTCTACACCCGGATCAGTGTCTATAAGGATTCGTTGCATTGTCTACCTTTCTATCTTGTGTTTTATTGATTTTACCATCAGAGAACGATTTTGTCCAATAATAGAATGCTTTTTCCGATTTGTAGCGCAAACTGTTCGTTTGCAACACACATAGGTACAAACGCAATAAGGTCTAACTAAATAGCCTTGGACCCCCTCTAACTTTTCCTTTTTTTTTCTTGAATGATATGCTAAAATAAATTGACCTGTTAACCAAAATGCGGTATATGCGTTATTTTTTGTCGTAAAACTGAAGTCAAGGAGATTCATAATGCTAAATAGGCGGACGATATGCCTCGGGGTTCTCTCTGTCTTTTTTATTGCCTCTGTGGTGTTCGCGCAATCACAGTCGGCAACCGAGACAATTATTGAGAAGATATATCAATCAGAGGGGAAGGTCCGCGAGCATGTGGATACGAAAATCGAGAGCATTAAGACAGAAATTTCGGCAGTTGATACAAAAGTTGACAACCTTAGTACAACGGTTGGAACTCTCAGTACAGATGTAGCAGTGAATAAGACGAATGTAGAGAATATGCAAGACGATATACGCGATTTAAAAGGGGCGGTGGATCGGATTTGGTACGGCATATTAGGAGTCTTGGGAACTCTGATACTTTCTATAGTGGGTTATTTTGTCAAATCATGGCGGGAAGGTCAAGGTAAAACGAACAATGTAGAGGTGGTAGATCGCTTAACTGAACAAATCACCAATCTAACCTCAGCACAGGTGGAAATTTCAAACCAAATCACAAGACTCATCTCAATACAGGCAGAAATCTCAGCAACGAAAGACGTTCCCGGAGACCCCAAAGCACCGAGCATGGAAGGGTTGGACGAGGTAACAGATGACATACGGTCTCAACAGCATGATGTAAGGGAAACAGTCTGATGGAAAACACTAAAAACTCAATTGAGGAACCTACATCCGCAGAAGCCTACGTCAATAGAGGTGATAAGTTCTACGATCAAGGCGATTATCAAGCTGCCCTTTCCGATTATGACGAGGCGATCCGTCTCGCCCCTGAATATGCAAGAGCCTACAGCAACCGAGGTGCTGCCAAAGGCGACTTGGGAAAACATTTTGAAGCCCTTTCCGATTACGATCAAGCGATCCGGCTTGACCCTAACGATGCGGCAGTCTACTACAACCGAGGAAACGCCAAAGTTCGATTGGGACACCCTGAGGCTGCTATCCCTGATTATGATGCGGCAATTCGGCTTGACTCTAACAATGTGGAAGTCTACACCAGCCGAGGAAACGCTAAAAGCAAACTGGGAAAATATTTTGAAGCCATTTCTGATTATGACGCGTCGATCCGTCTAAACCCTGAATATACGATAGCTTATAACAACCGAGGCTTTGTGAAAAGTCAATTGGGACACTTTGAGGCTGCTATCCTTGATTATGACGAAGCGATCCGTATAAACCCTGAATATGCGAAAGCCTACAACAACCGAGGAGCTGCCAAGAACGAACTGGGAGACCTTGAAGCTGCTATATCTGATTATGACGAGGCCATCCGTCTAAACCCTGAATATGCAAAAGCCCATGCCAACCGAGAAAACGCGCAAAAAGAACTTAGAGAACGTGAAAAAGAAACTTAGGTAACCCTTTCCACCCCTCCATTTCCATCCTGAAAATTCCCGAATTCGATAAATCCCAGCTCAAAGAACCAGCAGACTCATCTTCAGTGAGCAAAAGTTAACACTAAATGGAGAAACCTATGAAAAAACTAAATCTCAAACCCACACACAAACCGATACAATACTACTACGAGGCGTTGGAACAATACGATCAACATAACATCACACACGAAGGCGCGGTGAGCACTCCTTTTGCCTTCTTACTTGCCGCCTGTGCAAAAAAGGTAGGGGTCACGCTTGAGCCGCAACACGCTATGCGCAGCCCAAAAGGCGATCGCATCGTCATTGATGGCGCAATAATCGACCCATACAGACTCCCGATCGTCTACTGGGAAGCAGAGGAAAAAACCGCGGTATTTAAGGTTTTGGATGCACCAAAGAGGCAGCCCAACGGGGCGAAAGGCGTAATGGAAACCTAAATGTACCTTATTAGGGATCCCCTCGGTCAGAACGGCTACAGACGGGCTATCGGCATCTGTTTCACCTTACTTCTTTTCTGTTGTTCTCCGCTCGTGGCACAGGTGAATATCTTCACGGGTGAAACGATGAAACAGATGCAATTAGATCCGGGTTGGTATAACAGTATCGCCTTGGATTTAACGTACCGCACTGGCAATACAGACCTTCTAACAACACGTGGACGATTCCGATCTGACTATCTCTCAAAGAGGTATCACGGCTTTGTTTTCGGAAGCCTCCAGTATGGTCGGAGGCGTGGTGAATTTTTTATCAATAAAGGCATGGCACACGCGCGTATTATCCGACGTTTAACCTCACGTCTTCTACTCGAATCCTTCGCGCAAAAACAGTTCAATGCATCCATTCGTCTAAACGACCGAAATTTAGCAGGTGGTGGGATTCGGTTCGATTTATATCCGTCAAGTCCCAAATTCAACATCTATCTCGGTATCGGTGCGATGTGGGAACATGAACGTATCAATGACAAAACGGACGGCGTGATTACCACCCGCATTATTCGATCGACAAACTACATCAACTGGACAGGTCGTCTGAATGAACACATCACAACGAGCGCGACCGGCTACTATCAGTGCCACCTGCGCCGTTTTCAAGACTATCGCATCCTTTTTGAAGGCAGCCTCACATTCCAATTGACGACGAAGTTAGCGTTTCCACTTCGGGTGAATTTCCGATACGATAACGAACCGCCAACGGGTATCCGCAAACATGATGTGGAAATTTTTAACGGATTGCGGTATACTTTTTAAGAGCCATCAGCCGTCAGCCGTTGGCAGTCAGCTATAACAGTTTGTGGAGAACAAAACCTCAGCAGCGGGCATAACAACCTGTCAGCAGCTGATAGCTACTCAAAAAAGGAGACATTTTATGAACGAAGTGAAAACCTGCGCTTGGCAGGTAGGAATAATCGTCTATATCGGCGTCTGTCTTATTGCGCTGTCGAGTATTGCATGGGCAGATGGGCATCTTCAAATCAAAGAGAAGGAACAGAAACTCGTCCTAAAGGGTAAAATATCTGAAGCGCTCGGTGAATACGATGAACACTTGAAAGGTGCCGTTGAATACCTCGTCTGTGGACGCAACGGTAAGGAATACGAGAGTATTATCGTCGTTGAAGCAACAGGAAAAGAAATTTACGACGCGCTTGAAAAACTCGGTGTAAAGATAGGAACACCTCCGGGTTACGACGAGGAGAAAGATGAACCGACCCCACCCATAGGGACAGAGTTCCTTATTTATGCCGAATGGAAAGACGGCGACGCAACGAAAAAAGTTCGTGCCGAAGAACTCATTTTCAATGTAAAAACCCAAAAGACGATGTCGCACGTCGCTTGGGTCTATTCCGGTTCACGGATCGTAGCAGATTTGGACAGCGATGATGAAGATGCGATGATGCCGCAGGCGTTTATGAGCAACGATATCGTCGCCTTGAAGCGGTTTGATGCAAGCGCACTTTTCCAGAATCCGCTTCCCGAATCCGAAGAAGAAAACATCTATAAAAAGAACGCAGCATTGATGCCGAAACTCGGAACACCTGTTACACTGACGATTGAGGTTAACCGGAAAATGCAACTGTATGTGCTAATCACAGGAAAGGTACAGGGTGTGGGGTTCCGCAATTTCACACAACTCAACGCTCGGCAGCTTGGCGTTAAAGGGTATGCGAAAAATCTGCCAAACGGCAAAGTTGAAGTCGTCGCTGAGGGTGATAAGGCACAGTTGGATGCGTTAATCGCACTGTTAGAGAAGGGTCCGCGTTACGCGAGCGTCGATTCACTTGAAGTTGACGAGCGCCCTTTCACAGGTGAATATGAAACTTTCGGCATTCGGTATTAGACGATGATGCAAACACCGTCCGCCTTCGTATCGGGAATCCTCCTTGCTGCTGGACTCTCTACTCGGATGGGAGAACCGAAGCAGCTACTCCCTCTTGGAGAAAGCACTATCGTTGAGACCGTAGTGGACAATATGCTCGCTGCTAAATTCGATGAAGTTATCGTTGTCGTCGGGCACCGCGCAGCAGAAATTGAAAAGCGATTGGGAACTCATCCACTCAAAACCGTTTTTAACCCGGATTACCGCCACGGTATGTTGACCTCCGCACAGGCAGGTATCCGTGCGTGCAAAGAAAGCGAGGCGTTTGCGCTGATGCTCGTGGATCAGCCGTTCATTACATCCGACCTAATCAATGGGGTTATAGAGGCATACCAGCAGACCGAAAAAGGGATTGCCGTACCGAGTTATAATTACAAGCGCGGTCATCCGGTCATCTTCGATCAAAAATATGCATCGGATATACTTGCTCTGGGGACTGAGAGCGACGGCGTGCGGACCCTCTTTAAAAAATATAGCGACGATATTCACTATGTCACCGTAGATACAGACGATGTCCTACGGGATATTGATTACCGCGAAGATTATGAACGCGCCCTAAAGGAGAAATCAATATGAAAGAGCCTCGCAAAGACGCACCAGAAATCCCGGAATCAATACCGACGACCGTGACGTTGGAAGAATTTCTTGAGAACGATGTCCCAGGCTATGAATACATTGACGGCAAATTAGTCCTGAAGTCACCGCCAGAAAGGCACCTGCCGATTCCCACGACGATGACACCGGAAGAATTTCTTGAGAACGATGTCCCAGGCTATGAATACGCGAAAGGAGAATTAATACCGATGTCACCAGCGACCAGAAGACACGGTAAGATCAGCGCAAAGGTTATATGGCATCTGTCCTCACATGTCTACGAAAATGTGTTAGGGGAATTGTATACCGCCGAAACGATATTTCAGGTTGGCGACCGCATGATGAAGCCAGACGTGGCATTCGTTTCAATCGATCACTTGGACGTTGACGAAGATAAAACGTTCCCGATCCCGCCCGATCTGGCAATTGAGGTAATATCGCCATCAGATGTCCATTCTCGTGTTACCCAGAAGGCGTTGGATTATCTGGAGGCAGGGACACGCCTCGTCTGGGTCCTTGACTCTGTTTCTAAAACGGTGACAATATATCGTTCTGAAAGCGATATTGAAATACTTACGCAGACATCTATGTTGACAGGTGAGGATGTCGTGCCAGGGTTTGCGTGTCCTGTGGAACAACTTTTTGAATAATATCAACAACTTAAAATGTAAACACGGCGTACGACGGTTTTCTAACCTTACATACAAGTTTCTAATGCGTTGGAACGGATCGGAAATCTGACCGAAACGAAGTGGAGAACAGCACAAAGGCGAATTATTTAAAAATGTTCAAATCTATTGAAAACGTTCAATCGGTATGTGAAAAGCACGCGTATATCGCAGATAAAGGGTTAGCGACGACCCTCTATCTTGCACATCATCTGAAAAAACCGATCTTCCTCGAAGGTGAACCCGGTGTCGGAAAAACGGAAGTCGCTAAAGTGCTCGCGGATGCCACAGGCGCGAAACTCATACGGTTACAGTGCTATGAGGGACTGGATGCAAATAGCGCACTATATGAGTGGAACTACACACGTCAAATCTTGCAACTCCGTATTGATGAGGCGCGCGGACGCGATAAAGAAGACATCGGCACAGACCTCTTTAGTGAGACATTCCTACTGAAACGTCCATTATTAGAAGCGATTCAGAGCGACGGTGATGTGCCACCCGTTCTACTCATTGACGAGGTAGACCGTAGCGATAGCGAATTCGAGGCGTTTCTGCTCGAAATTCTGTCCGATTTCCAGATTACGATCCCCGAAATCGGCACGCTCAGAGCCAAACATATTCCCTATGTCGTGCTGACCTCCAACCGAACACGAGAGGTACATGAAGCACTCAAACGGCGTTGTCTCTATCAGTGGATCGATTATCCGACGATCGAAAAGGAATTGGCAATCATTCAAACGAAATTGCCGCAAATTGATGAACACCTCGCTCAGCAGTTATGTCAGGTCATGCAGCTCTGGCGGCAAGGAGACTACTATAAGAAACCGGGAGTCGCAGAAACGCTGGATTGGGCGCTGGCACTCATCGCGCTCGGTAAGGGGCAACTCGATGCGGATGTCGTCGCTGAGACCCTCGGATGTGTCTTCAAATATCAGGATGACATCCAACGCGCACGCACTGTAGAACTCTCTGAATTAGGATTATGATTGAGGAGAAAACGATGTCATTTCAAGAATGTTTAGTACTTATTGCCTATCTTAATTTTGTTATCGTACCCAAAACTGAACACGTGAATCGGGTCTCTGCTAAAACAGATGTCTTGCTCAAGCCTCATCGAGTTGAAAAGGTCGGACGCTCTACGACCCACCCACGCTCAAAACTAAAGGACTTGCTGGATCAAGAGTCAGTTTGTGCTGATCAGTGTGAAAATGTTAAAGAAAGGAAACCCAAGCCTCATCGAGTTGAAAAAGTCGGACGCTCTACAACCCACTCACGCTCAAAACTAAAGGAGCTGCTTGTTAATACAAGCGAAAATAACGGATCCGACGAGTCTAATGAATGGGATACCGGTCCGGCCGTTGGCAACGAAATATGGTAAATTTAACCTCATATAGTGGCGACTACATTCCGGTGCGAGGTGATGTCGTTGAGATTAACTTAGATCCGCAAAAAGGCAGCGAAATTAGGAAGCGTCGCCCCGCAGTCGTTGTATCTTCATGGAATTTTAACCTCAGACAGAATATTGCTGTTGTGTGTCCAATTACTCGTACCGTCAGGGGAATTGGTTTTGAAGTTCCTATTCCCGATGGACTTCATGTAGACGGTGTTATCCGAGTGGATCAGGTTAAGAGCCTTGATTGGCGTGCAAGAGGCGTTAAATATTTATGTTATTTACCTGATAAAATAATAGATGCAGTCTCCGACAAAATTGAAGCAATAATATGGGGCGAGTAATTGGTTGACCTGGATTATCTCAATCAGACTTGTAGAGAAGCTTATGAGTAAAGATAAAAGGAACCAACATGTTGAAACAAAAATTTTTAAGGGTATTGGCTATCTTCTATTAGTCGCTGCAGCCTTCTGTACAATGATACCTCTGTTGTGGTTGCTGACCTCCTCTTTTAAGACCGCAAACGAGATTTTTGCTGTCCCGATTCAGTGGTTTCCGAGTTTTCCGCCGCGTGTTCCGTCGTCGCCTTACATCATCGAAAATGCGTATCCGAAGATTGAAAAACCGATGGCAGTAGATAAGACAGTGTGGGAAACGCTGCGACCCGAACTGACTCAGGTGATCTGGACGAAAGCACAGACACACATCGCAGCGAATCCGCAGCTCTCCAATTACCTTCCGTCCGAAGAATTGCAAACCGAAATAATAGAAGGGTTGTGGCAGCAATTGGTCACGAGTTTACCCGATGAAGTCTGGAACGGCAGAAAGGCATCTATCGTTACAGCCGTGCAGGACGCAATTATCCCAGAAGCGATTGACACGATCTGGAGTTCCGTGTACCGAGAAGTCGCGATTGGAACACTTCAGATCGAAGACCTCGATTTCAATCGTACACCCATGGAAACCGTAGCGTGGAAGGTCACATCAGATACAGGTACGCGCATTCGTCCATCTGAGGATACACAGACCCTCGCGAGTCTGTCCTACGATTTCCGCGACAGCGACACCCGCTACATAACCGCTACCCTTAGGACACCTGTCCCAATTGATCGGATTCGACGGATCACACTACCTATCCGCGGCGATGCTTCCTATCACCGACTCTCTTTAAACGTATCCGTCCTTCAAACCGCAGAAATTGATAACGACACCGATAGCGGCATAACGTACCAACCGACACGCCCTTTTGTCTTAGAGAACGCATTATGGAAAGATGCTGTCTGGCGATTGCACGGAATTCCCGGTGAATTGGAAGCTTCACACATCAAGATGAATCAAATGGAAACGGATACTGTAGTCGAGTCTACATCAGGCCCACAAAATGGAAATCAATTGTTACTACAATTATCAATACATCAACCGCCTTATCTGTCAATTGTATGGGATAAATTGACCGCTAATTACCGAAATTTGTGGAAGACAGTCCCCTACAATCGTTACTTTATCAACAGTGTCTTTATCGCTACTGCGTCAACGCTTCTCACGCTGTTTTTCTGCTCTCTCGGCGGTTATGCATTTGCGAAATATAAGTTCCGTGGACAGAAGGTCCTGTTCGGTATTCTCCTCGCCTCGATGATGGTGCCTTTTCAGGTACTCTTGGTTCCGCTGTTTGGACTGATGTACGATATCGGGTGGCTGAATAGTTACAAAGCGATTGTCATCCCATTTTCGGTAGGCGCGTTTGGCGTATTTCTGATGCGTCAATTCATTGTGACGATTCCGTCGGAACTGCTTGATGCCGCTCGTATTGACGGTTGTTCCGAGTTCGGCATCTATTACCGGATTGTGTTGCCTATTATCAAACCGGCACTCGGTGCTTTGACGATCTATTCTTTCTTGGGTTCATGGAACGGTTACCTCTGGCCCCTTATCATTCTACGGGACGAAGCGAAATATACGCTGCCGATCGGGTTAGCGAACCTCGTCGGCATCTACCGTCAAGACTACGGCATGCTGATGGCAGGCACACTGCTGTCCTTGATGCCGATTGTTATTCTGTTTCTCGCGATGCAGCGTGAGTTTGTGCAAGGAATCACTTTAGGAAGTGTTAAGGAGTGAAAAATGTCTGATTACACAACGGTCACGAAAACGTCAGCGATACGAGAAGGGCGCGGCAAAGCATTTACTGTCAACGGAAGACGGATCGCCATCTTCAATGAGAACGGCACATTCTGTGCTGTAGACAATACCTGTCCACACGCCATGGGTTCACTCGGCAGAGGCAGAATCCGGAACGGTATCGCGGTGTGCCCAGTCCACGGTTACGCCTACGATACGAAAACGGGTGCCTGTCAAACCGATCCGCGCCTCCGCATCAGGACGTATCCGTTGATAGTCGAGGGTGAAGAGATCAAAGTTGAGGTAAAACAGTGAAATCCACTTGTGTATACGTAATCCTTTTAGGTATTCTGTTCTGGCTCTGTCCGATTCTTTTGAACAAATCGTTTTGCGAACCGCAAAAATCCGACGATAAAATGATGAAAGGCGATACCGGAGATGTCTGGGATGTGTTCTCGGATGTGTACCACAATGACAGGGGCAAGTTGGAAACTTACTGGGCGGGCGTGCCCGAGTTTCAAGCGGCGTTGGCTGTCTATCTCAAGGCAAGAATTGATGCAGGCGTTGTTAATGGAGAAACATCACTCCCACCCGATCTCGTTTGGTACGAGTTCATCTGGAGTTTTCCTGAAAAGTTGCGTAAGGATTTGTATGAACATGCCCAAGGGGTCTTGGAAAGCAGCCCCGAGAATGGGGCAGCCGCAAAATTTGCGGCTATAGTACTTGCCAAAATCCCGTGGCACCCACCACAGGATGGTTTCTGGGATGTTGTCGAGAAAGCAATGGTACTGCTGCCAAACGACGTTGAAGTCTGCTATTTGGCTTTTGAAAAGGCTGGCTTTGATTATCTCCACGAAGAAGCCGTTACCGCACTCGAAAGACTCTTTGAGCGGCACCAAGCACATCAAACACCTACTGAGACATCTCCTTTTCAACGGGACTTGCAGGAAAACGGAAAACCTGCTTTGTCACAATGGGTATACCGATTTTGTTATGATTACGCGTATGTAACATCAAGACCTAACGATTTTTATCAGCGGCTTGAAGACGACCACCCCCTAAGGGAACGATGGACTACAGTCCTTGGCAAGATTGAACAGGTTTTTGAAGAACAGTTAAAACTGACACCTGACGATTGGAATAACACAAGGATGCTCGTTGAAATTCACGAAGCCTTAGGGAATACTGAAGCGGTTCAAGCCGTTTTTCAGAGGTTACAGTTGGTGTTTGAAGATCGGTTAAAGCAGAATCCAGATGACCGAGCTGCTTGGAACGGCTTAGCTAACCTCCACGAAAAGTTAGGCAACTCCGAACTTGCACACGCATATCGGGTGACGGCAGACCCCATTTGGGCATGGGTAGGTCAAGTACTGCCTGATTTCTCATCTGCTGTTGATCTGGATGGTAAACCGATTTCGCTCGCCGACTACCGTGGCAAAATTGTTTTGCTTGACTTCTCGGCAACGCGGTATACCGACAGGATACCGACACTCGAAGCTGTATACGAGAAGTATCATAACAGAGGCTTTGACATTATTGGGATAAGTGTTGATGTAGATGAGACGGTGTTGCATGAATTTATTGAGGAAAATCCGTTGCCGTGGCGACAGATTTTTGACGGTAAGCGGTATGAGGGTCCCTTGGCACAACAGTATGGTGTCCGTAGTATTCCGAAAATGTTTCTCCTTGATCGAGAAAGCAAGGTTATTTCGGTTAATGTAAGAGACAGCATCCTTGACAAATTTGTTGCCGAGGAGATAGAACGTAAGATGGATTAATGCCTTCTGCTTTGATGGAAATAGCATTAAAAATCTGTACGCACACCTACCATGAACGAGGTTTTATAAATAGGTTCAAATTGGCTGATCCCTTCCGCTGTTTCTACACGACGGAATCGGTATTCACGGGTGACAGTCGTCACAACTGGTGGAAAAACTTCGTAGCTGGCTTCTACAATAAACGCCGATTTTTCATTTAAGTTGAACAGATCCGCAAAGAAGTTTGTATCCTCGCCCTCGCCAATATCGCGCTTCGTATAGAGCAACCGAAACCCGAAACGTGGAATTAACTCGGTGCCCGCGACCGCCATATAGAGTTTCGGATTGCTAATATTATAATCCTCAAACGTGCCTAAGAATTGTAGGTTTGGTGTCGGACGTAAAAAGACCTGCGTATAAAAACCGTGTCTCTCTTCTACGTTTGTTTCGAGTCCTAAAAATTCAGGCATATCTGGGTCCGGGGATAGTGTTTTCGCCGAGTGGTATGTATAATCAAAAACGGAAGGAATGTACCCGTCTCCCAAAATACGGTATTCAACTTTGAAGATGGCTTTCGGAAGTGCTAAGCCAATCCCGACAGCGTTGCCCCATGCGAATTCTGCTGCTGCCGTTGCTGTTTCAGGCGTTAACCATTCTTCAGGCATAACTTCCGGCGTATGAGCCAAGGTATTAAGCAGGACAATATCATTATACAGATCAAGCCGAAACGTGCTTCTCTCATAAATCGGGAACCCCACATCCACACCCAGAGCAGTTAACGGATCTTCGCCTTCTTCCTGCAAATTCGGATTGATGTCGGTGAGATAAGTGGCACCGAGTTCAAATCGTGTGAAGAAATTGTTGTTTTCTGGTTCCGGACGCAGAAATGGCCGATGAAACGCACGTCCACCGAAAATTGTAGGATTACCGAAGTCATTAAGCATCGTTTCGACACCCGTCCGATTGTGGGATCTCCTAAAGTTCAGACTTAATCCGCGCCGGTCATAGTTAGAATAACCGGACATAACCGATCCGTGTCCGATCGTTAGATAATCCAGCTCCCCAAAACGAAAATAGAAAGGATCATAAGGTTGATTGTAACTCACGTAACGGATGAGTCTTAACCAGGTACTCGGACTATCCCACGATTCACCGTCTTCGGCGAGAAATTGAGCGTCGGCATCCGTTGCGTAAGGGTTGTAGAGTAAAACCAAATCAAATCCGATGTTGAATTTTCCGAGTGGGATACCCGGTTGTGCCTGAAGTTGAATATAAGGAGATTTACCAATGAAGGTTAAACCGCCGCCGTACAACCCGCTTGTCAGGAAACCCGGCTGCTCCATTGCGCTTAACGCTCCGTCCTCGGCAGTCGTAAATGGCGAGAAAATGAAGGATAAAATTAGGATGCTAATTGTTGCAAAAATGATGCACACTCTATAATGAGAAAAAATGTTAGTATCATTCATACAGTGACAATTCTCCCATCTTTCATCTGGATGACGCGATCAGCATTCTCTCTTAATCCTTCATGGTGCGTTACAATGGCGATAGTGGTTTGATGTTCCTGACGGAGTTCTTGAATCAAGTTCATTAAGTTGTCGCTCTGCCGACTGTCAAGGTTAGCCGTCGGTTCATCTGCAAAGATGATCTTAGGACGATTTGCGAGGGCACGGGCAAAAGAGACGCGCTGTTTTTCGCCGCCGGACAGTTGGGCGGGACGGTGATGAAGACGGTCGCTTAAACCTACCTGTGCGAGGAGTTCTGTCGCACGGTTTTCGGCTTCAACAGGCTTCGTTCCGGCTATATCCATAGCAATCATCACGTTTTCAAGCGCTGTGAGGTAAGGCAAAAGGTGAAACAACTGAAAAACAAATCCAATCTTTTCATGACGGATTACGCTCAAATCTTCATTTACCAAATCAATCGATTCACCGTCAATTCGGAGTTCCCCAGCATCCGGTGTTAAAATACAACCGAGCAAGCTAATTAGCGTTGTTTTCCCACACCCACTGTCGCCCATAATCATGACCAGTTCACCGGCTTCGATCCGGATATCGACAGCGTCAACAGCAACGACGGCTGCATCGCCTGTGCCAAATCGCTTCGTTAAACCGGTTCCCTCTACGACTGCTGCCATCTATATTTCTCCTCGGAAAGCGATCATTGGATCGACTTCAATTGCCTTCCGTGCCGCCAAGTACCCGCTACCGCAACACACGATGAAACTGATACACGCGACAATGATAGATTCAACGGGATGAATCGCAACGAAGATCGGTGCCGCCACCGCAAAGACATAAGACAATATGAGTCCAAGCACCACACCAACAGTAGAGATTAAGGCAACCTGTTTCAACAGCAACCCCATCACATAGTAATCCGAGGCACCGACAGCTTTTAAGACCCCGATTTCCTGTGTTTTCTCAAGCATCGTCACATAAGTAATCATCCCGATGAGGTTACCCGCTACCAGCCAGAGCATCACCCGTAAGAATTGCACCGCCTTCATCGGTTCGTCAACGTAATATGTGATGATGTCGTCAAGCGTCTGTTTTAAGGTACGCGCTTCAATCGTTTCCAAACTATCTAAACCGGTAGCGACCTGTACGGGTTGTTGGTTCACACCCGTTTTCGCGATCATCATATTAACGTGTGGCGTATTGCCAAACAGAATTTTCTGAGCGATACGGACATCCATGAACAGGAGCGGCGTATCCAAGACAAACATCCGGCTTTCTGCCTTCCCAACGACCTTGACTTTCTCATTCCCCAAAGTAATCTGTTCCCCGATTTCCAATCCCATCTTTTCATCAATAACGACCTCGTAAGGAACTGGATCCTCGGGTCTATAGTCTTCAAAGTTGCTTGCCGTAAACATTCTGCCTTCAATGGCGTGCTTAGGTCCGCCGAGTTTCCCCAATTTATATCCGACGACGATTGCCTTGGTAGATTTCCCACGGACAGTCGGACGCGCTTGGGCAAAAACCAACGGAGACGCTGAATCAGGTGTCAACCCCTGTGCTGAATTCAGAAACGCCATATATTCCTCAACGACCATCGAAAATCCGATGAATGCGCCGCCGGAACCTTCAGCAGATATCCAGACATCCGCACCGGTCGATTCAATATATTGCCGTGCTTGGATGCGCATACCGTTCATAATACCGCCCAACAGCAGAATCAACGAGATTAGCACGGTGATACCGAGTGCTGTCAGCACAACCCGGGCGCGGCGATAACGCATGTCTTTAAGGAATAAGGTTTTCATTTTTTACTTCTTGACGGACGAGGTTCACTGCCTTAGCAGTTTGCAGTTTATTGAATTTGTTCACATCAACCCTTAAATAACATTTTGCGCTTGATTGCTTTCCGCGAAAAGATCAAGCCTTTCAGGCATTGTCATACGTTTGCGACGATGTAATTGGACGTGCTCCTGATACGCATCTTCGTCTGCTTCAATCTCGGTGTCGCGTTCGAGGAAGAGCGGAAAATCTGACGCTGGCGGTTTGGCGTTGTGATACGCATTACTGTAGCTCCGCATGATGATACGCTGTTCGCGGTTGAGCGTCTCTAACCACTCAGGACGGGAATGGAAACGGTCGGCAGGCGTAACCCACGACGGACAGTAGGCGACAAAGATATTATAACGGACCACATCGCTCTCGTTCTGTTCCACGCGATGCCAGATGCTCGAATGCATTACCGTCATCGTCCCTTTACGCGGACAGACGACCATTTCACCCGGTATGCTCTCGTGGGTATCATAGCCGTCCATGTACTGCTCACGATGGCTTCCCGGTAGGACGACGAGGTTACCCATCTTCTCTCTCGGTAAATCTGTCAGCCAATATCCGACCTTGATTTGCAACGGTAACTTCGGCGAAAATACACCGTAAGGGAGTGCGCGCGCCCCATCGGGATGCCACTGATTATACTGCTTACCACCGGGTGGACGCAGGAAAAATTGGCTTATGTGGAGTTTAAGGAGCTCCCCAAACAGGTCGTACGCGTAACCGACATGGCGTTCGTGATCAATAAGACCCGCGAACACCGGATCGCGTTCGACGATGTTCTGCATACCGAGGTAGCCTCCGGGCTTATATTTCGGGTTGCTCGCAGCGACGCGGTCTATCGCGTCAATATAGGTCTGAATGTCTTCATCGGGGATCGCATCCTCAATGAAGATGATACCGTCTTCGTTAAACGTTTTCCACTGTTCTGCAGTGAATCCGGGAGGGGCGACACGATATTTCTGTTTCGTTTCCATTGGATGACTCCTTTCGTTTGACGTTAGACGTTAAATAATATCAGCAAATTCCATGCCAACCTACCACTACAGCACTGATAGGCTTCTTCCGCAAAATACCGAGAAAAGACTGCCCCTAAAGGTGCAGTCTTATACCTGATTGCACAGAATAGGGCAAGTTATTATTACTCACAGACACTATTCAGATACAGGTTCCGACACCGCAATTACACACCAACTGTTGCTGCGGACATCTCGTTCTGGAGTATCCACGCCGAAACCGCCTGAACAATAATTTGGTTTGCGCGCTCAACAACCGGATTCAACGATGGAATATGGCTAAACATTTTTTGTGCGCGCTGTTTTAGGCTCTCGATTGCAGGCAATTCAAGGATTTTCATCTCTTTAAGAAAATCTTCAACCGCTGACTGACCGACGCGGGCACGACTTCGGAGCTCGGCTAATCTGGGTGTATCCTTCCACGCTCTCAAAACGGTTTTACCGATATGCTCAACAGAAAAACTGGAGGCGAGCTGCTGGGCTGCTTTTTCTATTGTAATACCGGATAACTGAGATATCCGTTCAATCACATGTGCTGGGGGCAAGCGTAGATCCCAAACAACCCTAAAAATGGATAAGCCTTTCAAAATATAATACGTAACATCAATTTGCCACCAATGAAACCCTTGCGGCGTAGCACTCGGAAAGTGGTGATGGTTGTTATGCCACCCTTCACCTAATGTAATGATCGCCAGAAACAGGTTATTACGAGAACTATCACCGGTGACATACGGCTGTTTGCCGAAAACATGTGAAAGCGAATTAATCGTAAATGTGCCATGGAAAAGAAGCACTGTACTCAGGAAGAAACCTACGACAAGTCCTGACCAACCAAAAATCGCCCAAACAAGGACACCTAACACAAATGGTGGCAGTCTTTCCCATTTATCTAACCAGACGAGTTCCGGGTATTTCCGAAAATCCTTCATTAAACCGTAATTGGGGGTACGTCCCTGTTTAGAGAAGATCCACAGCACATGAGAATACCAGAATCCATGTTGTACAGGGGAATGTACGTCTTCTTCAGTGTCAGAGTACTTATGATGATGGCGGTGTTTCGATGCCCACCAGAGTACACCCCGTTGTGCCGAACTCTGTCCAAGAAATGCTAAAACGAATTGGAATCCACGACTTGTTTTGAATGAACGGTGCGAAAAGTAACGATGAAAACCCGCCGTGATTCCAAACATACGGATAACGTACAATGCGCCACATATAATCCAGTCAACAGGTTGAACATCCACCCAGAAAATAGCGAGACATGCGAGGTGCATCCCTATGAAAGGTAGCACGCGCGGGTGAACAATATCCGACATATCAGCCGGATTTACTGAACATGGTTCCTTTAACAATTATCTCTCCTTATTATGCGTAGTGGTAGGTTGATTAATTAGGCAATTCTGCGAATACCATCACGGTTTTTGTTAATGTAGAGTGAGTTGACAGTTAAAACGAAACATCACATAGGTTGGGTTGAATAGAATTAAGAATACCACATTTTAACAGTAGAGTCAAACATTTCTTATTTTCTCTGATAAAATAAACGCCTTAAAGAACTACCCCAAACCCAATGGTGCTTTGAATTTGGGGCAGTTGTGTCATGGTAAAAGCGAACGCTAAATGTCACTTCAGAATAACCATTTTACGCAAGTGCGAAGTCTTATCCGTTTGAAGTTGGTAGAAATAGACACTACTCGCCACGGGTTCGCCTAAACCGTTGCGTCCGTCCCAATATGCTGCACGGCTTCTATGCGTGTAATAACCTGCAGCCTGATGTCCGAGATCAAGTGTCCGCACGATGACACCTTTCGTATCGTAAATCGTAATTTGGACATCGCTGGCGTTTGCCAACTGGTAAGGTATCCATGTCTCTGGGTTAAACGGATTCGGATAGTTCGCCAACAATACAGTTGCTTCTGGCAAAACCGTCCGTAGCAGTGCTTCTAACACACTGATAGCACGACGAAAAGCTGGACTGCCATTGTCATTCGCTTTAACCTGTGCCAACCAACTTTTAACCTGTTCGGCAGTCGGCCTGTGAGTCGCCGGTGCAGCTGCCGATGCCTCCCCGATATCATTAGCGACCTGTACCAAGTCTATAATGTCAACAACACCATCGGCATTGATGTCGGCGTTTAGTTCTCCATCCGCAGTACCCGGAAGTCCAATCTGATTCGCAACTAACACCAAATCCTGAATGTTAACGGAGCCGTCTTTATTGACATCCGATTTGGCATAAACGGGTGCATCATTTACTTCAAAACGAACGATTTCTGTGAAATCTGTCCGAAGAGTGTTACCTGCTTTGTCAAATACAGTCATCTCAGCTAAACCCCATGTGCCTGGAGCACTGCCTACAGGTAAAACTATCGTCTGCTGGTATTCCTTGAAAAGCGTCGGGTCGCCAGCAAAATACATCCCTCCATACCCCTCCGGATAGTGATAAAAATGGTGCATAATGCCCTGAGGATCTCTTAAACGCATACTACTTATTTCATAGCCACTGATGTTGTCTTTAATCCTAAAAGTAATATCAACTATCGTTTCACCATTTGGAGCCTCTGGTATGGTAGGTTCGGCTTTGATTGTGATGTTGTTAACATCCAAAACCGGTGGCTCGATGTCCGGGGTACTTGTTTTTATCTTAATAGTTTTTGGCGGTTCGTCTGTAGTTTCATCTGTGAAATAAACGTTTGAACCATTTAAGGCAATATCTAACATTGAAATACTATTGAGACTATAAATACCACTTGGCATATATTCAGGGAAATTAAAGTTCACAACGACTCTATCTGATTCACTATCATAACTACCGTATTCAAATTGTCTATATATTGAATGTGTCTCCCTCAAATCATCATTTAAAGCGGCAGAAACGTGTTGTATACCTGATTCTTCTATCACTTGCCAACTTGCAGTAACAACTTGATAAGGCTTACCGTCAGATGTAGTCGCTTTCGACAATGCCAGCGTCATTGAGTTTGGAACATATTGCGGTGGTTCGCAATCTGCAAGCGGATTATCAATATAGAGTTTCCATCCATAATCAGTTTGGGATTCGTGCCGTTCATTACCGTGTGCGTCCCAGATTCGGATAGCGTCAGGTTGCCAATAACCGTTCGCAGCATAGCGCGACACTTTTGCCTGTCCGCGTAGAATATGTCCCGAATCAACGCGCATTCCATTCGCATCAACCGGAGACATCCATGCCAAATCAAAAAAAGTGCCTTTCTCACTAAAAACTCTGATATACGCTGATTGTGCAGCATCCAAGAGGCTCTCGCCATGGATTTCAAGTTCTACTGTTATGAGTTTATCGTCTTCAGGTTCACCTTCAACCAGTATATTAATGCGTGTAATTCGTCCCGGATATACATAATCAGGGTAGAGGTTGTAGACTTCAAACGTTAAGTCTTCGCGTATCTTTGAAATATAGCGAGTCCCATGCATAACTCGGTTTTGGATAAATTCATACTTCGCAGGTGAACGTGAACGCAACTTATCAGGGTTGATGATGTAATAACTGATACTCTCCGCCATGTCCTCATTCGGGTTTACACCGTGAGCATAAGCAGAAACAAATTCGGTCTGCTTGGTCGTTGACCAACCGTCTTTATCATCAGGATTCTCATACCAGCCACCGAGTTCAATCCAATCCTGTCTGAGCTGCTCATCAAAAAGATGTTCCCATAAGAAATGTGCCTTTTCGTGGAGGATCAGGCGATGGATATAATCGGGACCTTGTCCCTTAAACGCAGATTCCATAAACTCAATGTAACCTGATTTTGTCCAAGCAACCGCCGGCGCAGTCGGATAAAACGGATGCGGGGTTCCGTCTAAGCGGCGAACCAAATAATTGAGTCCCGGCGTTTTAAGCATGCCAGACGGGAACTCTTCAAGTATAGAAACGAGCGCGATGAGTTCTTCATTTTTGAATTGAGAAAAACGCCCCGCGTGCTCACCCGTTGTGTGCCGCGTGAGTTCGGCATAATCTGGAACGTTTATGCTGACTGCGTAGCGTTCCTGCAGTATCCGTTCAAGCGCGTACCTATCCACGCCATCGTCAGTTACAAACCGAACCACAGTATGATGGAGTCGTTTGGAAAAATATCTACCGCGCACGCCTTCAATTTCCGCTAACAGGGGTGTCGCATGCACGAATGCCGCTTCGGCAATCGTGACGATGCGCTGCCCATCTCGGTATTCCACTGAAATGTCATCTTGGATATGACGGTCGCTTAACCGCCAAATAGAGGGAGCAACCTCAGCGGTACCCGCGTATAGGTTATTTGTTTCCTGAGGTATGGATTCAAAGGTCTGGAGCAACCTATAGGCAAATCCAGGATCCCATTCGGGTCCGAGGTGCACAGAATACTTCCGCATCAACGCCAAGGAGGCACTATGAGAGGGAACCTGTATTTGTTCGTCGAGCAGCGTCACTTCTATAGGTTCAACGACAGTTGCGCTTTCACTGCCTTCCGGAGTTTCATCTATCTCCCAATGGTAGGTAAAGGCCTCACCTTGAGCAGCCGGATTACAAATCCCTCCTACAAGAAAAATAACTGAAAATAGTGTGGCGTAAAAGATTTTCATTGGGATGTCTCTTTGTCAGTTTTCATCTGATCGGGGTGAGGGAAGAGTGAATTTACTGACCATCCATAAACTGAGATCATTGAAAAGGAACAATGTCTGCTCTGTCTTCAATGCGTGTTGCTATTCTTGAAGAGCCCGAGCAAAGGCTTCAAGGCTTTCCGCTTCAACCGCAGCCGGAAGTAACGCTTCAAGTCGTTCCACATCGCTTATATTCTCAATGGCAGGCGTTAAGACAGTCACGATATCTGCGGAGAACTTCGTTTTAAGTACCACTAAGATGTGTCTAATTGTACTCCCTCGTCTCTCTTGTTCGCGTCCTTGTTCAATACCTTGTTCGCGTCCTTGCTCAAGTGCTTCTTGTGTGACGCGTTTCGTTGCCTTTTCAAGGTGTTCTTGGAAAAAAGTAGATTCTTGCACAATTTCCTCCTTTATCAATTGATTTACGAGTTTATTATCGTAAGCCAAAGCACTCAAGATACCGAGTGTTGCGACTAAGTCATCTCGCACGACTTTCTCAACGGGTGCCGTCTCAGCAGCTGCGACACACTTTCTCAACCACTGCACTGATCCGCCCCCATATCCGCAGGTGGTTTCATCAACGGTGTGAAAGGAAGCAACGCGGGGGCCTGCGTCTCCAATACGGATTGACCATCTATCTCGGCAAGCCTTATGACCTTATATTGGATCAGATACCGAAACTCCTCTGTCTCATAAGCGTAGTATCCGGGGTCGTTCTGCCCCGCGGAGGGACCGAGATACAAAACGATGCAATAAACCGGCTTCTGAAATTCGCTGATTAGAAATCCACAATAAGCAGCCAGTCGTGCCCACATCGGTTTCGGGCTGTTGCCAGATTGCACTTCCAGGTGCACTATTACTTCTTCGTCATCAATGCGGATTCTTGTTGTGCTATCCCCGCGATGTGTTTTGAACGTTGGTTGATCGGTATTCAGGTGTTCTATAATTTCTACGTTTTGCCTGCCAAGGAAGTATTCAATGAGTGCTTTGGGATGCTCAAGCAATAGGTATTTCGCGCTAATGTCATATTGTGCCATGTAGGTATTATACCTGATTTTGCACTGTGATGTCTACTTTTTTGTTGATGCCTTAGGTAAAGTTTATATTGCATTAACCACACACCATCCACCCAGGCCCGGTAGGTTCGGTTTCCAACCGAACCGGACATAACCCAAAAATGGCGGAAACCCTTTTAAGAGGAATCATCAATTAGATTTGGTATAAATAAATTCGTAAATTGATTCCACTTCGCTTGGAGCAGTAAAAAACCATTCTGTTCCTGGGGCATCCTCTGCATATTTACCCAATATTTTCAGGATGTCTTGTATTTTTCTCTCCAATACCGCAGGCTCATCTGTTTTAATAGTTAACGCAGTTGCTGACGTTCTAAATCTTCCTTTTGATCTGAACTCGAGACGCGGGCATAAGCAATCGTCGGATAGGTCAAATCATTGACACCAAGAAGTTCTGCTAAATCATACATACGTTGACCGCCGGGCGTGCGGTGGGAAGGCATTATCTTACCTTCTATTTCCCAATTCCGAAGTGCCTGAACAGACACACCCAAGAGTTTAGCAGCTTCACCAATCTTAACAAATCTATTATTCATACATATATTATAGCA
>ASZN01000018.1 GCA_000406005.1 Candidatus Poribacteria bacterium WGA-3G
GATAATCTTATGACGCATGAGATGTCCTCCTAATGTTCACCGAAAGTTGTTCTTCTATGAACTATTAGGATGCCATCTCATGCTCTAAAAATCAAGAAACTTTTTCAAAACAATCGCATTTTCATATTCCTATACCTACGATCCATTGATTATTACTGATTCCTTGATAGATTTGATAAATATCAGAAACACTAATATTACTGAACTAATTCTGTTAGAAATGTTGCAACTGTTTTCCGCTTCGCTTTCTTGGCGTAATCCAGCGGGGTTTGTCCAGCATCATCACGTGCGTTTGGATCTGCGCCGTGCGCAATTAGCAACGCTGCTTGATTTTTACCGACACCCTTCCGCGCGATGAAGTGTAACGGTGTTTGCCCCTTATCATCGGTTGCATTCGGGTCAGCACCGTTTGCCAATAAACAGGCGACACCGTTTGTTAAACCGCGTTGTGCAACCCAATGTAGGGGTGTCCACATCCCACGCCGATGCTTCTGAGAAGCGTTGATGTCCCAACCTTTGGCAATAAACCCTTTCACAAGTGTATCAAACCGCTCAGGTCCCTGTCCAACAAGCATATACCAATCTCGTAAGTTGATCTCATAACCTAAATCAATCAGCAGATCAACGATCGCCATCTGCTTAGATTGAAGTGCTATTTCAAGGAGCGGCATGGTCGGTCCAACCTGATAGGCGTAGACATGTCCACCCGGAACTTCCTGAACTTGAGGCGACTCCAAAGTTGGTATCACATAGCCTTTAGCGGATTTTAGATTGATCCGAAGCTTGAGGCGTTCCGGATGCTCTTGGAATTCCGTCTTTGCGCGTTCAACATCCCCCATCGCACAATAGAGGACAACATCTGCTTCAGCACCCTGTTCAAGGAGATAGCGACACACTTCAGGTCGTCTTCGCATCGTCCACTGCGCTGGTGTTCCGTAATGGTCGCGGTCCCGGAGGTTTATATCTGCGCCGTTTTCGAGCAGCAATTCCGCGATTCGCGGTGTCGCAGCGAAATGCAACGGCGACATACCGTCACTCCCTGGCACGTTGACGACACCACGGTTTTCACGTATCAACGTTGCAAGCGTCTCGGACATATCTAAGCCTGCAGCGGCGTGTGCGTCAATTGTCGCGCCTTGTTCGATGAGGTATTCAGCAAGTTCTCTGTTGTAACTCAGCATAGAACCCGCAGCGTGCTGTAACGCCGATGTACCACCCGCCCACCAGCTGCTCTTGACATCAATATCAGCACCCGCATCAAGCAAAACCTTGATGAGTTCGCGGTTACCAGACGCAGCGGCGAACACAATCGCCGGTGCATCAAAGGCAAACCAAGGCGCATCAATGAACTCGAGAAGCGCATCGCTACCCGCTAACACGGATTTGACACGGTTCGCGTCCCCTTTATTTACTGCCTCAATATATTCTGTACGTGGGAAGTGCTGAGCGTTTTGGCCCATTAGATATTACGCCTCAAAGACCTCAATGGTTGTTCTGCCTTCAGCAAACCGCATTGCGGTCGTTGCCGCAGATTTATTATCCGTGTTCGATCGGATATCCGTGACGTAGCGCGCCAATCCGACCAATAGTTGATTCTGTGCGGGATGCCCGTCTGCATGCTTCCATTCTTCAAACACGGTGCGCAGTGTCGGCAGGACTTCGCTCCCCGTATCATCCCAGAGCACTGTATGACCGATCTCTTCCATCAGTCGCTCGGCAGAATAACCCGCGTTTAGGTAACCGAGCACTTTTGGTCCGACACCTTGAACGTTGAGCGTCTCAATGGTATCAATAATGTCCTTGAGTCCGTCTGCCTCATTCGCAACGTCCAGTTTTTCTTGACACAAGGGTTCGCTGAGAGTTCGTGAAGGAATGTTTATCCAACGATCTGCGAAAATTTGCCACGCAACGTGGAACACACCTTTCGCCGCAACAAGATTTCCACCAATCTGTTGCGCACTCCGTAAAGATGCCGCGAGGTTGAGTTCCATCGTTAAGTTTTCCCAACCCGCATCTACATTTACAGGTGTGCTTGCCATACGGTCTGCTGCAAGCAAGACCAATGTTGTAATAATTTTGTCTAACTGGACACCATCAACCAAGACTGCCTGTACCGCCTCAAACGAGCGTTGGAGATTGACACTCGTGAGTGCCGCAACGAAAGCGTCTTCGTCAAATTTAACGGTTCGCTCTAAGGCAGTACCTTCAACGGTAGGAAGGATCTCTCTCATGAGTTGAATTGCGTCTCTCCGATAGCGTTCAGGATCATCCGGACGATGTCCGACGAGTTGGGCACCGAGATAGAAGAACAACTCCGCCGCGTGTTCCCACCCAAATTCATCAACAACTTCAGCGAGATAACTCACATAGAGCGGAATATGCGAAGCGTCAATAAAATGCGGTTCAACAGCGCATTCAAAAAGGAGCGCGGACAATTTATCTGCATCACCCTTGTGATATGCAGTGAACAAACACCGTTCAATGCGTCCCGATTGCCCCTCATAAGAGAAATTACGGACCCATCGACTGATCTTCTCCCACGCAATAGGTTCCGGTAATGGCACCACCTCAAGCCGTTCCGATGCGGGTCCCGCGGCAGAACACGCCGCTGTTGTAACAGCGATAAGTCTATCAGCACCGTTGTATTTGCGTCCGACTTTGAGTCCATTAATGAGCCTGGAGACATCGCTGCCACCTTCTGCGCCGTGAGAGGTCGCAATGTGCCGACTGACGTGTTCCAGAATCGAACCCATGACCTCTTCTTCCGGCACACCGCCCTTTAGTAATAGTGCAATCGCCTTGGACATCGTCCATCGGTCTTCACTTAATAGACCCTCTCGGAGGAGTTGCTTATGTTCTTCTGCGCGGCGGTAGATCATATCGCCTGAATCAATCCAAATTTCATCGGCTCGGACTTCCACCGGAAAGACGCGCAGATCATCGCATTCAACGTGGAAGCAGCCGCCCCCTTCCAAATCGAAACTGCGACGGTGCCAATCACATGTTAAAATACCGTTTCGGACGGTTCCGCGTGTGAGTGGGTATCCCATGTGCGGACACTGGTTATCGGTGGCGTAAATCTTTCCATCAACATTGAAAAGTGCAATGCTACGTCCTTCTCCCATCTGAACCGCTTTCGGTTGCCCTTCAGGAACCTCACTTAACTCGGCGACTTTCACCCAGTTTTGTGTCTGATGTCCCATAATTTCGTGTTCCTCCAAATTATGTTTCGTATCTCATAATTTCAAATAAAAAGTACCAATCCAAACTTAACGACTATAAAGTATTATACCACAAAAAACTTAAAATGTCAATAGGAAATTAAAAATAGGTAAAAATAGATTGATAATGATAACTAAAACTGGCAAGACTTTTTTATCTTACAAGAAGCGTTGGCACTTCACGGACTAATTTCGGTTTCTTCTTGACAGCCAATCTCCTGTGACCTCTTCAAACGGTGCAACAGGTTCAAACGGCTCATCATAATCCCCACCATTATGACTCACCTCACAGGAGCGGAGCCATTGACGCAGGGACTCGCGGGTTTCCGCTAATCGCTCGCGTTGTTCATCTGCCAAGTTGACGGTTTCTGCGCGGTCTTCAATCATATCAAAACACAAATCTTCGCTGCCATCATTTGATAGATTGGTCAAGCATTTATATCGGTTATCCATCATAGCGATGGTCGGTGCGTGAAACATCGCCTCTTTTCGACTATTGAACCGATACGGAATAGGGGTCGGACGTTCCGTCATGTCGCCTTCAATCGTCGGTAGCAGACTGATGCCGTCAATGGGGCGATTATCGGGCATTTCAAATTGCACGGTTTCGGCGATTGTCGGGAAGTAATCGAGGGTGCTGCACGGCATTTCGACCACACGTCCGGGGTCCGTATGACCCGGCCAGTGTAAGAATGCAGGCACGCCGACACCACCATCAAACAGAGAACGTTTTCGTCCGCGTAAGCCACCTGTTAAGCCCCGGTTACGACCCTCCTGACCTGTGCGTCCTTCGGGTCCGTTGTCCGAACAGAACCAGATCATTGTGTTTTGCGATACGCCCCATGCTGCCAAAGTGTGATACAAGCGTCCGACCTGATCGTCTATTGCGGTTATACAACCGTAATAGTGTTGCTCATTTTCGCTGTATTCGGCGTACATTTTGCGGTATTCCGGTCCGGCAAAGACGGGGGTATGCGGGGCATGAAACCAGATTGTCGTAAAGAACGGTTCACCCTTTTCAAGCGTTTGTTCAATAAATGCGATTGCGCGATCCATCAACACCCGGGAATCGCATCCTTTTAGATTCTCCGTAGCCAATTTTCCATTCTCGTAGTAAGGTGATGCCCACGGGCGGTCTGAACGTCTACCACCACCCTGGACACCTACTGCGGGATCCCAAGTTGGCACGGCATACTCCGTAGCAAAAGAGGCATCGTAATCCCGCTCCCACGGCGGTGCGTAATTACGTGCCGGATTACGATTCGGTTTCCCCGAATAATTCGGGTCCAGCGTTCCAAGATGCCATTTTCCGAAATGTCCGGTTGCGTAGCCGAACGATTTTAGCATGCTCGCCAGTGTTATTTCCTGCGCGGGTAAGTGCCCACGATTCGCATGTGTGATGCCGTACCGAAAATAATGTCTCCCGGTCAAACACGTCCCCCGCGTCGGGGAACAGACCGGTCCTCCCGCATAAAACCGCGTAAATCGGATTCCATTGCTCGCCAGCTTGTCCAAATTCGGAGTTTTGATAATTTCATTTCCGTTAAATCCCACATCGCCATATCCCAAGTCGTCGCACATCATTAAAATTATATTGGGTGAACGCATTTTTCCCTCCATTCTGTCCGACTGTTCTATCTCCTAAGATTATCAAATCTTCCGCTACAAAGCCCCCATGCTTTAGCTGGGGGTCTATCACTCAACGGTAAACTGGATGGTATCGAAACGACGCGCCACTTTTGCGACCTCCGGCTTGAGTTCTTCAGGTGCCCCACCGGAGAGAGCTGAAACAATACATTCGGCGATGTCCGGTGCATCCGCCGGTGTCATGCCCCATCGGGTGACCTCCTGAACGCCGATACGCACGCCTGATGTCCCGACTTCCGGTGATAATCCCGCCGCACCCGTAATAATATGACACGCTTCGAGATGATTCGCGAGTGCGCTGCCCTCTCCATATTTATCTACAATCAGTATCAAAGTATGCGACTCCGTGAAGCCGAGATCGGCACCCAACATCGGAACACCGCGTTCCGATAACGCTTGTCCGAGTGCTTTGGCATTCGCAACAATCGCATCCGCTTGTGGTTCACCGCATTCCATCCACTCTATAAACGTCCCTGCTAACGCTGGTAGCCGATTCAGGTGGTGATTGCTCATCAGCAACGGATAGACCCCTCTCGCAACCCGTTCAGCAATAGATGCATCATTCGTCAAAACCATTCCGCCTTGGGGTCCGGCGAGTGTTTTATGCGTGCTGGAAATAATAACATCCGCGCCTTCATCAAACGGCGACTGGAACCGTCCACCGGCGATAAGTCCAATAACGTGTGAAGCGTCGTAGATGAGGTAGGAATCCGGGTTCGCTTGACGCATCGCCTGTTTCAACGCTCGTACGGGTTGTGGAAAGAGAAACACGCCGGAACCGACGTTGACGATTCTCGGTTTGTGTTTTGCGATCAGTGCAAGCGTCGCATCGAGGTCGATGTTTGAACGCGCCCCGTCCCACGGAATTGGGATTGATTGGAGGTTTATCTTCAGCGGTGAAGAGAGCAGTTTTTCGGCATAGTGGTGTCCGTTATGCACCTCTAACGCTGTATCGCCCGGCTTTGCTAACGCAAACGTCGTTGCGATCCCTGCGATGTTCCCTGATAATGGACGGAAATCGACGTGCGCTGCGCCGAATAACGCTTTTGCTAATTCCTGGGTGTACCCTTCTATTTCAGCAATATAGCGGTTGCCTTTGTAATTCCGTCGGTAAATGTCAGTACCAGAATAATTCCCATATCGCCGTGCCAACCGTTCGTCAAAAAGTTCTTCTACCAACGGCGACGGCGTGTTCTCCGAAGCGATGAGATTGAGGCAGGTGTCCCGATACGTTTGATGTTTATCGAGAAGTAAAGCAAGTTTTTGAACTTTTGCGTTATGTGTCACTGGAAGAGACCTCCGTTTGGTTATAGAGCAGGCACCGGAAAAATTGCTTGACGTGCCGTGACAAATCGGTTACTATGATTTTTTAAGTTTAGCTTGCAGAACAGTCAGTCGAATTTAAAGATAATACAAAACCCGTAGCCCGTAATGAAGCAGATCGCTTATGGGGTTTTTGCTGGGGTGTTTCTTCAAGTACGCCGTAAAATGGAGGGGTTTTTGCTTGGGTGTTTCTTTAGATTTAAGGAAAGCACGTCCGCCTTCAAATTCACGTCGTTTCTCCGCAAGGAACAATTAAAAAGAGGAGATTATGCCAAAATCCACCGACATCCGTATCCTTGATGTTCACTACAACTTTGAAGAACACCAATACCGGACCCCGCTCAAATTCGGCGGCGTCCCGACAGACCACTGCGTCCTCTTTAACGTCCGACTGCAAGTCCAGACGCGAGATGGCAAAGAGGCAGAAGGGCAAGGCTCCATGCCGCTTGGTAACGTCTGGGCATTCCCGCCGCGCTACGCGCCTTTCGATCAGAGCCTCGCAGCGATGAAAAAACTCGCCGAATCCGCGGTAGATGCCACAAAAGATTGTACACTATGTGCGCATCCGCTCGAACTCTCCGAGGTACTGGAACCCGAATTCCTACACATCGCGGAGGCGTTATCCTACACCATGCAACTCGCCTCGCCGATCCCAAAACTTTGTACCGTCGTCACAACCAGTCCGATTGATGCCGCAATCCACGATGCTTTCGGGAAAGCAAACGGTATCAATAGCTACGACGGCTTAGGTAAAGATTTCATTCAGGCAGATGTATCACATTTTTTGGTGCCGCTTGCAAACCAAAACTTGCTTGACAAAAGTGTAAATGATCGGTTCATCGGAAAATATCTCGATCAGTATACCTCACGCCAACCGAAACCGAATATGCCGCTCTATCATCTCGTCGGTGCGTTGGATCCGCTCACCGATGCCGACATCGAAGAACGCCTCAACGACGGGTTACCGGAGACGCTCCCTGAATGGATTGTCGCTGACGGATTGACACACCTGAAGATTAAACTCAACGGCGACAACCTCGATTGGGATGTCGCACGCGTCCTCGCGATTGATAAAGTCACCGCAGAAACACAAGCAAAACGCGGTGTTGACACTTGGCACTACTCCGCCGATTTCAACGAAACATGTCAAAACGTGGAATACCTTTTGGCGTTCCTTAATCGGATTCAAGAGTCAGAGAGCGCAGCGTTCCAACGCCTCGCATACATCGAACAACCGACGGATCGGGACCTAAAAGCACATCCCGAAAATAAGATGCACAAAGCCGCGGAGATAAAACCGGTGGTGATAGATGAATCGCTGACCGACTTCGAGACTTTCCTCTTGGCACGTGAACAAGGGTATTCCGGTGTCGCACTCAAAGCCTGTAAAGGGCAGTCTCAGGCGTTGTTGATGGGTGCAGCCGCCGCAGAATACGGTATGTTCCTCGCTGTACAGGACCTGACGTGTCCGGGGGCATCGTTTTTACATTCCGCTGGACTCGCTGCACGCATCCCCGGCGTAACCGCTATCGAAGGCAACTCCCGCCAATTCTGCCCAAGTGCGAACGACGGTTGGTGCGACGAGTTTCCCTCAATCTTCAATATCACCGACGGCACTGTTGGCACAGGGATCCTCACCGCGCCCGGACTTGGACACTGATATGCCGTGTTCTCTTTTTATCACTTTGGGGTCGGAGCCCCTTTTTTGATCTGACCCCATTGTGTTGGCATCTTACCCTTTGGAGAGACCGGCAACGTATAACCGCTTGTCCAATCAACTTCATAATCCCATCCCGGGTGATCTGTCAATCGGGTTATTTTGCTCGTTGCGATATTATACTTATACATATTAGTGTGGCGGGTTTGCCCGAAAAGAATTTTGTTTAGTTTAATCTCTGATGCAGTCAAAAGTACTGCTTCACCGTTATCCATCCAATCAATATCTCTATGCTTCCATTTCTTTGATATATGTAACTTAAGGAGGTTTTCGCCGTTCAGATCGCAAATCAAATAGCGATTATCCTTCGGTACAAGCCAATCTGTAAGGATCCCTTTCCGAAAAACGTGCTCACTTTCTACATAGAGTATCTGTTTCCCATCTGGTGACCACCGTGGGCTACTCCGGTCCAATAGTTTTTCACCGACAACTGGCGTTGGCAACAGTTTCCGTACGTTTTCGCCATTTGCATCCATAATCCAAATATCGCCACCAGCATCACCGACAAAAGCAAATGAGCGGCTTGCGAAAACAATGTGTCTACTATCCGGTGACCAATCGGATGAGATAGCAACGATATCCGGGAGTTCAATAATCTCACCGCTTTCTAAATCCAATATGTTTGTGTAGTGTTTTTTGAATGTAGATGTTGTAAAAAGGACACGCTTCCCATCTGGTGAAACTGAAGGTTCGCCCTCTGTCCCGGTATGGTGTTTGTGGAGCGGACGCACATTTGTGCCATCAGCGTTCATAACGAAAATTCGCCACTCACGATCTGAAGACCGGCTCACTCGCATCCGAAATATAATTTGTGTTCCGTCCGGCGACCACCGCGGATGATGTGGATAACTATGCGCCAGTTTATCGGTCAGTAGCGTTAAGTTGGTGCCATTGTCGTTCATGACGTAGATTCCAGAAGTCTCGTCACCTCTGGAATAAAAAACAATTTTGGCATCTGCAACGGTGGGAAAAATGAATAAGACGCAGCAAAAAGCCGTTAAAATAATTCGCATGACTGGCTCCTTTGAAGTAAAAAAAAATTACCAAATCAAGAAAATTTTTGCGGCGATTCGGAATCCATCAGTTTACTGCCCTCTGAATCAGCCACAGTGATATTAGTGACGACATTTCGTTGTTCAGGGAGACGCACTGGAAAATCTTTAATCACTTGGTTAATCAAGTTTTTCACCATCGCTTTGACCGAGTCGAACGGTATACACTCAAGAACGATAATGGCGCGATGCTTTGACGGCGCGATGTTATAGGTTAGCCCATACTGAAGTCCGAGCTGCATCAGTTCAGGTTCAACACTGATAGAAATCTGTCGGCGTTCCTGATCCGTGATGAAAAAACTATCAAGGATGAAGTGCGTGTGAATCCACGCTTCTCTTTCTTCAACGATCTTCATGATTCTGCAATATATAGTAAAACCTACAATTAATTGGGCACTCTCAAACAGTCTGAATACCTATAACAGGCATTCAGACTGGCACAGGCTAACAGCCTATGCTACAAAGATGTCCACTTATTTATGGGCTTCACTATAACACGAAAAAGGAAACGTGTCAATACCGAATAGTTATGAAACGCCGAATCGGCTTTCTACCTAAATCGAATTGCTGGACTTCACCATTGTGCCAGCGAACATTGAGACGATCTACGCGTGAGACATTGCCCAACCCAAAAAAGAGACGGAGATCATTGCCTGACAGATAACTTGCCCCACAAGTAATCTCCCGGAGCAACGTCGTTCCACCTGCCACTAATTGAACTTGCGCGCCGATCGCATCTGTGTTCCCGTCTGTTCCGACCAATTTCACCGTTAGCCACGCGTTCGTATTCCCGACCTCGTTGCTTAGGATAATCGTCGGACGGTTGGACTGACATAGCACAACATCCATATCACCATCCATATCGATATCCCCGAAGAGCATCCCACGCACCACATAAGGCGTTTCACTCAAACCCGCTTCATCGGTAATCTCAGTGAAGACTACACCGTCCTCTGAGCTTCCGCCTCGGTTATGAAACAGTTGCACCGGCTGTGCATAACGCATTTTCGCGTCAATCTGCTCCACATTGTCCCAGATATGTCCGTTCCCAACGAGAATGTCCAGCCAACCGTCGTTATCAAAATCAATGAACCGAGTGCCGAAACCGAGCGAATAGAACGATGGGTCGGCGAGGTTCGTATCGAATGTCATATCCTCAAAATAGCCTTCACCATCGTTCTGCATGAGGCAGTTCGCCTCCAACGAAAAATTCGACACCCATAAATCAATATCACCGTCGTTGTCGTAGTCCCCCGCGTCTATACCCATTGATCCATTCGCCAAACCGTCGCCGTTGTAGGCAACGCCACGCAGGACACCCTCCTCCTGAAAAGTCCCGTTTCCTTGATTCATAAAAAGCGTATTCGGAGACATATCGTTCGCAACATAGATGTCCACCCAACCGTCGCCGTTCACATCTGTAAAGACGACACCTAACCCGCGCGTCGTCGGTTCATAGACACCTGCAGACTCCGTAATATCTGTAAACGTACCATCACCGTTGTTACGATACAACACATCAGCGATGCCGTGATATTCGTTGGGACCGCAGTAGATCCGCACACTGTTGTTGTAATAGCACGGTATATCGGTTTCGAGTGCGTATTCAACGTAGTTACAGACATAGAGATCCAGGTCCCCATCTCTGTCAATATCGGCGAATGCGGCACTGGCACTCAGCAGTGGACAACCGACCCCTGCCTGCTCAGTTACATCGGTAAATGTACCATCGCCGTTGTTACGGTAAAGTACATTCTCACCCAGATTTGTCACATACAAGTCGCGATACCCATCAGAATTGTAATCCGCAGCGACGGCACCGAGTCCGTACCCCGTATCGCCGACATTTGCAGATGCCGTGATATCAACAAACACCCCTGCATCGTTTCGATAGAGTCGATTTTGCGGTGCTTCTGCTGATAGGGAAAGCGAATTGCCTTGAACGAGGTAGAGGTCGAGGTCGTCATCGTTATCAAAGTCAAAGAGCGCGCCACCGCTGCCCATCGTTTCAACGAGTCGGCGTTCCGCAGAAAAGCCGTTGACATGCTTGAAATCAAGTCCCATAGCACTGGTTACATCACGGAAATAGGGTTCAGCCCCACTAAAGTTTGGGAGTGTAAGGAGAAGGAAAGAGGTTAGTATGGAGGTCAACAAACGGATCGGATATTTTTTTCGTTGGCGCATGGTAACAGGAAAATTATTTTTTTATGTCCGGGCGCGGGCGGACCACCCGAAACCCGATCGTATGCGTTGAATCCAGAGGATAGAATTTGAACCGCAGACTCGAACGGAGAAATGCGCTGCCAACATCCCACGCCCCACCACGGATAACTCTCGCACGCAGCACATCTCGGAAACGGAGGTTAAGCGGATTGCGTGGCACACTTTTTTCGTTTCGCTGGTAAACTGTCGGACTGTATTCGTCGAGACACCACTCCCAAACGTTTCCGGCGAGATCCGCGATCCCGTCAGGTGATTCACCTTTCGGAAATTGACCTATCGGCATCGGACGATTGTAGCGACGTGCGAAGTTAGCATGTTGACGCGCTTTCGGCGGTGTGTCGCCCCACGGGTATATGCGTGCCTCAGTGCCGCGAGCAGCGCGCTCCCATTGCGCTTCAGTCGGTAGACTGCCACCAACCCACTCCGCAAACGCTTGTGCGTCAAACCACGTCACACCGATAACGGGTTGCGTATCGCCGTTGAGTGTTTCATCTCCCCATGTCTTTTCGCCGTTGTGTCCGCGCGGTGTAGGTCGGTCCGTCGCTTGAATAAAAGCGCGATACTGTGCATTCGTAATTTCATACCGTGAGATTTCGTAAGCGCTCAGGTAGACCTGATGTTGTGGGAGTTCAGCATCAAAGGTGTGTTGCTCAAGCATAGAACTCCGCAATTTCGCGTCTTGGTATGCGGCTTCTGCTTCTTCAGGGGTTGAACCCATCAGGAACGTGTCTTCGGGGATAGCGACCCATTCGATAGTTGCAAGCACTTGCTGGGCTGCTCCGCTAATTTCAGCAACCGCAAAATCACCAGAGGACACAAAGATGAAAACAAGAATCGTGAAATAGGTACGTTTCATTTCGACTTAACTTCTTGAAAACCGAATTTTCTTAAAGAAAATCTGGTCCAGACTTCATCAAGATTATCCCCAGTGCTGGAGGATCCCCCGTATACTACTATATAACTCTCGCCGGTAGCACTGCGTAATCTGCGTTCTATCTCAAAAATATCTTCTGCCTGACGTGGAGTTTTTGGATCCGCAACACGGCATTTCAAAACATCTGGTGGTTTAGAATAGAGCTCATCATATTTCAGGTAAGGGTAATCCTGTAAGATACCCTCAAGAATACTTTCAGAATTTTCGCCCAGTTTCGCTGCAGAACAATCCTTATTATACATTGGATCGTCATAATCAGGCAGAAACGTCTTCATATTTGAATTTTTCCGAACAGTTTCAATGATCTTTACCGCTGCCTCTTGTAAAGTTTTTTCTAACGCCTCCCGCGGAATATCTCCTAATTGGTCATCCCTGAGAGTCGCGATGAAAATTCCTTTGCCCAAATCCATAGGCAAACTTTCATCTTGCTCAACACCATTGAGAGCATACCGAACGTGCCCGAAAAAAGTGGGACCATATCCCTGCACATCAAGTATTTCCACCCGAAGGAATTCAATGAAATGACTGATTGATAGTCTTCCCAAATCAATGACGCGAATTTCAAACGTACTCATTGTAACGCCTCCTCATCTAATGCGGTAAACTGCACTTCAAAACGATTTTTGACACAAGATGGAGGTATGTGTCTGTGGAACAAAATCTCGGCATCTCGTAGGGCATTCACAAGTGCCTCCAACTGAGGTGTCAGATTAGGCGGACATGGTAAACCTGGTCCTGGGGGTTGCGGTTGCCTTCCTACCTGAAAATGCGACATATCCGCCGGACTCACCACCCCTAACAAAAAAGTCGGAAGTCCATTGTGTTGGTAAAATGGATATTCTCCTTCAGAGTCAACATCAATAGGACTTGGTAAACTCATCGCAACTTCTTTGACCGGATCAAAGAGTTTGAGACCAGAAGGTAATGGAGTATCAACTTCTATCTCGTAAACGCAGCCTCGCCTATCCAGTGTACGTATATCGGTACCACCTCTTACCGCATAATTCCACGCTACTGCGTAGGAACGGGTTAGTGAAATATAAGGGCTGTTAACAGTACTTGTCGCTATATGAATTATCAGTGCCTCAATTGTCGGCTTTGTTGTAGGCGACCACGCCTCAAAACCGACTTCTCGCGAGTCATTGATGTGCCAATGTGTGCCAACACCAGCACCTTTATAGAATGTAGCCATAACTAACGAGGGCCCGGCACGCTATGCCGGCGTTTTAGATCACCCCAAGCGATCGGCAATTTCGCACGCGGCGAGACATCAAACGGCACGAGAAGGTCTTCAAAGTACTCATATTGCGCAATCTGTTTGCCCTTGCTATCACAGATACCGACATAGATGCCGACCTCAAGCGGTTCATCAAACTTCTGTTCCGTTTCGCCGATATCGATCCATGCGTTGTTCGCTTCCCGTTTCCACCACGCTGTGAAGGTGTCACCCTCACGACGGAGCCGCATGTAAAGGTCCATTTCACCTGCAGGTTCTTG
This sequence comes from Candidatus Poribacteria bacterium WGA-3G, assembly GCA_000406005.1. GTDB lineage: Bacteria > Poribacteria > WGA-4E > WGA-4E > WGA-3G > WGA-3G. The sequence continues at coordinate 13,615 of ASZN01000018.1, forward strand.
GAAATTCGGAACCGTGCCAGCCAGCCCTTCACCAGCGTCAAACTGTCGTTTCTGATACTGGATAACAGCGTCATTCCCGTTCGCAGGTCCGCGACCCCAGAGTTTGATCGTCACCCATTCACCGTCGCGACCTTGACGGTCCTTCGTTGTCGGCGAGTAGGCAGCAATCCCCGCAACAACGCAGGCATCTTCATAGTCCATGTAGAGATGCGTTTCCACATCAAAATCACCTTCATGTTCCTGATAGATTCGGTTCGTTGTGTCCGAGGGCCAGAGATTACGGTTCAGTTCACCCGTGACATGAAGCCATCCGGCTTTCGTTTTGCCCATATCCCAATCCTTCGGTTCAACGCCGGCTTCGTCAGAAGTCTTCCACTTCCAATTCGGATTCTTCAAAGCGTTTCCATCAAACGGATCACCGAGAGACTGTGCTGCTTCAGTAGAGAACGCACCGAAAAAAATAAAAACACCCATACACAATAAAATAGTTGCTATCTTCAAATCTTACCTCCATAAAGGTGCTGGCAGCATAAAAGCCGCCAGCAATTTAGAATCGTAGCGAACACCGTTCGCTGCTACCGTCTTTTCAATTCACCCCACGTGACTGCAAGCCGATCGCGCGGGTCAACCGCTGTCGCTGGACTTGAGGCTTCACGGAAATAGTCAAACGAAACCGTCATTCTACCTGCCTCGCTTTCGCCTTCACAAATGCCGACATAGATACCGACCTCAAGAGGCTCTGCAAGTTCATTGGTCACTTTGCCGACGGAGACCCAGTCGCCTTCTGCATTCGGCTTAAACCATGATTCGTATTCGTCGCCGTCACGCATGACACGTAACTCAACCGGAATAACGCCTTGCGCCGGATTATAGTCGGGTTGTGTACCGACATATCCCAACTCAGCAGAATCATTTTGACGACGTTGGTATTGCAGCACCGCGTTGTTGTCTTGTGCAGCACCACGCCCCCACAACTTCAATGTCACCCATTGACCATCACGGTCCTGGTGATCCTTCGTCGTTGCTGAATATACGATAATACCGGCAACCGTACAAGCATCCCCATAATCGACAGTCATTGATGTTTCGATGTCAAACTGATCCTGATCTGTGATCTGGTAAAAACGTGTACTCGTATCATCCGTCCATACGTTCTGATCGAAGCCTGCTTCGGCAACGAGTACCCCGTCCTTCAGTTCCCAAGGACTCTTATCGCCATCCTTGACTTGCCAGAAGGACTGCAGGTCTTGACCGGCTCCCATGAATTCGTCGCTCATCAGTGCCTGTGCGAAAACGCTGGGGATCAGGCATACAGATAGAAGCAAAATTGCAACTATGCAAGTAATCTGTTTCATGACATATCCTCTCTATTCTTTCGTACAAAACAACACCAAACCGTTTTGGTCCTGCCTGTACAAGTGATTAATTTGATATATATTACCACACTGATTAGAAAAATTCAACTTTTTTCGCAGTATTCCGTACTTAACAGTGTATCTAAAAAAGATTGCAGATCTCTTTGCAATTTGCCTTAAGACTATGTTAAAATTCAGAATTAATCAAGAAATCGAGATTTAATTCCAATTACACACTGTTTTTCTTTAGGAGGTTTCTATGAAGGTAGGTATTCGAGACGGGATGTTACCCGTCTCCTTTGAAGAATCGTTTCAGAAAGCTAAAGACATCGGTTTTGATGGCATCGAACTCTGTATGGGTGTTAATTACCGTGAACACGCACTCTGGCAAGATGGCGGGATCGATAAAGTGAACAGTCTATCAGAAGCCGCAGGTGTCGAAGTCTCATCATTGTCGCCGGGTGGTTTCACGGCTTATTCGTTCATGCATCCGACCGACAGCGTTAGAAGCGAAGGCATCGCCAAACTGCAATATCTTGCGGAAACCGCGCCGCAACTCGGTGCGAAGGTCATTCTGGTTCCCTTTTTCGGAAACGGTAAAATTGAGGACGACCACATCGACGCAGAACGTTTCATAGACGGGTTGAAAGCCGCTGCCGAAACCGCCGAAAAATACGATGTCTCCCTCGCAATCGAATCGACACTGAGTGCAGAACAACATCAACGAATTATTGATAATGTCGGTTCATCCGCCGTTGGTGTCTATTACGATATGGGAAACGCTACCGGTTTCGGCTACGACTCACCGTCAGAAATTCGGAGCTTAGGAAAATCAATCACGCAGATGCACATCAAGGACACTGGCGGTAACCACGCCGGTGAAGGCGATGTCAATTTCCCTGCAGTCTTTGAAGCCGCACACGCTGTCGGGTACGACAGCTGGTTCGTATTGGAAACACCCGGTAAGGACGATCCGGTCGCGTCCGCGGCGCAAAACCTCAATTTTGTGAGGAATAATTTTTGAGGCGACGGCATAAGTACCATTTGTCATCGGAGATTCGCACGTTTCAATATCGGAAACTCTCCTACATAGAGGAGTTCGCATGAATAGCCCAAAAACAATAGTTCCACGTTCCGAAGGCAAGAAGCTGCTGTCCTTACCGACGCGCGAAGCAGAACAACTCTTTCAAAGTTACGGGAAGCAACTGCAATTAGAAATCCTCAGTGCTACCCGTAACCCGAAAGCACGTGAGCAACTCTATTACCTTGTCCCCGATTGTACAGAACTCATACAGGAAAGCCCGACGGAGGATGTACTCCAGGTTTTGGACACAATGCTCGGCACCGGACTCGCCTCAGTCCTGCTACCCTGCCTTTCAAACGACCAATTTGAAGAGTTACTCGACATCGCCGTCTGGCGCGACGGAAAACTTGATGAAAAGTCATTGGATCTCTGGCTCTTTGAACTTTCTGAGTGCGATCGGGACGAACTCGGACGGTTCCTGAGAGAATTAGACATCCGTCTACTCGCGGCACTCCTCCATGGACGCATAAAACTTCAAGACGAACACGCCGCGCTGCTCCTTGAAAGCGGTTTCTTAGACCCCGCCTCAAACGCGATTGATTACGTTGATGAACGCGCCCGAGCGATCTCCAACGCTATCTGGGAAGCCGATTACGAAGTTTTCGACATGCTCCTTAGTGAACTCTTTGCCATTGATACCGAAGGCGATGTTGAAGCAGAGCTCGCCGCTATCTTCGATGCCGCACAGGCAGATAGAGCCGAACGCGTCACCGAACGAGACAAAGAAGCAGGTATTGATGTCACTGAATCCGAACTCATGGAAAAAGTTGACTTAGATTCGCTCGACTTCGATGAGGACGAAGAAGATTATGACGACTATGACAACGAATAAATTTTCTCTCGTCGCCGAGGCAACCCTTGATAGACGCCTGTTCCTCGCACGAGCATTGGCACACGGGGATACCTTTAATCGCATCTCGCGCGAGCACGCGGAGACGCTCTACCAGAATATCGCCGCCATTGCGCACAAACTTATCACAATGAAAACGGCTGATCTCTCAGACGAATCAGCACTCCGAACGCACGTCCAGACCGCCTTTACACTTACCAGTCTCGGATTGGAATACGGCAGTAAAGGCGATCTGGATAAAGCCGTTCAACGCCTTTGTAAAACAAGGGTCGTTAAGTTCTTCCAAATCGGCAATACGTTAATGGAGAGACTCCACGATAGAGCACGTCATCTTTTAGAACACGCCGTCATCCGGCCGCCCAGCAGAGACGAGGAGCACCCACTCGGCATCGACGACACAGATATAGAAACAGAAGGCATCCAAATCTACACGCAAGCAGAACTCGAATTTCTAAAGGCGTTACGGATATATCGGACGACGATACAGACACCGCAGGTGACAATCAGAGATACCGATACCCCACGCCCGCTCCTTCATCTCAACGAAGTCGAGATAATTGACAGGCAATTGGCGTGTATTGAGCATCGGTGCGATTACGTCAAAGCCCTACCTCTCGAAAATCCGTTCGTGTTGGATCCACCGCTCAGTATCTTTCCGAACCCGATTGAACGACTTACACTCAGTCTGATAATCAACCTCGTGCTTTACAGGCAAGTCGATTTCGAGATAGATGAAGAGGCAAGGTCGGATTTCCATCAACTGGCTTATATGGAGGGTGAGGTCCGAGAATCGTTACGGGAACAGCTGCTTGACTGGATTACAGAATACCTCGAACAGGCACAGCAACCGGAACCCGTGAAAACTTACGCCGTCGCTTATTGGGATGACTGTCTCCGTATTGAGGGTCAAGCAGCTGCGCCTTGAGAGTCTCAACGGTCAGCGGAAAATTTTCGTCTCGCATCGGCGACTGCTTGACGCGCCTTCGGTGTTCCAATATCATTCAAAGCACGTTCTGCCATCCGGCGAAGATCAGGATCCTCCGAATGGAGTGCCTGAATCAACGAATCAACGGCAGGCGTACCTATCGTAACCAAGGCACGTACGACGAGACGCCGCACATTCCATTCTCGGTCTGTGAGTGTCCGAATAAGCGCAGGTAGAATCGTATCAAGGGGGGCACCGATTTCACCTAACGCATACGCCGCATTCAGCCGAATCTCTGACGATTCAGCACTTAAAGCATCAATGAGATACGGCACAGCAGGCTCACCCTGACTCTGTAGAATAACAGAACCGGCAACACGGATATTTTCGTCCGGATCGGTGAGCACAGTAATAAGCGCAGGCACAACACGGGCAGCAGGCTCCTTGATTTCGCTGAGTACCCACGCTGACATCTCACGAACCTGCGGATTGGCATCGGTCAGTCCTACAATCAGCGCATCAATCGCCTCGGCTCCTATAGCGACTAAGGCTTTAGAGGCTTCAACCCGACGCGCTGCATCCGTCGCACCGAGTTGGATAACAAGCATCTTCGCCTGCTCCTTTTGCGACTGGCACGCTATTAGACAGAGAAAAACTGAGACGAAAAGAAAGCGTTTCATGGGTTATGAGTATAACATAGTTTTTTAAATGTCCGTTACACAAATTTTTAAAGGAGAAGTACGGATTCGCCACTGCGCGATAACCGTCAAAAAAGATGCAATTAGAGACAGCGACATTCGGCGCAGGCTGTTTTTGGTGTGTCGAGGCAGTCTTTCAGCAATTGGAAGGCGTTCACGAAGTCGTCTCAGGATACACCGGCGGCACGACCGTCAATCCAACCTACCAAGCAGTATGCTCGGAAATGACTGGTCACGCGGAGGTGATCCAGATCCAATTCGATCCGACGGTCATCTCTTACGAGGAACTGTTGGAAGTTTTCTGGCACACGCACGACGCGACGACGTTAAATCGACAGGGGAATGATGTCGGTACCCAGTATCGTTCTGCTATCTTCTACCACACGGAAGAACAACAGCGCATCGCCGAGCAGTCAAAGGCAGATACGGATAATTCCGATATGTGGAATGACCCGATTGTCACAGAAATTACGCCGATCGACACCTTCTACCCAGCCGAAGATTATCACCAAAACTACTTTCGGTTGAACGCAAGGCAGCCGTATTGTCAATTTGTGATTCATCCGAAAATGCGAAAATTTACAGAAGACTTTAAGGATAAACTCAAAAATGATCAATAAACGCATTTTGAAATCGTCCATCGCGCGCCATTTAAAAACGCAGCGCCTATGGCTTTTTGTCATTTGCTGCTTCATCACCAACATTACGGTGGCACAAAACACACCTGTAACCGTGTCTACGACAACAGCAAGGCGCGGCACCTTTGTCTCAACCAAGGATTACACCGGACACCTACACCCCAACGCTGAAGTAAATATCTTTGCCAATGTGTCGGGTAAAATTGTCTCTTTGGATGCCAAAGTGGGACAAAGTGTGGTAAAAGGCGACGTGCTTGCACAGAGCGACCCAAAAGAGGCGACCCTCGCCGTCATACGCGCCGAATCCGCACTAAGCAGCGCACAATCGCAACTCACAACGACGGAGGCAAGCGCGCAGGCACGCGTTGAATCGCAGTTAGCGAACGCGCAGGAAACGTTGATGGCAGCACAAGCGAAACTCGTGGAGACAAAATCGCTCGCTGAAATGCGGATCCGCAATCAACTGACGCAAGCAGAAACAACATATCAGTCAGCCATCGCATCCATAGAACGTTCAAAAATAAACGCGCAACAGTCATTAGAACGCGCAAAAACAGAGCTCGATAAAAACCAGTTGGATTACGAGCGGACGAAGGCACTTCACGAGAAACAACACGTCAGTGATAGCAACCTCGAGGCAGCGGAACGAAGCTTTAAGGTTTCACAGACCCGTTATCAGGAGGCTGTCGTCACGGCAGAACAGTTTCAAGACGGCATGACACACCCGTCTGTGGAAAAGGCGAAAGCGGAATTGGCTGTCGCGCAAAAGATCGTCGAGAGCCGCGGCTGGGAACGAGAGATCGCATCCGCAGAATCGGATGTCAATCAGGCGCAAGCGAACCTCACGACAGCACAAAAACTCGTGGAAGCAAAATCTTGGGAACGAGAGATTGAAATCGCAAAAGCAGCGGTGCGGCAAGCCACAGAACAGCTGAAACTGGCACAAGAACAGTTAAATGACGCGACGATTAAGTCACCGATTGACGGTGTCATCGCAACGCAACATCTGAGCATCGGAGATTACGCGCAACTCATCTCATCGTCCATAGCGAAACCGGTGTTCACCGTCGTCGCAGTCGATACCCTCAAGGCGGAATGGAATATGCCTGTCGGAGATGTGGCCCGCATGAATAACGGCGATCTCGTCTTGATCTCTACGAATTCCGGTATCCGCAACATCGTCGGCACGGTTACTTTTATCAGTCCGACAGTTCGTGATAACACGGTGCTCGTTCACGCGACAGTGCCGAATTTGAAAAACAGCCTTAAACCGGGAACCGCCGTGACGGTTTCCATCAAAACGGGCGAACGGAAAAACGTACAACTGCTTCCGTTGCGCTCAGTCTTGAATATCCAGAACGGCAGTGGCACTATTTTTGTTGTTGAGGGGAACGTGGCACGCGCAAAACAGGTAAACGTTGGCGGTGTCTACGGCGGTGAAATTGAGGTCACCTCGCAACTCGTCAGAGGTACACAAGTTATTGTAGACAACCAACACAGATTACAGGATGGAACAAGCGTTTCTATCGCAAAGGATTAGTTATAACCCCGATCTTTGACTGCGATTGCAATAATTTATCCGTTTAAAATTTCTTGATTTCTGGACTTTGCTATTTCTTCCGCATCGCTTAGCATCGGAAGCGCTTCGCTTTCAAGATCAAGATATTCACCGGGCACCGGAAGCATATCTTCAGGTATCTGATCTGGCGGGATCGGTTCCAGCCGTGGCTGGGTTTGGTCGCCGTATGGAATTATTTCTTGGAGCAAAAAACCGTCTTCAGGCTCAGCAAATGCGTCGTGGAGATCAATTGCGCCAGATCGGATGAGGTTGAGGCGTTCGGCAGAGACCCCAACATAGAGCCAAGTTTCACGCGCATCGTCTTTATCAGTAGCCACAGCAAGGTAAAGATGACCTGTCGCACTTTTACAAGAGAAGAGGACAGGCTGATCGTAATATACATAGATTTCTACAATTTCGAGTCTACCTAAACCTGTAATATTGCGTATATAGGTTTCCATCATTTGTCTCCTTGCTGAATTATCTTATTCTCAGTTGCAGCTCATATCAAGAGTAAGTGCTTTTTACATGAGCGAATGGCAACAGCACCTATAGGTCAGACTCGTCAATTTTGTTGTAGATGTCGGTGCCCATAGTAACTAATTTCTTTCGGATTTCGTCCCAATCTTCTGGATGGTCTTTACCTTTGTTAATGACAGGAAACTCAAACCCTGCACGTTGAGGCGATTCGCGAGGAGAGTAGTCGTAATCTGTTTCCGGGAACAATGCGATAATTTCGTCTCGACGCTCAATTCTGTTCTCTCCCGTACAGAGAAAAGAAACATAACTGTGATTCTTACGAAAACTGAGTATTATTTCCACGCCGCGGATCTGCTTTGAAATCCATCCGTCGTCTCTAACACGCACCGGTTTTCCGGTAAATAATCCGCCGAATTCACCGTCGCGAATGGGCTGCCAGAATTCACTCTGTTTAACTTCAGGTTTCTTTTCGCTGTCTTCCTCAGCAAGCTCACTGTTTGATTCACCCGCTGCACTCCGAGCCCGGATTTCCTTAACCTGTTCCTCAGTTACTTTAGCATTTGCCCGTGCCGGTTTAGGTGCCTGACTCGCTTCAGTATCTCCATCATCCGTCTCGTTGTCATTTTCAACCGTCTCTGTAGATTGCTGATCATTCTCTATTTCTGAAACGTTTGCGTACACCTCATCAGTGTTAACTTCGCGTAATATCTGTTCACTGTCCACGTCCAGTTTTTCCAGTATTTTTTCCCAAGCCTGTTCAATCGGCTGCTCAAGTTGAAAATCTCGAAAATCCGCTGTCCCCTTTTTCAGTTCCTCTCCACTACAATAGATCCTTGATTCGTCCAACTTCTTCCCGGCAGGTGGTAAAAGTTTGATACCTTCATCGTTGCGTTCAAGCAACTGTAATTCCTCAAAAATAGCAAGACCTGTTTCAATGCCCGGTTTTGCTATATCCAATTCGTTATAGACGCTCTCCGGTCTAATGAAATCGCCGTTTGTCTCCGCGAGTTTCCGCAATTCAGGGTAAAATTTTTCCAACGTTTTTCTATCTGGGTACTTCTGCTCTAATCCCTTAACATCTTGTTCACTATTGTAGATGAGATGCAGATAAGCATTCCTTTCCGATGTAAAAGCCGGTTCACACTGCTTGAAGAATTTATCCAAGCCCGGAACAAGATGGCAGAAAACAAAGTGCTCAATACGATGTGGTGATGTCAATGTGGAAAAAGCAGTATTTGAAACAACAGCAATTAATTCTCCGTTTTCAAGTTTCCCAAAAATCTCCGCTTCTTCTGCTTCGGAGGTGCGCGTATTACACTTTCCGATAACATCTGCTCTCTCCGGTCCAACGAGTGCTAACAACTGATCAATTCTTTCTTCACTTTGAACATAGATGACAGTGGATTGTTTTTGTTCGAGCAGATTTAAAAGATAATTTTGCTTGTCCACACCGCGTCGATCAAGTATTCGGACAGCAGAATCCGTTTCAATAGGTGGATATACTGCTTGAACTGTCTGATTCCCGACTGTTGCTATCGTGAACAGCCTTCGCATAGCAGTGAGGCGTTCCACGCATGTGCCCCACTCTTCTACAGCCTCTTCCAATCGCTCCGATGTACTCTCGAGACTATCCTCACACGCCTGCCATTCTTTTTTTGCGTCCTCCAAATCTTTCGACGTAGTTTCAAGACGGTTTTTATAGTCGGCTTGTGCTGCTTCGGATTCTTCTAAACGTTGTTTCGTGCCAGCAATATCTTTCTTATATTTATCGTTCTGTGTTTTCGCTCTTTTTAGTTGCTTATCTAATTTTTTACGTTGGTTCTCTTTCTCATCTACCTGTTTTGAAAGTGCTGCGTTCTTTTCTGCGTACCCGTTTTTCTCTGACTTCGCAGCTGCCAAACGTTGCTCTGCTTCTGCAAGCGATCTTTTATATTCGACCTTGGCTTCCTCTGCTTTTTCGAGGCGTTCTATAGTATCATCAGACAAAAGTCCATCTCGAATAGATTCAACCCTATCTTTAACATCTGGTTTGTTGATTTTGCCAAGCACATCAGCGATGAGGAACAGATACGCCCGAGTACTCTCGAATTCGGCATCGCCTTCAGGTGGATGTGCCCAATCCGCATTCCGACATTCCACTATCAACCAAAGTTGATTCCGAAAGGTTTTGTCATCGTTGAGATGCGGACCGAAAGCGGAATCCCAGTTTTTGTTAACGATATATGGAAAATCGTTAATGTCAATTACAGATTCAATACTTCGATCCGTTTGAATCAATAAACGCTCAATTTCATCAGCCCGTCTATATCCTAAAGAATCTGTAACAGCGGATTCAACGTCTGTCCCTCGTATCTGTCTTAAGCACCAAATTATAAATGGACGCAGTGCAGCGCGATATATGTTCAGTGCTTTATTAAGTGCTTCTTGATTAGGCCATGTATCCATTTCTGAAAACCTTCATTTGATTTGTTTTTAGTATAACACGACTTCAATAATAAAACTCAGGTTATCTGCTACACAAAGCATACACCCGAATCTGTTCCCACTTCCGTTTCGACCGATGCGTCGCGACTCGCCTACTAAACGAGGCATCCACCTTAAAACCCGCACCCGTAATAATCGTCTCCAAATTCGCAATCGCCTTAGGACCAGAGGCATCTGCATAGCCTAATAAAATAGTACCATCAGGTTTTAGAAAGTTCGAGACCTGCGCGAAAAATCGTTTGACTGTCTCCTGTTTCTCGTCATGGATAGCGAGTTCGGCACGGTTGCGAACGCGGGCAACAACCCACGGCGCGTTGAAGATAATCACATCAAATTGATGTTCGAGAAACGGGTCAAACAAGTCCCCAGCAGGCATCAGCGTTATACCGTCCGAATTTGGAAGGAGGCGTTGAATGTTCAGGTGCGTCGTCGCAACCGCTTCCGGGAGCAGGTCAGATGCATACACTTCAGTCTGATCGCCTAACTCCTGCCGCGCTAACAGGGTCAAACATCCACTGCCACACCCGATGTCCGCAACTGCTGTAGACGAATCCGACCGACGGATATGCTGCAACGCCTCCTGAAAACATTCAATCGTCTCCTGTGAACGCGGTGCGAGCACGTTTTCGGAAGCGACAAGCGAGGCATCAAGCGCACGGATAGGGTAGGTCTCAGCGAGCGCGTCTTGTATCTGTTGGATCTTGATGAGCGGTAGCAGAAACGGTTTCCCCTGATTCGCGTCCATCGGTTCACCCGCAAGTGCCAGCAGATCAGGAAGTACAGGCGTAGGTTCAACCTGCAAAATCCCATCAGCATCCGCCCAACATGCGAGCCTTGATAACGCCTCTCTGAGCGCATCACCCGCAGAATTTCCACGCGACGCGCCACGATCCCGCGATTTGGATTTGGTAGGACGCGGCGATTGCTGGACTAAATCGCGTTTGTGACGCTGGATATAGTCCATAACAGCCGTAATTCGATCCCATTCACCTTCAACAACCGCCACACCACCGTGCCGGATATGTGTAAAAATCCGGTTGAGATGCCTCAATTCCTGACGCGCGAACAATTTGACGCGTCCGCGCGCGAAAACGACATCCCGATATTCGGTTGGAACATAGAGTTCACCGATGTTGCTAACGAAATAAAAAAGATTGGAAGACTGGAAGATTGGAAGATTGGGCGAAGCGGCTTTTCCTTCATCCTTCCTTGTTTTTAACTTGCCGACCCTTCTATCCTTCCATCCTGTGCTTCCTACCATCTTTCTACCCTTTCATCCTTCCACTATTTAGCGAATCGGGACGACCTCACCTGTCCTGACGGACTCCGCCTCTTTATAGCAGAGCAGCAGCGCATCCCGGGCACCGACACCAGACAACGCCGTCGGTTCAGTTCCCGAATCAATCGCCGCAACAGCGTATTGAATTTCACCGACGAACGCATCAATCGGGTCAACATCTCCCAAATCTACTTCTTCCACCTCACCTTGGTCGTTGAGAAGGGTCAACGGTATCGCCGTAGACGCTTCACCGGCGAGTGTCGAGAAATCATAGAGCAGTGTCGCCTTTTCGAGGAAGATTTCAAACCCGTGTGAGAAGGCGCGCCCGCGTTGCGAAACGCCGCCCGAAGAACAGCTAACAGCGATCCCTTTATCGTTGTAGATATATTGTGTCGTCAGGTAATCCACATAGTTCGCACCCGCAAGTTTGCCTTGTGAGAACACGGCATCCGGAACACCGCAGAGCAGTTGAATGAAATGCGTATCGTGAATGTGTAAATCGATGCCAGGGCCACCGCTTTTCTCAAGTGAAGCGGGATCCCGCGACTGGCTCGGTCGCGAGGTAATCCTCTTAAAATGGGCACCGAGAAGTTCACCGTATTCGCCAGATTCAACGATCCGCTTCGCATAAGCGTACTCCGCAAAGAACGGAAGTACATGCGCAACCATCAGAAAACACGGTCCCTCACCGACTGTCTTACGCGCCGCACCAATGCGCTCCTCAAGTTCAACGAGTTCGTTCGCATCATCCATCAAGATAGAAATCGGCTTTTCGACGAGGGTATGTTTTCCGGCGTTAAGGGATGCCATACTGACAGGTTTGTGAAGATGCGTCGGTAGACAAATATCGACCAACTCCACCGCTTCATCGGCAAGGAGTTCGTCAATTTCACTATACTTTCGGACGTTTGAAAGGTCTTCTATACCGCCACGGGGTCCAAAATTACCCTGAATGCCAGTCCAATCGCCAGCAAGTTTCTTTGGATCTCGCGTGCAGATCGCAACGACTTCAGCACCCGTAATCCGCTGAATCGCATAATAGTGAATCATCCCCATAAAACCGATACCGACTATTCCGATCTTTGTCATTTTTCTCCCTCATATAAGAAAGCACAGGTGCCGAAGTAACACCTGTGCCGTTTAATGTTTCTATAGGACAGTCTTTAATACGTCCCAGTTCTCCGCTTCATACTGCCCCAGGTCGTTGCGACTTTATCAAGTGGCGAAACTGCGAGAAAACCCTCGTTCGCTATCTCTTTAATTTCATCTGCGCTGAGCGCACGACTCCAGACTGCAGCTTCGTCAATAGAACCGTTTTCAAAGGTGTAATTCGGACGGTCCTTAGAACACCCGATCCGTAAATCTTGATCGTTGGTGCCTTTGAAATCAATTTTTTGATCTTGCTCCGCTGCGACCTCGCCATCAACGTAGATTTTCATCGTTGCCCCGTCGTAGGTTCCAACGACGTGATGCCATGTTTTCGTTTCCAGCGCATGCGGTTTTTCCAACCTCGGTCTAGCGTTGCCGGTGCCCAGGAACATATTAAAATTCTTACCGTCACCAAAGGCACCGATGCCGTAGGAGGTATGCTCACCGCCGTTATGGCAGTTTTTGTCGAACCACTGCCCATCAGTCCCCCAAGAATCCTGATTGATCCAAGCCGCCATCGTGATTTCACCGGTGATTTTCAGTTCCTCGGCAGCCGGCACATTCACACAATCAGCACCTACGGCTGTAATGCGAATCGCATCCCCATATTTGCCTTTCACAATGTCGGTATTGGCAATGATATCCGCGTCAAGCCCGTTGCCGGAATCATCAACAACCGTCTTACCGTTAACATTGTCAAACGTGAAGTAAACAACCAGCCCTTCAGCGAGATCTGCTGTAGCGTATCCGACTGTAATACACATCAGCGCGATAAGCACAGCACACCCAAATAACTGTTTCATCTATCTGTCCTCCTGTGGAAATTCTTGCGTTCCTACATAACACACGAAACTAACACGTTACGTCAAATTTTCCAGATTTTATCAGAAACTGACAGATAAATCAACATATTTTTATGTTTAACACAGACAGATATAATTTTGCACACCTTTGTTGGCGTTCCGAACAGAAAATCCCGGCTATACAGACGCAAGCACATCGTTCATAATCTCTTCCCATCTACCTTCAAATTTCTCGCCGAACTCGGTTTCGCCACCCGTTGCAAACGGACCCCGGAGCATCGGTTTGGTCGTATTATTCCGCTCCCAGAGTTCTTTGCCGCCGAAATCGTTATGCAAGAAGTGTAGTGCCACACCTGCGCGCGCCTCATCAGAGAGGTTCGACAGCGTACAATGCGCAACACCGTAGCAGAAGAAAAGGACACCACCCGCCTTTAATTCAATCGGCACGGCACGTTCCTCAGGCGGATCACACCGAATGTGATGATCACTCAACGGGTCGCGGTAGTGCTCATAACTTTCCCGATGGCTACCCGGAATGACGTGCATACATCCGTTCTCAACGTTCGCATCGTGGATAGCGATCCACATCGCCGTCCCACGCAACGGATCCGCGATCTTGAAATAGGCGTTATCTTGGTGCCAACTCGTCCCGATCCCAACTTTAGGCGGCTTCCAGAACGCCTGATCCAACTCCAACATAAATTCATCGCCGATGAGTTGTTCGACAGCAGAGATAACCCTCGAGTGAAACGGCAACGCCTTGTGTAAGTCGCTACGATTGTTCAACGGGATCACCTGAAGGTTCTGCCGTTCGCCTTCGTTGTCACGCTTGGTGCCGTCGTCTTGCACCGCACAATTAATGCCAGACCCGTTTTCGAGTTCAGTGTTATAGATCCGTTCCAATTCAATTCGGAGGGCTTCTGCTTCCGTCGGATTAAAAAACCCCTCAACAGCAAGATACCCCTTGTCTCGGAAATGAGCGAGTTGTTTATCACTTAATCGCATTACCAAATCACCTTCCTTATTTTTCCTGCATCTGTGCACACGGCACAATAATAGAATCCACCATACCGTGTAAAATCTTTTTGTCAGCCGGACAGACCGCCGCCTGCATGCCACCGAGTTTAACTGTGTCACCGACAACAAAATAGTATGGACGGAGCAGTGGACGGCACGCCATCTCTTGTATATCACCCGCATCAAAATCGTAATACTGCATCCGTACCCGTCTCGCTGTGTGAAACCGCTGTAAGACGTGCGGGTTCTTCTCAAAACTATCAAGACTGTCTTCAATAACGGTTTCCCATTCCTCCGTAGGCAGATCGTGTCCGATAGCGACGCCGCGGCTACCCCACGCGAGTTCAGAAAAACCGGACGGTTTGATTACCAACTCCCGTTGCTTTTGTGTCAGCCTCCCGAGCTGCCGCCAGTCCGTCACGGCATCACCTTCTACCTCTAAACCCGGAATAACGGCATGCGGCGGAAGCGGACGCGCATCAATAATCCATGTCTCCGGGATTACCGCCTGCAAGAACGCATAGGTCCGCTTACCGAGCTGACGTTTCCAAAACGGCTGAAGTGTCGGATGGTGGAACAAAGCAAGACACAATTTCTCTTCAAGGTAGGATTTCGGCGGTGGTGTCATCACGACAGTGCGTTTCTTCGCACTATAGAACATTAATTCCGATTTCGGGATATTCAGAAGATCAAACAATTCATAGAAACGGTATAGCACATCGACCAGCAGTTTGTCGTCTCCATGTTCAACAAACAGTCCATCTTCCGTAAAAATGATGTCTTGTGGTTTAACAGCACACGCCTTCACACCGACTTCACGGAGCGCGTCAGCGAGCCATACCATCTCCGCCCAATAATCTTCTGATTCGTCAGAGACAACAATCGCAAGCGTCGGCTCCTCTTTTTTTGCCAGTGCGCGAATCATATCGGCATATCCGTTCACCATCCCATCGTCGCCACCGATAATCGCATAGCCGAGTTCTGCATACAAACGCGCCAGACAACCCGTCGCGCCGATGAAACCCGGAATCGAATCGAGCTCCGTAATCGCCATACCGTCAGCCGTCGGCAAGATGTCAGGACGTAGGACACCCGGCAGCTGCGTCTTAAAACGGTTCATCCGACCATATTGGATAACTGTCTCCGGTTTCCCGATCTCCAAATATTCAGCGACCCAAGCGGGTTGAATACCGCGCACGCTCTGCGAATAAAGTAAATTACACGCACGATAGAAATTTAAAAGGTGCGGACCGAGTGCTTCAAACCACGCGAACTCTGCTCGGGTAACCCAGAACGGTTCCGGTGAAATACGCCAAGAGGTATTGCAGTCCGGATGAACCTCCCGTTTCTCACTTTCAAATAACTTTGCCTTCGGAATCTCGTCATTAATAAATAGACATTTCTGTTTAGCATCCAATTTTTAATTTTCCCTTGCGGTTCGGTCAGGCTAATTGGGTAAATAACGTTAATCGACGTATATCTGAAAAAACACCCAAGCAAAAACCCTGCGCCGTTGTTGCAGGCTACAATTACCGTTAATTATTCCCTTGTTACTACGGAAGGAAAACCTGTTTAACGAAGTCAATCTTTTTTTGAGAAGCGATCATTTGCAAAACGTGTCGAGGCACAGGACTGTCCACGTTGATAAGCGTCACAGCGAGTTCCCATAAGCGCGAACGTCCGACAGTCATATCGGCAATGTTAATGCCGTGTTCTCCGAGAATCGTCCCCATTAACCCTATCATTCCGGGCTGGTCGCTGTTATAGATGAGAAGGATATACCCCGTCGGCCTCACGTTTATATGGTGTTGGTCAATACGGACGATGCGGATGTCCCTCTTTCCGAATGCGGTGCCTTCAATCACCGTTTCACCCTTATCCGTCTCAACAGTAATCGCGATGGAGTTCGCATAATTCGCTTCCGATTCGCTTTTCGTCTCCGTAACAGAAATCCCACGCTGTTTAACTAAGAAGGGTGCGTTGACATAGTTAACATCCGTCAGCACGGGTGTCAAAAGTCCTTTCTGTAGAGCTACAGTTACAGGTGTAACATCCTCGTTCTGGAAAAGTGTTCCATTATAATGGATCTTAATCGCCGATATTTGCCCTTCAACGATCTGCGTCTGAAAACCGCCAATCTTTTCCGCAAGTTCGAGATAGGGCCCCAAAATATCGAGGGTTCTCGGATCAATTTTCGGTTGATTGACAGCGTTAGCAACGGGTTGCCCCTGGAGGGCGTTCCGTACCTGCTGCGCCACCTCAATAGCGACGTGTTCCTGTGCCTCCGATGTCGATGCGCCGAGGTGTGGAAGAGCCAAGACGTTTTCCAGGTCCAGCAGCGGTGTATCCGTCGCCGGTTCATCCTCAAAGACATCCAACGCAGCACCCGCGATTTCGCCAGCCTGCAAAGCCTGATAAAGCGCACCTTCATCAATAATACCGCCACGCGCACAGTTAATCAATCGGCAACTCGGTTTCATTAGTGCAAACTCAGACGCACCGATACTATGATAGGTCTCAGCGTTAAGATGCGTATGAATAGAGATATAATCGGATTCCTGAAATAGCGTCGCCCGATCAACGAGCCGAATACCGATTTTTTCCGCCGCGCTCGCTGATATATACGGGTCGTAGGCGATGACCTGCATCTCGAAAGCCTGCGCCCGTCTCGCGACTTCTCGCCCGATCCGACCTAACCCGATCGTCCCGAAAACCTTCCGGTATAATTCGACACCGATGAAATCGTTGCGCTGCCAGGCTCGGTTCCGGAGTGAAATACCGGCAGGTACGATATTACGCGCCAGTGCCAACAACATCGCAACCGTATGTTCCGCCGCCGCAATTGTATTACCTGTTGGCGTGTTAACGACCAAGATACCGTTCCGTGTTGCTGCTTGTACGTCAATGTTATCCACACCGACCCCGGCGCGTCCAATCACTTTTAACTGCTTCGCCGCCTCAATGACATCTGCGGTTACTTTCGTCGCGCTCCTGATGAGTAGCGCATGATAGTCAGCAATCCGCTCCAACAACGCTTCGTGCGAAAGATCGAGGATAACATCCACATCAAAATCGCTACGCTCCGTCAGAACATCTAAACCTTGCTGTGACAGCAAATCGCTGACCAGCACCTTATTCATAATCCAAACTCCTCCACGGTTAGCATGCCAAAACGATCCCCTACATTCGTTCAGTTTTACTTGCAAGGTACCTCTAAATTATAGCATGTCTGAAACCTTCTGTCAATTACATTGTTTCGGAGACTGCCAAATACTATTGGACATATTTTTTTTTCTGTGATAGTATATACGCTAATATGTATCGTGTGCTTTTACGGCGCACAAATCACGACGTTAAAATACGGAGAGATAAAAATGTTAGGCATAGCAATGTTTGGTCCCCCTGGTCCGCTCGAATTAGTAGTTATATTGGCTATTGTGCTACTCATATTCGGTGGAAAGCGTATCCCTGAGTTAGCACGCGGTCTCGGCAAAAGCATCACAAACTTTAAAGCCGGACTCAATGAAGAACAACCAGATGATCCCGAAACGACAGCGCAACAAGAGGCAGAATCACCCCAAAAAGAGAAAACCGGATAGGAAAACATCGAATGAAAGACAGATTACCCGATTTTCTTCAAAACGTGATTGAAGAATACCCCGAAGTCTGGAAAGCGTATCAGGCACTCGGCGAGGCAAGCAGTAACGCCGGTCCTATGGAACCGAAAACCGTCCGACTCGTCAAACTTGCACTCGCTATCGGTGCGAAGTCTGAAGGCGCGGTGCATTCGCATACGCGACGCGCACTCCAAGAAGGGATCACACCCGCGGAACTACAACAGGTCGCACTGCTCGCCGTGACATCCATCGGCTGGTCGTCGAGCATGGCAGCACTCTCTTGGGTTCAGGATGTACTGAACAAACAATCGCAGTCTGATTGAGGAAAATTGCGATGGAAGCACGCTCGAAACGCCATCATATACTTACAAAGTGTAACCGCTGCGTCTTAATCCTGACGATCCTTCTCTGGTTCACGTCGTCTGTGAGTCGTGCTGAAACGAGCACAACACTCCAAGAAGGTGTAGAATACGTCAAGCTGCGACGCTACGCACAGGCAGCTGATGCTTTTAAATCAGTTCTATCGCAACACCCGACAAATGTAGACGCTCTTTTCCAACTCGCAAACGTCTATAAACTGCAAGATGAACTGGAATTAGCGATTGAAACCTTTAACAAGATTTTTCCGGCAGCTGCAGACGCAAAAAATGCGCCGGTAAAGGCGCGGATTTACGGATTAACGCATCTCGCCCTGGCGGAAATTTACTGCAAACAGAGCCAATTAGACACCGCAGAACAGCACGCAAAAGAAGCCGTGCAGAACTCTCCAACAGATGCCGATACACACTACCGACTCGGTTATATCTACACACATCAGGCGAGATTCGACGAGGCACGCGTCGCGTTCAAGCGCACCCTCGCACGGAACCCCGATTTCCCAGAAGTTCATGAATGGCTCGGTCTGATCGCACTCATGCGGAACGAACCGAAACAAGCCGTGGCACATTATCAGACTGCCATCAAGAAAAAACCTTACGTCCAAAGTCCCTACTACAACCTCGCTAAGGCGTATCGACTGCTCGGCGATACACCAGCGGCGACGGAACAGCTCAAACTGTTCCAGAAAATGAAAACCTACTACGACCAGACGTACGCCATCGAAGGTGCTTTGGCAGAAGACCCAACGAACGCCACTCTCCGGCTGAAATTGGCGGAGGTCCATCTCGAACACAAGCATATCTCCGCAGCCATCGCGACCTACCAAGCACTTATTCATCTGAACCCAGACCTAACAAGCGGATACGACAAGTTGGCGAGGCTTTACATGAACCTCAACGCACCGCAACACGCGATTCCACTTTTCGAGAAAGTCCTCGAATTGAACCCTGATACCGTAGAGGCACACGTCCGATTGGGATGGCTCTATACGCAAACAGAGGCATTCGACAAGGCGGAAGCGCATCTACAAACAGCCATAGAGAAGATGCCACACCTGAGCTTGGCATACCACGGATTAGCCGAGATTTACACGCAACAAGGGCAACTGCAAAAAGCGATAGACACTTACCGACATATCACCAAAATTGAACCCGACGACAGCGACGCTTGGAAAGCACTCAATAAACTCGAACGTCTAAAGTAGGAATCACAAACAACACGATGAGTCCATTCGTATGCTAAAAAACGCACTGAACAGTAGACCTCTAAATCTCTATCGCCGCCTCGGATGTGCAGGCATAGCCGTATTTATAAGTCTCCTCTACTGCCCAACCCTCCCAGCAGAACAGATTTTCATTGATGTCACGGAATCCGCAGGGTTAACCTTTGCGCACACCGACGGCAGGAGCGGTTTAAGGCTTTTCAACGAATTCCTCGGATCCGGCGGCGGCTTCTTTGATTATGATGGCGATGGCGACCTCGACATCTATCTCGTCAACGGCGCGATCCAGACAAGTGCCGTCCAAGGTCGAAAACCGAATAACGTCCTCTACCGAAACAACGGAGATAACACCTTCACCGACATCACCGAAACGGCTGGTGTCGGAAGTACCACCTACGGCACGGGTGCCACTGTCGGTGATTATGATAACGATGGCAACTTGGACCTCTACGTCACCAACTACGGTAGAGACCAGCTCTATCGAAACAACGGCGACGGCACTTTTACAGACATAACGACACACGCCAAAGTCGGCAACCCACATTGGGGCACCAGCTGCGCCTTCGCTGATGTCGATAACGACGGACACTTAGACCTCTACATTGCGAACTATGCTGAATGGACACCAGAGAAGGATACCCGCTGCGAAGAACGTGGCGTTCATGTCTATTGCGGACCACACGCCTACCCCGCCGTTCACGATACCTTTTACAAAAATAACGGAGACGGCACGTTCACCGATGTGTCAACCTTATACCGACCCGCCGATCTGATACCGCAGCACGGGTTAGGTGTAACCTTTGGCGACTACGATGCCGATGGGAATATCGATCTCTACGTCGCAAACGACCAAGACCCGAACTTCCTGTTTCAGAACAGCAGTGAAGGTACTTTTTTAGAGGTTGCATTAATCTCAGGTGTATGCTATAATGATATGGGAAAAGAAGAAGCTGGAATGGGAACCGATTTCGGTGATTACGACAACGACGGAAAGTTTGATCTCACCGTCAGCAATTACCAGACGGAAACCAATACCGTCTATCGGAATCACGATAGCACCTTCTTTACCGACAACACCATTACATCAGGGATAGCAGAGGTGACGCACGGCTATTTGGGATGGGGCATCAAATTTTTCGATTACGACAACGATGGATACCAAGACATCTTCGTCGCAAACGGACATCTCATGGATAACATCAATGTCCTCGAGAAACACGTAACCTATCCGCAGAAGAACCTGCTATTCAGGAATTTAGGGGATGGAACATTCGCTAATGTCGCGTCGGAAACCGACGGGTTAGCACTCAAAAAAGTCAGTCGTGGTGCCGCTATCGGCGATTACGACAACGACGGGGACCTCGATATCCTCGTCACGAACTGTAACCAACGTCCAGACCTGCTTCAAAACGCAGTCGGAAACCGAAACAATTGGATACAAATCCAGACTGTCGGAGAAAAAAGCAACCGTTCCGGGATTGGAGCAAGAATCAAGGTTGTAACCGGAACACACGTCCAGTATCGGGAGGTGCATAGTAGTGGGAGTTACCTCTCTTTCCACGATCTGCGCGCCCATTTTGGTGTCGGCAAAGCGGAACAGATTGATCTCCTCGAAATCCGTTGGACCAACGGACATACGGACCGTTGGACACATCTCGCTGTCAACCAAAGGTTTAGGGCAGTTGAAGGCGGAGAAATTGTTCCGATAGATTAACCTATACAAATAATGCACAGGAAACCAACGGTTCCCTATGCTATATGGAGGAAAAAATGAGGAACCTATTTATCATACTAATCCTTATCACGTTTGTGGCTTCTTTCGCATACAGCGCAAACGAACCAGAGGATTCGCTTATTCTCTATTTCTCTTTTGATGAACTCGATGGTGAAAACGCCATTGACCATTCAAAATACGAAAACCACGGTGAGTTGGTCGGGGACGCTAAACTTGCTGATGGTAAATTCGGCAAAGCACTCGAACTCAACGGCGAAAGCGACTGGGTTCTGGTCCCACATCACGAAACGCTCACCGTTGATGAGAACGTTACCGTCATGGCTTGGATCAATACCCCACGCTATACAGGTCCTGGGGGTGCACAATGGCAAGGCATTCTCGCCAAAGGCAACGGCCCCCGTTCCTACAGCTTCTACACCGAATCTGTGAGTCAATGTTTACACCTTAGTGTCGGCGGTTCAGGCAGCGTCTGTAACAAAGTCGTTCCGTTAGATGAATGGGCACATGTTGTCGCACAAGTCGATGGCGGCACACACCGTTATTGGGTCAACGGCGAACTTGCAGGCGAACCCGGGGGCAAAAACCCTCCACCAGGTAAAGCCGATACAGCGGATGTCTTTGTCGGGAAAACACATGAAGGCAACCGTCAATTCGAGGGACTCATCGACGAAGTCCGTATCTGGAACCGAGCACTCACCGAGGACGAAGTTATCGAACAGATGGAAAAAGGGCACTTTGAACTTTTCCCTGTCGACCCGCGTCAAAAACTCGCAACTTCCTGGGGACAATTGAAGAAAACCGCACATCGATAAAACCTATCTGTATGCGCGCTCTGGAGGCTTGCGAATTTCAGACTTCATGAAACACCAAGCGCGCAGACTTATGTTACACGCAAAAGGAGAACAGATGAAAACTTTACTCTCTATATTGACGATTATCATGATCGCGGCACCTTTCGCACACGCTGCAGATCCCGCCGATGATTCACTTATTCTATACTTCTCTTTTGATGAACTCGATGGCGATACAGTGCCCGATCTCTCACAATATGAGAACGACGGCACCATCGCTGGCGCGCCCGAATTAGCCGCAGGAAAATTCGGAAACGCTCTAAAACTCAACGGTCAGACCGACTGGGTCGAAGTCCCACACGCCGATATCCTTACTGTTGATACCAACGTAACAGTGATGGCCTGGATTAATGCCGAGAGATACACCGGAGGACCAAATGGCGACCAGCAGTGGCAAGGTATCCTTTCAAAAGGGAATGGCCCGCGCTCCTATAGCTTCTACACTGAGAGGAACAGTGAATGCTTGCACCTCAGTGCCGGGGGTAGCGGTAGTACTTGCACCGGGAAAATCGAACTTAACGAGTGGACCCACGTCGTCGCACAAGTCGAAGACGGTGTCCATCGATACTGGTTAAACGGCGAGCACGCCGGCGAATCCGACGGTAAAAATCCGCTCCCCGGCGCAGCTGACACCGCTTCTGTCCTCATCGGGACAACACACGAAGGCATTAATCGTATATTCCTCGGACTCATCGACGAAGTCCGTATCTGGAACCGTGCCCTCAGCATGGAGGAAGTCCGGGTAGAAATGGAAACCGCAGCGACACCCGTTGAACCGCTCGGGAAGTTGTCCACAACCTGGGCAACGCTGAAATCCGAAAGATAAAAGACGAGAAACTTACAGGTAGGCGCGCCGTCAAAGCGCGCCTACATCGTGAATGAAGGAGAACCGACAATCTTATGAACGGGAAATTTATTGCATCCGCAGACGTGGAACGAGACGAACTCGATTGGGGAACAATCGGGTGGCTGAGCCGCCCAGAGAGCACCGGTGGAAAAGACATCGTCGCCATGGAGGTCTCACTCTCCCCAGGCTACGGACACGACTTCCATAAACACCCTGAACAAGAAGAGGTCATCTACGTGATAGAAGGCAGCGTCGAACAGTGGCTCGAAGACAAAAAACAGACACTCAACGCAGGCGATTCCGTCTTTATTCCAGCAGATAGGGTCCACGCCTCCTTTAACGTCTCTTCGGAATCCGCAAAGTTGTTCGTAACTTTGAGTCCCAGCAAAGGCGCGGAGGGATACCAACTCATCGACGTTTATGACGAGGCACCCTGGAACACGCTCCGCTCTTAGGTAAAGTCCGCTCGCTTTGTTGTGAGAACGTAGATTCTGAATTATTCAGGACATTTTTCATGCCCCAGACACAGGAAACCACCGTGAAACGAAGGGGAACGGTGACCAAATTTAATAGTTTAAAAACCCGTGAACGGATGCGGGAATTCTACGAAACATCGGAAACCTATAAAAGCCTCCTCGATGCGCACGACGAAACCTATCTCCGACACTACGTAGAACTGGTCATCCGTTACGCACCACCGCGTTCCAAGATCCTCGATCTCGGATGCGGGAACGGTATCTCCGCGAAACTGCTCAATCAGGCGGATTTTGATGTCGTCGGCACCGATATTTCGCCGCTCTTTCTCAAGGAAGCACGGAACTGGGAAAACCCGCGCCTCCGATACGAAATCTGTGATGTACTCGAACTCCCTTTTGATAACGGTGCCTTCGATGTTATCTGCTCAAATGAATTAGTTGAACATCTACCGGACGTGGAGACGGCTTTAACGGAGATGATACGCGTGGTACGCAAGGGTGGACGCATTGTAATCTCCGGACCGAACCTCTGTTCACCTTTAATCCCACTGTTGGATTGGACCCGCCTGATGTCTGGCAAACCCGGCAGACCTGTCTGGGGTGAAACGAAACGGCAAGCGTTCCAACAGTTCAAACGAAACTGTCAACTCTATTTACAGAAACGGTTCTCCACAAAATCGCCGCATTTCATCTATAGAGAACCCGATTTACAAGCAGACGCAATCGGCGGCGATGCCGATAGTGCATACTACGCAAGTCCGATAGACCTCGCTCAATTTTTCCGACAAAACGGGTTCACGATCGTCAAAAAGGCTGTCGGATTCGGCATAAAAGGCAGAATTATCGCTGGCACATTTCCGTATCTCAGTCCTTACATCACGATGGTTGTAGAAAAATGAACATCCGTGCGAACGACTTTGTCTTAGAGATAGGGAGCGGTCACAATCCGAAAGCGCGTTCGGATGTCTTATGCGATAAATTCATAGAAGATGACGAACAACGCGGCGGCGGAATCGTCATCGACCGACCGATCGTCGAAGCCGATGGACAGTTCCTCCCGTTCGCAGACCAAGCGTTTGACTATGTCATCTGCGCACACGTACTGGAGCATGTTGAAGACCCGAAACAACTCATCGCTGAACTCATGCGCGTGGCACGACGCGGCTACATCGAAACACCTTCTGAAATAGGCGAACGGATATACGGATGGCACTACCACCGATGGACCGTTAACCTGATTGATGGACGTTTAACACTACAAAAAAACAGCCAGAAACCGCAGTTCGGACAACTGTTCCACACACTCGCGGCGAAAGACAAGCACTGGAAACGGTTCCATATTACGCACCACAACATCTTTCTCGTTCAATACGAATGGGAAGGCAAAATAGATTACGAAATACGACCCGAAACGGAACCGACACTCGACTTAGAATGTCCGGAGACCCTACAGACACTTATCGCACCCGATGGTAGCAATCAAGGCAAAAATCGGTGGCTACCACTCCTTAAAAATGCTGTGCCGCGAGGGATCGTCTCTCGCGCAAAATCGATTTTGGCGCGGCTTGCAAGCCAAAACTTGCTGTCAAAAGTGGTTAAAGGTAAAAACCGTCAGAAAAAAACATTACAAGAGATTCTCGTCTGTCCGCAATGCAAAGGTGAGATTAAATGGGAAGAACAGCATCTCCACTGTGAAGCGTGCGAACAACACTATCCAATGACTAACGGAATTCCGAGATTTATTTTTTAAACGCAGTCCATTCATAAAACTCACTTGAACGAACCGCAAGGAAAATTGATCGTCCCTTTTCGGAACATCAAAAACTTAGCCTGAAACGAAGTGGAAGGGTTTTTGCTGGGGTGTTTCTTCAACGTTATGTAAAGGCAGTCCAGTCATAAAACCCACTTGACTGACCGCAAGGTAAATTAAAAAAATGAATGTCGTACCGAAAGAATTTATTCGCGTTATGCCGGATGCGATGCAAGGTTTCATCAGCGAAGCCTTCCAGAAAGCAGGCACCACAGCAGAAGACGCAACACATATAGCGCACCTATTAGTTCTCACAGATTTGCGCGGTGTGTTCAGCCACGGCACCCGCCAAACACCCGGATATATAGGGATGATGCTCGACGGCAAAGTCAATCCACGTCCAAACGTCCGATGCATCGATGAATCCCCGACGACAGCGGTCTACGACGGCGATGGCGGTATGGGGCATTTTGCCTCGTATCATGCCGCAAAAGCAGCCGTCAAAAAAGCCAAAGAGATGGGACTCGGTGCCGCAACGAGCCGGAACCACTTCCACTTCGGGAGTGCTGGCAAATATTCACGGCTCGCACTCGAACTGGATTGCGCCGGGTTCGCGGTCTCTTGCCACCGTTTCCGACATAACCCAGACGGTGTGATTGCCACCGCAACGGGTGCCTCGCCGATGAGTTTTGCGATCCCAGCAGGCGACCAGCCACCCATAGTCGTCGATATGGCAACCGGCATTTATGGATCACAATCATTTGAAGAAGCCTTTGAACAGAATCCCGCGGGATTCTTCAAAATGTTGGGTTTGAGTCATGTCAGCCACGCACTCGGTGGGTTCATGGCAGGTATCTGGCTATTTGATAAGCCGCCGGATCCGCCAACAATCTGGGAAGGTGCCAATCAAGGTGCCTTCATCGCAGCGATTGACATCTCCCGATTCCGACCGATTGACGAATACAAAGCGGAGATCGATCAACATATCCACGACGCGCGGCAGATGCGACCTGCACCGGGTTACGACCGATCGGATCTACCCGGCGGCTTGGAATCGGAGCGTGAACAGGAATGGGCTGAAATCGGTATCCCCGTCGGCGAAGCACATCAGGAACAACTGAAAACAGTCGCTGAACGCGTCGGCATTCCGTTGCCATTCTAAATGCTGGCTTCAATTTTATCAGATATTATTAGAACCCGACCTTTTTCAATAATCTAAGGAGCTAATAGTGTTAACAGCTGTTTTAGTTTTACAAGTATTACTACTTTTTTTTATCTCAGTGCTCTCAATTGTAGGCTGGCGAAAGTTAACTGAAGACCGACAAAAGTTAACTGAAGACTGGCAAAAGTTGACTGAAGACCGACAAAAGTTAACTGAAGACTGGCAAAAGTTAACTGAAAAGTTAGCCGAAAAGAGAGTATCAGTTTCATATAAACATGTAATACATCACGAAGATGGTCTCTTCAGAAATAAGGTGGTGGCAAGTTATCAAGTGCAGTTTCTCTATGATGGACTTCCGATTGGTGAACCAACGGAAAAAATAATATATTCCGCAAATAAAGTAGACAGAGAGGCTGTCCAAACAGCTCTCACAGGAGCATTGCAAACTCTGCAAATTGCCATCAAGACATCTGGTACACCCCTTACAGTTCTTAACAAGGTTGAAGATGTTATTAAGGCTCTATCCAAATAATATGAATACCAATACAAACAACATAGAAGATCGAAATATCGTGATTATCGGCGGTGGCACCGCTGGGTTCGCCGCGGGTGTTTATACGTCCCGTGCGATGCTCGAACCTGTTCTGATTACAGGCGAAGCACTCGGTGGACAACTCTCTCTGACGCTCGACCTCGAAAACTACCCCGGTTTCTTCGGAAACGAAGCGGGTGTCTTTATACAAGGCATGCAAGAACAGGCAGAACGGTTCGGCACCGAAGTCAAATTTGACACCGTAACAGCAGTCGATTTCTCGCAACATCCGTTTGCTGTCACGACTTACGAGAAAGAATACCGCGCTAAATCGGTGATTATCTGCACGGGCGCATCGCCGCGTACACTCGACATCCCCGGTGAAGAGGGATACGGCGGACGCGGTGTCTCCTACTGCGCTACGTGCGACGGATTTTTCTTCCAAGACCAACGGCTCATCGTCGTCGGCGGCGGCGACGCTGCCCTCGAGGAAGGCATCTTCCTAACCAAATACGCCTCCGAAGTCTACATCGTCCACCGACGCGACCAACTCCGTGCAAGCCAGATTATGCAGGAACGCGCCTTCAAAAACGATAAAATCAAGTTCATCTGGGATACCGTCGTCGAAGAAATTAACGGCGACGCAGATAAAGTGACCGGTGCAACCCTCAAAAACGTCAAAACCGGTGAAACGCAACTTTTCCCGATTGACGGGGTATTTATCTTTATAGGACATATTCCGAACACCGAACTGTTTACAGATGTCATAAGTATGGACGAACAGGGGTACCTCATTGTTGACGAGATGCAGCGCACAAACATAAACGGTGTTTACGCCGCGGGTGACGTGCATGACCACGTATTTCGTCAAGCGATTACCGCCGCCGGTGCGGGTGCCGCAGCCGCCATCGCCGCCGAAAAGTTCATCGCTGAACTGGAGAACCGCACTTATCCTGGGAATTAAATAGCACCAACTGTTAATTTGCAAGCAGACTGAGAAACATTTGGTTCTTATTTTCAAACCTAATCCCTGGTAGCGAAGTCATTTTTCAAATCGCGGTTGCAACCTTTCCACGATATAGACACACTAAATATCTGAATCGTGGATTAAACAAAAATAGTTTGATATTCCACGCAATTTTGTGATAAACTTTGAGAGACCTACTCAAAATCTCTCATTTTAGAGGTTTGCAAGTCAAGTCTTACATGGAGGAAAAAATGGCACCTGTAAAAGAACCCAATGTCTTCTTGCCGCGCAGCCACGTAGATGCTTATTGGGAGCTGGTTCGCAGATCTCTGAGCGAGATCTTTAATAAATCGCCAAGTGAGGCAGATGACTACCAACAAGAAATTGAAAATCTTCCGCTGTTACAGCAAGATTTCTTCTATAACGGCGAGGCATTGTATGTTGCTGCTGCCCTTGCCGATGAAGATCCAACTGAAAAACAGCACGCTCACTACCAACGCTTACAAGCAAAGATATACCGTCTTTCCGAAAGAGAGGCGTGACGCACAAGATCCGTCAATAGACATTAAACGAAAGGACGAAGACACTCTCGCTGCCTACAGATATTCGGAGCAATCTGCTCGTATCGCAATGGGTCATGAGTGGTTTAATTCATCCGCATCAAGCAATTGGTGGATTTCTATCGGAGGAAGTCATGCAAGAATCTTCAGTCTACCAACATTTCTTAGAGACAGCAGGAAAAGAACACTACGAACGTGGGTTGCAACAAGGAGCCGAACAGGGCGCGCGACTCCACGACTGAAGGATGTACAGGAGAAATTTGTGTCAAGAAAAAGACTCGCTCTCGGTTTAGATTCAAGCACGCAAAGCCTATCCGCTATCGTCATTGATATAGATACAGCGGAGAAATGCTTTGCGCATTCGCTCGACTATCGCGCCGATGCCAGACTCAACGGATTCGGTATCGGGGAGGATTATATCTTACCGCCGAGAGAAGAAGGTGAAGCCGAACAGCCGCCGTTGATGTACCTCGCATCACTCGATGCCATGTTCACGGATATGCGCGAGGCTGGTGTCGCATTGGAGAATATCATCGCCATCAACACATCCGGCCAACAGCACGGACACGTCTACCTGAACCGTGATGCGGATATGCTTCTGGGGCAGCTTACCAATACGGACGGGGGAACCCCGCCCCTACAAACCCTGCTAAAAGATGCGTTCTCATATCCGAACGCACCCATCTGGATGACCGCTAACACCGTCGTACAGGCAAATCGTGTCCGAGAAACCGTCGGCGGCAAAGCAGAGATGATCAACCTTTCCGGTTCTGACGCGCCACTTCGGTTCACAGGCGCAGGAGTCCGGCGCGTCGCGGAACAGTACCCCGAACACTACGCGGCGACAGCAAAAATTCAATTGATTAGCAGTTTTATCCCAGCCGTACTCACCGGTAACGTAAACGTACCCATCGACTACGGAAACGGTTGTGGTATGTCGCTGATGAACTACCGGTCAAAAACATGGGATTCGGCGTTGTTGGCAGCAACAGCGGACGGATTAACCGGCGGCACAAAAACACTCCAATCGAAATTACCGGCACTCACGAGACCAGATTCCATCGTCGGAAACCTCGCCGCATACTACGTAGAAAAATACGGCTTTGAGGAACGCTGCGCTATCATAGCAGGCTCCGGTGACAACCCACAGGCGAAAGTCCCCGTCGCCGGTGATCTTTTAAGCCTCGGCACCAGCTTCGTTAACATGGTATCAACCGACGGAGACACGCTCGATCCCGAAGGATTCGCCAACGCTATGTATGACGGTATCAATCGACCTTTCATGTTCGGGTGCCGCACCAACGGTGCTATGGTCTGGGATGCCGTGAGAAACCATTACGGTTTATCAAAAGAGGAATACGCACCCGCAGAGGCAGCATTAGCGCAAGCCGCACCGGGGCAGTTCATGACGTTTTGGCAACCGAAAACGGAATCCTTTCCTGTCTCTGGCACCTTTGACTTGATTCGTTCCGTTGGTCAACCAATATTAGCAGAAGATTACACGGGTATCATTGAGACAAGTCTCGCCGCCGTCTACATCTATTCCGCCGTCTTCACAAAACAGACGCAAGCACCGTTATTCGTAACCGGTGGCGCAACCGACAGTCCCGAAATCATGAGGCGGGTTGCCGGCATCTGGAATAGACCGACACTACCGGTGGAAAAGGGTGGCGCAGCACTCGGTGCCGCAGTCGCAGGGGTCAAGGCACTCCACGACGCAGCAAACGAACATTTCGACATCGAAGCATTCAGCACCTCCGTTCTGAAACGCGGGGAACCGATTCAGCCATTCTCTGAAGATGTTGCAGCGTATCACGGCGAAGGCAAGTATCTCGAAAAATTCCGTGAAAAATACGAACAAATTATTTGTTAGTACGGTTTTTATAGTTAACAGTTTTAATAGTTGTCAGTTAACAGTACTCAGTTGTCAGTTAACACCTTGTGGCGGTTACCTTTCCTGCGACTGCCACAAGCAACCTCTTTAACTGAGTACCGAAAGCGCAGCGTACTGATAACTGACAACTGTAATGTAATGGAGGGCGGATTTAAGGAACGCACGTCAAAGATTCAAATAAACGTCATTCCTCCGCAAGGTAAAATTAAATTAACGCACTTCGACGACAAAGGCAATACACGAATGGTAGATGTCGGTGGCAAAGAAGAGACATTGCGCATCGCCATCGCCCGCGGACATATTACTGCGCACCCAGAAACACTCCGATTAATCGCTGATCAAAAAATGAAGAAAGGCGATGTCTTAGAGGTCGCACGGCTTGCAGGTATCATGGCAGCGAAACGGACGGGTGAACTCATCCCGTTGTGCCATCCGCTCGCCTTGACCTCAATTCGCGTCGAACTCAGTATCGCAACCGATACATCACAGATCAAGATTGAAGCAGAAATCCAAACGATCGGACGCACCGGCGTAGAGATGGAAGCACTCACAGCCGTCTCAATCGCAGCCTTGACTGTTTACGATATGTGTAAAGCAGTGGACAAGGAGATGGTTATCGGTGATGTCAGACTCGTCAAAAAGACAGGCGGCAAAAGCGGTGACTTCACAAGAGAATCGGTGTCTACGTCCAATACTTAAACACCCGAAATAGGGGGTGCACCCATGAAGAAAATGCGTCAAATACTTATCATCACACTCACGATCTGCCTAATTTCCACAACGGCATTTGCCGCAGACCACGTCCTCATCATCGGTGGTGCTGCCGGTGAGAAATCCTTTTACGATGCATTCTGGAATGCCACCTCCCGATTCCATCAACTCCTAACCGATGAATACGGCTATACACCCGACCAAATTACTTTTCTCTTTGAAGATATGGACGCATCTGGCGCGGAAGGACTCGCCGATACCGAATCGAGACGTGAACAGGTCTTAGCAGCGTTCGACCAACTCGCAGAGACCCTCCAACCCTCAGATCGGTTCCTGCTCTTCATGATCGGACACGCATCCCGCACCAACAAAGGTGAACTGAAGTATAACCTGCTCGGACGAGACATTAGCGAAGCGGAATACATAACACGCATCAATAGCATCCCCGCCGAACGCCAGATTTTAATCTTCGGTTTCCCCTATAGCGGCAAACTTGTACCACAACTCAGTAAACCGGGACGTATCATCCTCACATCGAGTTCGCGAAATGAAGGTTATTCGCTACAAGCAGGATTTGGCGATGCCTTTGTTGATGCCTTCTCCACTGCAACGAACGATACCGACAGAAACGGCGACATCTCGCTCTTAGAAGCGTTCTTATCGCTACAAGCACGGACAAAGGATTTCTACGAACAAAACGGCAACGTCCAAACGGAGCATCCGCATCTCGACGATAATGGCGACGGGAACGCTACCCGAAACTTGACAGTTGTAGAAAACGAAACAGATGATGGAACGCTCGCCGAAAAGACATTCTTAGGGACACGACGCGCGCCCTTAGAAAACGCACCCGTTTCAACCGAATCGGATCCAGTCGTCAGTAACGAAACGACCGAAACAGAGGCACGCGGACGTGGACCCGACATCGTCTCTCAGAACTCCGAAAATCGTGGATCGTCACTCCCTTACAACTACATTAGCGAAGTAGACGAGCAAGCGATCCAAGAAATTATGGATAAACTCCCCTCTGAAAAAGATTATCCTGATGAGGGTGCAGTCGTCCTGTGGGAGAGCGTTGATGTCAATATCGATGAAAAAAGCCGTTATATCTATTCCACACGGCGGATCGCAAAAATCTTTAACGAAGACGGTAAAAACCTCGCAGAGGTGAGCATCCCTTATATGCGCGGCAGAGACGATGTCACGATCCATCATGCACGAACATTAACACCGAACGGTGAACTCGTTGAACTCGACAAAAACGAAATTATCGCCAATGTGCCACCGCCGAGTGCCGTGGACGCGGGACTCTACGTTGACGCACGACTGATGTACTTCACACTTCCGAAAGTTAGTGACGGTTGTATCATAGACTACGCCTATTCCACGAACAACGTCGGACACGTCATGCAAGGCGAATTCTGGCGGCAAGTCTATTTCCAAGGACCGCATCCGGTGCGATATTACCGGCTCACAGTCCATATTCCAAAGAAAAAGCAGCTCTACTACCAGATTTCAGGCGCGTCCGCTGCCACAGATGCACAACCGGAGGCATCTTTCCGCGATATCGAACCCACAATTACGGAAAATAACTACACCCGCACCTACACCTTTGAAACACGAAATGTACCACCGCTGAATGAAGAATACCTGATGCCCGCGCCTCAAGACCTCGCCTATAACATCAGTATCTCTTCACTCGATTCTTGGGATAAACTCGTGACGTGGTACACAACACTGATTCGGGAACAAGACAAGATTACACCCGAAATCGCCAAAAAGACAGAGCAGATTCTCACGGGCGCGTGGACACGAAAGGAAAAAATAAAAAGGCTTTACGAATACGTCGCAACGAACATCCAGTACCTCGGCTTCGAACTCGGCATTTGGGCGATCAAACCGTATCCCGCCGATCTTGTCTTGGAAGTGAAAAAAGGCGATTGCAAGGACAAAACGACACTCCTCTCGACCATGCTCGAATCCGCCGGCATCAACGCTTATCCTGTTCTCATCTCTGCTGGCGACACACGCGGCGTCAATGCCCATATCTTTGATGGTGGTTCTGAAGTTGAAGCCGTACCTTCGCTCTCCTATTTCAATCACATGATCCTCGCCGTCGAAGGCGGCAAAGACGACGAACTCATCTGGCTCGACCCGACAGCGGAGACGTGCGCATTTGGCGATTTCCCCGCCAGCGACCAAGACAGATGGACCCTGATTATCAACCCCCGGTTCTCAGAAAACACAGATGATACGAAATCCGACGGCGCGACCGGCAGTATGGAGAATACACTCTACCGCTTCCAGAAAAGTCCCGCTCTCGACGCAACATCAAATCTCAAACAGGTTCACACCAACGTAAAGGTGAAGAGAGATATGAGCGTCTCTGTCCGCCAAGAATTGACACTCACAGGCAGCTACAATATGAAACTGCGAAGCCAACTCTCACATCTCCAAACCGCTGAAGAAAAATCCGAGTTCCTTCACAAACTTTTGGAACTCGACGATCGCGCAAAAGTCGAAAATTTCGAGGTCTCCGGACTTTCCGAACTCAAAGGTGAATTGAACATTGAACTCACCTGGACCTGTAAAGAATATCTCTACGCCATCGGTAAGCAGTTCGTGCTTGAGCTACCGCTTGTCAAACATCCTTACGCAGAATTACTGAGTGAGGAACGCCGAATGTACCCTGCCGCTATCGGTAAGGCACTCACCCTTGAGGACAAAATCACCGTCAGCACCGAGGCACCCTTTAAGATCGATATTGTCCCCGAAGAACAGGCACTAAAAACCGAAGTTGCGGAAATCCAACTCCGCTATACCAAATCCAAGCGCAAAGCCGAAATGCATCAGACCATCCGTTTCCTAACACCGAGGGTCACACCGGAGAACATCCTGCATCTCAAAGATGTCGTCAGAACCGCCTCAAACCGAGGAACAAAACGGTTCATATTAATACAAGAGTTTTAATAGTCGTCAGTCGCCAGTTGTCAGTCGCCAGTTAAGAGAAAGACTTGATGAATCAGATCGCCTTCTTAACTGATAACTGATAACTGAAAGATTTTTCGCAGAAAAATCGTACTGAAAACTGTTCCTCTGAAAACGAAAAAAACGAGGTAACCAAGTAGAAATGCCAGCAACTGAAGAAGTTAAAGCAATAGAAAAACTCATGGAGAGCCAAGAGCTCATCTTGGCACAACTCAAAAAGGTCATCGTTGGGCAAGAGGAGGTTGTCAATCAGATGTTGATGGCACTTTTTGCTGGTGGACACTGCCTGTTAGAAGGTGTCCCAGGACTCGCCAAAACCCTTATGATTAGGACCCTGGCGCAGATACTGAACCTTAAGTTCAAAAGAATCCAGTTCACCCCAGATTTGATGCCTGCCGACATCACCGGCACAGATGTCCTTGAGGAAGATCGGGCAACC
Organism: Candidatus Poribacteria bacterium WGA-3G; assembly: GCA_000406005.1. Classification (GTDB taxonomy): domain Bacteria; phylum Poribacteria; class WGA-4E; order WGA-4E; family WGA-3G; genus WGA-3G. The sequence continues at coordinate 48,064 of ASZN01000018.1, forward strand.
GGACATCGCACCATTCGGTTTATTCAGGGACCGATCTTCGCGAACATCCTCCTCGCAGATGAGATTAACCGGACACCACCGAAAACGCAAGCCGCACTCTTAGAAGCGATGCAGGAATACCATGTCACCGCTGGCGGCAACGAATTCCAATTGGAGCAACCCTTCTTTGTCCTCGCCACACAGAACCCGATTGAGCAAGAAGGGACATATCCGTTACCAGAAGCGCAGTTGGATCGGTTCATGTTCAAAATTGTCATCGACTATCCGACAGAAGCAGAGGAGACAGACATCGTTTCAGCAACGACTGGGGCAGAGATACCTGAACTCGAAGGCACACTCTCCGGGCATGCTATTGTAGCACTCCACGATATTGTGAGGCGTGTACCTGCTGCCGATAACGTGGTACAATACGCCGTAAAAATCGCGCGCGCAACACGTCCAAAAGAGGAAGACGCACCCGATTTCATACAACAGTGGGTACGCTGGGGTGCCGGACCGCGTGCCGGACAATACCTTATTTTAGGCGCGAAAGCCAGAGCCATCCTACGCGGACGCTACAACGCCTCCTGCGAAGACGTGAAATCCGTTGCCCCCGCAGTGCTACGCCACCGTATCCTAACCAACTTCCACGCCGAAGCCGAAGGCGTTGGCTCAGACACCGTCATCCAACGCCTACTCGACACAGTACAAGAACCCGCTTCAAAGCTGTAGCACTCACCTTATGCAGGCGGGGTTTGATGAAGTTTAAGAAAATAAATCGGTAATTGACGGGCAATGAATTGCCCTACTACAAACAAGCAGGCTCGTAGTAGTGCGATTCATCGCACGTTCCGACATTACCGAATTAATAAATTAATCTTCATCAACCCCGCCGTGCTTTGTACGATGAGGACACCATGCCAACAGTCTCAGTCATCATCCCAGTCCTCAACGAAGAGAACGCAATCGCCAAAGTCATCAACGACATCCCGAAAACGGCACACAGCGGAAAAATCACACTTCAAGAAATCATCGTCGTTGACAACGGCTGCACCGACAACACCGCCGCTATCGCAAAACGCAACGGCGCACGCGTTGTCACCGAATCGCGGCGCGGATACGGATACGCCTGTCTCGCTGGCATCGCCGCACTTGCAACGCACCCACCAGACATCGTCGTCTTTCTCGATGGCGACTACAGCGACTACCCGACCGACATGCCACAACTCCTACAACCCATACTCGAAAACAGAGCCGCACTCGTCATCGGCGCAAGGACACAAGGCGATGCAAAAGCGGCATTACTACCACAAGCACGCTTCGGCAACTGGCTCGCCTGTTTCCTGATACAACATTTCTTCGGAGTCCGCTATACAGACTTAGGCCCCTTCCGCGCCATCCGATACCCGGAGCTGCTGACCTTAAACATGCAAGACAAGACCTTCGGATGGACAGTCGAGATGCAGCTGAAAGCCGCGAAACGTGGGATCCCTGTCTGTGAAGTTCCTGTCCGGTATCGCAAGCGCATCGGCACCTCCAAGATCACCGGTACATTCACCGGCACCCTCAAAGCAGGCTACAAAATCCTTACAACCCTCTTTTATCATCGTTTTTTGGTGTAGGCTCATACGTGTCAATTTTAGAAAAATAAAACGCCGCCGAACGATTTCCCAATTGTGCATTTTCCACTTGAAACCCCTCTGAATTAACGCTATACTCATTCTAAAAACAGAGATGGAGGTTTGCAAACAGTGAAAAGAAAAAAGATAAAAGCAACATACAGAAACGGCGTTATTGAACCGTTGGATAGGATTGACCTTCCCGAAGGACAGGAACTTGAAGTCGAATTCAGCGTTCTCCAAAAAACGCCTTGTGAACTTACTCACGAAGCAAAAACAGAATTGATTCAAAAGATGAGTGGTTCAATGAAAGGAACATGGGGAAGCACGGTCGAAGAAATTGACGCTTATATAAAATCAGAAAGGCAATCATGGGATCGAGAATTTTAGATTTCCCGGCAGCAAATTCTCATGTGCCATCCGTGTTGCTGGACACTTCTGTTCTCATATACTATCTTGAAGGGATTGAACCTTACTCGCAGGTCTATAAACTATTTGGAGAAAAAAGAAAAACAATGTTACAGTCCTATACTGCACTTATCCGACAGACCGAGGGATGGTGGATCGGGTGGATACTGGAAGTCCGTGGGGTTATATGTCAAGAACGAACAAGAAGTGAATTATTAGATACACTTCAAATCACGCTTCGCGAAGTATTAGAATTTGACGGGCCGGAAGTGTCTCACCGAACTGAAAGTGAGGTCAAGGAGATAAAAACTTCTGACATCTTAGAGTTCGGCGATCCGGGAGCATCGCATCAAACTGAAAGCGGATTTGAAGAAGTAAAAATTGATGTATCAACTCCCCTAAACTCCCTTTAATACATAGAGTATGTGAAAATTCAGGTTACACACCCACAACTATTTGCACACCACTTGAACTTTTGTTGGAGGCTTCTTAAAATGTTGAAAGACCCAATTATTGAAGAGATTCACCGAATTCGCGACGAGTGGGCTGCTTCTTTTCAGTACGATTTACGAGCACTTTGTGAGGACATAAAACAGCAGGAGAAACGCGACTTCCTCACCGACGAACACGGAAATCTCATAAAGGACGAAAAAGGTGGCTTGATCCTTAAGCCTGAAGTCGCTGCCCGACGTACAACCAGATACTAAAAAGGCGCGCTACCGACTTTCCAAAACTGACAACCGCGTTTCCGTTGATAAAATCCGGATAAACCATGAAAAACAAATCTTCCGACAACACCTCAAACATAAATAGTTCGCCTGAACGTAACCCAAAACCTACACAAAAAGGCGAAATCAAGCTTCTGGATGTCGTCGAGCTCACACAGGATATCCCTGAGCATAATCTCAAGCGCGGAGCAGTCGGCACGGTTGTCGAAATCCTGGCAAACGGCGAAGCGTATGAGGTCGAATTCAGCAATGCCTACCGGCAAATGTCCAAGTGCCTTAGTTTTCTTGCCTCTCAACTTAGAGTGATTCCGCACGAACAGATAAAAGCGGATCTGAAACTTCAAAGAGATAAACAACAAGTAAAAGGAATTACAGAAAAGGGAAAAAATGCCGCCGCACAACGCCTCATCAAAGCGATGGAAAAACCACCACATCTCACAGACGAAGACATTGAGGCACTAAATCGGTCCATAAAAGAGGGAGAAATACCTATAAAGTTCGATTCGATTTTTGAACCGGATGAATGCGATGAAGAATGAACAAACTTGCATAACACAGATCAACCGAAAGGATTTTTTTTATTCCCACACTCGAATTCAACGGAAAACACCACATCTACACCCACCACCTCACCGTCCCCTACCGACCACTTGAAACTGACAAAAACCGCTCCTGCAACCCAACCGGAGAAGATGATAACCTCATCATTCACGGCGACAACCTGCATGCCCTCAAAGCATTACTCCCTCGCTATACCAACCGAATCAAGTGCATCTACATCGACCCACCTTACAACACCGGCAACGAAGGATGGGTTTACAACGACAATGTAAGAAGTCCACTCATGCAAGGATGGTTCAAGGAAAATAGTCCTATTGACAACGAAGACTTGGAACGACATGATAAATGGCTCTGCATGATGTGGCCGAGATTGCACCTGCTAAAAGAACTTCTTGCTGAAGATGGTGTAATTTTCATTTCTATAGATAATAATGAACAGCACCACCTACGAATGCTGATGAATGATATTTTTGGAAAAGAGAATTTTATTGAGTCTTTAATCTGGCGTTCAAGGTTAGGGCGTGGGGCAACCGCCAGAAATACCGCCACATTGCACGAGTATATCATCGCTTATGCCAAGGATATAGCGTCAGTAGAATTCAGAGAAGATAAGCGAGTTAGGGAAATGGAGTCAAGGGAAAGATTACGACAATGGGGACAAGGCGATAGACGAGAAGATAGACCAACAATGTACTATCCTATTTATTCCGACAAATTCGGCGAAGTCTACCCCATAAGACCAGATGGAACTGATGGACGTTAAGGTGCCTCCGGATGCGATACGCGTTAAATCCGCGACACAGAACGAACTTCAAGGCGAAGACCTGCTATCCAAGAACTCACAGGTAAAATGGATCATTACAAAAGCAGCACTCATGGAGGGGTGGGACTGTTCATTTGCCTATTTGTTAGTGGTATTGGACAGGACACGCTCACAGAATGCTATTACGCAACTCGTCGGGCGTGTCATGCGGCAACCACACGCGCAACTCACCGGCAGAGAATCCCTCGATCAATGCTATGTTTTTTGCAATGACACCGACGTTGATGGCGCTGTCAAACAGGTCAAGAAGGGATTAGAATCGCAAGGACTCACTGGCTTAGAAGATAAAATCTTGGGCAAGGGAAATACCCAAGATCAAGCAGATTTCCAAACGGAGACAGTCCGCCGCCGCAAGCCATTTCGGGGGCAGGAGATTTATCTACCAGTGGTACGCCATAAAGACGGTCCAGAATGGATTCAACTCAATTATCAGGCGCATATTTTACCGCATATAGACTGGTCCGAAATTAAGCCTCTCGATCCGAATGCATCAGCACCCGATGGTGCGACATTACGGACCGCGACGGTTAATGTTGGCGATGCGCCACCCGTTTTCCATGAAGACCAAAAACCACACGTTGAGAAAAATATTAGTGTATCCGAATTTGCACACTGCCTGTCGGACATTGTGCCAAACCCATGGCAAGCGGCTCGGATTGCAGAAGAATTGATCGAAGGTCTCAAGACAAACGGACAAACCGATGAGAAAATCTACGATAGACGTTCTTATCTCATACCGACGTTGCAGGAATATGTAGCAAATGAAGTAGAAAATCAAGCCGAGCAGATATTTCGTAAAAAACTGGATAGTGGAGAAATCCAATTCGACTTGGATGTAGGTGAACCGAACTATAAACTGCGGCAAAGTTACAAAATTGAGGTTCACGCCAATCAAAATCAACTTGCAAAATATGGGAAACCGGTTCAAATCAGTCTGTTTGAACCGATGTACGAGTATCCCTCAGATAACGAATTGGAAAAGAATTTTGCCCATTTTCTCGATGGCGAGAAGGCACTGCAATGGTGGCATCGGGTCGTGGCGCGTCAACACGGCGAGTATTACGTGCAAGGTTGGAACAAACAACGCATCTATCCAGACTTTGTTGCGATGGCAAAAGAAGTTGAAGGTATGACACGTGTCCTAATTTTTGAAACAAAGGGACCACAATTTGAACATAACCGTGACACCGAGTACAAGCGAAAAGTCTTGAAAACACTTGAAAAAGCATTCAACGCCACCAACGACACGAAAATGCGTGAAGTCCCAACACAGACAGGCATCTTTCGATTGGTTTTCAACGCCCAAGAGTTTTCAGAGATTTCCGCACAGTTGAATGAGGGTAGGTATTCCACGGAAAGTTAGCGTAGCAATAGCCTGCCATTTAACTTTTGCTTTTTCCCACCAAATGTGCTACTATTTTAACAATGAATTGAGGGGTATAGATTCTAAGAGGGAGCCGAATCATGAGCAGTTATTTCATTGAATCTTTCAAAATAGACAAACTGTGGGGTTATCGTGACATCGACCTAACCTTTAACAACGATGTGAATATATTGATAGGTCCGAACGGATCCGGCAAAACCACCATTTTGAATCTTCTTCATGCTATTTTATCAGGTGATCTACGAAGTGTCTTAAACTTTAATTTTCAGCATGCAAAAATCCGATTGAAAAGCTTCAAAGATAATTCTGTCTGCACTATTAAGGTTGATATTGGAGATGAACTTCTGAAACTCAAAGTAGGACACAAAGAACATAGCACCCCTATAGATATTTTTTCTGACCGAAGCCCCATCCGCCCCTCTCTCCGCTATTTTCATGAAAGAGATAACGTTATCAGGAACATGCTATCAGAAGAAATTGATGGCGAATCAACTCCCTTAGTTCCTCTAATTTGGCTCCCCGTAAGCCGTCGTTTACCTGCAACAGAAGATGAGGAAGAAAGGTATACGAGAAAAAAACCTTTAGAATCAGTAGACTTACGCCTTGAGGATTTATTAGACGGTCTCTCTCGCTATCATTCCATCTTAAACGCCCAACTTTCTGAGCGTTATAGGGAATTTGAGCATCAAGTCCTATCTGTAATACTTTATAGCAAAGAACACGACCAACTTAAGTCAATACGTACCTCAGTGTTTCACTCGCCGCCAACAGAAGCAGAAAAGGATCAATTATTAAACGCCTTTGAAGCTGCTGGGTTCTTAGACGAATCAATGCAGAGCAGAATTGACGACCACTTCGCTGCGTTTGATGCTGCAAAAAAGGTATTTCCCTTGATTTACGCGGGAAAAGACATTCCCCTGGAATTTGAAGATACCTTCGTAATTCCACTTATAGGTCGAACAAAAGCTATGGTTAAATATGCAGGAGAACTTGAAGAGGATAAAGAACGAATTTTTGCCTCTTTACAACTTTACGAGGAAACAGTTAATTCATTTTTGAATGACAAGTCCATTAAGGTTGATGAGAATGGTCTTTTAAAAATTAAGTCGCTTTCACCATCAAAATTAAACTGGCACTTCCTTTCTTCAGGGGAAAAACAGATTTTGATCTTGCTCACGCAAGCACTCCTTAAATTTGATAAACCAGTCGTCTATATCGCGGATGAACCGGAATTATCCCTGCATGTCACTTGGCAAGAAAAACTCTTAAAATCTTTAGTAACGCTTGGTGGACAGATGCAGGTGATTGTGGCTACGCACTCTCCCGATATTGTCGGAAACTTTCAGGATAGAGTGATCGATCTAGTAGTCTGTCACATCTAAACAGATGGATGGTTCGTAGTAGGGCAATTCATTGCCCGTTCTTGACGTGCGATAAATCGAACGACTACGAACCGAACCTCAAGTTCAAAGTTGAAACACTAATAGCCTGAAAAGACGCTTACGTAGTGCGGTCCGGGAAGCAGAAAAAATTCGGCAAACACAATCAAACACCGGCTCGTAGTCGTGCGATTTTGCGGCGTACTCGACCAAATGCGAAGTGCATTATCGCACGTCTGCCGTTCAGAAACGGGCAATGAATTGCCCTACTACGAACGGGGTTACTCCCAATTTTAGACTGGACAAACCAGTAAATAAATTTGCCTTTACAAATTATATATGTTATCATATATAATGTATACTATACTAAAATTAAGTTTGAAAAACAGTTTCCAGTCGCAGAAACATTACAATCCTGGTTCACGGAAACAAAATGTTACACTTTCTACCAAATTATTTTTTTACAATCAAAAAAACGACACCAAAAAACGCCTCAGAAACCAGTCACCACGTGGGTTCACACGGAAAAACAAAAAACAGCCAATATTACACTGGTGTAACATTTTCAGACATCTACATCAGCAAAACGCCTCAGGAAGAACCGTCGCGAAAAAAACACGAAATCACGTCACATTCCCACGCCACACGTGGATTTTGCACGTCACTGTGACGTTTTAAACGTCACATTAACGTCACATTGCACGAACACAGCATCTACGTCCGAAACGCAACTAAAAAAGCAAATATCCTTGACGCTAAACTATAATTTCCTTGATTTAGCAGCAACATACTGCTATAATTAAGGACAGAGACGACCGAAATATTTTCAGCTGACAACCCTAACGAACACACGTTCAACCAGAAAACCGACGGGACCATCACGCCATGGCGACACAACGGAAAATTCCAGAAAGATTCTGGTGCGTGAAACAGATACACATCTTCCGAGACCTCACCGAGGACGACGCAGACGCACTCAAACGGATCACTACCTTCAAAACACTGAAACACGGAGAACCCGTTTCCGACGAAGGCGTTTATCTGCTGAAGGAAGGACGTATCAAAATCTACGAAACGCCAACTGAAGGTGAACCGGTTACTTTAGAGGTTATGGAACCCGGCGAAATCTTTGGCGCGATTGAGTGGGACGACAACGAAACAGACCGGAACATCACTGCTGACACACTCACAGAAGCCGTCGTCGGTATTGTCAGCGCAAAGAATTTCCAATACTTTCTGAAGCGGAAAAAGCATTTAGCGATGCCGTTCAAACGACCGTTACACCAAAGGGTACTGTCCGCTATAGATGCCGTAATCCGCAGGTTAGAGGGTGCATCCAAATGGACACCGATTGAGACATCAGGTCCTATGTTCGCAACGCAGCTGCTCCGTCTCCGAAATGTGTTGTCCAAATGGATAACACCACGCCGGAAACAGCAAGGCGAAACGACGAACGCATTTACAAACGTTGCGTTTCGGAGTCCGGAATCAAGGCTCGCGCTTCTATTACGGAACTACGCCGACGCGCCGAGCCTACACCGTACGATAACCGAACGCGGTTCGCAGTGCACGCTACGCAAACTCTCAACGAAAAAATTAGCACGCTTAACCGGCTGCGCCATCGAAAAAACGGAAACACTCCTAAACCAATTCAAACAACACGGAATCCTTGAAAAACGGTACCGACGCATCCAGATATTAGACCCTTGGCACCTAAAAAAGGTTGCCAACGCGAAAATGGAATCGCTACCGTCAAAAACTATCGAAAATCAAGAGAACACCGAAACTTATGAGCAAAACGAACCCTTACCTGCAGTTCGACCAACAGATGGTCGGTGATATCTATACCTCGCAAGAGGTGATGGACAACCTGACCGTCTTATGTGATGAATACGGCTCACGGTTCGCCGGAACACCAGAGGAATACGCAGCCGCAAACTTTATCGCAGACTGCTTCAAACGATACGGACTCCAGAACGTCAGACTCGAAGACTACCCGTATGCAGGGTGGACGCGCGGCACGGCGACGCTTGAGGTACTCGAACCCATCCGCCGAAAACTGCACTGCATCTCGCTCCCGTACTGTCCCGCTGACGACATCACAACCGAATTGGTCTCTGCTGGACACGGCAGCCCTGCGGAATATGAGGCACTCGGCAATACTGCCGCCAATACGCTTGTCATGGCGAAAAGTTCTTCGCCGCCTGACCTCGGACGATGGGTACACCGGAAAGAGAAATTTGAACGCGCAGTCCTCGCTGGTGCAAGTGGATTCATTTTCGTCAGTGAACACCCAGGTGTCGGACCCGAAACAGGGAGTCTCCAAAACAATCGACCCGCACCCATTTCGGGCATATCCGTCTGCAAAGAGGATGGCGAATTCTTGACGCGACTCTTAGAACGGAAACACGGAAAAGTCCGACTGAAACTCCAGACCACCGACATCAACGAACCGCGCACGTCATGGAACGTCGTCGCAGACCTACCCGGTCATGAAAACGGTGCGGAGATGATAGTTGTCGGCTGCCACTACGACGGACACGACATCTCGCAAGGCGCACACGATCCCGCATCCGGTATGGTATCCGTGATAGAAGCCGCACGCGTCCTGTCCACTTACGCCGGAGACTCACTCAAACGTACCGTCCGGTTCATCGCCTTCGGAACAGAAGAAATCGGACTCACAGGCGCGTTTCGGTATGTTGACGCGCACGATTCGGAATTGGATAACATCCGGTTTATGCTCAATATGGACGCAGCAGGCGGCGCAAGTCGTAAAGGCATTGTCTTACACCAATGGGAGGCATTAGGACCGTTCTTTAACACCGCACGCCAACAGATGAACGCCGAAATGCCGGTCGGACAGAAAGTACATTCTTACTCCGACCATTTTCCGTTTTTCCTAAAGGGTGTCCCGTCAAGCCATATCGGCGACCCGGAGGCACTCCCTTCAGGTAGAGGTTTCGGTCATACGGCTTATGACACACTCGAAAAAGTAAAATTAGAGAACTTACGCGCCGCCAGCGCAGTCGGCGCAAGGATAGCACTCCGATGCGCCAATGCCGACGACTTCCCCGCTAAACGGCGATCATCAGAAGCCGTCCAAGAAATCGTTGATACCGACCCAGGGTTAGAAGGGTACCGGATATCTCTTAAACTGACACATTGAGTTTCAGAAAAAAGTAAATTGTGGTAAAATCGAATGATAACCCGTTTATATCGTTATAATAACTGTCGAACCTTGCTGCTACTGTGGCTGTTCTTTATACTTGTAGGCACGCTCTGCAACACCGCCTACACAGCAGAATCCAGTAACGCAGCGACACAAGAAGCCGTAACCGCATCGCGGCGCACAGCCATCGTTACAGCAGTCGCGAAAGCCAGTCCCGCGGTCGTTAACATTAGTGCTGTCCGCACCGTCGAACAACTTACACTCTCTGACGAATGGTTCCAGCGGTTCTGGGGCGAAATTCCGTACCGGCGAAGACGTTTGCAGCGTGAAGTCGGTTCCGGGGTCATCATCGATAAAAAAGGATATATCCTAACGAACCACCACGTCATCGAAAACGCAGATAGCATCACGGTTACTGTCCCCGATGGACGGGAGTTTACAGCACAGGTCGCAGGATACGATTATCTCTCAGACCTCGCCGTTTTAAAGGTAGACACAGACACAACACTGCCAGAGATTCAGTGGGGAGACTCCGAATCCCTTTTGATTGGGGAATGGACGGTTGCCATCGGAAACCCATTCGGTTTATCAATAGGCGACGCACAACCTTCCGTAACAATCGGCATCGTCAGCGCGACACAACGCGCCAAGACGGTTGAGTACCGCTATCATGAAAACCTGATTCAGACAGATGCCTCCATTAATCCGGGTAACAGCGGCGGCGCATTGGTCAACATACACGGTGAACTTATCGGTATAAACACCGTCATCCATTCAACCAGCGGCGGTTCACAAGGTGTCGGCTTCGCTATTCCAGCGAACAAGGCAAAGAGCGTCGTCGAACAAATCATCGAATACGGTAGCGTCGTCCCGCCGGACCTCGCCCTCGAAGTCCAAGATATAACCACCGAAGAATTGGCAGAAAAACTGTCAACACCGATGAACACCGGAGTCTTGGTATCAGAAATAGAGAAACAGAGTCCGATTGCCAATGCTGGCATCCGGCGCGGAGATGTCATGATCAGCATTTCAGGGCATCGGTTAAAGAGTGAAGAAGATTTTTACGCACTCACACGTCTGCTACCGATCAATCAACCGATAAAATGTGAATTCAGCCGTCGTGGTAAAAATAGACACACCGAATTTAAATAGGACTTACGCAATGAATTAAAATGTGTTATACTTTTTAATTATGATGAGCATGAATCTTTCTGAAAAGAGACAACCGCTGTTCTCGGATTATTGCCAATTTTTGTTAGCCGGTTTTCAGAACTTCACACAGACGCACTTTGCCGATCATACGGAGAAATGGAGCCATGATCAACTCAATCGTCTCCTGAATACCGAACGTATCCCTGCTCGTGAACTCTGGCGTTCGGTGCGAAACGATATTGAGTTCGATAAAGACGGATACGTTCTTTTTGATGATACCGTCGTGCCAAAACCTTATGCGAAACAGATGGAGCCTGTTCGCCGGCAGTGGAGTGGCTCCGAAAAACGTGTGATCCAAGGCATCGGTCTCGTGACGTGTGTCTATGTCAATCCGAAGACGCATCAGTATTGGATTATTGATTACCGTCTCTACGATCCGGACCGAGACACGAAAACCAAACTTCAACACCTTCAGGAGATGTTGCACAACGCCTACTTCGTGAAAAATCTCCCGTTTCGGGTGGTGTTAGTAGATTCTTGGTATGCTTCAATGGCAGTGCTAAAAGCAATTGAAAAACTCTCAAAAATCTACTATGCGCCGATGAAACGCAATCGTCTCGTCAATGACTCCGAGGGTGTTGACCCACACAAACGAATAGAAGACCTGACGTGGACAGAAGCCGAGTTGTCGCAGGGTAAACGTGTTCATATCTACAAGTTTCCGAAAGGGCACCAAGTGAAGTTGTTTCGGATAGCGTCCGGCACCAGACGCACGGAATATATTGTGACCAACGATTTATCTCAATCGGATGCGACTGCGACGAAGCAAGAATGTCGCGTTCGTTGGAAGATTGAGCAGCTTCATCGTGAACTTAAGCAAACGACAGGTATCAGCAAGTGCCAAAATCGCCGCCATCGTGGACAACGCAATCATATTGCCTGCTGTTTGTGGGTCTGGGTGAGTTTGACGCGTGCTGCGCGGGCGACAGGTCAAACGATTTACCGCCTGAAAGAAAGTTTATACGAGGACTATCTGCGACGAGAGATCAAAAAGCCTTCTATTGTCGTCAACTTTGCGTAAGTCCTAT